>NZ_CP036349.1:4644245-5257726 GCF_007753265.1 Botrimarina mediterranea
TCGGGCGAGAGGGCAACGCCGTTGGGGCGCGGCAGCGTCTTATCAACGACCGTCAGCTTGCCATCCTTCGATAAGTGATACACGCCGCAGAAGTCGAGCTCGCGCGTCGAAGACTCCCAGCCTTTGGGCAGACCGTACGGCGGGTCGGTGAAATAGAGGTCGCCGTTCTTTCCCCAACAGAGGTCATTGGGGCTATTGAGGCGTTTGCCCTCAACGTTATCGACGAGCGTCCGCTTGCCGCCGTCCCACGTCATGCGCGAGACGCGGCGGTCGCCGTGCTCGCACATCGTGAGGTTGCCCTCGGGGTCGAGCGCCAGGCCGTTGCTCCCCGGCTCACGGCCGTAAGAGCCTAGGCCCGTGTAACCCGAGGGCTGCAAGAACGTGCTAGCGCCCTTCCCTTCGACCCACTTCACAATCTTGTTGTTGGGGATGTCGCTGAACAACAAGTAACCGCCGTCACGTTCGACCCATACCGGTCCCTCCGACCACACGAACCCGCCGGCGAGGACCTCGACCTTCGCGTCCTTCGCGATGAGCCTGTCGAGCGCCGGGTCGAGCCGCACGACCTCGCCGAGCGTGGGGAAGTTCTTGGTGTCCTGCGCAACGGCAACCGCGGGCAGTAGGGCGATGATGAGGAGTCGGGCGATCATATTGTTCTAAGAAGAGAGGGAACCACGGATGAACACTGATAAACACGGATTAAGACTTCACAGCAACGTGACCACCAAAAAGCGACCTGCACCTCCCAACGGAGATTGATACAAAGACTTGTTATCTGCGTTCATCTGTGTCCATCTGTGGTTCCCTTTCTGATCGTAACCGTCCGAGCATGCCCCGTGAGGCCTTCGACGTTGGCGAGCCGCACGATGTCGTCGGCTTGCGTGGCGAGGGTCGCTTCGGTGAACGCGATGACGCTGTTGGAACGGAGGAAGTCGTTGCTCGACAGCCCATTCGCGAACGTCGCCGTCGCGCCGGTGGGCAGTACGTGTGACGGGCCCGCTGAGTAGTCGCCTACCGGCACCGGGGCAAACGGACCGAGGAACACGGCGCCGGCGCAACGCACCTGATCGAGCAGCCCCTCGGGGTCTTCGCAGGCGATGTGGAGGTGCTCGGTCGCCAGTTCGTCGCACAACTGCGCGGCGTGCTCGCGGTCGCGGACCGTGATCAGCGCGCCGAAGGATTCGAGCGATTGGCGCGTCAGGTCGCTGCGCTCGAGCGTGGCGAGCTGCTTGTCGAGTTCGGCGGCGACTTGGTGGATGAGCGGCTCGTGCCAAGTAAGCAGCACGGCGGAGCCGGGCGAGTGCTCGGCTTGGGCGATCAGGTCGGCGGCGGCGTAGGCAGGCGGAGTCGAGGCGTCGGCGACGACGATCACCTCGCTTGGACCGGCGATCGAGTCGATGCCGACCTCGCCGAAGACACGTCGCTTCGCAAGCGCGACGAAGAGATTGCCGGGGCCGACGATCTTGTCGACCTTCGGGACGCCCTCGCATCCGTAAGCCAGCGCCGCAACGGCTTGCGCGCCGCCCATGCGGTAGACCTCGGTGACGCCGAGTTCGTGGCACGTCGCCAAGAGGTCGGTGTTGTAGCTGCCGAACTTCGTCGGCGGTGCGACGACCGCCAGTTCGGGCACGCCGGCGGCTTGGGCCGGGACGGCGGTCATCAGCACGGTGGACGGATACGCCGCGGCGCCTCCAGGGACGCAGAGGCCCGCGCGGCTTAGAGGGAGGTAACGCTGACGGAGGTAGCCGCCCCCTTCGATCTCGACGCGGACATCCTTGTGAAGAATCGCCGTCTGGAACCGCAGCAAGCGGTCACGGATACGGCGGATCATCGCCAGGAAGTCGGGGTCCGCCGCCCGGTGGGCCGTTTCGAGCTCGTCGGGCGAGACCCGAAGTGTCTCGGCGGTGAGCTGGGCGCCGTCGAGTTTTGCGGTGTACTCCAGCACCGCTTCCAGGCCCCGCGATCGGACATCTTCGCAGATGCGGTCCACGACTTCGACGGGCGACAAAGGCTCACCAAAAACCTCGATCGTTTTCCGCCGGCCCGCAGCAGAGACGACGTTCCCCTCCGGCGCCAGCTTGCGGCGGAGATCGTCGATGGGACCCCGAGAATCGGCCCTACGGGCGTCGATACGGGCGATAGCGAGCGGTTTGGCGGCGTTAAGCGTCATAAGACCCTCCAGCGTAACTGCCCGGCACGGGCCGCTACAGAGGCTCAGGGCGGACAACGGCCAATGGGGTCGGGGCGTGGGCTGCCTCACGCAACCTCCCGGCCGAGCGGTGCGTAGGCTGGGGGTCGGGCGTACGCTAGGCAAGCCGCCCTCTTCAACTGTCCACTGCCCCGTTTTCTGTAGGAACCCCGCCGTCATGACCCTGCTCCGCCCCGCTGTGTTCGCTGTAGCTGGCCTTTTCGCTGCGTCCCAGGCCTACGCCCAGCCTGTCGCCGAGGTCGCACCTCCTGAGCCGCCCGCCGTTGGCGAAAGCGCCCCGACCGTCACGCTCACAAGCACCGCCGGTGAGCAGGTCGATCTGGCCGAGACCTTCGCGGGCGGCAAGACGGTGCTCGTGGTGTTGCGCGGCTATCCCGGCTATCAGTGCCCAGCATGTTCAGCCCAGACCGCGGATTTGATCCGTAGCGCCAATGACTTTGCCGACGCCGGCGTGGCCGTTGTGGTCGTTTACCCCGGCCAGCAGAAGGGGCTTGAAGGACACGCCGAGGAGTTCCTCACCGCGACGATGGCCAAGATCAACGAGACCGAACTCCCCGGCGGCGTGACTCTGCTACTCGACCCCGACTACGAGCTCGTGAACGCCTACGGCCTCCGGTGGATGGCGCCCAACGAAACCGCCTATCCCGCCACGTTCGTCATCGCCAAGGGGGGCGAGATCACGTTCGCCGAGGTGAGCAACACTCACGGCGGCCGTGTCGCGGCGAAGAAAGCCCTGGAAGCGGCGAAGGAGTGACGATTCGTCGCCCTTGTTCTTTCCACGACGTGCCTGGGGAGGATGTAACTTGATTAGCGGAGTCGGTATAGGTACCGGTGAGAACTACACGCCTGCAAAACCACAACGGTGATCCCCGTTTGTCCCCCGCGCTGAAAGGGAGGGGGACGGGGACGTTAACGTTCAACGATCGGGTAACATCCGCAGCATGATCGACCTCCGCAGCGATACCGTCACCCGACCGACCGCCGCCATGCGTGAAGCGATGGCGGCGGCGCCGGTCGGCGACGACGTGTTCGGCGACGACCCCACCGTCTTCGAGCTCGAAGAACAAGTCGCGGACCTGCTCGGCAAAGAGGCGGCGTTGTTCGCCCCGTCGGGGACGATGACCAACCAGCTAGGGGTGCGCGTCCATTGCCAGCCCGGGGACGAGTTTTTCTGCGACTCGCAGTGTCACATCTACTACTACGAGCAGGGCGCGTACGCGCAGCTGTGGGGCGTTGCGGCGCACCCGCTGCCCTCGTCCGCGGGCCTGCCGAGTATCGAGACGCTCGAAGCGGCCCTGCGGCCGGAGAACATCCATTACCCGCGCACCAAGGTGCTGTGCGTGGAGAACACGCACAACCGTTATGGCGGCGCGATCCTGCCCGAGGCCGACGTCGTTGCTGCGTGTGCGTGGGCCCATAGCGTCGGCCTGAAGACGCACCTTGACGGCGCGCGGCTGTGGAACGCGGCGGTCGCCACCGAGGGCGACTGGCGCGCCAACCTCCGCCGTCAGTGCGACCCCTTCGATACGGTGAGCGTCTGCTTCAGCAAAGGCCTTGGCGCGCCGGTCGGCTCGGCGCTCGCGGGGCCGGCCGAGTTGATTGCGACGGCGCGGCGAGTGCGTAAGGCGTTAGGCGGCGGCTGGCGTCAGGCGGGCATCATCGCCGCCGGCGCGCTGTACGCATTACAGCACCAAGTGACGCGCCTCACGCAGGACCACGCCCGCGCCACCAAGCTCGCCAATGCTGCGCAACACACGCAGGGCTTGTCGCTCTTGGGCGACCGCTGCGACACGAATTTGGTCGTGATTGAGATCGACCCGGCGATCGGCACGGCTGCCGAGATCGCTGCGCGGCTCGCGCATCACGGTGTGCTCGTCAGTCAGCCTTCGCCCCACCGCATCCGCGCCGTGACGCACCACGACGTTAACGATGCGGACATTGATCACGTCATCGAATCGCTCGTGGCCTCGCTGCACTGAGGCCAGTCGTCTGTAGCAATCGACCGGCTGGCGCTTAGGGTTCGCCTTCGATCTACGGGACCTTCGATCTACCGGCAAGCGGGCCTTCGATCTATCGGGCGAGCTTGGGGCTTGGGGGCAGCTGCCCGGCTAGACGCAGATTCGCCCGCCAGCGTTGCTGGTAGGCGGCGAACTCCTCGGCTGTCGTCGCTGGCATGGTCTCCTTAGACCGCCTCTCGAGCTTCTTTACGTGCTGGTTGAATCCGGCGATGAAGGCCATTCCGGCGAGAAGTAGCAGGGCGGCACGCATGGCAAGCGGCTCCAGAGAGTGGCATAGGGATTGGCTACACCTTCCGTTCTTCGCCGCCTAAGCCCAGGCATTGGCAAGAATCTCGGCAGTCGCTCTTGGCGAGACCTTACCGGCACGGGTGGAGAGGGCGGACACCGTCCCTGCGCCTACTTCACCCCCTGCGCTGCACTCGGGACTACCAGATTTTCAGATTGAGCGAGTTGAGTCCTCACTCACGCCACGCCGGCTAGCTCCGCCGCCCGCGCCACGCGTTCGATGCCTACCATGAAGGTCGTCGTCCGCAGTCCGAGGGTCCTCTCGATCGAGCGGTCCCAGACTTCTTCGAAGGCGTGCGTTAGCGTGCGGTCGAGTTCTCCGCGGACGCGGTCGAGGGTCCAGCGATAGAACTGACGGTTTTGCGCCCACTCGAAGTAACTCACCGTGACGCCGCCGGCGTTGGCGAGGATGTCGGGGAGGATGATGACGCCGCGTTCCTGGAGCTTCTCGTCCGCCTCGGGCGTGATTGGGGCGTTGGCCGCTTCGATGATGACGGGCGCCTTCACTTGGGCGACATTCGACTCATTGATAACGCCGCCCAACGCCGCGGGGATCAGCACATCGACGCCGAGCTCGAGCAACTCATCGCCGGGGATCCGTTCGCCGCCTTCGAAGCCCTCGAGTTGCCCGTTGTTCTGGTTGACGTGGCGCAACGCGGCTTTGATATCGATCCCCTTCGGATTGCGCCAGGCGCCGGTTTGATCGGAGATGGCGACGATCTTGCAGTCGGCCTCGCTGAGAAACTTGGCCGTGTGCGTACCGACGTTGCCGAAGCCTTGCAGCGCGACGGTGGCGCCGGCGGATTTGCGGCCCAGTCGGCCGAGCGTCTTGAGGGTCAGCAGGCCGACGCCGCGGCCGGTCGCCTCTTCGCGACCGGGAATGCCGTAGTGCTCAACGGGCTTGCCGGTGACGACGCCGGGGTTG
The DNA here is from genome assembly GCF_007753265.1 of Botrimarina mediterranea. NCBI lineage: Bacteria > Pseudomonadati > Planctomycetota > Planctomycetia > Pirellulales > Lacipirellulaceae > Botrimarina > Botrimarina mediterranea. Next base: position 4,649,683 of record NZ_CP036349.1, read on the forward strand.
AAGCCTTGGTACTTGGCGTACTGGTTCATGATCCACGCCATCTCCTCGTGCCCGGTTCCCATGTCGGGAGCGGGGATGTCAGAGTCGGGGCCGATCACTTGATGGATGGCGTCAACCAGCTTGCGGGTGACGCGTTCCTTCTCGTTCTTGCTGAGGCTACGGGCGTTGACGGTGACGCCCCCTTTGGCGCCGCCGTAAGGGATATTCACGACGGCCGTCTTCCAAGTCATCAGCGACGCGAGGCCGCGGACCTCGTCGAGATCGACCTCGTGGTGATAGCGCAAGCCGCCCTTCATCGGCCCGCGCGCCGAGTTGTGTTGGACGCGGTAGCCGACGAGTGTCTCGAGCGTGCCGTCGTCGCGCCTGAGCGGGATCTGCACGGTCAGCTCACGTTCGGGCGTGATCAATAGCTTGCGCATCGGGGACTCCATCCCCAGCTCGTGCGCCGCCTTGTGAAAGTAGTGCTGGACGGCTTCGAAGGCTTTCATCGCGGGAAGGCGCTTGAAGGAAGGAGAGCGGACTTACGAACTGTAGCGCAAGTGGCGGTGGGCTGGTAGCGCCGGCGTCGCGGGGGGCGTGTGTTGCGAGAACTGTTGGCGAGCCGTCAGCACTAGCGCCCGGAGTCATTGCGGGCGCCTGCTTCGCTCCGGGCGCTGACGCTGACGGCTCGCCTCTCACGGTTGGTGAATGGCTCGCCAGATAGTGGGTAATAGTGGCTAAAACGATTAGCGACGTGGTCGCTGCTGCCTTAAAATGGTGGGATGCAACCTCGCTTTCGCCATTCGCTGGTTCTGCTGACGCTCGGAGCGCTCGGATGTGGCGATTCGGCGCCGAATAGCGCTGCGTCTAAGTCTACGTCACCGCCCGCGCCGATTGTTCAGGGCTCGGGGGTTCAGGCGGTGTCGGATAACGCCGCTCCGCAGGAGCCGAGCGACGGGCTGGTGGACGATGACGGCCGGACGCTGTGGGCTTCGCCGACGAGCGGAGAGCCGATCGACCTGTCGCTCGTCCCCGCCGAGTCGGGGCTGTTCCTCTACGCCCGCCCGCAGGCGCTGCTGGCGACGGCCGAGGGCCGCCGAGTCTGGCGGGCGCTGTTGCTTGACGATGCGGCGCTGGAGTCGGCCCAGGTGGTGACCGTGGGCGTCGCCGCGGGGGAAGATTACGAATCCGTCAGCCAGACGGTTGCGGTGGACCCCCCGGCCTCAAGTGATTCAGCCTCAAGCGACTCAGCGTCGGACGACCTGCCGCTCGTGCCGCGAGAGTTCGAGCAGCTGATCGACACGACCGACAGCGACCGACACGTGACGCTGGTGTGCCTGCCACGGTTCTTGGTCGGCGATGGGGGCGCCCTCTTGAGCGGGCCGTGGGCGCCGCTGCGTGAGCTGGTGCTCGCCCAGGGGCGTGACGAGTGGGCCGCCGTGGCCCTGAGCCTGCACATCGACGACCTGCAGCGGCTGTACTGGGAGCTACGCGTTGTCCCCAACGCCTCGGAGCCCGAGGTGCGTGTCGCCGCCGGCGTGGTGAAGCAGAGCCAGGGCTGGGACGACGACCTCGACGCCGTGGTTCGCGGCCGCGACTGGTCGGCCTACAGCCGGCGGGTGGTCGAGCGCTCGCCACGGATGATGGCGGTGGTCGGCAAGTACGCGCGGCGGGGCGTCGATGGCCGGCAGGCGGTGGTGAACGGCTATGTCCCGTCCGGCACGGCCCACCAACTCGCCCTCGCCGCCGAGCGGGTCATCGCAGAGCTGGCTTCGCCGGTGGTTGCCGAACCGATGATCTCCGCGGCGCCGTCGCTGGCGGAGCTACCGATTGCCGAGCGTTTGCAGACGCCCGTGACGATTCAGTTCACACGGGAATCGCTTGAGACGGCTGTAGCGATTCTAGCGGAGACGATCGCCACGCCGATCGAGATCCGTGGCCGCGACCTACAGTTAGATGGGATCACCCGCAACCAGATGCTCGCTTTGGACGTAACGGACCTGCCGGCCGAGGCCGCGCTATTGGAAGTGCTCCGCCGGGCAAACCCCGATAAGGAGGCCGCCGACGCCGCCGACCTGAGGCAGAAGCTGGTCTACGTCGTCGGCGATGGGGGCGTCACGATCACCACCCGCGCCGCGGCCGAGGGCCGTGGCGATACTCTGCCCACGGTTTTTCAAGCCAACTAGCCTAAAAGAATGGCACGCGGATAAACGCGGATTGAACAGATGAACGCAGATGCTCATGCGCTTTGAATATCCGTGTTCATCCTTTTAATCCGCGTCCGTCCGCGTCCCATTCGTCTTGTATTCAATCAGCGCTGCCGTGACCGCCTTTCGTGTTCAATGCGAAACCTGCCGTTCATGGCTGAAGGTGCGCGACGAGGGGTTTGTCGGTGAGGTTCATGCCTGCCCGAAATGCGGCAGCATGGTGTTGATCGCGGCGCCCGCGGGTGAAGCCGCGGCGGCCCCTGCTGTTGCGGCGACGCCCGTTGTGGCGGTGATGAGCGACACGCTCGAGACGACCGAGGCGCCCGCGGAGGCGTTCGCGGCGCCTCCGCCGCTGCCGGATCCGGTCGTCGAACCAGCGAGTGCAGCGGCGTTACCGTGGATGATTGTTACAGCGGCGAGCGGCGTTGCGCTCGCCGGCGTCGCTGCGATCGCGTTCTTCCTCTGGCCCGGCGCCGAGACGCCCGACACGCCGCCGCAAACAGTCGCTGCTAACGAACAACCAACCACAGCCGAGCCGACGCCGCCCTCCGCCAGCAAGCCCGCTGCCGAACCAACTCCAGAGCCCGAACTAACTCCAGAGGAAGTCGCGGCGAACGAATCGCCTGCCGGTGGGACTGCTGTTGACGATCTACCCGTTGAACCAACCGAGCCAGTCGATGAGGCGCTGCTGGCGTTGCCGCCGGACGCCGTTGCGGATGACGCCGCGGAGGACGATGGGGATAACGACGAGAACGGTGTCGAGCGCGTCGCACTAGCGAGTACGGCACCCGTCGAGGAAGCGCCGCCGGTTGAAGAGACGCCGTCGGAGATCGACCCGCTGTCGATCGACTTCAATGAGGTCGAGATCGTGCTTCGCAAGGGCCACGGCGCCGCTCCGGCGACGGCGCCGGCGGATGAACCGTCGAAGCCAACGACCCGCAAGCCAACCGAGCCGTCGCTCGACGACGAGCTTGCGGCCGTGGCCCAGCACGCCGGCGTCTATGTCCGTCGTGGCCCGACCAACGAAGCGAACGGCCCCTTCACCGGCTCGTCGCTAACAGCGCTGACGTACGCGGTCCCCTCGGTCAACCTGCGTGACATCCCGCTCGACGAGGCGCTGCGTGTTGTGGGTGACGTCGCGGGCGTGCCGATCACGATCGACCCGGTGGCCTTGCGGCTCGCGGGTGTGTCGGCCGCCAAGCCGATCGACTTGGTCGGTGAGGGCGTCACGCTGGCGGAACTTCTCGAGACATCGCTCCAGCCGTTGCGGCTGGGGTTTGACGCCGAGGGATCGTCTGTCACCGTCGTCCGCATCGACGCCGACAAACCCCGCACGATCCAGCACCCGGTCGCCGACCTCGTCGAGGCAGACGAGGCGGAGATGGTCGCCCTGTTGCGACGACTGGGGAAACTGCCCGCCGATTCACAATTCAGCGACGGCAAGCTCGGCGTCACCGCATCGCTCGCCACGCAGTACGGCCTCGTCGTGCTCTGTGAACGCCTGCGGATCGTACGGGGTCTGCCGCTGAAGACGAAGTACCCGCGCTCGCTGTTATCGGCCGAGCCGTCGCTGGCGACGCTCGCGCCGGTGCTCGACCGCCGGACGACGTTCAGCTTTGTCGAGCCGACGCCGCTGACGGAGGTGTTCTGTCATTGGCGCCGCGTCACGGGGCTGTCGATCCTCGTCGATTGGCGGGCGCTCGCGGACATCGGTTATGGGCCGCGATCGACGGTCGAGTGCTCGGTCACCAACCGGCCTTTCGGGGTAGCGCTCGACGGCGTGCTCGGCGGCTTGGGCCTCACCTGGGGCGCGGTCGATGGCCGCACGCTTTGGCTGACGACTAGCGACGCCGCGCGACAGCCCGAGACGATCGAGTTCTACCCGCCCGGCACGACGGCGCCCGCCGACGTTATCGCCGAGGTCGATCCCGCATCGGGCCACGTTTTTGTGCGGGCGGCGGTGATCGAACAGCGGGGAATCAGCGAGGATTTGGCGCAGCAAAAGTAACCGGGGGCTAAGGCCCCGCGGCTGATATTTGGTCACTCGTGTTGGTCATCAGCCGGCACGCGTTAGCGTCCGGTTCTGCCCCTCTGGAGAGCATCAAACTCTTTTCGATCCTGCGCTACTGTGACATAGACCACGACTTGCTCTAACTCGTCTTCCGTGTTGACGCATTGCCAGTCGCCGCCTGTCGTCCAAACGGGACGATCAATGAATTGGTCCCAATGTGTCCTCAACTCGCGAGTACAGTTCGCCTTGAGTTGGTCGCGCACTACGCTACCGGCGACCCCGTGCGCCGAAATCACTGTATGGACGTGGTTAGAACGCGCGCTCTTTGCCCATACGCGCCAACCTCGATACTCGGCTAGGCGTTCGATCTCTGACTCTACCACTCGCCTTTGCGGCTCGTTCAGTAGCTCGATGGGGTGCTTCAATCGCTCGCGACGCCATTCCGCCAACTTTGGTTGAGCGTTCTGTTCCCCCCTTCCCCGCTTGCGCCAGCCTCGTTCGTCGCCCTGTAGAAATGTGCCGTAGACCGTCCAGGTGATGAAGTACGCGAGTGGTTCGTCATTGAGCATCCGGCCAGTTTAGTCTGCTGGCGGAACCGGGGGCTAAGGCCCCGCGGCTGATTTTTTCTTGCCGCGGGGCCGTCCGATCAACCGGCACGCGTTAGCGTCCGGTTTGTCCGCTACAACGTCCGGTCCACCGCGTCGGCGATGCGGCGGCACTCGGCCATCATGGTGGTGAACGCGTCGCAGCTGAGCGTTTGGTAGCCGTCGCTCTTGGCGTGCTCGGGGTCGGGGTGGACCTCGACGATGACGCCGTCGGCGCCCGCAGCGATCGCGCCCTTCGCTAGGGCGGAAACCATGTAGGTGTGGCCTGTGCCGTGGCTGGGGTCGATCACCACCGGTAGGTGGGTCTTCTGCTGTAAGTAGGGGATGCTCGCCAGCGGCAGCGTGAAGCGGGTGTGCGACTCGAACGTGCGGATGCCGCGCTCGCAGAGCATGACCCGTGAGTTGCCGCCGTCGAGGATGTACTCGGCCGCGAGCAGCAGTTCTTCCATTGTGGCGCTCGGGCCGCGTTTGAGCAGCACGGCGGCGTCGGCGCGGCCACACGCTTCGAGCAGGCGGTAGTTCTGCATGTTGCGGGCGCCGATCTGCAAGACCTCGGCGTAGCCGGCGACGAGGTCCACGTCCTCGGGCGAGACGACCTCGGTGACGATCGCCAGGCCCGTCTCGTCGCGCGCCGTGGCGAGCAGCTTGAGGCCGTCTTCCTTCATGCCCTGGAAGCTGTAGGGGCTGGTGCGGGGCTTGAACGCGCCGCCGCGGAGGGCCGTGGCGCCCGCCGCCTTGACCGCCTTGGCGGTGGCGACGATCTGCTCTTCGCTCTCGACACTGCACGGCCCGGCGATCACGCCGATTGGCTTGCCGCCGACTTCGAGCGAACCGGCACGGATCACGGAAGTCTCCGTGTGCGCCTCGCGGCTCGCCAGCTTGTAGGGGGCGAGCACCCGCATCACGTTGTCGACGCCCGGCGAGCTTTCGAGAGCCGTGACGCCGATGACGCGTTCATCACCGATTGCGGCGACCACCGTCCGCTCGGTGCCGCGGAGGACGTTCGCCTTGAGGCCGAGGGACTCGACGTGCTTCACAAGGTGCTGGAGGTCGGCTTCGGTGGCCGTGGTTTTCATGACAACGATCATTTTGGGAGGGGCTGGGGGCTGAGGGGTTCAGGGGGTGAGGGATTTGCTGGAATGCCTTTTTCTGACGGTGCGCTTACTAGTGAGCCCGTAGCGCACAAAAAAACTCAGCCCCGGGGCCGCGGGGGCCTCGGGGCTGAGTTTTTTGCTCACTCGTGTGTTGCAGCTCGCATTACGCGGCGTTACGCACGACCCCCGGGCCCTTGGCTCCGTAAAAGAAGCCAAAGAAGTAGGTAAACCGGTAGTCGCTTCGCCAGGTGAGCATGTGCTTGAGTATCGGCACGGATTTTCAGGAAAGCAAGCGTATTTTCGGCTCCGATCGGTTTGCCGCCTTTCGTCTCCCGAGCCGAGCGGGCCGAGATTTCCCACCCGTGCAGAATTCCCCCTCGTTGGGCGCCGCCCTAGAATGCTGTGAAAGCGACGAAGGCCCCGATCGTCCGTGTTATTGGAACCCGCCATGTCACGCCATCCCTTCTCGATGCTCGCCGTCCTGACGGCGCTGGGAGTGTTATTCACGATGGAAGCAGCCGCTGAAGAAGCCGCGTCGCCGAAGAAGGCCCTCGCCACCCTGGGCGGCGGGTGCTTCTGGTGCACCGAGGCGGTTTACGAAGTCACTAACGGCGTCCACTCGGCCGTGTCGGGCTACGCGGGCGGGCGCTTCGTCAACCCGACCTACGAAGCGGTCAGCACGGGCCAGACAGGCCACGCCGAGGTGGTGCAGATCGAGTACGACCCGAGTGTGATCTCGTACGAGAAAGTGCTGGAGGTCTTCTTCCGCACACACGACCCGACCACGCTCAATCGCCAGGGACCCGATCACGGCACCCAGTACCGCTCGGCGATCTTTTACCACGACGACGAGCAGCGCGAGACGGCCGAACGGGTGATCGCCGCTCTCAACGAGTCGCGGGCCTACGGCAAGCCGATCGTCACCGAGGTGGCGCCGCTCGAAAGGTTCTACCCCGCCGAGGCGTACCACCAGGACTTCTTCGCCAAGAACCCCAATCAAGGCTACTGCCGTGCGGTCGTCAGCCCCAAGGTCGAGAAGTACCGCAAGGCGTTTGCCGATCTGCTCAAGCCCGAAGGAGGGTTGTCGCAATGAAATCGCTCTTGGTACTGATCGGCGCCGCGCTGGCGTCGTTTGCTGTGGTCGCCGTGTTTGCCGACAACGCGGCGAGTGAAGAACAAGGCGCGAAGCCCGCGGCGACGGCCGAGTCCGCCGCGGCTGAGGCGGCGCCCTCGGCGGCGGTTGAAGAGAAACCGGCGCGCCGCTCGAGGAAGTCGATGGCCCTCGAGCCGCTGCCGCCCGACACCGACTGGGAGAAGGTGGATTGGGTGTCGCGACTGACGCCGATGCAGTTCCGCGTCACCCGCCAAGCGCACACCGAGCAACCCTTCCGCAATGAGTTCTGGAACAACAAGAAGCCAGGCGAGTACCGCTGTGTGAATTGCGACCAGTTGCTGTTCACCTCGAAGACCAAGTTCGAGTCGGGCTGTGGCTGGCCGAGCTTCTGGCTGCCGGTCACCGACGACGTCATCACCGAGCACCCCGATTACACCCTGAACATGCAGCGCATCGAGACGCGCTGCGCCCGCTGCGCGGCGCACCTGGGGCATGTCTTCAACGACGGCCCCCGTCCGACGGGTTTGCGCTACTGCATCAACTCGGCGTCGCTGCGATTTGTATCCGCCAAGGACGTGAAAGCGGCGAAAGGCGATGCGTCAGGAGCAATCGAGAAGGCGGCGCCCGTTAAGTCTCGCTGACTCCACAATTTTGTGGGAGGGGTCTCCAGACCCCGAATACGGTCTCCATACCGCAAACGGCATGGTGCGCGTCATCGGCGTCTGGAGACGCCTCCCACATTCTTGGTTTCGTGACGGCGCAATCGTGATGGGTTACAGTGTCGGCCTCGTCCCTGCCCTATTCTTGTCCGAGCCGACGCCATGCTTCGCCCCGTTGTTCTCGCCATCGCCATCGCAATCGCCTTCGTTGCCACGGCAGTCGACGCGCAAACCGTCTACGAGTACGGCCCCGAGTCTTCACGGCAGGAGGGCGTTCCGCAGGGCAAAGTCACGACGCACGAGTGGCGTGATAGCAAGGTCTTCCCCGGCACGTTGCGGCGTTACTACGTCTACGTCCCCGCGCAGTACGACGGCAGCGACTCAAGGCCCGCGGCGCTGATGGTGTTTCAGGACGGGCACGCCTACGTCAGCGAGGATGCCGACTTCCGCGCGCCGCTTGTCTTCGACAACCTGATCCACGAAGGCGCGATGCCGGTGACGATCGGCCTGTTCGTCGATCCGGGTCACAAGAAGGACGCGCTGCCGGAGAAGCCCGGCTGGAACCCGCAGCCGGAGAACCGCAGCTTCGAGTACGACTCGCTGTCGCCCGCTTATGCGGATTTCTTGCTCACCGAGTTGATCCCCGAGCTACGCAAGACGTACAAGATCACTGACGACCCCGAGGGCCACGCGATTTGCGGCCTTTCCAGTGGGGGCATCTGCGCCTTCACCGCGGCGTGGGAGCGGCCCGACGCTTTTCGCAAGGTGATGTCGCACATCGGCAGCTTCACCAACATCCGCGGCGGGCACGTCTATCCCGCCCTCATCCGCAAGCCGCCGCGGGGCGAAGACAAGCCGCTACGCGTCTTCTTGCAAGACGGCTCGAACGACCTCGACAACGTGCACGGCAATTGGTGGCTCGGCAATCAACAGATGGCCTCTTCGCTTGCCTTCAAGGGATACGACTACAAGTTCGTCACCGGCGACGGCGGCCACGACGGGCGGCATGGCGGGGCGATCTTTCCGGAATCGCTGCGGTGGCTGTGGCGAGACTATAAACTACCAACTGAGTAGAAGTTTCGTTCACGGAGCCGCCGGCTTGAGCAGAATCTGCACCTCTCCGTAGCGATCTCGCTCTGGGACCTGCGGACCGTTGTAGCCGAACACGCGCATCTCGGGTTCCTTCGCCGCGCGGTACTTGGACTGGCCTGCGAGCCAATCCTTTAGGCGTTGCGCGGACTCGGCGACCTGCCGATCGTTCAAGCCGCCGCGGAATCCAAGCGAGACGACGGTCGTTGCTGGGACATCTTCGATTTCAACACCATCGATTTCACCGCGTTCTCCGACGCCAGTGTTTTGGTAGAGAAACGCCATGGCGCCATCGCCGTTGGCGCCCGGCGCTCGGTTCATCTCGACCGGCGCGGTCATCGGAATCTGCTGCTTCTGGATGTGTTGGAAGAGCGTCCAGAAAGAAGGACCAACCGCTCTACGGTACGCCGGATACTCTTTCACCTCGATCACGCCAACTGGCGTGAAGGACGGGAACCCCTCTGGCAGTGGCGCCTCGGCGCGAGGCCGGAAAGAGAGCATCGCTCTCGCCTTATCGAGTTCACCCGCCTCGATCACTTCGCGGGCCGGGCTGTACGGCTCGAGTTCGGCAGCGGCAGCGGGAAGGTCGGCCAGCCAGGCTGAGACCTTCTCTGAGGTCGATCGGCGCTCAACTTTCTCCGCCGCTTGGCCGACACTCGCAAACAAGGCTATCGCCGCGGTCCCTACCAAGATGGACAGTGACCAGTCGCTAAGCGTACGCATGTGTACCCCTCCGATTCCGAGAGACCCTTGTGGGCTTGCCGTAATCGTAGGCGCGACCCCTCAAATCGGCTCGCGTTTTATTTCACGCTCCTAGCCCGGCTAGTCAGCAGGGCCTACTGCGGGTCGTAACCCAGATTCGGCGATAACCAGCGCTCGACCTCGGCCAGCTTCATGCCCTTGCGTTTGGCGTAGTCCTCGACCTGATCGCGCGTCAGCCGATCGACGGCGAAGTACCGCGCCTCGGGGTGGGCGAAGTAGAGTCCGCTGACGCTCGCGGCGGGGAACATCGCGTAGCTCTCGGTGAGTTCAATGCCGGTCGCCGCCGTGGCGTCCAACAGATTGAACAGAGTCGGCTTCTCGGTGTGGTCCGGCTGCGACGGGTAGCCGGGCGCCGGGCGGATGCCGCGGTAGCGCTCTTTGATGAGGTCTTCGTTGGAGAGGGACTCGTCCTTGCCGTACCCCCATTCGACACGCGCGCGGCGATGCAGGCACTCGGCGAAGGCCTCGGCGAGCCGGTCGGCGATCGCCTTGATCATGATCGAGTTGTAGTCGTCGTGGTCGGCGTTGAACTCGGCGGCGAGCTTGTCGCAACCGAGGCCCGCCGTCACTGCGAAGGCGCCGAGGTAGTCCTGGCGAGCCTCGCCTTTCGAATCGACACTGCCGATCGGGGCGATGTAATCGACCAGCGAACGGAAGTCCGTCTGGCCTTTCCGCTCCCATTGCTGACGCAGGCAGTGGAACCGGCAGCGCTCCGTCGTCCTTGAGTTGTCCGAGTAGATGACGATGTCCTCGCCGTCGGCATTGGCGGGGAAGAACCCGTAGACGCCACGGGCGGTGAGCAGGCTCTCGGCGATGACTTTATCAAGGAGCTCGTTGGCGTCCTTAAAGAGCTTCTTCGCCTCGACGCCGACTACCTCGTCCTCGAAGATACGCGGGTACTTGCCGCGCAGCTCCCACGTCTGGAAGAACGGGCTCCAGTCGATGAACTCACGCAGCTCGGTGAGCGGGAAGTCCTCGAGCTTCCGCACGCCGACGAACTCCGGCGTCGGGATATCGACGGTCGCCCAGTCGGTCTCCAAGCGTTTCGCCTTCGCCTGGGCGTACGGCACGAGCGACACTTGTTGGCGCTTGTTGTAGCTCGCCACCAAGTCGACTTGCAGCTTGGTGTTATCTGCTTGGAAGGCCGACTTCGCTTCGGCGCTGAGCAGCTTCTCGACAACCCCTACCGAGCGCGACGCGTCGAGCACGTGCACGACGCCGCCGCCGTTGTCCGTGTTGTAATGCGGGGCGATCTTGACGGCCGTGTGCTTGGCGCTGGTGGTGGCGCCTCCGATGAGCAGCGGCGTCTTCATCCCCAGACGCTGCATCTCGCGCGCGACGTGCACCATCTCGTCGAGGCTCGGTGTGATCAGGCCCGAGAGGCCGACCACATCGACCTGCTCTTGTTGCGCCACTTCAAGAATCTTCTCGGCCGAGCACATCACGCCCAAGTCGATGACTTCGAAGTTGTTGCAGCCGAGCACGACGCCGACGATGTTCTTGCCGATGTCGTGGACGTCGCCCTTGACGGTGGCCATGAGGACCTTGCCGCGCGTGCTGGAGGTGTCGCCCTCTTCCTTCTCCGCCTCCATGAAGGGGAGCAGGTAGGCGACCGACTTCTTCATCACCCGCGCCGACTTCACCACCTGCGGCAGGAACATCTTGCCGGCGCCGAACAAGTCGCCGACGACGCTCATGCCGTCCATCAGCGGGCCTTCGATGACGTTCAGGCACTTGGGGTACTTCTGGCGGGCCTCTTCGGTGTCCTCTTCGACGTACTTGACGATGCCCTTGATGAGGGCGTGCTTGAGCCGCTCTTCGACGGGTTCTTGACGCCACGACTCGTCCTCGACGGCCTTCGCGCCCCCTTGGCCTTTGACGCTCTCGGCGAAGTCGACCAACCGCTCGGTCGCGTCGGGTCGGCGGTTGAGCAGCACGTCCTCGACGAGCTCTTTGAGCTTGGGGTCGATCTCATCGTAAACGGCGAGCTGCCCCGCGTTGACGATGCCCATGTCGAGGCCCGCGGCGATCGCGTGGTACAGGAACGCCGAGTGCATCGCCTCGCGCACCACGTCGTTGCCGCGGAACGAGAAGCTGATGTTCGACACGCCGCCGGAAACCTTGGCGCCGGGGCACTCCTGCTTAATACGGCGCGTGGCGTTGATGAAATCGACGGCGTAGTTGTTGTGCTCCTCAATGCCCGTGGCGACGGTGAGGATGTTGGGGTCGAAGATGATGTCTTCGGCCGGGAAGCCGGCGCCCCCCTCTTCGACGGGCTTGGTGAGCAGGTCGTAGGCGCGCTTGCAGATGCGGACCTTGTTGTCCTCGTCGGCGGCCTGGCCCTCTTCATCAAACGCCATCACCACCGCCGCGGCGCCGTACGAACGACAGAGCCCCGCGCGGCGCAGGAACTCCTGCTCGCCGTCCTTGAGGCTGATCGAGTTGACGATCGCTTTGCCCTGCACCGCCTGGAGGCCCGCTTCGAGGACCGACCACTTGCTGGAGTCGATCATTACCGGCACCGCGGCGATGTCCCCCTCGCCCGCAATCAGGCGGAGGAACTTCGTCATCACGGCTTCGGAGTCGAGCAGGCCCTCGTCCATGTTGACGTCAACGATGTTGGCGCCGTTGGCGACCTGCTCGCGCGCGACTTCGATGGCCTCGTCGTAGTTCTCTTCCTTGATGAGGCGGGCGAACTTCTTGCTGCCGGTGACGTTGGTGCGCTCGCCGATCATCAGGAACGTTGAATCGGGGCGCAGCTCCATCGGTTGGGTGCCGCTAAGCCGCAAGCGGGCGGGGACGACCGTTCGCTTGTGCGGTTTGGAATCCTTCACGCGCGCGGCGATCGCGGCGATGTGCTCGGGGCCCGAGCCGCAGCAGCCGCCGACGATGTTGACCCAACCCTGGTCGGCGAAGTCGCCCACGAGCTTCGCCATGATCGCCGGCGTCATGTCGAACTGGCCCATCTCGTTGGGGAGGCCGGCGTTCGGGTGGCAACTGATCGGCACCGTCGCTACGCGCTGCAACTCTTCTAAGTGCGGCCGCATCACGTCCGGCCCCAGCGCGCAGTTCATGCCGATCGAGAGCATCGGGAAGTGCGACAGCGAGTTCCAGAAGGCCTCGACTGTCTGGCCCGAAACGAACGTGCCGCCCGCCTTATCGAACGAGCCCGACACCATCACCGGCACGCGGACGCCGGCGTCTTCGAAATACTTCTTGAACGCGAACAGGCACGCCTTGAGGTTGAGCGTGTCGATCGCCGTCTCGGCAAGCAGGATATCGACGCCCGCCTCGACCATCGCTTGGGTCTGGACGTAGTACGACTGGACCATCTCATCGAAGGTCGTGCCGCGGAAGCTGGCGTCCTCGACCTGGGTCGAGATCGCCATCTGCTTGGAGGTGGGCCCGATCGAGCCGGCGACGAACCGCGGCTTGTCCGGGTTCTTCTCCGTGAACTCGGCGCATGCCTGTTTCGCCAGACGGATGGCGGCCGTGTTGATTTCGCGGCAGAGGGCGAGGTTGTCGTGCCCGGCTTCAGCAAACTCGAAGTCGAGCATGCCGACGGGGCTCGCGCCGAACGTGTTCGTCTCGACGATATCGGAGCCCGCCTCCAGGTAACGGCGGTGGATCGTCAGGACGGCCTCGGGCTTGGTGATGCAGAGCAGGTCGCCGAAGTTCTTGAGGTCCTTGTGGTGTTCCGCAAACCGTTCGCCACGGACCTCGGCCTCGCCAATCCCTAGGGCCTGGGTCTGCGTCCCCGTGGCGCCGTCGAGCAACAGCACCCGCTCGGCCATCAGCGAACGGAGCAGGTCGGTTTGGTCCTTAACGGCGTCGAGCGGCATGGAGAGGGGCTGCGGTCGGTGGAAAGCGAAGGGAGAGAGGGGCGTATGGCGGCGCCCGAGCGGTCTAGAATCGGCCATTATCCCGACTCCGGACCGCATTCCCACCCGCAAAAGACACAACATTGGCGGCAAAGGGTTCGGCAACCGCCACCCCGTCAGCCAGCAACCCATTAAAAAACGCCTGAGCCGTGGGCGCGAGCCCTCGGTGGAACCCTGGCGCCGGGCCCCCACCGAGGGCCCCCACCGAGGGCCCCCACCGAAGGCTCGCGCCCACGGCTCAGACGCCACTAGATGTTGGGTTGGAGCGACCTGTTGGACCGGCTTGGCAGCTGTCGGGTCGGTCGCTAAACTGCGGGGCTACCGGCCAGCGGAGCGTCCGCGTTCCCTGGTCGGTACGCCGGTGTAGCTTCAATTGGCAGAGCACCGCATTCGTAATGCGGGGGTTGTCGGTTCGACTCCGACCACCGGCTTTTCGAGGAGAGGGCAGCAGGCAGCGAGCAGACGGCAGTACTGCGCGCCAGACCGAATTGCCCCGCTCTTCCTGCCCACTGCCTACTGCCCTCTGCCCACTTTGCACATGACGGCTCTCGACACGGATATCAAGCAGGCTATCGTCTCCACCGCCGCCTTCGGGCCACGTGAGATCGAGCAGATCACCGCGACAATCGCCGCCAACTACAGCAAGTACGGCGAACTGAAAGAGGCCGTTCAGGAGCTTGAGTCCCAGCCCAGCCGCACGCCGGCCGCCTCGGCGAAGCTCGGCGTCTGCCTCTATATGCTCGGCCGCTATTCGCAGGCGATCGAGGTGCTCACGAAGGCCGACGGCGGCGCCCTGACGCACTTCTACCTGGGCAAGTCCAAGCTCGCCCTCGACAAGTACGAGGAAGCCGTCTCCGCCTACGAGTCCGCTGGGCGGGCGGGTTACGACAAGGACATCGTCAACCTCGCCAAGGCCGAGGCCCTCCGCTACTCGGGCGACGCCAAGGGCGCCCTGGCGGTTCTTGACGGCCTCTCCGGCGCCGTGGAGCAGACCGCCGAGTACCTCTACCAGCGTTCGGCCACGGTCCAGGCCCTGGCCGGCAACCCCGAAGAGGTGGTCGCCCTGCTGGAACGCGCCGTCGCCGCCGACTCGACCCACGCCGGCTCGCTATTCGGCCTGGCGCTCGAGAACGACCGCCGTGGCAACGACGATTACGCACGCAACCTCTACGAGAAGGCCGCCCAGCAGTTCCCCACGCACGTCGGCACGCTGCTGAATCTCGGTATCCTCTACGAGGACGTCGAGCAGTACGAGCGGGCCAAGGGCTGCTACCAGCGGATCCTCGACGTTTACCCCGCCCACGAGCGCGCCCGGCTGTTCTTCAAGGACGCCGACGGCAGCCGCGACATGTTCTACGACGAGGAGGCCCGTCGTCAGCAGGACCGCATGTCGCAGGTGCTGTCGATCCCGGTCACCGACTTCGAACTCTCGGTCCGCAGCCGCAACTGCCTGCAGCGGATGGGCGTGATGACCCTCGGCGACCTGACCGAGACGACCGAGCAAGAGTTGCTCTCCAGCAAGAACTTCGGCGAGACCTCGCTAATCGAAATCCGCGAGATGCTCAACTCGAAGGGTCTGGAGCTCGGCCAGTTCGCCCACCAGAAGCGCGAGCAAGAGCCTTCTTTCCGCGCCGAGGACATGTCGCCGGACGAGCGGGCCCTCTTGGACCGCCCGATCTCCGACCTCAGCCTCTCGGTCCGTGCCCGCAAGTGCATGGTCCGCCTCGGCCTGACGACCGTTGGCGAGCTGCTCCGCCGCACGCCCGACGACCTGCTGGAGTGCAAGAACTTCGGCGTCACGAGCCTCAACGAGGTCCGCGAAAAGCTCACCGCCCACGGCCTAAAGCTCCGCGGCGAGGCCTAATAAGCCGGCCGACAGGCCGTCCATTGGCTAGCCCCCGACGTTAGTCGGGGGACCGGATTGCAGTGTGTTCCGGGTTCCCTCCGACGACTAACGTCGCCGGCTCGCCACCCATTTGTTGACGAGCCGCGATGCACTCCGTCCGCTACGAACCCCTAGGCGTCGATCCCACCGGCGCGCGACGGGGACGGCTCCACACGCCGCATGGGACGGTCGAGCTGCCGACGTTTATGCCCGTCGGCACTGTTGGCGGGGTGAAGTGTGTGGATGTCGAGCGGCTTGAAGGGACCGGCGCCCAGATGGTGCTGGGGAACACGTTCCACCTCGCGCTACGGCCCGGCGGCGACACGGTCGAGAAGCTCGGCGGCCTGCACGCCATCTCAGGATGGCAGGGCCCGATGCTCACCGATTCGGGGGGCTTCCAAGTCTTCAGCCTCGCCGACGCCCGCAAGGTGGACGAACGCGGCGTGCGGTTCAAGTCGCACGTCAACGGCGACATCATCGACCTGACGCCCGAGCGGTCGGTCCAGATCCAAGAGCAGCTCGGCGCGGACGTGGCGATGCAGCTCGACGAGGTCGTGCAGCTCCCCTCGCCGCCCGAGGTGGTCCGCTCGGCCATGGACCGCAGCATCCGCTGGGCCGAGCGCTGCATCGCCGCAAAAACCAGACAAGATCAGTCGCTGTTCGGCATTGTCCAGGGGGGCCTCGACCCCGAAATGCGGCGGCTCTCGGCCGAGGGGCTGGTGGCGCTCGACATGGCGGGCTACGCCATTGGCGGCCTGAGCGTCGGCGAACCAGCGGCCGACATGTACCGGACGATCGAGTTCACCGAGCCGCTGCTCCCTAAGGAAAAACCCCGCTACCTGATGGGCGTCGGGACGCCAGACGACCTCCTCGAGTCGGTCCAGCGGGGCGTCGATATGTTCGACTGCGTGATGCCGACGCGCAACGGGCGCAACGGCTTGGCGTTCACCTACAGGGGCCCGGTGCGGCTCAAGAACGCCGTTCACCAGCACGACCAGCGGCCACTGGAGGCGGACTGCCCCTGCGTCGGCTGCCGCCGCCACAGCCGGGGCTACCTGCGACACCTGTTTATGGCGGGCGAAATGCTCGGCGGCATCCTGCTGTCGATCCACAACCTGACCTTCTACCAACGCCTCATGGCCGGCGCCCGAGCCGCCATCGAAGCGGAAAGCTACGCCGAGTACAAGCGGGCGTGTCAGGCCGGGTGGGCGAAAAAGCCAAATGCGGAGAGCGGAATGCGGAATGCGGAATGAAGCGCAAGCGGAGCTTAGGGATCGCCTCGCGCGTTATTCCGCATTCCGCTTTCCGCATTCCCCCTTCGTGCTGTCTCCCCTTTCCCCTTTTCCCATAAGGCTTTACCATTCGCGGTTTCGATCCAATCGTTACCGCCAGGCAGGGGGCTAGCCGCTCGAGGCTGGCCGCCGTGAGGTTCCGTGTCGCCGCTCTTTCCGCCGTTGATCGCATCCGCCACAAACGCCGTTAGTTCGGTGGTGGTTCCCCCGTGGCTTTTACTCGCCCAGGATGGCGGCGGTGGCGCGGCAGCGCCGAACCCGCTGCTGACCATGTTGCCGCTGTTGGCGATGGGTCTGTTGGCCTACTTCCTGTTCATCGTCCCCCAGCGGACGAAGCAGAAGCAGTTCCAGACGATGATCGACAACCTCAAAGAGAACGATCGGATCGTCACCACCGGCGGGCTTCACGGCGTGATCACAAGCGTTCAGCGCGACGCCGGCCGGCTGACCCTGCGGGTCGATGACACGACGGGCGCCAAGGTCCGCGTCTCGCTGTGGGCCGTCGATAGCATCGTCACCGACGACAAGTAATTTCGTCACCAAGACAAACAACCACCCAATCCACCGACAGAGCCGCCGACGCCTCAACGGCTCGGCCCTTTGGCAAACCACTCATAGCAAGGGTCATTCGACCGATGTCGATCCCCACCCACGACCTGACCGGACGGAACCAATTGACTCGTCGGACAGGGTCCCTCGGTTGGCTTCTCGCCTCGCTGACGCTGGCCCTCGTGGCCATGGCGCCGGTTGTCGCTCAAGAGTCCGAAACCCCCGCGGCCCCGGCCGCGCAGGAAGCGGAGGCTCCCGCAGAAGAAGCGGCGGAAGCCCCGACCGCTGACGACGCCCTGGCCCCTGACGCGGAGGTCACTAGCGAAGAAGAGATGGAAGCCGGCGACGCCGCGATCTCGGCTGTCCCGGACGGCGCCGAGCCAGCGCCTGCCGGTAAAGGCGTGCCGTCATCGCCGAGCGCCAACTCGGACGACTCTCCCGCCGCCGGCGCGATCGACGAGGTCGCCAGCGACGCCGCGGCCGCCGCCTCGACCGAGCGGATTCTTGGCGTCCTCGCCACGCTGGCGGCGATCATTGTGCCGATCGTGCTAGGTAACTGGCTGGCGAAGAAATGGCGGATGCCCGAGCAGGCCTGGCGGCTGGCGATCATCTTCACGGTCTTCTCGGTGGCGGCGTTGACCGTTGCGACGGGCCAGTTCAAGGGCGGCCCCGACCTCGCCGGCGGCATCACGCTCGTCTACGAGCTCGCCGACACCAGCGGCGCAGCTCCGGCTTCAGGAGACGTAGCCCCTGTCGAGGCCAACGCGCTCGATACCGAGGCCGACGAAGAGACGCGCGGCGAGACCGACACCGACGACGCCGAGGCTGAATCGACCGAGACTTCGCCCCAACGCAAGGTCGACATCGACAAGCTGATCGACGCCCTCGCCCAACGCATCGACCCCGCGGGCACCAAGGAAGTCTCGATCCGCAACTACGGCGGCGCTATCGAGATCATCATCCCCAAAGCGGGCGATAGCGACCTGGAGTACATCAAGCGGCGGATCACCGACCTCGGCCAGCTCGAGTTCCGTATCGTCGCCGATCCGCGTTGGACCGAAGACCGCTCGATCATTGAGAAGGCCCAGCTGCTCGGACCGAGCGAGAAGCTTGTCGTGCTGAACGATAAGCCGGTCGCTGAGTGGGTGGAGTACAACGAGAAGGAATTCGGCGAAGACGACAGTCGATTGGTGCAGCGCACCGCCGGCAGCCGCAAAGAGGCCCTGGTGCTGCTCGACCGCCACAATGTGACGGGCGAGTTTCTCCGCAACGCCTCGAAGAGCTACGACGAGATCGGCGCCCCGATCGTCATCTTCAATTTTGACACGATCGGCTCGCGCAAGTTCGGCCGGTTCACGGGCGAGAACCTCGAGAACCCCTCCACGGGGGTGAAGCGGTTCCTCGGCATCCTGCTCGACAAGAACCTGTTGTCGGCGCCGAGCCTCAACGACCGCATTACCTCGAGCGGCCAGATCTCGATTGGCAGCGGCGCCGACGCGGAGAAGGAAGTCGACTACATCGTCGGCATCCTCAACGCGGGCAGCCTGCCGGCCGCGCTCAACAAGACCCCCATCAGCGAAGAGACGATCAGCCCGACCCTCGGCGCCACGACGATCCAGAAGGGCAAGTACGCGATCACGGTTTCGCTGGTCGGCATCCTGGTTTTCATGGTGCTGTACTACCGCTTCGCGGGCGTGATGGCCTGCTTTGCGCTGTTGGGGATGCTGCTGCTGGTTCTCGCCTCGATGGTGCTTATGCAGGCGGCGTTCACGCTGCCTGGCATCGCCGGCATCGTGCTCACGATCGGTATGGCGGTCGACGCCAACGTCCTCATCTACGAGCGCATGCGTGAGGAGATGAAGAAGGGCGCCAGCCTCCGCATGGCGATCCGCAACGGTTTCGACAAGGCTTTCTCTTCGATCTTCGACGCCAACGTCACGTCGTTGATCGCGGCGGTCGTCCTCTACAGCGTCGGCACCGGCCCCATCAAGGGCTTCGGCGTCACGATGTTCCTCGGCATCTTGATGTCGATGTTTACGGCAGTTTTCTGCAGCCGGACGTTCTTCGACATCGCCGAACGCCGCCGCTGGATCAAGAAGCTGTCGTTCGGCTCGATGATCGGCGAGACCAACTTCGACTTCATCGGCAAGGCGATCCCGGCGATGGTCCTGTCGTTGGTGGTGATCGGCATCGGCCTAGCGGGCGTCTTCGGCCGCGGCACGAACCTGCTCGACATCGACTTCACCGGCGGGTCGAGCGTCACGATGGTCCTCAAGCAAGACGAGGCGATGTCCATCGCCGAAGTCACCGAGGCCCTCACCCCCGAGCTTGGCGACAAGAACCTGCTCGTGGTCGCACGGACCGACGACGACAACGTCGAAGCGGCGCCGCAAAATCGCTACACGATCAGCACCAACGTTGACGATGTTGACGCCGTCGAGGCGTTGATCGTCGAACTGTTCGGCGACAAGCTCCAGACGTTCGACGTCCAGCTCGGCGAGCCCGAGGCCTACACAGAGGCCGGCGGCTCGACCGGCACGCTGCTGCCGCTGGTGTTCAACGAAGGACAGGGCTTCGGCGAGAACGACGGATTGGCCCACGACGCGCTCGTCGCCCAGCTGAAGGACATCCTCGCCGCGCAAGGCCGCAGCGGGATCGCGCCGCAGGTCGAGAACGACGACTACACGTCCGGAAGCGGCCAACGCTTCAAGGACTGGACGCTGCGTCTACCCCTCTCGGAAGAAGAGACCACAGCCGTCGCCCAGACGCTGCAAAGCGACCTCGCCGACGAGCCGCTCTTCCCGCTCACCAGCAAGATCGGCGGGCGCGTCGCCTCGGACCTCCAGTCGAAGGCGATCTGGTCGACCGTGCTAACCCTGATCGGCATCACCGCCTACCTGTGGTTCCGCTTCCAGAGCGTCGCCTACGGCTTGGCCGCGGCGCTCGCGCTGGTGCACGACGTGCTCGTCACGCTTGGGGCGATCGCGCTCTCGTCGTGGGTGGTCCAAAGCGTCCCCGCCCTGGCGACCGCGCTGCAGGTCGACTCGTTCCAGATCAGCCTGACGATCCTGGCGGCGTTCATCACGATCATCGGCTACTCCCTGAACGACACGATCGTGATCTTCGACCGCATCCGTGAGATCAAAGGCAAGAGCCCGCGGGTCACGAAGGACATAATCAACAAGGCCATCAACCAGACGCTCAGCCGGACCATCCTCACCGCCGTGACCACGTTGATCGTGGTGGTGATCCTGTACTTCTTCGGCGGCGCGGGCATCCACGCATTCGCGTTCGCGATGGTGATCGGCGTCATCGCCGGCACGTACAGCACGGTGTTCATCGCGACGCCGGCGCTGCTGTGGATGATCGGCGGCGGCGACGGCACAAAGACCGCCGCCGGCAACTCCCCCCGCAAGGCGGCGTAACCGGCAAGGTCTCGCGCAGAGACGCGGAGACAGCAGAGAAACCAGCGGCGAGCCGGCGACGCAAGTCGTCGGAGACGCCTCACGGACAGCCTTGCAAGCAGCGCACTCAACCACAGAGCCACCGAGAGCACGGAGATTGGCACAGAGGTTTTTCCTCCGTGTTTAACTCCGAGACCTCGGTGGCTCTGTGGTTAACTATTTTCGGGTAACTCCGACGACTTACGTCGCCGGCTCGCCAAGAACTCTCGGCGTCTCCGCGTCTCTGCGCGAGACTTGAGAAGAACTCTTTTCCGGCGGCCGCGTATCTGTGGGCGCTGCGAGCGGAGAGTCGATCGCAACGGGAGCCGGAGGTGGGCCGCAGGCTTTGCCTAACCGGCGCCGAACGCGTTCTGACGCCTCTGCTAGCGGCGCCGGTGCTTGATGGCCGATGCCATTGGGTACGGAGACCAATGCGAGCCCGGACCGGATGTTGCCGGGCCGCTTTCTGGTGTTCACGGACGAGCCTTTCATTCCCCCTAGTGACGCCGCGCAAGCTACAGGCTTGGCGGGGCGTTAGGGCTGAGGTGCGCCGTGACCGAACTCAACAAGCTTCTCACTTCGCTGATTCTCTTGGGCGGCGGCTTCTTCGCCGCGTCGCTGGTCGGCCCCCCCGAGGTGATCGACCGCCTGTCGCGGTACTTGCAGCCGTCGGGCTTCGACGAGTCCGAAGGGCTGCGACCGCTCGCCGCCAACACCTTGGACCGTCGGAACGGCATCGGCGGCGCCGACCCGTGGTCGGCCCCGGCGCCGTCGGCGGCGGCCTCATCGCTGGGCAACCCTTCATCGCCAACCAACCCTTCATCGCCAACCAATCCCTCGTCGCCAACCAATCAAGTCGCCTCCGTGGCGGCGATGATGCCGACCGGTTCGTGGTCCGACGAGGCGCCGATGTCGAACGTGGCGCCGGAGTCTCCCTGGGGACCACCCTCTGAGGCGTCCACAGGGGCCTCTAGGCTCGATGTCGAGGCTCCCTCGCAGGATTGGCTTACCAGCCAAAACCTCGCGTCAACGGGCCTCCAGGAGCCTCACAGGGGCCCTTCTGGGCGTCCCCTGACGCCCGTCCCCCGCGGCAACGCGACCGACGACGCCAGGCCGGCCCTCGGCGTCGAGGCGCCCGAGTCGGCCGAGCGGGAGGCGCCCCCGTCGGACGGCTGGCCCGAGCTCCGCGCCCCACTGCCGCCGGTGGCCCAGCAGGGGGCCCAGCAAGGGGTTCAGGAAGGGGTTCAGGAAGGCTTCGAGCCGAACGTCCCGCAAGAAGTCACCGTGGCCAAGCCCATGCTCGACGCCAGCCCGTACGAGGCCGAATTCAACGAGCCCAACCCGTATGGAGCCCGTCCGCGGTTCGACGCCGCCTCGACGGGGTTCGACTCCGATCGCAACCCGCTCCGCTACGACGCGTCGGCGGGGCAATCGTTCGACCCGATCGAGCGGCAACCGGCCGCCGCCAGCGAGTCGTTCGTCCAGCACATCGTCACCGACGGCGACACGCTCGCCTCGATCGCCGATCGCTACCTCGGCGACTCGGACCGATCGCAAGAGCTCTTCGAGTTGAACCGCGACCGGCTCCAGCACCCCGACGTCTTACCGATCGGCATGGTCCTCAAGGCGCCGAAGGACCGCCCGGCCCGAGCCGCGGCGCCCGCCGTCAGCGCCACCGGCGTTGGCTACCCGCACCTCGAACGGCCCGGCGACTTCTCGACCGTGTCGGCGTCGGAGGCCTACCTGCCGCCGGCAGCGACCGCTCAGCGCCGGCCGCTGAAGCCGGTCGGCTCGGCCGAAGACCGCCCGCTGACGGATGAACAGCGCCGCGGCCCCGTCGATGCGCTGTATCAACAAGAGTTCGCCTGGGACGCCAACGGCTGGTGATTCGCCGAAACGGGTAGTGGGACCGCTTCGGGGCTGCGGCCGTTGATGCGGTCGAATTGCCGCTTGTTGCTTACCGTCACGAAGAACCCGATGACCGCGTAGAAACCCAGACCAAGCGCGTACGAGGCGACGACTTCGTCGGGCGGTCCGGACGACTCGGCGCCCACGAGCATGGGGAATGCGATTAGGAACGGCGCAAGCGGAGGGGCGACGAAGATCGCAAAGTCGTTATCGCTCCACCCTCCGACCGCCGCGAAAGTAAACCCGAGGAGTGAATAGAAGACGCCGATCGCCAGCAAGACAAACATCGTCGCCGCGATCGCCTTGATGGAGTTCTTCATCCGCATCGAGACCGCCAGCCCGATGGCCGTCGCCGCCCACGACAGCAGCGCGAGCGAAGTGATGACGCCGAGGGTTGAGAGCAACGCCTGGATCTCGATCATGGCGCCTAGCAACGGGATCAGCGCCAATCCGATCAGCGGCCAGCGGTAGGCGTAGAGGTTGCCCCACGTCTTCGCGGAGACGATCGCTGTGCTGTCCAGCGGGGTCGAGAGCAACGACACGAGCGTGTCGCGTTCGTGCTCGTAGGTCACCAGCCCCGCCGCACGGCTGCCGATCAGTAGCACGAGGATCGAGCCGCACGTCGTGACGATCCCGGTGGCGACGCCCATGTACGTCTCGAAATCCACCCGCCACTCGCCCGTAATGACGCCGTAGAGCATCACCGCGAACGGAGAACCCGCGGCGATCAGCAGCACCGCCACGCCCAACCTCGCCACCCACTTCTTCGTGCCCGACTTGCGGACCGACGCGGCGAACATCTCCTTCCACAGCATCGGGCGATTCTCGTAGGGCGAACGCGAAGCGGCCGAGCCCGTCGTGGCCTTGAGCCTGACGCCCGGCTTCGCGGCCGCTCGCAGGTGGACCTTCCGCACCATGGCGACGCACACCCCCAGCAGCACCGTCGCCGCGACGAAGTGAAGCAGGACCATCCGCGCGATCGCCCAGCGGTCGAGGTCGATGCCCAGCACCGACCCCAACACGCCGGACGATTGGAAGAGCATCATCAGCGGATGGACGGCCGCCATCGCCTGGATCGTCGGCATCAGGACGCTGGTGTTGAACCAGTCCGCCCACGGCGTCTGCCGGAACATCAGCAAGGAGCTAATAAAGAACGCCATCGGCAGCGCGACGATCCAAGCAAACACCGCCCCGATGGCGCGGGGCACGGCGTCGCGCGCCCGCTCGCACCACACGCCGACCGTCAGCGCAATCGCGGCGGTGAGCGTTGCGGTGCTGGCGAGCATCGCGAAGTGCGTCAGCAACAGCGCGCCGGGCACGCCCCCCAGCAGGCGGAAGATGGCGAGCACCGGCAGCGTGGCGAGCACCAACTTCGCGACCACCAGCAGCCGCGCGACGATCTTGTCGAGCACGATCTCCGCGTTCGACAGATCGGTGGCGAAGAGGTATTCGATCGTGCGCCGCTCACGCTCGGTGGCGATCGCCCCCGCGACAATGGCGGGGGTGATCAACAGCACGCCGAGCATCGTCGCCCAGGCGAACATGACGTAAAACGTCGATGACAGCATCGCCGCGCCAGAGATCGACATCCGCCCGGCGCCATCGACGGCATTGTAGCCCTGTTGGAACCGGGTCTGCTCGTAGACCGACAGATAGCCCATCGCCAAGAGCAACAGCATCCCGACGCCCACCAGGACGCGAACCCAGAAGTACCGCCGCTTCCGCCCGGCGGCGAGCATCTCATGGCGAAAGACGGGGCCGAGGGGCATGGGGGGAGGGGCTAGGGGCTAGGGATGGGGGACGAGGGAAGTATAAGCATACTGGTCCCCTCGTCCCCCGTCCCTAACCCCTCGTCCCTAACCCCTCGTCTCTCGCCGTCAGGCGCTCGCCGCTGCGTCGTCGGAGCGGACGCGGAGCTTAGGCTTTTCGATCACGATCGTTGAGTGGGGGCCGACGCTCTTGGTGAGCCAGACGCTCGAACCGATCACCGAGTCGTGGCCGACGGTCGTGTCGCCGCCGAGGATTGTCGCGTTGGCGTAGATCACGACGCGGTCCTCGATCGTCGGGTGCCGCTTGGTGTTGCGCACCAGGTTGCCGTCGTCGTCGGTCGGGAACGACAGCGCGCCGAGCGTCACGCCTTGGTAGAGCTTCACGTGCTCGCCAATGTGGCACGTCTCGCCGATCACGACGCCCGTGCCGTGGTCGATGAAGAAGTACGGCCCGATTGTCGCGCCCGGGTGGATGTCGATGCCGGTGCGGCCGTGGGCCCACTCGGTCATCATCCGCGGGACAAACGGGATATCGAGTTCGTACAACAGGTGCGCAAGTCGATAGACGGTTATCGCCTCGAGGCCCGGGTAGCAGAAGATGACTTCATCGGGCCCTTTGCACGCCGGGTCGCCGAGGTAGGCGGCCTTCACGTCGGTGGCGAGCGTCTCGCGCAGCTCGGGGAGGCGGTCGAGGAACAGCATCGTCTTCGCCTGACCGAGGGCCTCGTAGTCCTCGGGCGACTCGCACGGGCCGACGACTCCGTCGCCCCCTTCCTCATAGAAACGCTGCGCCTCGTGCTGCAGCGCGCGGCCGATCTGCTTGGTGAGCTTGTCGTGCAAGCGGTCGAGGAGGTCGCCGATGTAGTAGCCGATGTTGCCGCGGTGGAGCCCCTCCCGCTGGCGGTAGCCGGGGTAGAGGATCTCCATCAAGTCCTGCACCGCCGAGACGATGTCGCAGTACTTCGGCAGCGGGCAGTGGTCGAGGTGGTTCAGCGTGCCGACGCTGTCATACGTGGCGACGATGCGCTCGGTGAGCCGGGGCAGGTCGCAGTCTTTGACGCGGGGGTCGGTGGCCATCGCAGGGCTTCCGTCGGGTGGCGGCTCGCAAAAGGCGGGGGCGAGCGGCGGGGCAAGCAAAGGGAGGGAAGCGTCGGCCAACTAGCGGACGCTAGCGGCGACGCACGCGGCGGAGACCCGCTCAGTCCTGCTTAGAACTGGGCGGGGCCGCTACACAGGCAGCCGAGGCAGTTAGGGCTGTGCTTGCTCATAGCGCGAATCGTAGGCGTACCGCGACCGGATATCAACTCGCCAGGGGGAGTATTCGGCGGTCGGCCGGGGTCGAATGCAGCGATTCTCGGCGGGGCGACTCCCGGCGCTGACGCTGAGGGCTCCTCAGAATCTGCTAGCTGATCATCAAGACGCCGTGAACTGCCGACGGGTTCGCGAGCCATCGGCGCCGGTAATGCCCCAACTCGTTGCTATCCCTCCCACAGCCAGGGAGCCGGTATGCGTTAGCGTTCGGAGTCGACGCGACAAAAAACCCACCAAGCCGAGACGCTACCGCACCACCAACAGCGTCAAGTCATCCGGCTTCGACGGCACGCCAGGCAAGGTCGAGATCATCCGTTCGTGGGCCGCGTCGGCGAGGCGGCGGGCGGCGTCCATCGCCGTGCCCCGGCGGCTGAGCTGGATCAGCTCGTCGGTGGTGAGGTTGTCGAACAACCCGTCGCTGGCGACGAGCACCGTGTCGTGCTGCGACAGCTTGACCGCGGGCCCCAGCTCGATGCGTGAGTCGGCCGCGCCGATCACGTTCGACACCACGTGGCGGTCCTCGTGGTGCATCGCTTCATCGTTCCCGATCAGCCCCGCCTCGACTCCGTAGGCGACCGGGGCGTGGGCGGTGGTCAGCAGCTTGAGCTTGCCGCGCCCGCCGCACACCAGGACGCCGGCGTCGCCGACGTGGTACGTGCGTGCAAAGTCGCCGTCGGGCCCGCCGATTGAGAACTCGACGATCGCCAGCGTCGTCGCCGCCCCGCCGCCGATCGCGAGGACGGCCTGGTTCGCCGCTTCGATGCCGTCGATGATCGCGGTGCGGAGTTGGTAGGTCTCACGGTCGGCCAGCGCGAGCGAACGCTCGAGCGCCTGCACCGCTTTGCGTGACGCGACCTCGCCGAGCGACTGCCCGCCCACGCCGTCCGCCACCACCAGCACGGCCGAGTAGTCGTCCCACGGCAACAGCGCGGCGGAGTCTTCGTTAGGCGTCTCCTTGCCGGGCGAGCGCGTCGAGAACGCGGCGATCGCGCGGCGACCCAGCCGACCGATCTCGGTGGGGGTCGTCATCTCGGATTCGTGGAAGCATGTCGCCTGCATCGTGCGTCTCGGACGCCAAGGTTAACCACCGGTGAGGCTACGCAGCCCCTTCCGACACCACGGACAACAGCTCCAGAACTCTCTGACGACGCCCCAACCGCACGCCGCGCAGTTGTCGCTGACGCCCTCGACCTTCCACTTGCGTTTGACCTTGGTGTGGCACCACGGGCAGTAACGCATCCAGGGCATCAGCAGCTTACGCTCGCACGCCTTGTTGCCGCAGCGGGCCGAGTAACGCTTGTCGGTAAACTCGCGGCTGGTGGTGACCTCGAACCCCGGGCCGTAGCACCAGGGGCAGTAGTGCCAGTCGAGCTTCATCCCGCGGTGGCAACGGGGGCACGCCTGCGGGAACTTCGTCTCGTCCGCGAAGCGCGAGCGGTCCGCCCGGCACCAGGGGCAGAACGCCATCGCCTCGGACACCGGGCCGTCGCAGCGCTCGCACGTGTAGCGCGTATCGAGTTGGGCGCCGAAGCGGCGTTTGAACTCGACCCGTTGGATCGTCCGCCAGTTCTGTGTCGAAGCGACCGGGCGCTTGCGATTGCCGCGCGACGCGCCGGCGTCGGACAGCGCCTTGGCGCCGACCCGCTTCCACGCCCCGCGCATCGCTTCGGCCGTGGCGTAACGACCACCGGGCTCGATCTCGATCGCCCGACGCAACACGGCGATCGCCTCTTCCTTGAGCACACGCTTGAGCCGTTCGTGCCCCAGCAGCGGCCAGCGGTACGGATACGTCGGCAACTGCCCCGAGAACATCCGCCACAGCGTCAGCCCCATCGAGAAGACGTCCGACCGCAGCGACGGCGACCCGAGCGCCTGCTCCGGCGCCACGTAGCCGACCGTCCCGGCGCCGGAGCCGCGCAGCGTCCGCTGCGCGATCCGCGCGATGCCGAAGTCCCCCAGCCGCACCCGGCCGCCGGCGAACAACAGGAAGTTGTCGGGCTTCACGTCGCAATGCGCGATCGATAGCTCGTGGGCGTACGCCAGGCCGGCGAGCATCTGGTCGGCGTAGGTGATCGCCGTCTTCGTGGCGAGGCGGCGCTCCAGCCGGTCGCCGAGCGACTCGACCGCCAGCGACGTGACGATCACAAACAGCCCGTCGATCACGTCCGCCGACTTCAGTGGCAAGACGTTCGGGTGGTCGAGCGACGCGATCATCCGCACCTCGCGGCGGAACTGCTCAGTCGCTGCGTCGTCCATCAGGTGCGTGTGCGGCGCCTTGATCGCGACCCGCACGCCCTCGATCGTGTCGCGGGCCTGGTAGACGGTGGCGAACCCCCCCTCGGCAAGCCGCTTCTCAATGACGTACTTGCCGAGGCGGCTGCGGGGTCGGAGGCGTTTATCGGCAGGCATGCGGTGCATTCTCGGCGGAAGACTGACAGAGTAAACCGCGGAGACGCCCTGAGCGCCAAGATCGCCCCGGAAGGGCTTTTAGACAGGATTGACTGGATCGACTGGAATAACCGCTACCGCGGGGGGCAGCAGGTGAAATTGTAGGAGGGGTCTCCAGACCCCGATTACGCGCACCATGCCGTTATGGAATGGAGACCGTAATCGGCGTCTGGAGACGCCTCCTACAGGCTGCGGCGCAATCGGGTGGCGAGGGCGCTCCGTCAGGAAGCCCCTAAGAAGTGGAGACCCAGACGCCACTGCAACGGGGGCTTCCCTAAGCGGGAGCGCCCCCGCCACCCACCGCTACCTCGTCTGACCGCACTCAAAGCACTTTGTCGATTCAGGTGTGCGGAGGGCTTTTCCACATGCGGCGCATGGTGGTCCGTAAAGCGAAATCCTGTGGTGGAATACTGCGTTGATGTTCGTTTCGTGAAAGCCGGTGATTTCTTTGTAGTGTTCAAGCATTTGGGCGTATGGCTCGGTACTACTTCCTTCACGCCGTGTATAGCCAGTGACTGGGTGCACGCGCGCCCACTCTTCTTCGTCAAGCATCGGCATGTAGGTTTTGCATTGCCAGCACCAGAGAACTTTCATCGTTAAGACTCCTCCGCGTCCTCTGCGAACTCCGCGGAGAACAAGTAGGTAGGGTGCGATGCAGCGCAGCGGAATCGCACCGCCACGGCGTCGAGCGGAGGGCATAACGCCGACCAATCGATACCGGGAAGGTGCGATTCCGCTACGCTGCATCGCACCCTACGATTCAATTCAACGACGGGTCATCCGGCGCCGACTTCGGGTCTCTACCCGGCAGCAGCACCCCCAGCGCGATGCGTTTCGTGACTTCGTCCCAGACTTCGTCGGGTTCGGCGAAGACGTCGTCGACTTGGGCTTGGGTCGTTAGCCAGCCGCCCTGTTGGAGCTCGCCTTCGAGTTGGCCGCCGCCCCAGCCGCTGTTCCCCGTGTAGAGACGGAAGGGGTGTTTGGATTGCCGCACCAGCGGGTCGACGGTGTGCTTCTGCATCGACATGTAGAGGCCGGGGAGGATCTGCTTCTCGCTGAGCTTCTTCGACGTGTGCAGCGCGATCAGCGGCCCCGGCACCGGGCCCCCCTGGTTGAGCTGCTGCTGGCAATCGCAGGGATCGAACTCGACCGCTTCCCAAACCTGCTCGATCGTCCGGTCCACCACCCGATTGAGCACCACCCCGAGCGCGCCGTCGTCGTTGTGCTCCAAGAGCAGCACGACAGTCCGCTGGAAGTTCGGGTCCCGAAGCTTCCGCGAGGCGACGAGAAGATGGCTGGAGAGGGACAAGGGGAGGGGTTAGGGGCTGAGGGGCTGAGGGGTTTGGGAATCCCTACAGGCTACTTGCCTCTTGCCTTGATCATCTAGCCACCCAGCCTCTCTCTCGTAATCTCGATCGCCTTCAAGAGCCCTCGCGCCTTGCTCAGCGTCTCTTGGTGCTCGCTCTCGGGGACGCTGTCAGCGACGATGCCGGCGCCGGCTTGGACGTAGGCTTTGCCGTTCGCGACGACGATTGTTCGCAGGGCGATGCAGGTGTCCATGTCGCCGGCGAAGTCGAGGTAGCCGACGGCCCCCGCGTACGGCCCGCGGCGGTGAGGTTCGAGCTCGTCGATGATCTCCATCGCCCGGACCTTCGGGGCGCCACTCACGGTGCCCGCCGGCAGGCAGGCGGCGAGGGCGTCGAACGCGTCGCGGTCCTTGGTGAGTTGGCCGGTGACGTTCGACGTGATGTGCATCACGTGGCTGTAACGTTCGATGACCATCACGTCGGAGATCTGCACCGAGCCGTACTGGGCGACGCGGCCGACGTCGTTGCGGCCGAGGTCGACGAGCATCACGTGCTCGGCCCGTTCCTTGGGGTCGGCGAGCAGCTCCTCGGCGAGGGCCTGATCCTCGGCCTCGTCCTTGCCGCGGCGGCGCGTGCCGGCGAGCGGCCTGACCGTGACGTGGCCATCGACGACGCGGACCATGATCTCCGGCGAGCTGCCGACCAGCGTGCAGCCGGGCATCCGCACGAAGAACATGAAGGGGCTCGGGTTCACCACCCGCAGCGTGCGGTAGATCTCCAGCGGGTCATGCTCCCAAGGCGTCACCAACCGCTGGCTGAGCACCACCTGAAAGATATCCCCGGCGCGGATGTACTCGACGCATTTCTCTACCGCGTCTTCAAAACCTTTCTTCGTGAAGTTCGACTCGAAGTCGAGCGTGACGTCGCCGGTGGTGTCGATGTCGGTCGGCACGAGTTCGTCGATCGGCTGTGAGATCCGCGCGACGAGTTCGTCGACGCGCTCGCACGCCTCGGCATACGCCGCTTTCAGATCGGAACCCCCCTTTCCAATAGACGCGTCGGTCTTCGCCAAAACGAGGACCGTCAGCGTCTTATCGACGTTATCGAACACTAGCAGGTGATCGAAGAAGCCGAATGCTAGGTCCGGCAGCTGGCGGTCGTCCTCGGGCGCGTTCGGCAGGTGCTCGACGTAGCGCACCGTGTCGTAACCCGCATAGCCGATGGCGCCGCCGACGAACGGCGGCAGGCCGGGCGGCTTAGCGACGCGGACCTTGCCCACCTCTTCGCGGAGCGTTTCCAGCGGGTTGTCCGACTCGAACGACTGTGGCTTGCTGGCGCCGGCGCCGAATTCGGTGCGTGTGACCTTTGTGCCGCTAGCCTCGAGCAGCAGAAAGGGGTCGGTCGCCAAGAAGCTGTAACGCCCCACCTTCTCGCCGCCGATGACGCTTTCGAAGAGGCACGCCACGGGCCCGTCGCCGGTCGCCTCGAGCCGGTGGAACGCCGACACGGGCGTCAGCGCGTCGCTCACCAGCCGCCGCCACACCGGCACGCGATCCGCGTCTTTCGCCAACTCGGCGAACTCGGCGTACGTAGGACGGTGAGGCGATGACGCTGACACGAGTTAGCTCCCTGACATGACAATCCTTGTAGGAGGCGTCTCCGACGCCTCCTACAAGAACCACAAAACACAGCTGCTGACGCCAGACCGCTGACGATCCGCCGGGGTTCGCGGCCACTCTACCAGTGGGCGCTGGGCCCGACAACGCACGCCCCGCGGCCGTCGGGCCGGGCGTATCCCGTGCAGAGGCAACACGTTACGCACGAGGCCCTGATCGTCACCGTTCTTGCCGCCCCCCACGGGCGCCGATAGACTCCTTTTGCAGACCCCCTAGCTTTCTCGACTAGGCCAGCCTCACCGCTAGCCAGCCCCTCCGCAACACAAGCCCCTTACGCCCCGCGACTTCGATGAAGTGCCAGAAGTGCGACCGACCGGCGACCTTCCACATCACCGACCTCGTCGATGGTGAGCCGAAGGAGGTCCACCTCTGCGAGGTCTGCGCCAAGGAGTTTCTGTCGCCGATCACGCAGGACTCGGACTCGGCCATGCCGGAGATGGCGGGCCTGCTCGCGCAGCAGCTGGCGATCGGCCAGACGGCCGAGGAGCTCGCCGAGCTGGATCAACGGGTGTGCCCCGTGTGCGGCATCAGCTTCCTCGAGTTCCGCAAGCAAGGCCGCTTGGGGTGCCCGCACGACTACGTCCACTTCGCCAAGGAGCTGGAGCCGCTGCTGGTGAACATCCACGGCGAGACGCAGCACGTCGGCAAGACGCCCCGCCGCGGCGGCGCCAACGCCGAGCAGCAGACCCAGCTCATCCGCCTCCGCCGCGAGATGAAAGAAGCGGTGACGAAAGAGAACTACGAGCGCGCGTCACAGTTGCGCGATCAGATCCGTGAGATTGAGCAAGCAAGTTAGGCGCTAGTTGCTGGGCGCTAGGCGCTAGGCAACGAAACGCAATCAAAGCCGAAATCTACCCATCAACTAGCGCCTAGAAACTAGCGCCCAGCGCCTCCCCTATGTCTCTCGACTTCGAATCGATGGCCCACCACTGCGGGGAGTGGCTCCGCGCGTCGGGCCCCGAGTCGGACATCGTCATCAGCAGCCGCGTGCGTCTGGCGCGCAACCTGACCGACTTCCCGTTCATCGCCCGGGCGACCGAGTCGGACCGTGAACAGATCGAGCAGATCCTGCACGCCCGGATCGAGGCGCTCCAGGCGGCCGGCAAGCTCCCCCCCGCCCAGCCCAGCAACGAGCTGCACTACGTCAACGTCAGCCAGCTTCCCGAGATCGACCGCCAGTTCCTGATGGAACGGCAGCTGATCAGCCGCGAGCTGGCCGACGCCGAGGGCGCGCGGGCCGTGGTGATCGATGGCGGCGAGCGCTTCAGCGTGATGATCAACGAAGAGGATCACCTGCGTCTGCAAGTGATGCACTCGGGCCTCGACCTCGAGACCGCTTGGCGAGAGATCAACGAGATCGACGACCTGCTCGAAGAGCAGATCAACTACGCCTACAACGACCGCCTCGGCTACCTGACGGCGTGCCCCACCAATGTCGGCACCGGCATCCGCGTCAGCGTGATGCTCCACCTGCCCGCGCTGGTGATCACGCGGCAGATCGACAAGGTCTTCCGCAGCCTGCAGAAGATCAACCTCGCCGTCCGCGGCCTGTACGGCGAGGGCTCGCAAGCGATGGGCGACTTCTATCAGATCTCGAACCAGGTCACCCTCGGCATGCCCGAGGAAGAGTTATTGAAGAAGGTCGCCGACGTGGTGCCGGTGCTGCTGGAGTACGAACGGCAGGCGCGGGACTTCTTGATCCGCGAAAGCCAAGAGACGCTGCACGACCGCGTCAGCCGGGCGTTCGGCATCCTGCGGACCGCGCAGACGATCTCGAGCGAAGAGACGCTGCACCTGCTGTCGAGCGTCCGCATGGGCGTGAACCTCGGCCTGATCGGCGATGTCGGCATCCCGACGGTCAACAAGCTGTTCGTCCACACCCAGCCCGCGCACTTGCAAAAGCTCGCCGGCATGGAGCTCGACCAATCCGACCGCAACATCGAACGCGCCAGCTACCTACGCCGCCACCTGAACGGCGGTACGTCGACGACGGGGGCGAACTGAGGCGGCCGTGTCTTCGCCCGCACTTCGCACGATCTACACCGTCGGCTACTCGACCCACGAGTGGCCCGCGTTCGTCGCTTTGCTACGCGGCGCCGGGATTACCGCCCTGGCGGACGTCCGCTCGAATCCCCAAGCGCGGCTGCCGCAGTATCGGCAAGAGAATCTGGCGCCGGGGCTGCGTGCTGAGGGTATCGCTTACGTCTGGCTTGGCAAGGAGCTCGGCGCGCGGCGTGACGAGCGTGAGTGTTACGTCAACGGGCAAGTCGATTACGAGCTCGTCGCCACTCTGCCGAACTTCCGCGCGGGGCTTGCTCGACTTGAGAAGGGCGTCGTCGATCACACGGTCACGCTGATGTGCGCCGAGCGCGAACCGCTCGACTGTCATCGGGGCGTGCTCATCGCGCGTGTCTTGAAAGCCGGGGGCTGGCGCGTGCGGCATCTCCGCGCGGATGGTTCCATCGAAGAGCACGACGAGACCGAGCGGCGGATGGTCCAGCGCGTCGGCATCGACCCACTGCTCGATGCGGGAGTCGAACACGAGACGCTCGTCGAGCGAGCGTATCGAGAGCTAGGCCGCGCGATGACCTACAAGCCGCCCCAAGACGCCGATGGGTAGGGTCCGCTGTGCGGACCACGGCTTGGGGGTCCAACCCCCGAAAAAAACCACCAATCGATCGGCGAGCCGGGAGCGTGAGCGACCAGAGTTTCGCCGGGTACCCGCTACAATGCCGGTCGCTCACGAGCATTCTGCCAGTGTTAATCAAAGGCTTGGCGATCAAGACGTCACGTCAAACGATAGGCAACGAGCCGGGGGCTAAGGCCCCGCGGCTAATAAGGGCTAGCCACCAAGATCAGCCGGCACGCCTTAGCGTCCGGTTCTTCGACTTACGACGATGGATGCAATATGCTCTCACGCTCCCGGCTCGCCACTGAACGCGCGGGGATCAGCGAATCGCTGTCACCGACGTCACCGAGGGTCGGTTTCACATCGTCGGCACTACGGACAGTGAGTGGCTAAAAACAAGCGGAAAGGCCACAAAAAGCCGACAAAAGCGGCCACCCCGCAGGCCCCGCAAAAAGGGCCCTTCTGTGCGTCAGAGGCCCGACCCCGGGGTAGACTCGCATGCCCCGCAAGGCGCCACAGGCGTGGACGCTAGGGCCCTTAGAATCGATGCTGTGGCTTACGCCTCCCACACCCCCGATTCGACCAGCTGCCGGGTCGCCGCCGGGGCCCAACCGCGGTTGGCGGCCGGGCTCGCCGGGCTCGGATGGAGGACCGTCGTCACCCGCACCGAGTCGCCCGCGACGCGCTTGAGGCACGCCTCGGCGTACTTGCCGACGCCGACCGCCCACTCGGGGTTGGTGACCTGTAGCAGTTCGGCCAAGTGCTTGTCGCATGCCGCGTCGAGCGGCTTGCGCTCCGACTTCGGAAGATGGTCGGGCGTGTGGTTCTTGCCGCTTTCGGTCATGAAGACCAGCGGGCAGTAGTTGGCGACGAAGTGTTCTTTGAAGAACTTGGCGGAGGTCCCGAAGCGCTCGCGGAAGAGTCCCCACAGTCGCTGGCCCGAGACCTCGCTGCGCTGGCAAGCAAAGCCCTCGATGGGGCGCTTGGGGTGTTCAGCGGCGGGCCGCTTCACGGTCTCTTCGATGCCGATCCAATCGCGCACCGACGCGACCTCGCCAAAGGGGACGCCCGTCTGCGCCATGCCCCACGGCCCAGGGTTCATCCCGAGGAACAACACCCGCACACCCTTGGGGTTCAGCCGCCGCAAGTAGGCCTCGTGCGGCTTCCAAGCGTAAGCGAGCGGGTTGTAGACATGCGTCACCGGCGCGTCGAACGACAAAGCGCTGGCGGCCTTCGACAATCGCTTCGCCGAACGAATCGCTTCTTCAACGATGGACACGATCGCCCTCCTTGGCGGCGAAGTCTGACGGACTAGCAATCGGAATTATTGAACCACGGATGACACGGATTTCACGGATTTCACGGATGGGTTGGACGCCGCATCATCCGTGCTATCCGTGTCATCCGTGGTTCTCTTCTTCTTTTTGATTCTACTTGAAGACAGGCCGTAGTCGGCGTGGTGCGCGTCATCGGCGTCTGGAGACGCCTCCCACAAGGAGAGGTAAGGCGGCTTCACTCAACGACGACGCCGTCGAGGCCCGGTTCGCTGGGTGGGAACTGCGGGTCCATCGCTTCGAGCGTGTCTTTGACGAGCTCGCTCACGATGAGATTGCGGTACCATTTGCGGTCCGAGGGGATGATGCGCCACGGGGCGTGCTCGGTGTTGCACTTCTCGAGGGCGTCCTCGTAAGCCTCCTGGTACTTTCCCCACAGCTTCCGTTCGGCGAGGTCGCCCGAGCTGAACTTCCAACGCTTGTCAGGGTTGTCGAGCCGCGCCTGCAGCCGCTCGCGTTGCTCCTCCTTGCTGACATGCAGGAAGCACTTCACCATGGTCACTCGACCCTCAACCAACAGCCTTTCGAACTCGTTGATCCGCTCATAGCGCCCCTTCCATTCATCCTCCGGAACGAGGTTGTGGACCCGCACCACGAGCACGTCTTCGTAGTGAGAACGATTGAAGATGCCGATCTCGCCGCGCCGCGGGACCGACTTGTGAATTCGCCACAGAAAGTCATGGTCGAGCTCTTCGGGGCTAGGCTGCTTGAACGACTGGATATGGAAGCTCTGCGGGTTGATCCCCGTCATCACGGTGCGGATGGTGCCGTCCTTGCCCGCCGTGTCCATCCCTTGCAGCACCAAGAGCAGCGCCCGCCGGTTCTCGGCGTAGAGCCGGTAAGCCAAGTCGCGCGAGCGCTCGGTGTTCTCTTTGATCCGCTCGTGCGCCGACTCCTTGGTCCAATCGCCCTCGACGTGGCGCGGATCGATATCGGCAAGTTTGATCTTCGAGCCGGGCTTGAAGGTGATGGGCTTGGGCATGAGCAAGGAGAGGCTAGAGGTAAGAGGCTAGAGGCTAGGGTAATCGGGTTGGCGGCGCATCCCTAGCCTCTCGCCTCCAAGCTCTACCCTCTTTTCCTCACTCCAACTCCGACCAAACCCGCGTCTCCCCCTCCGGACCGATCTCGACCCGGATCACGTTGGGTCGGCAGCAGACAGGGCAGTCTTCGACGTACTCCTGTACCCGCCCGGCGGAGAGGTCGATCGGCACGACGATTTCTTCGCCGCACTCGCCGCAGATGTAGGAGGTTTCGGGGGTCATAAGTGGAGAGGCTAGAGGCTAGCGACTTAAGGCTGGAGGTTTGTAGGAAGCACGACGAGCGATCGCCAACCGCATTCTAGCCTCTAGCCTCTAGCCTCAGTCCTCCGCCCGGCTGCCGTCGCCGCACATCTTTACCAGGCGGGGCTCGAAGCGGGCGAGCACATCGACAAGGTCTTGCTGCGCGGCCATTACGGCGTGGATGTCTTTGTAGACGCCCGGCACTTCGTCGGCGCCGGCGGCGAGGACCTCGACGCCGTCGGCAGCGAGCCGCTTCTGCTCGGCGCCGAAGCGGAAGGTGTCGTTCGCCTGGCGGCGGCTCATGCGACGTCCGGCCCCGTGCGACGCGCTCTTGAGGCTCGCCGCCACGCCGCGGCCACGGACAACGAACGCCGGCGTCCCCATCGAGCCGGGGATCACGCCGAGTTCGCCCGCCGCCGCCGGGGTGGCGCCCTTGCGATGCACGATCACCTCGCGTTCGCCACGGCCATCGGGGTTGTGCGTCTCTTTCCAGGCAAAGTTGTGGTGGTTCTCCACGCCGCCGACGACGTGGGCGCCGAGGAGCTTGGCGACGAGGCGATGGATCACCGCGTGGTTCGCCGCGGCGTACTCGCCCATCAGGTTCATCGCCGCCCAGTAAGCCTGCCCCTCTTCGGAGTCGAGCGACAGCCAACCCAAGCGACCAAACTCCGCGTAACGTTTCGGCAACAGGCGCTGCGCGATCTGGCTGTACGTGCTGCACACGGCCGCCCCGGCGCCGCGGCTGCCGCTGTGGCTGAGCAGCGCGACGTAGCGTCCCGGGTCGAGTCCAAGGTCATCCGAGCGTTCGTCAACGACCAGCTCGCCGAACTCAACGAAGTGATTGCCCGAGCCGCTCGTGCCGAGCTGTTTCCAGGCAGTGTCCTTCTTCTCGCGCGTAATGCGGGTGACATTCCAGTCGAGGTCCATCACGTCGTGCTGCTGCCGCGGCGTGTGCTCGACGCCGACGCCGAAGCGCGTCCCCTTCTCAAGCGATTCGCGGTAGGCGTTGCGACGCGTCGCAAGCGACTCGACCGGCATGTCGAGCACCGACAGCTTCATGCGACAAGCGATGTCCACGCCGACCGCGTAGGGGATGACCGCGTTCTCGCAAGCGAGCACGCCGCCGATCGGCAGGCCGTAGCCGATATGCGCGTCGGGCATCAGCGCAGCGCCGACCGCCGACGGGACCCGACACGCCGCGCGCATCTGGTCGTGCGCGCCGGGATCGATGGCGTCTTCCGCCGTTGGGCACTCCCAAGCCGTGTAGTGAACCGGCGGCCGATCGGGTTCGCCCACGCGTTCGTCGTGGTGCTCCTTCAGCGCCGCGGCGAAGTCGGCCCACACGGGGTCGGCCGCGAACGCGTCGGCGTCCGCAAGCAGCGCCGTGATCGACTCCTTCGCGCGTTTCCCCTTGAGGCCGAAGCCGGTTCCCTTCTCCGCCGCGGTCGAGAGACAGCGGATGGCGACGGGCACGCACGCCGGCGGGACGCCGAGTTTTTCGAGTTGCTTGCGGTTCATAATGGAATGATAAGGAAGGTCCCGAACCGGGGGCTGAGGCCCCGCGGCTGATAAGCCTCCGCGCCCCTAGCGACCCGCCAACCGATTCACCGGCGTGATCGAGAATTGTGTGGAACGGGTGAAGACCCCCACCAACTACCGAGGGTTCGCCAACCCTGCTAGTGCGACCGCTGAGAGTTGCCGGCGCCGCGAACTCAAGCAGCCGGCGCCGAAATCCTGAGCTTTTGCGCGAACTTTTTGGCGATAGCAGCGTCAGAAACTCTGTGGATCGACGTTTCTTCCGGAGAAATCTCTGATGCCTCCGAAGGGGACGCCGATTAAGCTAGAGGCATCGAGGTCGTGCTAACGCGGCGCGACAAACGAAAGGGCCCCGCGGGAGTGTCTCTGGCATTCACGCCCGCTCGGCCGGCACCAGTAAGAAGGAGGTGGTACCTTGACCGACTGTTTCCCTAGCCAGCCCGGTGGTCTGGCCTGAAGCGACCGGCGGGTCGCTGATGCGACCACCACCTGCTTCGACACACTAGGGACTTGATCACCCCATGTGTGCTCAAAGCATGTAATTGAAAAAGCCCGGCCCCGTCGCCGTGACGGGGCCGGGCTTGTTTTTTGGCGGTCTCGACGTGGCTACGCCACGATCTCGCTACGCCTAGCGCCGCTGTTGGATCACCGCAGCTTAGCGGCGATTAGGCTTGCTACGCGTTCGTAGGCGCTACACCCACTTGCGTAGGGCCTGCTGTTCGAGTCTCTTGCGGCGCATGAGCCCCGCAGACGATCCGCTAGAGTTGCAGCAGTCGCTCGTTGAGAGCGCGCTCCCCCTGGTGTTTGAAGCCTACGACGAGGCCGTGGAGGCGGGCGTCGCCGCGCCGATTGTTGTGCTGGTCGATTGCGAAGACGAGCTGGGCGGCGAGATCGCCCGCGGTTGGCTCGGCGATGACGCCATCGACGACGCCATCGCTGCGCAGGTTGCCTCCGAGGATGCGCCGGACGAAGGCGACCCGACGACCGTTTTCGCTAGGGCGATCGCCTGGGACGACGCCCGCGATGACTTGGCGGCGGCTTTCCCGTATTTGAAGCCGATTCTCGACGGCAGGCCCCCAGAGGATGGGGTTTTCGTGGTGGGCGTCACCGCTGGTGGGGCCTCGGCCTTGACGGCGCCTTGGGACGCCCGGCCGTAAAGCGGCCCACGCTGGCGGCCCTTTACCCCCTCTTTGCTGGGCATTTTCCTAGACATCGTTTGGGGTCGGACGCGCTCTCTCGTTAAGCTAGAGGTTTGTCGCCTCAGCCCCCCCACGGGTACGGAACGGAGAAAGGCATGCCGGCTGCGCGTCCCTGTTACAAGAACCTACTCGTCGCCACGACGGGGTTTATCGCGGTGATCGCCTTGGGGCTGTTCGCCGACGATCGTGCTTTGGCGCAGCCGCCGGGGGTGGTGATTCAGGGGCAACCGTTCCGTGGCGGTCGCCCCCCGGGCATGGCCATGCCATCCGGCGCTCAACCCGGCCAGCCCCCCGGCGATCAATCGAAGTCCGACGACAAGGACAAGAAGGAAGAAGGGGAGAAGAAGGACGACGACAAAGATAAGAAAGACGAAGAAAAGAAGGACGGCGCCGTCAAACGCCCCGACGAGCCGCCCAAGCCCGCCGACCCGCGCGAGCTCGACGCCAAGCCCGACGCCAGCGGCCGGATCACGTTCTCGTTCAACGGCCAGTCGTGGGCCGACGTGCTGCAATGGCTGGCGAACGTTAGCGAGTTGTCGCTCGACTGGCGCGAGCTGCCGAGCGATTACCTCAACCTCACGACGCAGCGCTCGTATACGCTCGACGAGGCGCGGGACCTGATCAACCGCCACCTGCAAGCACGCGGCTACGCGCTGCTCTTATCGGGCGAGGTGCTCAGCGTCGTGAAGCTCGACGCGGTCGATCCGAGCCTCGTGCCCCGCGTCACCGAGGAAGACCTCTACGACCTGTTGCCGCACGACTTGGTGAAGCTGTCGATCGAGCTCCCCGAGGGCCTCGACGTCACGAAGGCCGTCGAGGACGTAAAGCAGGCGCTGAGCCCCAACGCCAAGGTGCTGCCGCTCGCCGCGACGAAGCGGCTGCTGATGATCGACACCGTGGCCAACCTGCGGATGGTCAGCGCGCTGCTCAACGCCGAGCGGCTGGCGGTCGAGGGGCGCGCTGTGCCGCGGGAGTTCGTGCTGCAGTACGTCCAAGCGGCGTCGGTGATCGACACGCTGTATGTGGTGCTGGGACTCGACCCCAACAGCCGGCCGAGCCAGATGGAGTTGCAGATGCAGCAGCAGAAGATGCAGCTGATGCAGCAGTTAGCGCAGCGCGGCAAGGACGTGACGCAGATGCTCAAGAAGGATGGGCCGCCGGTCTACCTCGCTTACAACCGCCAGCGGAACAGCGTCCTCGTCAACGCCCCCGAAGCCGAGATGCGGGTCATCGAACGCACCATCAAGGCGCTCGACATCCCCGTCGGCGGCGCCGCCGCGGCAGACGACGACGGCCCGATGGTGCGGACGCTCGAGCAGTACCGCCTCAAGACGATCAGCCCCGACGCCGTGATCACCACACTCGAAGAGATCGGCAACCTCAGCCCCCGCGCCGAGCTACGCGGCGACTCCGACAGCAAGACGATCTTCGCCCGTGCATCAGACGCGGACCACGAGAAGATCGCAGAACTGATCGAACAGCTGGACGGATCCGAGACGCAAGTCGAAGTCTTCTGGCTCCGCCGCTTGCCGGCCGAGGCGGTCGCAGGGTCCATCCAGTCATTGATCATCGAGAAGCCGAAGAAGAAAGACAACAACAACGATTACCCGTTCTATGTCTTTGGCGGCCGCCGCAACCAAGAGCCCGAGGAGCCCGAGACGCTGCTCCGTGTCGACGCCGACATCGAGAACAACCGGCTCATCGCCCGTGGCACGCCGCAGCAACTTGATGAGGTGCGCGACCTCCTGGTCAAGCTCGGCGAACCGCTCGGCGAAGGGGGCGACAACCGCCGGGTCCGCGTGTTTGACGCGCTGGACCCCGACGAGACACAACGCCTCCTGGATCAGATCAAAGCGGCGTGGCCCGCCGTCGGCGGCGGCACGGAACTCGTCATCCCACCGGCGCCGGAAGAAGACGCACCGGCCGATGACGATAACGACGGTGATGACGACGATGACGACGATGACAAGGAGGAGCCGACGCGCGGTACGGTTGCCGTCGTGACCAACCCGACCCCCTTCCGTCTGCTCACCACAACGACCGGGAGCAAACCTACGGACGCCGAGCCAACGCAGCAATCCAAGCGTGACGCCGAAGCGTCTGACGATTCATCGCCGGTCACCGTGCAAGTCGATCAGCGGGGCCGACTGGTAATCGCATCGGACGACACCGCGGCGCTGGACCGGTTGCAGGAGCTCGTCGAAGACTTGGCGCCGGAGCCCGCGAAGTACGAGGTGTTCCACGTCAAGAACCGCACCCCGGACGACATCGTCTACAACCTCGAGACCTACTTCAAAGACTTTCTCGCCGAGGACGATGACGAGCCGATCCTTGACTGGTGGGGACGCATGCGCGGCGGCAACAGCGACAAAGAACCCGAGCCTGTGCGACTCTCGCGGCGGAAGCCGCTGCGGTTCCTGGCGGATGACTGGAGCAGTTCGATCCTGGTGGCTAACGCCACCGCGGCGCAGCTGGAAGAGATGGAACGGCTGATCAATGCTTGGGACCGCCAGCCAGTGAACGACCGCATCCTCACCCGCCGCACCGCGACGGTGAAGCTGCGGTTCTCTAAAGCGTCGGTGGTGGTCTCGGCGTTGAAGGACGTCTATCGCGACCTCCTCAGCAAGGGCGACCGCGAGTTCGACACCGAGGAGGAAAAGGCTAGCGGCACGAGCCTGCGTTACCTGACGCGGATCCAGCATGCAGCGGGCGACCCCACCGAGCCGGCCGGCATCCCCTTCGGCGGCGTCTTGTCGCTCGGTTCGGACGACGCGGCGAACGTGGTGATCGTCTCGGCGCGGAGCGAGGTCTTCGACAGCGTGCTGGAGACGATCGAGGACATCGACCAACAGGCGCGACCGACGACGACCGTCCAGGTGGTCCAGCTCGAAGGGGGGCTCGCCAGCAACGAACTGCGGCAAGCGCTCTCTCGCGCGCTCACCGGCGAAGGCGCCGCGTCGGCGGGGAACAACAATGACCGCGACCGCCGAGGGGGCGATAGCCGTCGGGGGCGTGATCGTGGCCGCGGTCGCGGCCGCGGTCGAGATTGAGGTTAATCACCACAACGGAATCGACGACCACGACGGATCAATAGCGGGACAGTGTTGCCCCGTCGAAGAGTACGTCGTGTCCGTCGTGGTTCACTTCTTGCAGAGCTCGATCACGGCTCCCACGGCCGCACCGCACTCCCCCACACAGTTCCCGGCTTGTTGTGGTAGGGGATCGGCCGGGCCCGGGCTTGCGCGACCGCCCGCGGGTCGGCCAGGACCGGCCGTGCCGTGCCGCCGCTGGCGTCGGCGATCGCTTGCAGGACCTGGGCGTGCTGCGGCGTCCTTGCGCCCATGCCGAGCGTGTGGATCGGGAAGTCCCACGACTCCGCGGCGGTCATCCGTTCGATGACGCGCGGGCTGCGGATATCGCCGTCGGTAAGCAAGAAGACCACGTCGGGCTTCAGACCCACCGCGAAGTCCATCGCGTCGAGGAGGCGCCCGCCGAGGCACATCTCGACAGTGCGGAGCCACTTCATCGCCGCCTTCTTGTTCTCCTGCGTTGCTGGCAGGGTCTCCATGACGCTCTTGGGGTAGAACATCGGGTACGCTTGGTCGCTGAAGAACACGACGTAGAACTCCTGGCTCTGTGAGAGCCGACGGATGGACGCGGCCAGCTCGAGGATCGTCATCTGCATGCGGCCGTGCTGCATGCTGC
The DNA here is from genome assembly GCF_007753265.1 of Botrimarina mediterranea. NCBI lineage: Bacteria > Pseudomonadati > Planctomycetota > Planctomycetia > Pirellulales > Lacipirellulaceae > Botrimarina > Botrimarina mediterranea. The sequence goes on from NZ_CP036349.1 coordinate 4,692,355, forward strand.
CGGAGTTATCGACGACGAAGACGATGCGCTGGGCCTCGGCTTCGGCGCCGAAGAAGCTGACCTTGCCGGGGCCGCCGCCGGGGCGGGGGCTGCCGCCCGCGGCTGAGGCTTCAGCCTCGCCCTCCCCATCGGCCTGGCCTGTGTCGGTGGAATCGCCGCCGCCGGGGACGGCGGCCATCAGGCTCTCGGCGGAGACGCTCAGCGTTTGCCCGAGCAGGCTGACGTTCGATAACTCAGCCGAGAACTGGGCGGGTTCGACGAGCGACTCCAGCTCAAGATTCGCTGAGAGGTCGGCGACCTGCTCGGCGGGAGCTTCGGCCTCCGCTTCGGTCGGCGCCTCAAAACTCGTAAGCGTCACCTCGCTAGAGATATCTTCCCACGAGTCGCTGTCGTCGAACGTGGCGGTGAGGGTGAAGCCTTGCTCGCCGAAGGTGGCGAACGTGAACATCGCGAAGAGGGTTAGCATCGCGCTGTGAGCCGCCAGGCTCGTCGCCCACGGCGGGCGGCTCTGGACCCAGGCGAGCCAAGTCTTGGGCCGGCGGCGGCGTTTGGGACGGCGGGCCGATTTGAGCTTCGCGGTGACGCTCTTGGGGGCCGCTTGCTTGGGGGCGGTGCTTTTTGAAGCGATACGTTTCGGCGGTTTGCTCCGGGGGCTGACGCTTCCCGGCTCGCATGAAGTTGGTTTGGGCGGGGGCGTCTTTCGTGACGCAAGACTCGGCGATAGTGTCGGTTTGTGGGAGGCGTCTCCCGACGCCGATTTCAGCTTCTTGGCCGCTACGGTTGGCAGCGCGTCATCGGGGTCAGGAGACCCCTCCCACAGCGGCTGCGCCGCCGCTTTAGGCTGCTCTTTCGTCCGGTCTTCCGGCGGGCTCTCACCGATCTCGGCTAGCAGCCGCCGGGCCGCCGCTTCTTCGCCGGCGGCGATCAGGCGGGCGACCTCCGCACGGCGGCGACGCCACTCGGCTTGCGAGAGCTTTTCGAGCCGGCGGGCTTCGTCGAGTCGTGTCGGGGTTTTGCCTGACGGCGATCGGGTAGGCATGGCGTTGAGCGCGCGGAAGGGTTCGTTGCAACGACCTCCTCAGTTCCGCGTGGCACGCTAATTTGCCGCAGGGGCCTGCTCCAGAAAAAAGGGCGAAAGCCGGGTTTGGGGGAGTGACAGCAGTTTGTCACCCAAGCGACAGACTCCGTTATCGCCGGGTCTTAGCCGTGGGCGGAAGCCCTCGGTGGACGGCGGGTATCAGGGCTCTACCGAGGGCTACCGCCCACGGCTAACGCCTACTCAGTTGCCGAGCTTGGCGAGGGCCCGATCGATGCGCGCCAGGCGGCGGTCGTGGCCGAGCAGCTCGAGCGTCTCGAACATGCCGAAGCCGACCGCTTTGCCGGTCGTCGCGACGCGGAGGGCGTGGATGATCTGGCCGATGCCGATGCCCTGGGCTTCGCAGAACGCCTTGAGGCCCGCTTCGAGGTCGGCGGCGCTGGCGTCGGGGGTCTTTGCCAATTCGTCGCGGTACTTGGCGAGCAGCGGCCCGGCGGCGGCGTCTTTCACCAGCCGCTTCTGCCACGCCTTCTCGTCGTAGGTGAGCTGGTCGTCGGCGGTGAAGAAGTCGTCGTAGTCGAGGATGTCGCCGTAGACCTTAATGCGGTCGCCGGCGGCCGCGACGATCCCCGCCACCACAGGCCCGACGTCGCACGCCGGCGGGTCGGTCACCAGCCGCGCCGTCTTGAGCATCTCGACAGAGCGCGCCGTCTTCTGCTTCGCGGGGACCTGCTGCATCGCGCGGTCTTGGAAGGCCGTCAGCTTCGCTGGGTCGAAGCTCGCCGGCGCCTTGTTGACGCGGTCGAGCGTGAAATGCTCAATCATCTCGGCGCGGGTGAACTCTTCGCGCGAATCATCGAGCGACCAACCCAAGAGCAAGAGGTAGTTGAGGATCGCGTCGGGGAGGAACCCGATCTGTTCGTAGAAATCGACGATCACCGGGTTGAACGTCTCGGCCGACGTTTCTAGCCCGAGGCGTCCCGCGATCTGCTGGCCCTTCTCGTTGAGGGCGGCGAAGTCGCGGTTCTTCAGGTACTTGTCGAGCTTCCGCTTGCTGAGCTTGTTCTTGCTCCCCGGCTCGGCGACGTACGGCAGGTGCGCAAACTCCGGCGGCGTGTAGCCGAGCGACTGGGCGATGAACACCTGCCGCGGCGTGTTGGAGAGGTGCTCCTCGGCGCGGATCACGTGGCTGATGCGCATCAGCTCGTCGTCGACCACCGACGCCAAGTGATAGATAGGCGAGCCGTCCGCGCGCTGGATAACGTGGTCCTGTTCGCGGGCCCAGTCGAAGCGGACCTCGCCGCGCACCAGGTCCTTGAGGACGAGCGTCCCCTCGCGCGGCATCAGGAGTCGCACCACCGCCTCACGGCCTTCGGCCTCGAAGCGTGCGCGGTCGGCGTCGGTCTCGGCCCGCCACTTACGACTGTAGACGAACGCCTCGCCCGCCTTCTCGGCGGCTTCGCGCTCGGCCTGGACCTCTTCGGGGCGGGCGTAGTCGCGGTACGCGGCGCCCGAGGCGATCAGCCGCTCGACAGCGTCGGTGTAATGCTCGAAGCGCTGCGACTGGAAGTAGGGGCCGTGATCGCCCTTGGACGCTTTGTCGGCGCCTTCAACGGGCCCTTCGTCCCAATCGAGGCCGAGCCACTCGAAGCCGTGCAGGATCGGCGCGAGCGCCGCCTCGACGTTGCGCTGCTGGTCGGTGTCGTCGACGCGGAGCAGGAACTGGCCCCCGTGCTGACGGGCGAACAGCCAGTTGAACAGCGCCGTGCGGACGCCGCCGATGTGCAGGAAGCCGGTCGGGCTGGGGGCGAAGCGGGTGCGGACGGTCATCGGCATCGGAGAGAGGGTCGGACGGGCGCGAAGCGGCAAGCCGCTAAGGTACCCGGCGGACCGGCCCGGCTCCTACCCACCGACGACCTCCAACCCGGTCACGCAGCCCGACGCTGCTTCTCACGCCGCAGGGCCTTGCGTTCGGCCTTGGTGCGCTTGCGCATCTGCGGGGCTTCGTCGTCGTAGCTCTCTTCGAAGTCCTCGGCGCCGCTGACCCAGCGGCTGGAATCGGGGGCCGTTTCTTCCGCCAGCTTGGGGCGGGACAATTCGCGTTTGGATTTCCTCATGGCGCTACCCTTGCCGGACGCCGGTTCCTCTTCGTTTTCGGATTTGTAAACAGCTGTCGAATGCTTCTTCAGGGCGGCCGATTGGCGGACCGGCTCGTCGTGGGATGCTTCTTGTTCGGGAGTGTCGTCGAGTTCCAAGGCAGAGGCCTTCACGGCCTCGCTGGGCTTCTTGACGACGACCGGTGGCGCGACTTCGCCGTGGGTCTCACGGACGATGCGCCGCGCGTAAGCGAGCAGCATGCCTAGCGTCGTCACCGCGGCCGCGGTCGTGGAGATGGCGCCGATCACCGTTGGCGTCAGCGCGGGGCCGAGCGAGGGCACAAAGCCCGCTGACGAAGCCAACGCGACAACGACCGCCCCGCCCGTGGCGCCGGCGAACGTCGCGGCGGCGGGGCATTCGCGGACTTCCATCACGGTCCAGACCGCGGCGCCCAAAGCGAGCAGTCCGCCGGGGATCAGTTTCCACATCAGGTCGCCGCCGATCGGCGAGAACCCGGTGACCGAAGCGGCCTGCGAAGCAAAGGCGGTCCCGGCGTGCGTCGCCGAGCAGAGACTCATGCCTGTCGCGACGGCGGCGGCGAACAGCCACCAGCGGTACGAGCCGCGCAGGTCGCTGGTCCGGTGCCGACGCATGCCGAACAGCACCACGCACTGCCCGGCGACGGCGAGCCACAGGCACGCCTCCCACCAAGCGGCGAGCGAGCCGGGGCGTTCGGGGTTCAGCAGCAAGGCGAGCGAGGAATCAGCCGCCGCTGTCGTCGCGCCGACGCCGCTCATCCAACCCACCAGAGCCGTCGCGCCGAGCAGTCCGGCCATCAGGGTGGTGAGCGCCATCGGCGTGCGGGGCAGCACCCGTGACGCCAACGCGAAGCTTGCGCTGTCGGATGGGGGCGTGTATCGGACTTGGACGCCGGCGGGCTGGTCACCGTCGACGACGGTTGTTGGGGCGGAGGCCCCTTCATGGAGCAAGCGGCGACGTCGACCGGTGCGGGTCGAAGAGGTCATGCGGCGATCCCTCGCACGTGACGGCAATCAAGGCCTTGGCGACGCACAAGACGGCGCCGTGGCGGAATAGGAAGGACGGGCTCCCTGCCCGGCAATTGGATTTTCGGTCAGCGGCGGCGGCGGCGTGAGGCGATCCCTCGACGCCGGCGCCAGCGAGTCCTACGCGGTCCGGTTGTGCCGATTAGGCCGGGCTTGGTTGCGGATCGGCGCGACGATCCTTCGCAAGAGGCGTAACGAACCGAGACCCCCCGAGAGCGTGACCTAGCCTTTAGCGTCCCGATCCCTGCGCTAGCTCGGTCCCCAATGTCTTCCACCGCCCTGCCCATCGATAACGCTCCCGCTGCTAGCGTGGGCCAGGGCGCCAGCGAGCATTCGCCCGCGGGCCCCGACATCGGCTCGCTGTTGCGGTCCGTCGATGCCGCGGCCGTCTCGCACGGCAAGAGCAGTCCCGAGCAACGCGCCGCTGGCGCCGCCGAGCAGCACCGCCTCGTTGAAGGCCGGCTCGGCATGGCCTCGTCTCTGTTTACTGCGCTGCGCTGCAAGCACCCGAGTACGGCCGACCACAGCCTGCGAGTCGCCATCAGCTGTAGCGCCTGGGCCGCGGCGCTGGAGATGCCCGACAAGCTCCGCACGCACCTCGAAGCGGCGGCCCTGCTGCACGACGTCGGCAAGATCGGCGTCCCCGACATCGTCCTCAATAAACCCGGCCGGCTCACCGACATCGAGCTTGAGATCATCGATTCCAGCCGCGAAGCCTCGCGGCACATCCTCTGGGCGGCCGGCGCGCCGGACGAGATCGTCGAGGGCGTCGCCGCGGCGTCGGCCTGGTTCGATGGCACGCACCGCAGCGTCTCGCTAAAGGGCGACCAGACGCCGTTCGTCGCGCGGATGATCGCCATTGTCGACGCGTTCGATTCGATGACGACCGACCAGGTCTATCGCCCCGCGCGGTCGCGGGAACGGGCGATCGCCACCCTCTACGAACAAGCTGGCACGCAGTTCGACCCCGACCTCGTGCAGAGCTTCTGCGACCTGTTCACGCAGGACCAGAGCCAACTGGAGGCCGACGTTTCCGCCCGCTGGCTTGGGAGTGTCTCCGGCATCCGCATGCCGTGGAAGCACACGCACCGCGAATCGGTAACTCCGACCGAAGCCGCGCCCGTGGGCGAGGGAGACCTGTTCACCGCGAAGCTGATCGACAACATGCACGACGCGGTCGTGTTCATCGACAGCCAGCGGGTGATCACCCAATGGAACACGGGCGCCGAGAAACTCACCGGCGTCGGCGCGTCGGCCGCTTTGGGCAAAGCCCTGACGCCGTCGCTCTTGGACATGGCCAGCTCGAGCGGCAACCTGATCGACGACATCGCCTGCCCCATCAAGAAGGCCCTCAGCGACGGCCTCCAGGCGCTGGAACGGATCAGTGTGATGGGCCGCAACGGCCAGAGTGTCACGGTCGATATGCACATCATCCCGGTGAGCAGCACGGGTCGGCCCGGACACTTTGTCGGCGCGGCGGTGATGATGCATGACGTGTCGAGCGAGGCGTCGCTCGAAGAGCGTTGCCAAGCGTTGCACGCCGAGATGACCAAAGACCCGATGACGCAAGTCGCCAACCGGGGCGAGTTCGATCGGATGCTGGCCGCGTTCGTCGAGGCGCACCTCGACACCGACTTGCGGTGCAGCCTGATCATGGCCGACATCGACCACTTCAAGAGCATCAACGACACGTTCGGCCATCAGGCGGGCGACGAGGCGATCATGACGTTCGCCAACCTGATGAAGTCGATGTGCCGCGCGGGCGACCTCGTGGCGCGCTACGGCGGCGAGGAGTTCGCGATCCTCTGCGCGGACTGCAATAACGCCACCGCCGCCAAACGCGCCGACGCGATCCGCAAGAAACTCTCCGAGACGCCCCACTCGTATCTCGGGGGCAAGCAGATCACCGCCAGCTTTGGCGTCACCGAGTTGCAGCCGGGCGACACGCCCGAAACCCTCCTCCGCCGCTCCGATCGGGCCCTGCTGCAGGCCAAGGATCAGGGGCGCAATCAAGTCGTTCAACTGGGTGACGGCATGCAGACCGACAATGCGTCCAAGGCGGGTTGGGGGGGAATCGGCAAATGGTTTCTCGGCTCGATCACCGGAGGCAGCGGCGCCCTGATCGAGACGCGCCTCGTGACCAACGTGCCGATCGAACTCGCCGTCGATAAGCTCCGCGGCTTCATCGCCGACCGTGACGCCGAGATCGTCAAGACGAGCGAGAACTACATCCGTCTTATCACGGAAGAGGCCGCCGCCGGCGGCAACCGCCGCGACGCCGACCAGGCGATCAGCTTCGTCGTCGAGATCGAGCTCACGCAGACCCACATCGAGCGTGTGAACAACTCGGGCCTCGCCGCGGGCAAGTACGTCCACACTTACGCCAATGTAAAAATCCAACCCCGCCGCGACCGCGATCGCTCAAAGGCCAAGGTTGTCGACCGCGCCCGCAAGCTGCTCAGCAGCCTGCAGGCGTACCTGATGGCGAAGGAAGCGACCGTCGAGTCCGAGCCCACGACCTAGCCGCCCCATCGAGCACGATGCCCTACACGACGGAACCCACTGGACTGCGCCTCGCCCGGCAATCGACGCTTGCGGCTGTCGCTGAGGCCGCGCTCGACGAGGCGTTCGCAACGGTGTCCGTCCCCGAACGGCGCCGCGATGCGGGACACGCCACTCGGGAAACGCTCACGGAGACGGCCCAGCTAGCCGAAACCCTGCGCGAGCAACTCTCCTCGCTCGACGCCCAGCGCCGGCATCTGGCCCAGTTGCTTGAGGGAATGGGCGCGTAATCTTCAGGCGAGCTGGGAGCGTCCGCGACTGGAGTTGCGCCACAGTTGAGTCGCCCGGTCGTTCAACTCCGGTCGCTGACGCTCCCGGCTCGCCGTCTATCGCTAAGTGAGCTCGGCTGTCGGGGCCAAACTCATACCCACGGTCCGCACAGCGGACCCTACGCGCTGGCGCGGGGATTGCGTTAGGCTCAGGGACATGGCCCCACGCTCTGGCGGGGGTTCTTTACTCGCCCCCAACTGGCCGCCGCTCGCTCAGGGCGCCCGGCCTGCAACCATCCCGATCATAGGAGTCTCGCCACTATGGCTTACACCCTCCCGGACCTGCCGTACGCCTTCGACGCGCTCGAGCCCCACATCGACGCGAAGACGATGGAGATCCATCACGACAAGCACCACGCCGCTTACGTGACGAAGGTCAACGCCGCCCTCGAAGGCGCCGGCGTTGCCGAGCAGTCGATCGAGGACCTCTGCCGCAACATCAACTCGGTTCCCGAGAACATCCGCACCGCGGTCCGCAACAACGGCGGCGGCCACGCCAACCACTCGCTGTTCTGGGTCACGCTCAGCGGCTCGGGCGGCGGCAAGCCCTCGGGCGACCTTGCCTCGGCGATCGACGCCGAGCTGGGCGGCTTCGACAAGTTCAAGGAAGACTTCGCCGCCGCCGCCGCCAACCGCTTCGGCAGCGGCTGGGCTTGGCTGAGCGTCGCGAAGGACGGCAAGCTCCAAGTCGAAAGCACCCCGAACCAGGACAACCCCTACATGGACGGCCGCACGCCGATCCTGGGCCTGGACGTGTGGGAGCACGCCTACTACCTGAAGTACCAAAACAAGCGCCCCGACTACATCACCGCGTTCTGGAACGTGGTGGATTGGGCGAAGGTCGCGGAGCTATACAAGGCGGCGAAGGGCTGAGTTGCTGAGGGGTTAGGGGCATAGGGACGGGGCACTAGGGAACGCGCAAGCGGGGCTCGATCTCTACGCAGTTCTTTGCCTTGTATTGGTTATCAACACGCATTTAGCCCCCGGTCATTCGACCGGGGGCTAATTTTTTGCCCACAGTAATCCGCCGTTGACTCCCCCCGCGGCCTCTCACTAAGGTCCCGCCGCGCAAGCGTGCGCGGTTTTTTCGCTCCAGTCGGCGGGTTTGGCTCAATCGCTACGCCCCGAACTGCCGAGCGAACAAGGATAAGCCGCGTACCCGCGCGCCGCCGTTACGACCCACCTGGCCGCTTTCCACCGCCAGCTATGAACACCATCGCACGTTTCGCCCCCGTGGCCCTGGCCGTCCTCGCCGCCGCTAGCACCGGATGCAAGTCGGGTGGTGGTTCGCGTTGGGCCTGGAACCCGTGGTCGAAGCCCGCCGCCGAGGCCGAGGCTCTCGCCGCAACCGACGCCCAGCTCCCATCCAGTGGCGCGACGCCGCAGGTCGAGACGCTCGGCGCCAAGGCCGCACCGACCGCCGTCGCAACGTCCACCAAGACAACACCGCCGGCGCTTGAGGGCGTCGCGCCGAAGTTCGAGGCCGTCGCCGCCGCTGCGCCGACGCCGACCATCAATAAGCCGGCGCCAACTTCGCCGAACTGGTCGCCGTACCCAACCTCGCCGTCGTCGAACCCGGCAGGCGCTGCTGCAAAGACGATTGCCTCGACGCCCGTAACGCCCGCCGCGGCCAAGAGCGCCGCGCCCGCCGGGACTTCCGGCCCGTACAACCCTAATGGCTACAAGCCGCAAGTCGCCGCCGCTACGACCGCCGCCGGGGAGGACCGCTACGGCATCACGCCGACGACGCCCCTCCCGGACCTGAAGTCCAACGCAACCACGACGGCTCAGACCGCTCAGCAGGCGGCGGATCGTTACGCGGCTTCGACCGCGGCGGCTGCGTCGAACTGGTTCGACGCGGTCGATTCGTCCGCTCCGGCGAAGGCGATGGCTTCCGCGGCGGAGAAATCGCCGACCGCTGCGTCTCCGTTCCCGACGACTTCGCCGACCAGCACGGCGCCGACCGCAACGTCGACGTACCCCTCAACAGGAAGCGTCGCCACGGCGGCCCCGGCGGCGAGCCCCTACCCGTCCACGTCATCGGCGGCGTCGCCGTACCCGACGACGGTCGGGGCCCTGCCGCCTGCGACGACGCCGATCGCCTCGACGACGCCAGCCGAGAATGGTTCGGTGATCAAGCTGACCTCGGCGCCCGGTGGATACCGTCCCGGCGGCACCAGCACCTACCCGACCTCGGTGAGCGTGGCGACGCGGCCGACCGAATCGACAACCAAGCCCGAGGCGCCGGCTTCGACGACGCCTTCGCGGTATTGAGAGTGCTTGGGTGGCGCGGGCCGCTCCGCTTCCTTGCTCCGCTTTCCTTACGGGCGCGGCTCAAGCAGCTGGATTACCAGCCCATCACCATGTTGGACTCGATGGCCTTGCGGGCTTGATCGAGGTCGACGCCCTTCTCGTGCATGAAGAGGCGGATGGCGTGGACCTTGTCCCCCTCGGCCTTGGCGAGACATTCGCGCGCGGTCGTGCACGGGTCGAGCTTCCCTTTGGTCGTTATGCCTAGGGCGGCCTTCGAGATCACCCAGGTGTCGCGGGGCCGCTTGATGAGCCGGAGGATCTCTTCGTTGGGATAACTCTCGGCGACGACCGCACGGGCCGCGTCGGTGTCCTCGGCCCACATGATCATGATGTGGCCACGGGTCTCGACTTCGTACAGGGGCATTTCGCGGGTCGCTCCTCGGCTGCGGTGGGGCCTGACGCCTGATTGTTCCTACGAGCGATCGTAGGGAACCGGCGGAGGGGGCGTCAACGCGCGGGGGTTGCAATAGAGGTTGGATTGCGGGCGTAAGCGTGTTCTGGGGCAACTCCGGGCGCTAACGCGTTCCAGCTCACCGCCCAACGCATGGCTCGCCAAAAGAGGGGCAAGGAGCCGGAACGCGTTGGCGCCCGGAGTTGCCTCACCAAACCGCCCGCCATCCCAAGAGAACCGCCCCTCACGCCGCCAATACCGCCAACCACCCCGCACTTTCACTCGTTGACACCCCACCGCCTGCCCCCTTACCTTATGGGGCTCGCAACCAACCACCCCCTCAAATACTGGGTCCTCCGCCTCTGGCGGGCTCCCACCCCCGAATCGCCGGGCGAATCCGATGGCCGTTCCCAAGCGTAAGCAGTCCAACTCCCGCACCGGCAAGCGCCGCGCGCACGACTTCCTCAAGGCCCGTGAGCTGCAGGCCTGCCCGCGTTGCGGCGCCGCCAAGCCCTCGCACGTCGTCTGCGGCAACTGCGGCCACTACATGGGCCGGACGGTCGTCGAGGTCGAGTGATCGCCCCAGCGATCGTTGACCGTCCGTCGAGCGTCCCCGCCGGGCGACGCTGCGGCTAGCCGTTGGGCCCTGCTTGGGCCCGCGTCGGTCGTGACCCACGTTAATACGCGAAGAGTTCCAGTCGATCCCCCCCAACGGCAGCCAATAACCGTCTCGCCCTGTCGGGCTAAGCCGCAAGCGGTCGAGTCGGAGGCGCCGTGTCCTCTAGCGGCGCCCCCCGTGAGGCGTTCCGATGGCCCAGCCTGCCTTTTTGTTTCCCGGTCAAGGCGCCCAGAGCGTCGGCATGGCGGGCGCCCTCTGTGACGAGGTCCCCGCGGCCCGTGAGCTCTTCGACCGCGCTGCGGAGCAGCTCGGCTTCGACCTGCTGAAGCTCTGCGTCGAAGGCCCCGCCGAGCAGCTCGACGCCACCGTCAACAGCCAGCCGGCCCTCTACGTGGCGAGCCTGGCGGCCCTCGAGAAGCTCAAGCGGGACGACCCGGCGACCGTCGAAGCCTGTGTCGCCACCGCGGGCCTAAGCCTCGGCGAGTACACGGCCCTCTGCTTCGCCGAGGCGTTGTCGTTCGAGGATGGCTTGAAAGTGGTCGCCGAACGCGGCGCCGCGATGCAGGACGCTGCTGAGGCCGTTCCTAGCGGCATGGTGAGCGTCCTGGGCCTGGAGGTTCCGCAAGTCGAGGAGCTGTGCGACCAATGCCGCGGCGGCGAGACGCTGCAAGTCGCCAACTTGCTCTGCCCCGGCAACACGGTTGTGTCCGGCACTACGGCAGCTTGCGAGCGGATCGCCGAGGCGGCCGAGAAGGCGGGCGCCATGAAAGTGATTCCCCTAGCCGTTGCCGGGGCGTTCCACACGCCGCTGATGCAGCCCGCCGTCGAACGCCTGTCGGCCGTGCTCGACGAAGTCGAGCTGGTGACGCCCCGCGTGCCGGTGGTGTCGAACGTCGACGCCCGGGCCCACAACGATCCCAACGAGATCCGCTCGCTGCTGGTGAAGCAGGTGGTGAGCCCCGTTCTCTGGGAGAAGAGCCTCCGCCAGATGATCGACGGCGGCGTAGACAGCTTCTATGAGATCGGCCCAGGCCGCGTGCTGCGGGGCCTGCTGAAGCGGATCGACCGGAAGTTCCCGAGTGAGGGAGTAGAAGCATAAAGAGGCGCTAGTTTTGAGTCGCTAGACGCTGGTTCTCGCTTGGACTCCAACAACTAGCGCCCAGCGCCTCCCAACTAGCGCCCCCATAAGCCCCTAACCCCTGTCCCCTCCCCAATGCCCAGCCGCATCAACGCCGATCTCACCGACCAAGTCGCCATCGTCACCGGCGCCTCGCGCGGCATCGGCAAGGCGATCGCCCTGCGGCTGGCGGCCGCGGGGGCCAAGGTCGCCTGCGTCGCCCGCAGCGCCGACAAGCTCGCCGAGACGGTCGCAGAGATCACCGCCGGCGGCGGCACAGCCGAGGCGATTCCCTGCGACGTAGCCGACTCGGACGCCGCCACGAAGCTCGTGGAGGGCGTCGCCGAGAAGTGGGGCCGCGTCGATGTGATGGTCAACAACGCCGGCATCACCCGCGACACGCTGCTGCCGCGGATGAGCGACGACGACTGGGACTCGGTCATCGCCACCAACCTGCGGAGCGTCTTCCTGTTCACCCGCGCCGCCACGGGCCCGATGATGCGGGCTAAGAAGGGGCGCATCATCAATATCAGCAGCACGTCGGGCCTCCGCGGCAATGAGGCCCAGTGCAACTACTCCGCGTCGAAGGCGGGCGTCATCGGCTTCACGCAGACCGTAGCCCGCGAACTCGCCAGCAAGCGGCGTCAGATTACCGTCAACGCGATCTGCCCAGGCTTTATCGCCACGGACATGACGGCCGCCCTCAAAGAGGCCGCCGGCGAAGAGGCCGTCATGGAGCGGATCAAGGCCGTCGTCCCGCTGCAACGCCAGGGCGAAGCCGAAGAAGTCGCCGACGCGGTCCTGTTCCTCGCCAGCGACTCCGCCGCCTACATCACGGGCCAAACCCTGGTGATCGACGGAGGAATGACCTGCTAGGCCGCCTGACTGCGGCAGGGACGAGGGGTTAGGGACGAGGGACGAGGGAAAAATTGAAGCATCCTGCTTCCCCTCGTCCCCCGTCCCTAGCCCCTAACCCCTGGGCATAAGCCCCATCCCACCTTGACCCGCTTTGCGGAGACCTTCTATTTTGTGACGCTTCGCATGACTGCGAAGGCTTTGACAGCGTCGGTGCGATGCATAGGTCGCTGCCCCCCCGGCAGCGGCTTAGAGAACGCCCCTCAAATAGGCCCACCCCCACCATGGCTGGCGGCGTCCGCCTCGCCCCATGGGGAAATCTGACAACCAGGCGACAGTAAGGAGAGTGACCGTGGCAAGCGTGCTGGAACGCGTGACGGAGATCGTGTCCGAGCAACTCGGCGTCGATAAGGACAAGATCACGCCAGAGACCTCGTTCGTGACCGACCTGGGCGCCGACTCGCTCGACACGGTCGAGTTGGTCATGGAACTCGAGGAAGAGTTCGACATCAACATCCCCGACGACGCCGCCGAGAAGATCCAGACCGTGGGTCAAGCGGTGGCGTTCATCGAAAAGGAACAGGGCGGCGAGTGATCTCGCCCGCTGCGTATTATTGAGAACCACGCCGCCCGCGCGCCACGCCGCTCGCGGGCGGTTTCTCTAGTGAGATCGTCGTTGGCGACCGCCGATTGCGGTGGGTACGCCAGAGGAGCTATGCGAAGAATGAGTCGCCGCGTCGTCGTCACCGGACTGGGAGTCGTCACTTCACTCGCGCGCAAGGTCGAGGCCCTGTGGTCCGGCCTGCTCGAGGGGCAGAGCGGCATCCACCCCTTCAAGAACATCGACGTCAGCGACATGAAGGTCACCTTCGCTGGCGAGATCCAAGACTGGGACATGGAGGGCTACGTCAGCCGCAAGGACGCCGGCCGGATCGAGCTGTTCACGCAGTTCGCGATGGTCGCGGCGATCGACGCGGTGACCGACTCGGGCCTCGACTTCGCGAAGGAAGACCCCTTCCGCTGCGGCGTCGTGATCGGCTCGGGCGTCGGCGGCATCAACGAGATCGAGCTCCAGACCGGCCGCCTGCTGCTCAAGGGCCCCGACAAGGTCTCGGCCTTCACGATCCCCAAGCTGATGCTCAACGCGGCCAGCGGCCACGTGTCGATCCACTACGGCCTAAAGGGCCCGAACTTCGCCGTCGCGACCGCGTGCGCCAGCGCCACCAACGCAATGGGGAGCGCCTTCAAGCTCATCCAACGCGGCGCGGCCGACATGGTGATTACCGGCGGCGCCGAGGCGGCGTGCTCGCGGATGGCGCTGGCGGGCTTCGCCAACATGCGGGCCCTCAGCGAACGCAACGACGCTCCCACCAAGGCGAGCCGCCCGTTCGACACCGACCGTGACGGCTTCGTCCTTTCCGAGGGCGCCGGCGCGTTGGTGTTCGAAGAGTACGAGCACGCCAAGGCCCGCGGCGCGCGGATCTATGGCGAGGTGCTCGGCTACGGCGCGTCGGGCGACGGCGGCCATATCACGCAGCCCAATCCCGAGGGCGAGGGCGCCGGCCGCGCGATGTCCGAGGCCCTCAAGGACGGCGGCCTCAACCCCGACGCCATCGATTACATCAACGCCCACGGCACCAGCACGCCGCTCGGCGACAAGGCCGAGACCGTCGCCATCAAGCGCGTCTTCGGCGACCACGCCTACAAGCTCAGCGTCTCGAGCACCAAGAGCCAACTCGGCCACTCCCTGGGCGCGAGTGGCGGCATCGAGGCGGTCGCGTCGCTCAAGGCGATCCAGAACAGCGTCTGCCCGCCGACGATCAATCTCGAAAACCCTGACCCGGCGTGCGATCTCGACTACACGCCCAATGTCCCCAAGCAGCGCCCGATCCGCGCCGCGATGAGCAACAGCTTCGGCTTCGGCGGCCACAACGCGACGATCATCTTCGGCCAAGCCCCGTAGAGCGGGCGTCGCCGCAGCGTCTGAGCCGGGGGCGTTAGCCCTCGGTGGGCAGCGCAACCCGCGCCTCACACCGAGGGCTCGCGCCCCCGGCTCAGAGGTTCACTAGGGGCGTGACGGTGACAGAAGGCTGTCACCGACAGTGGCGGCGTCCCGTGAAAATGCCGCATGAATGGTTGGGATTCGGTTTGATGGGTAATTAGAGTGCAGGGCCTGCCAGCCCTAAGCACCCAAACCCCGCAAACCACCCATGTCGCGATCTTGGTTGTTTGCCTTCGCCTCGCTATCGGTATCCCTCATCGCCGCGGCGGCTAGCGCCCAGACGCGTTCCTGGGATGCGGTCGCCAATGGCCTCTGGAACACGCCCGCCAGTTGGTCGCCGGCCGACGTGCCGGACACGGCCGCCGAGTCGGCGACGTTCGACCTCTTCGGGACCTACACCGTCACGCTCGACGGCTCGACCGGCCCGGTGGCGATCAACCACCTGAACGTCGTCCGCGGCGGCGTGACGCTACGGCCCAACGGCCTCGCCGACGCGACCATCTCCGCCGTGGGGAACGTTTCGCTCGCTGGAGACGTGACACTGGCGGAAATCGTCGGCACACACCTCCACCTCCAGGCCCAGGGCGCCCTGTCGGTGGTGGCAGGCACGCAGGTCGATGTCGAGGGCGGTTCCCTTGCGGCGTCGTCCACGACAATCGCCGGTGGAACGGCCACCGACTCGACCGTCGTTGTCCTCGACGATGGCGCAACGGGCGACTTCGGCTCACTAGTGATCGCTCCCTCGGGAAGCCTCATCAGCCGAGCGGGCCTGGATCTTTACGACGGTTCGAGCGCCACGGTGCACGGTTTGTCGATCGCCGCCGCCGCCGCGTCGGGCGTGGGCGAACTCAACGTCAAAGGCTCGACGCTGACGCAACCCGCTGCGAGCACGACCACCGTCGGCGCGGTCAACAGCGTCACCGACGCGCGCGGAGCGCTCACCGTTTCGACGGGGGGCGTGATGCAGCTCGGGTCTGTCGTGGTGAACCCCACAGGTCTGTTGATTAACGACCGCAGCTCGCTGAGCGTCGCCGGCCCGAGCTTCACCGTCCACGGCGGCAAGTACGTCGAGAGCGGCGCCGCGATGCGCAACTTCACTGCGGCGACGAACCTACGCATCGAAGCGGGCGGCGAGATGTCGCTGGCCGGCGCGCCGCTCACCATCCCTGCCCATCAGACCGTCACGGTGCTCGACGGAGTCCTCCGATCGTCGGGCGGTATCTCGATCGAAGGCGGTGCCCTTGCCATCGGCGCCGGCGCGTCGGTGATCGGCGACGTCTCTTGGGAGAGCGAGGCGCGACTCGTCGTTGATTTCGACTCCGGCGAAGAGGTCGCCGCTCTTTACGTCAACGGCGTCGCCTCGCTTGGCGGGACGCTCGACTTCGAGTCGCTCGGTTCGATGGCAATCGACCTCGAGGAAGGCGTCAGCCTCCCGCTGCTAACCGCCAGCTCGCTCATCGGCGAGTTCGACGCCTTAATGGGACCGGCGCTCGCTAGCGGGCTTGATTGGAGCTTCGAGCAGACCCCGACCTCGCTGGTGGCGACAGTGATCGCTGCCCCACTCGACGGTGATTACAACGACGATGGCCTCGTCAACGCCGCGGATTACACCGTCTGGCGGGACAGCGTCGCCGCGGGCGCGCCGGTCGGCTCGCACGCCGAGTGGGCCGCCAATTACGGGGCGACCGCTGCCGGGGCCGTTGTCTCCGTGCCAGAGCCCGGCCTATCAGCGGTCGCCGTGGCCCTCCTCGGGGGGGCGGTCCGCCGGCGGCTGCGCTAATCGATGGTGGCGCTAATCGATGGTGGCGCCAACCTATGGTGGCGCCAACCGATTAAGGGAGTTAGTTGCTGAATCTCGACCCGGACCGTAGCCTGATACTTGTTCGATGCCGGCAAATCGGCGTCGCTACTCGTCAGCGGGAACAGGCGGATGAAGCCCCTACTTCGGTCCTTTGCGAGCGCGACGACGCTCGCCGCGGTGCTCTTGGTCGCCGCGGCGGCCCCGGCGGCCAGCATCGTGCTCGACTACACCTACGCGGGTGGGTCGTTCTTCAGCACCGCTACCGCCAACGGCGTGAAGGCCCGCTCGTCGGTGCAAGCCGCGGCGGACTACTTCTCGACGATCCTCACCGATTCGCTCCCGCAGGTCAGCAGGCCCAGCAACTACATCAGCACCCCTCCGGGCGGCGGGACGCCGCTGACCTACAGCTGGACCTGGCAAGCCCGCTTCGATAACCCGTCCTCCGGGAACGAGGTCCTAATCTCGAACCCGACCATCCCGGCCGATGAGTTCCGAGTGTACGTCGGCGCCCGCGACTTGCCGGGCTCAACGCTCGGCGTCGGCGGCCCCGGCGACTTTACCTCCAGCAGCGGGGGCAGCTTGTACACGCCCGAACAACAGGCCGAAATCCAAGCGATCAGCGCCGACTTCTCCGAGCTCCTCAACAACCGCAGCCAGGGCGCTGGCAATTTCGGAGCCTGGGGCGGAATGCTCTCGTTCGACACCACTTCCAACTGGAACTACGACCACACGATTTCCCCCACCGGTGGGCAGAACGACCTCTACTCCGTGGCGCTGCACGAGATCGCTCACGCCCTGGGAATGGGGACGTCGAACGAATGGAACGCGTTGGTGTCGGGGGGGAAGTTCACCGGCCCGAACGCCTACGCCGCCAACGGCAACTCGCAACCTTCCGTCACGGGGGGCCACTGGGCCAACGGCACCACGAGCACCGTCTTCGGCAGCTCCACCAGCCAAGAGGCGGCGATGGACCCTACCATCACCACCGGCACCCGGAAGTTCTGGACGACGCTCGACGCCGCTGGCCTGGCGGACATCGGCTGGGACGTCGAGGCCCCCGGCCTTCCGGGCGATTACAACTCCGACAACCTCGTCGACGCCGCCGACTACACCGTGTGGCGTGACAGCGTCGCCAGCGGCGGCGTCATTGGCAGTTACGCCGAGTGGTCCGTCAACTACGGCCGCTCCGCCGCCGCTAGCGGTCTGGCGGTCCCCGAGCCGACAACCGGCGTGCTGCTGATTATCGGGGCGTGCTGGGGCGCCGTTGGGATGCGGAGAAAGTCGGTCATTTAGCCCCCGGACCCGCCATTTAGCCCCCGGTCATTGACCGGGGCCTAAGTGCGATGGCGTGTCGATTTGGGGCGGCCCAACCCTCGTGGTCATGAACACCCGTCCAGACGCTCAAAAAGGGCCCTTCCAACGCACCTTGGGGGTCCCTCCAACCTGAGTGTCGAGTTGGCGATTGAACGCGTTCTAGGGCCCTTTTTGGGGCTCTCAGAAGGCGCCCCCAAAAACCCCGGGAAATGCCGCGGCGGTGCCGTCGCTCCTTGCCCCGTGCCGCCAGCACGCGCCGCGGGCAATCCGTCTTCCGCCATCCGGCCCCGGCGCCTACGATCCGGCCCCTCACTGTGGGCCCCGCGTTGCTCGTGGCACGAAGCCACCCGCGCTCCGCCCGCTTGCGTACCGGGAGACCTGCGGATGGACCGACGGATCGGCGCCACGCTCTGCCTCGCCCTTGGCGTTACCCTTGCGATTGCCCCGGGCGCTAGGGCGCAGTCCGTCAGCCCCCCTGCCCCGTTTGCGGGCGGCGGCGACGCGCTGCAGCTCGAGCAACCCCGCGGCGAGATCACCCCGGTGCGTTACGGCGAACCCGAGCCGACGCCGCCCACGAACAACGGCGGCGGCGCTTATTCGGGCGCGTCCGTTCCGTCGCGGCCAGCCGCCACTTCCGGGCAGGGTCGCGCGGCAACAACCGACGGCGGCCTCACGCCCGTCGGGTCCCCGAGCGTCAGTCGGGCGCAAGTCTCCAAGGGCTCGGGCAAACTCCCCAACGATGCCGGCCAGGTATGGCGTGAGTACGACATCCGTCCCTACACGCAGCGGCTCGCCGCCGACGCCAAGCCGCAGCAACGCGTCGTCGATTGGGTCCTGCGCGAGACCGGCTACGAGGCGTGGCACGGCGAGACCGTCGGCATTCTCAACGCCACGCGCGAAACGCTCACCGTCTATCACACGCCCGCGATGCAGGCGATCGTCACTGACATTGTCGACCGCTTCGTCAACAGCAAGGCGGCCGAGCAGGCGTTCTCGATGCGGATCGTCACGGTCCGCAACCCCGACTGGCGCGTGCGGGCCCTCGGCTTGATGACGCCGATCAGCGTGCAGTCGCCCGGCCTGCAAGGTTGGGTCATGCCCAAAGAGAACTACGCGTTGCTCTCGGCCGAACTCGGGCGCCGCGGCGACGTGCGTGAGTACAACGCCGCGGGGCAGCTGGTCCCCAACGGTCAGTCGGTCCACTTCAGCACGATGCGTCCGCGCGGGTACGTGAAGGGGATCGTCCCTACGCAGAACGTTTGGCCCGGCTACCAACCCGAGACGGCGCAGATCGACGAGGGCGCGTCGCTAGAGTTCAGCCCGCTGCTGTCGCTCAACCTCGAGTCGGCCGAAGCGGTGATCAAGCTGCGACTCAACCAGATCGAGAAGATGCGACGCGTCTCGCTCGACCTGCCCACCCCCGGCGTCAACGCAGGCGCCACGCCGGGGCAGCGTTTGCAGGTCGAGGTGCCGCAGGTCACCAGCGCCGACCTCCACGAACGCTTCCGCTGGCCGGCGAACCAGGTGCTCGTCCTGTCGCTGGGGATGGTCGCCACACCGGGCCCCGAAACGGGCGGCGCGTTCAGCGAGATGCTGCCCGACATGATGAAGAGCCCGCCACGCGCCGACGCGCTATTGTTCGTCGAAGCGCGGAGCTCGGCGATCCCCACCGCGGCGCCCAGCGCCGCCCCAACCGGCGACCGCATTCAAACCGCCGTCCGGCCGACGCCAACGTTTCATGGGCGGTATTGAGCATTCGTCCTTAAGAACTTAAGCACGGATATGACTACGGTTGAATATGGGAGGGGTCTCCCGACAACTTGTGTTGTGGGAGGCGTCTCCAGACGCCGATGACGCGCACCATGCCGTGTTCGGCCAAGAAACCGTAATCGGGGTCTGGAGACCCCTCCCACAAGTTGTTAGAGACCCCTCCCACAAGTTGATGGGGGCGCCTCCTATACGTTGATGGGGGCGCCTACGGCATGCGCTTCGCATCCAAGGCTGGGCATGGACGCTAGCCCGATTTCGAAGTCGACCCCGATCCGCCTGTTTCTCAACCCCAACGCCCGCGACGGCGCCGTTGATCGGTTGCGTGACGCCGCCCGCCGCGCGCTGGGCGATCAGGCTGAGGTGATCGAAACCACCTCCAGCGACGATACGACCCACGAGATCCACCGCGTCTGCGACGAGGGGGGCGTCGTCGTCGCCGCCGGTGGGGATGGGACCGTACACGGCGTCATCAACGCGTTGATGACCGCTGCGTCACCCGCGGTGCTCGGACTGGCGCCGATGGGGACCTCCAATAACTTCTGCCGCGACCTCGGGCTGCCGCTCGAGGTGGACGAAGCGCTCGCGGTATTGCGGGACGGCGTCCCTACCCCCGTTGATCTGATCCGCATCACGATTGATGACAGGGTGCGTTACTGTGCGACCGTCGCCACCGCCGGCAACGCCGACCGCGTCATCGACGCACTGGAAGATCAGGACAAGCAGAGCTGGGGGGCCTGGTGCTACCTCCGCGCCGCGCTGCCCGTGATGACCGACCTCCAGAGTTACGAGGTCGAGGTCGCGGTGGATGGCGGCCCCGTCGAGATGCTCCCGCTATGGAACCTGATTGTCGCCAATGGTCGCTACGCCGGCGGCGGGCTCGATGTGGCGTCGCGAGCGCGGCTCGACGACGGGCTGCTCGACCTGGTGCTCATCGGCGAGGGCGAGGGGATCGACTTGGCGTCGCTCGCCTCGGGCTTCTTGCTCGGCGATTACCTCGAGCACGAACGGGTCACTTTCCGTCAGGCCCAGCGAATCGACATCCGCGCACCCGGCGGGCTTTGTTTCATCGCCGACGGCGAGCCCCTCGAAGGCCAGGCGTTCCGCTTCGAAGCCCTGCCCGGCGCTTTGCAGGTACTGGTTCCGCGCTACTCATTCCGACCGATAAACGACGACGCCGACCGCCGCTAGATGCGGCGGTCGGCGGGACGCAAGTCCATGGGGCGGCGTCTCAAGCCGCCCGCCGATTCATCAACGGCGACGCAGCATTACCCCGGCCCCAAGGAGGCAGAGGGCGATCGCGGTCGGCTCGGGGATCTGGGACACCTCGACGTTGTCGATCACGCCGAACGTCAGGTCGGGACGCGACGTCACCGACGTGAAGAAGTCGGCGTAGACCAGGCTGATGTTGCCGTCCGACGAGAAGGGCTCGTCGATCGTGACGATCTGGAGACGGTCGCCCGAGGGCTTCTCGATCCAGATATCGGCTACGGACCCGTCGGTGGTGACCTCAAAGGTGACCCACTGGAAGCCAGGAGTGCCGGCGATGCCAGGAGGAAAGGCAACTTGGGACTGGGAGGCAGGAGGCGCGACCCCCGTCAAGAAATCGGCGTAGTAAGCGTCTTCGCCGTTGCGAGTGCCGGCCGTCATTTCGGTTGCGGCAAGGAAGGTGGTATCGGCGAAGGCGCGCCAATCGCTTGCCGAACCGCCTTCGTTGGTGGCTAGAATCTGCGCGCCGCTGCCGACGTCGGCGTTGGTGCCGTTGTAGCCGATCCCGCCGCCGATGAACTCGGTCGTGCCGGCCGACGCACCGTTGACCCGCTCGTTGACGTCGTAGTTGGTCCAGACATCGAAGCGGAGCTGGTACGCCCCCGTGAAGTTCTGACCGGTCGGGTACAGGGTGAAGACCGATAGTGTTCCCGTCGAGATGTTGGCTTCGAGTTTCACACCGCTTGTCGCGGTGTCGCCGCCTCGGCTATTCGGCGCCTCGGGGATGCCATCGGCGCTGTAGTCGTAGCCGAAAGTCGCGGCGGAGTCGGCGTTATTGGCGTTGACGCCCCAGCCTGCGCCGCTGGCCATTTCGTCACGGAACAGCTCGGCGCCTTGAGCGGCGCCGGAGAACAGCATTCCACAGCCTAGAGCGGCCGTAGCAAACAGGAGACATCGCTTCATCATGAACCTCACAGCAAATTGGGGGTGTGGCGTCACTAGCTTCCGAATCAAAGGATGCTTGCAGTGGGTGAGTCCCGCCCGTCGGCCACCGTCGGGATTTTCGGCCGGGACACATACGGGCACCCTACCCAACATCCCTCCCTCGTACAAATTATTGGGCCGTATTCTGGGGGTTTTCTGCGCCAGAGGGTGATTTCTCCGCCCCGATAGGCCGTCTAGGGCAGGCCTCTCGCGACGCCCCGGGCGGGGACGGTACCCTGATGCCTTCGCGTGCCGCCCCCTTCGTCAACTGTGCCGATGACTCCCCCGACGCCTACCCCCGACCGCCCCTGCGTCGTCATCGTCGGTGGCGGCTTCGGCGGCTTGCACGCCGCCAAGGCGCTGCGTCGGGCGGCGGTGGAGGTGACGCTCGTCGATCGCACGAACTACCACCTCTTCCAGCCGCTGCTCTATCAAGTGGCGACCGGCGCGCTGTCGCCCGCCAACATCGCGGCGCCGCTGCGGGCGATCGTCGATCGCCAGCAGAACACGACCGTCCTGCAAGCCGCCGTCGTCGGCTTCGACCTCGACGCGAAGCGGGTCTTGCTCGACGAAGGGGACGCGTTCCCCTTCGATACGCTCGTCGTCGCCGCCGGCGCCAAGCACAGCTACTTCGGCCGCGACGAGTGGGAACGGCTCGCGCCGGGCCTGAAGACCGTCGAGGACGCCACGCGGATCCGCTCGGACATCCTGTTGGCGTTCGAGCGCGCCGAGCGGACCGACGACCCCACGGAACGCCAGCGGTTGCTGACGTTCGTCATCGTCGGCGGTGGGCCGACCGGTGTCGAGCTCGCCGGCGCGTTGTCCGAGCTGTCACGTCATGCGCTGCGGCACGACTTCCGCCGCATCGAACCCGGCGACGCCCACATCTACCTAATCGACGCCGGAGATCGGGTGTTGTCCAACTTCGATGAGTCGCTGTCGGCGAACGCGCTGAAATCGCTCGAGCGTCGCGGGGTCATCGTCCGCAACGGCGAACGGGTGACGGCGATCACGCCGACCGACGTGACGATCGAGGGCCCGCAGGGGAGCCAGACGCTGCCGACCGAGACGGTGCTGTGGGCCGCGGGCGTCCACGCCTCGCCGCTGGCGAAGATGCTCGGCGAAGCAAGCGGCGCGGAGGTCGATCGCGCGGGCCGCGTCACCGTGACGCCGACGCTGCACCTGCCGAACCGCCCCGACGTGTTCGCGATCGGCGACATGGCCAACTGCGCGGGCGCCGACGGCAAGCCACTGCCGGGCGTCGCGCCGGTCGCGATCCAGCAGGGCCAGCATGTCGCGCGGACGATCGCCAATCGATTGCACGGCAAGCCCGACAAGCCGTTCGAGTACCGCGACTACGGCTCGATGGCGACGATCGGCCGCTCCGCCGCGGTGGCCGAGTTGGGGCGATTCCGCTTCACGGGTTACCTGGCGTGGCTGATCTGGCTCTTCATCCATCTGATGCAGCTAGTGACGTTCCAGAACCGCGTCCTGGTGCTGACGCAGTGGGCGTGGAACTACGTCACACGCGACCGCTCAGCCCGGCTGATCACCGCCGTGCCAGAAGAACGCGAGCACATCAAATGAGCAGTCGGCGCTAGCCGCGGGTAGCGCCAAGTTGTGCCTGACATTCGACTTGTTGGCACAAACCGGGGGCTAAGGCCCCGCGGCTGATAAGCCTTTGCCAGCCATATCAGCCGGCACACCTTAGCGTCCGGTTCTGCCGAAAGAAGACTACGCTGCGCCTATGCCGCGTTCGAGTACCCGCTGCCCGGCGCCGCGCGGAGCACTGAGAGGTACTTGTTCCGCACGTCGATGTACGCGATCCAGGTGAAACACGTCGCGCCGCCGAGGATCAGCATCAGCAGCCGGTCGATGACCACCGAGCTGTCGGAGCGCTCGTTCACCACGACCGTGCTCGGGTCCGCAGCGGCGCCCGGGTCGGCGAACTCGCGGCCGGTCCAACCGGTGGAAGGGGTGTTGTTCGCCTCGGCGCCCCCAGTGTTGGACGTCGTGTTGGCGGGGGGCCGGCTGGCGGCGAAGTCGTCGTCGTAGAACGACGAGCGGGGGGGCGGAGTGTTCGGGCCGCTATTAGCGCGCGGTTGCAAGTCCGCAAACGCCGAGCCGTCACGCTGCGCGCCTTGCGACGTGCCAGCTTGTGAACGGGACGGGTCGTTCGAGGCGTTGTAGTTGGGGTCCCAAACATTCGATTGCGATGACGAGGGCGCGCTGGCGCTGTTGTCGCTTTCGGCGGCGCTTTCGCGGCGCTGCACGGGCGTCAGCACGCTGCGAGACGTGGCGGCGTAGGGGTCGTCGGTGAATCGTTGAACAAGGTCGTCTCGTGAATCCCGATCGTAGCTATTTACTCGTGAAGGGCTGCCAAAGTCGTCCCGTGGGGGATTGCTCGCATTGCTCTGCGGTGAGGTCTGGGCGGGGTAGTTCTGGGGCGGGTAGCTCTCCGACGGATACCGCGGCTGCTGGTTGGAGTAAGGAGGCGTCGTGAACTGCGCCTGTTGGGGCGCGTCGGCGCCGGTCGAGGTATCGGGCGCCGCCAGGCGCGACGGCTCGTCGTACTGTGGACGACTGGCGTAAGGCGTCGTCGTGTTGTTCGGGACGATCCTCTCAAGAGTCTCGCCGGCGCCATTGAGCAGGCTTTCCGCGCCGCGGCGGAGCTGGTCGCCACTTTGTTCGAAGAGTCGCGCCGTCCCGTCGGCGAGGTTGCGTGTCTGGCTGTCGATCGCTTGGCCGACCTCCGCCAAAGGCCGCGTCGCTTCCGCGAAGCCGTCCTGCAAGGTCGGGGGGTTCTGGTAAGCCGTCCGGCGCTCGGCGGTCTCGCCAACGTTGGCGTCGTCCGCATCGAGCAGCGCGGCGTCCTTCCACTCGGGCGTCACGGGTTTCTTGACCTCGTACCGCTTCGCCTGTGACTCGGCGAAGATCCGTTGCGGCGACAGCCGGTCGCGATCGCGGAGCTGCCGCGGCGCCTCGCCCTCGCCGACGTAGACGCGCACGCGCTCGATCGGGCCGACGTCGTCGGGCAACTCGCTCACGAGGTCCACCGCGCGGCCGTCACGCATCGCTTCGAGGTCCTCGGGCGAAAGCTTGACGAGGTAGTCGTAGCCCTCGGCCGGCTGCGACTCGCTGGCGCGCTCGGAAGGGACCCAGCCAAACGTGACGGCGACCAGCGAGGCCGCCAGGTAGGTCGAGATGGTCGTCACGGAGGGTCTCGCTCGCAGGGGCCCAAAAGGGAAGTCATCGCATCAACACAGCGCCGCCTAGCTATGGTACGCCGCCCCACACCCGGGGGCGACAAGCTGGCGCCGGCGGCGATTCTATCCCCCCGGCTGGAACCGACCTAGCCGAGTTACCCGGATAACGCGGCTTGCCAGGGCGGGGCTGCTAGCAGCGTGAGGCTTAAGGCCTGAGGGTTGCGCCGCCATCCTGTTCCGGTCCGCTGCGCAACCCTCGGGTCTCGAGCCTCATGCCTCAGCTCTATGCGGCTGGCTTGAAGACTCCAAAGACCGGTGCGACGACTGAAAAGAGAGTGAAGACGGCCAAGATGACTAACGCGACGATTGTCGTCGTCGCCAGGCGGTTGCTGATCTGTGGAGTCTCTGCGATTACCTCGGCCTGGTACTGCGGGGACACCACGCGGCGTGTCTTGCGGGCGAACGTGAGCCACCACAAGTAGGCAGCGAGGAGGCCGAAGCCGATCGCCATCGTTAAAATCAAGTTGCCAACAAAAGCGGCCAGACTCTCATTCTCCGTTGGGGCCACCGCGGCGGCTCCCCGGGCCGTCCCGACCACCGTCCAGACCACCGTAAGGGACGTAAGGGTCAGCGAGGCCGCCCAGAGGCCAATCGCTAGGCGCCCCCAACGATCCAGACGCCACAGCCGCCAACTGCCCCAGAGCATCACGGCGGACAGCACTTGGCCGTACACAAAGGTGGGCAAAGCATACTCTTCGAACTCAAATGAGCCAGCGAAGTAGAGCACCAGCGTCACCACTCCACTCAGCAGCCCGGCGATACTAGACAAGCCCATCAGCGCCGCGATCGCCTTCAACGTCCGCTCGCGGCCGAGATGGCGCTGACGCTCAGCGACAACATCCGAAACAGCCGGAGCGGCCCTAGCGGCGAGTACGGTCATCGGGGCCTGGGGGCTAGCGGCTCGTAGGCGTTCGTCGCCGAAAGAATAGGACCGCGAGTGTTCTCAAATCGGTCCGCAGCACACGCCTCACGCCTCAAGCGAAGCCTGTTCACCCCATCGCCGCCAGCGTCGCCTCGTCCACCTCGAAGTTCGCCGCGGCCTTTTGCACGTCGTCGTGGTCGTCGAGGGCTTCCATCAGCTTGATCGCCTTTTGGGCGTCGTCGCCGGAGAGCGTCACCGTGTCGTTGGGGACGTAGCCGAGCGACTGGCTGTCGGGCGTGAGGCCCTCGGCCTTATCGACCGCGGCGCAGAGGTCGTTGAACGACTCGACGGGGCACGTCACATGGAAGAAGTCGCCTTGCAGCGAGACGTCGTCGGCGCCCGCCTCGAGGACGATGTCCATCAGCGACTCTTCGTCGGTCTGGTCGGCGGGGATCGTGATGATCCCCTTGCGGGTGAACATCCAGGCCGCGCAGCCCGTAGCGCCGAGCTTGCCGCCGGCCTTCTCGAAGACCTTGCGGATCTCAGGGGCGGTGCGGTTGCGGTTGTCGGTGAGGATCTCGACCATCACCATCACGCCCGAGGGGCCCTGCCCTTCGTAGACGACCTCTTCATAGTTGTCGCCGCCCGCCTCGCCCGAGCCCTTGGCGATCGCACGCTCGATGTTGTCCTTGGGCATCGAGATCGCTTTGGCGTCGTTGATCGCGTAGCGGAGCTTGAGGTTGGTGTCCGGGTCCGATCCACCGGCCTTCGCCGCGACGATGATCGCGCGGCTGAGCTTGCTCCACACCTTGCCGCGCTTGGCGTCGATGGCGGCTTTCTTGTGCGCGATGTTTGCCCAGTGGGAGTGTCCGGCCATGGGGGGATCGTCGGTTGGATTCGGCAGGCTAGGGAGGACGCCCCTTCGTTGAGGGCGTGAGCCGCGCTGGGGCGGCGAACCGCGTAGTTTCGCCGCCCGGCGTCCAGCCCGCAAGTCGGACTGCGGCAAGACGGCCACGACGCCCAACGGACAGCCCCAACGAAAAAACCCCGCCACGCCGGCAGGGGCGTGGCGGGGCGGTGGCCGCTATCCGGCGGGAGAGCGGCCCTCTTGCCGATGGCAAGCCAAATCAGTCGCGGATGTCGGTCGCCTCGATGCGGCCGGCGTTGCGGTCGGCGGCCGTCTCATACGAGCCATCCGCGGGGCCAGCTTGGGTCGCTTGGCCCGACCGGTAAGCCGGCTGAGGCGTTGCCGGGACCTGCTGCTGGGTATCGGTCACCGGCTTCGCGGCCGAGTACGACTGGTTGCTCGAAGTCGTCGCCGACTGAAGGCTCTCCGCCGAGGGCGCCTCGGGGCGGTCTGCCGACTCGTTGCTAGCGCTGTCGTTGGGCTGCGGCACGGGCGGCGGGGTCATCCGGTCGCTATCCGATTCGTTGCGATCGCGATCCTGTTGGTCTTGGTCACGATTGCGGTCGTTCTGCCACTCGTCCTGCGGGGCGGCGGGCATCGGCTGCTGATTGCCGTCGTTCTGAGCGGCGCGTTCGGGGTAGTACTGACCGCCCTCTCCCGCCGTTACCGGCGTCACGGAGACAACCGTCACGAGCGTGCGGCGACCATCGATGCACATCCACTCTTGCTGACCGACGCTCGGGTGCTCTTCGCCCCAGCCGTGATTAGCGCCCTCGTGGTGCGAGGTCTGGCGGACATTCTGGCCTTGGCGACCCTCATTGTAATAGGCCTGTTGCTGGCCACGCTGGCCTTGGTAGCCGTCGTTGTAATAGGCCTGCTGCTGGCCCTGGTAAACGGGCTGGCCCGGCTGGTTGTTGTAGTACTGCCCACGCTGTGCGCCACGGTAACCAACCGAATACGGCTGGGCCTGCCACTGCCCGCCTTGGTGGATCATCCACGTGTTCATCGGCGTGCGGTACCACCAGACGCCATTACGCTCGACAAAGCGCCACGACGCGTTGCGGTCCTCGTCGGTGAAGCGAGTATTCGACTGCGATCCAACAGCGGCGTCGGCACGCAATTGAGCCTCATCGTCCAGCTGAGCTTCGGCGTCGAGCTGCGGCGCTTCGTTGTCACGGTTCGCTTCATTGTCGCGATCGGCTTCCGCCGCCAGGTCCGTGTCCAACTCGTCGTCAGCACGATTCGCGACATCGTCGCCGGCTTGCTGCGCTTCGTCGGCGCGGTCGTCGGCTTCGTTCTGTGCTCGATCCGCGGCGTCATCCGCCGTGTCGATGGCTTGGTCGGTCGAGCTTTCAACGGCGTCGCCGGCGGTGTCCGAAGCATTGTCCGCGGCGTCGATCGCCGTGGCGGTCGCGTCGTTAGCCTCCTGAGCGGCCGTATCCACGGCGCCGGACGAGGCGTCGGTAGCGTCGGTCGCCGGCGCTGGCGGGTCAAGTTGTGCGAAGGTGGTGGCGGGGAGCGCCAGCATCAGCGCGGTCGCCATGGCGACTCCAATTGTCATCTTCATCGAACTAACTCCTGATGGTCGTGTGACCGGTGCGGTTCCAAACCGCTCGAACGGCAAGCTGCCTGGTTCGAGAATGTTCACGCCTCGGCGATCTTGCTTCGGCAAAAGAGGGGTGTCGCGTGCTCAGTCAGCAAACACTGCGCCAACCCGTGGGCGTGGTACGATGACTGTAGCGGCTTTGAAGAATTCGTTGTAGGAACTCGGATGCAGACGATTCGCACACTGATCACGATCGGGCTCGTTGCAACAGCGGCAGCGCTGCGTGGTGACGAGAACACCATTTCGATCCCGCCCGAACCGCCCGGCGGCACCGTCTACCAGCGCGTGAAGCAGATGCTGCCGCCGCATGTGGGCTGCGCCGTGATGGTGTTCGGCAAGGGCGCCAGCGGGAAGCCGATCGTCTTCAAGCACGGTTATGGCGCCTGTCGCTACCAGATCGAAGACGGCTCCAAGCCCGAGCCGATTACGCCGGCGACCACCTTCCGCGTCGCGTCGTTCACCAAGGTGCTGACCGCCGCCGCCGTGCTTAAGCTCGTCGACGATGAGAAGCTGTTGCTCGAAGACTCCGCGTTGAAATGGCTGCCCGGCCTTCCCGAGACGTTTCGCCCCGTGACAATCGGCATGATGCTCGACCACACGTCGGGCCTGCCGCCCTACCACGGATTGCTGAACATCCAGCAACTTCCCGAGGCAACCGACCTGAACGTGCTGCGGACACTTAGCCGGCTGCCGGACGCCGCGCTGACGTCGATGCATCCGCGCACGACCTACAACAACACCGCCTACGTCCTGCTAGGGCTCGTCGTGCAACAAGCGAGCGGCCAACCCTTCGCCGACTACCTGCGCGACGAGGTGCTCCACCCGGCGGGCATGGAGGGCAGCCTGCTTTTCGTCGAGGGCCTCAACTCGCCGCCCAACCGCGCCTTCGGTCACCAGCCCGGCCCCGACATCGTCGTCCAGCAGACGCGGCAGCGGCTCCAGCAAATGATCGCCCTACGCGAGCGGATCGCCCAGCAACAGGCGCAACCCAACGCGGCGATCGAACAGCAGATCCTCATGGCCCAGCGGCAACTTGCGGCCGTTCCCGACAATGCGGACTGGCACGAAGAGGACCAAGGACCTTACACGAGGCTCGGCGGCGACGGCGCCCTCTACACGTCCCTCAACGACCTCGAAGCCTTCCTCCACGCGGTGCGCGATCGCAAGGTCCCACTCTCTGAGGCTGGTTACGACCTGTGGATGACGCCCCGCGTCTCGCCGCCCGAGAACGACGGCTTCGGCGACTCACGCCGCGGCCGGACGTACGCCTGCGGTTGGATGGTCGATGAAAGGCTGGGCGAGCCGCGTTACTCGCACCGCGGCGCCACCAAGGGCTTTCGGCAAACGATCCAGTGGCTCCCCGAAAATGATCGCGCGGTCGTCGTCCTGATGAACAGCGTCCCACCCGGTCCCGAAGGGCCCGAGTCGTGGGACGACGCGCTGATCGAAGCCCTCGGCGAGCGCGTGATGCAGGTTGTACTGGGGGAATAGCCACCCGCTACGAAGAAGGAAGGGAACCATTATGGCACGAAGAGCAGGAAGGTCGCCAATTCAAGACTGACCGGGCTCAAGAATCTTTCCTTTGTGTCCTTCGTGCCTTCGCGGTTCGCTAAAATTGCCCCGCGAACTCAGTTGGCGGGGGCCGTGGCGGACTCGACGACTTCGGCCTCTTCGGCGCGGCCGTTGGCGCGGAGGGCTTCGGCGAGTTCGTTGCGGAAGAAGTCGCGTTCCCAGAGTGAGAGTCGCTGCTCGTCGGACATCGCGATCGCCTGACGGAGGGATTCGATTCCTTTCTCAACTCGCCCCGCACGCAACTGCACGACGCCGAGATAGCCGCGTGATTCGCCTGCGCCGGGGCGGGTCCGCACCGCGTCTCCGACGAGCCGCAGCGCGCGGCCGAGTCGATCAGGCGAGCGGCTGTCATGCCACGCCAGATAAGTCATCGCCGTCGCACTTTGCGGCCAAGCATCGAGCGACGCTTCCAAAAGTTCGGCGGCGCGATCGGCGTCGCCCGGTTCGTTCCGCTGCAACAGCGCCGCGGCGAAGAGCTCGCTGGCTTGATGGAATCGCTGGGAGCCGAACAGGCTTTCTTTGTCCGGCGCCGGCCAGCGTTTGAAGACCTGCTCGCAAACAGCGATGGCTTCCGCTGTCCGGCCCATATACAGCAAATCGAACACGACGCGGTACGCAATGAGTCCGTTGTCGGGCGACTGGCCTCGAGCCGCGGTGAGTATCCGCTGCGCTTCATCGGCAACGGCGTCGTCGATCTGACCCGCCTTGACCTGCTGGTTGATGATCGCGCGCGCCAGCCTTGTCCGCAGGCCTGCGGTTACCGTCGCGTTTGGCTTGCCTTCAAGCCGATCGATCGCCGCTTCGAGCAACGCCCGCGCGGCGGCGTCGTGGCGATCGTTGAGCAGGTAGTCCGCCCAACTCGCGCACTCGTCCGCGATCGCCCCTGCTTGAACGTCTTGCTCCCAGGCCTGTTCGAGCAAGGCCAAGATGTAGACCGCGACTTCCTCCGGACGACCGATAAGGTATGCGATTGTCGCCGGCGCCAAGTTCTCTGCCGCGGGCGCTTCCGGGTCGGCTCGGTGCTCGTCGAGCCATTGGGAGGCCTCCGATCCGAAGCCGTCCTCGCGGCACAGCGCGGCGAGTTCGTCCCAGACAAGATCGAGACTGCCGAGCCGCTCGGTCCATTCCACACTATCGCTGAGCACTTCGCGAACCCGCCCCATGCGCGTCGCCAGTCTCAACCGCCTCGTCGCGGCGTCGGCGAACCGGTCGAGTTGGACCGGGTCGGCGGACGAGTAGGCGCTCAGGTGCCCTTCTACCGGTGATAGCCCGGCCGACAACTCTTCGATCAACGCGCCGCATGCGTTCCAGGCTGGTTCGAGCTGCCCCGCATCCACCCTCGCGTCGATCACTGCTAGCGCGAGCGCGACATTGTCGGGCGCCGCTGTCGCGTCCTTGGCGAGTTGATCGGCGGCGCGGTCGGACTGGTTGATCGTGTGCATCGCGTCGACATACACCGAGTACGCGCCTTCGGCCGCTTCATCGGCAGCTCCTGAGAGCTTGCCGATCGCCCGCTCCGCATGATCGATCGCCACGAGGGGCTCGTCGAGCGCCAGCGCTAGCCTTGATTGCAGCACAAGGACACGTGGCGTCTCGCCCTCTCGATCTCGCATCAACTCAATGGCGGACCCAGCGCGTGTCGGCTGAGCGGCGTCGAGGTGGAAGCCTGCGATCAGGTCCCAGCGATAGGCTTGTTTCAGTTCTTCGCCTTCGGTAGCCGCGACAACCCGCTGCATCAGATCGTACGCGCCAGAGGCCGCCGACAGGTCGCCACGCGAGGCGTAGGCGCTGCCGGCGTCCGCCCACAGCTGAGCCGCCTGCAAGGCTTGTTCGGGACCGAGCTTCGCTGTCAGTTCGGCTGCCGCACGGGTTAGTTCGGCGGCGTCTTGCCAAGTGGCGTCATCATCGGACTCGTCCGCCGCTTTGGCCAGCCGGCTCAACAACGCCGCATCTGCCCCGACGAATCGTGCCCGCCCGCGCAGTTCAGCGACTGCGTGCCGAGCGGCCGCCTCGGGATCGACCGATTCCAAGAGGTCGATCGCAGAGCGGTAGTCGTCCCATCGTGAGGGGTCCCATCGGACCACGCGCAACAAGAGCCTCGCCGCCTCGGCGGGATCGTTGCTTTTGAGGTCGTCATCGACCTGCGACGCCCACCCTTCCGCAACGGCACGATCGGCCTCCGAGACGGCCGGGAGATCGGCTTGCGGAGGCGCCGCTGCTGCTAACGCCGCCGATAGCGACATCATCAAGAGCCGGGCGACAACCCTTCGCCAACCGCTCCGCCTGCCCCTCGCCGGGTTCACTTTGGCTTCCGCTTGGCCGGCTTCTTGTCGGCGGCTTTCTTGGCGGCGGGTTTAGCCGACGCCTTCGTGGCGGGCTTTTTCTTCGCGGTGGACGACGCCGCGGCGGGTTTCTTGGAGGCCGGCTTCTTCGCGGCCTGCGCGGCTTTCTTGGGCGCTGGCTTCTTCGTCTCAACCTTCTTCGCGGGCGCCTTGGCGGCGGGTTTCTTTTCGGGCGCCTTGTCCGGAGCTTTCTTGGCCGGCGCTGCCGGCTTGGTTGGCGTCGCCTTCGCTTTGGAATCGACAGCAGGGGTGGCGGCTTTCTTCGGCGGCGCCTTCTTGTCGTCCGATTCCTTCGGGCCCTTCTTGTCAGTGACGGGAGCCTTCGCGGCGGGAGCCTCCTCGGCCGGCGCCGGCTCTGGGGGCTTGGGCCTCTTCGGCAAGCGGTCCTTGCACGACGGGTCGAGTTCGGTCAGCAGCTTCTTCGCCGCCGCGCCGTAGGGATTGCGGCCGACTTCGACGCCCATCTCATGGAGCACGAGCATCGCCTCGACCCCCTTGCTCTTCGGGATTGCCCGCTCAAGGCCGGGGACAATGCCCTTCTTCGCTTCGGCCTCGGTGATGATTTCCATCACCTGCATCGCGATGAGAACGCCACCATTACAAGCGATCGCGTGCCCGGAGAGGCCGTTCTGCGTCGCGTAGCTGACCACGAACGGCGTCACGCCGTCGAAGCCCTCGAGCGTCTTCACCGCTTGACCGAGGTTTTGCTTCTTGAGCTCTTCGAGATCGAACTTGTAGAAGGTCTCGAAGATGCTCTGCACCGTCCGCTTCAGGCGGTCGGCCGACCCGTTCGGGTCGCTCAGCACCTTCATGTGCTCGGCGAGTTCCGAGCGGGAACTGACGCGGACCTCGTTCCAGTCGTAGTAGGACGACTCGATCTCCGAAAACACCTTGTCCGCAACATCGGGGGGTGAGTTCTCCAGCAGCGTCGCGAACAGGATCGTCTCAAACAACGCCCGCTGCGGCGGAGCCGTCGGCTTGTAGCGTTTCTTGAGGTCCGAGACGAGCTTCGTCAGTCGAGCGGCGCGGTTGGAAGCGGCGGCCATTGGCGGTCGGTATTGAGCGTTTTCAGCGGGAGTTGTTCGTCGGCCACGCGACGCGTGGCGGGGTCTCTGAAGAGGCGGCTTTCGACAGGCTAATCACGGGAATCGCCGGGGGAAGCCTCTTGCGGGTCTTCCCCCCCAATGTCTTCTGACAGATCGTCGGGGACCGCGTCGCCAGAGGGGGCGTCGGCCCCCGCCGCTGCGGGTTCGTCTTGGGGAAGGACCTCGGCCAGCATCTTCGCGATGGCGATCGACTTCTTGACGCCGTCGTCTAACTTGAAGACCAGCTTGGGGGTGTAGCGGGTGTCGATCCGGTCGCCGATCTTGCTTTGCAGGTAGCCGGCAGAGCTTTCGAGCCCCTTGATCGCCAGATTCTGCTTCGCCTCGCTCCCCATCACTGAGACGTGCACCTTGGCGTTACGCATATCGGGCGAAACCTCGACGCGCGTGACCGTGACGTTCGCCACCCGCGGGTCGCGCAGGCCAGTTAGGATCGTCATGCTGACGACTTCGCGGATCGCTTCGGCGGCTTTAAGGACTCGGCGGGAAGACATCGCAGGAGGCTTGAGGCTTGGGGTCGGGCTTGGGGACAGGTGGGGTGGCCCTCCGAGGGGCGGGACGCGTCAACCCTCGGGCCGAAACCCTGAGGAATCACGCCGCACAACACATGCCTGTCAATCGTCAAAGCTCCGGGAGACTTCTTCGACCTTGTAGACCTCTAGCAAGTCCGCTTCCTTCACGTCGTTGAAGCCGGCGAGCTTGATGCCGCACTCGTAGCCCTCGCGCACTTCCTTCGCGTCGTCCTTCTCGCGGCGGAGCGTGTCGATCGCGTAATCGCCGATCACCGTGTTCTCGCGGATGACCCGGGCGCGGGCGTTACGCTCGACGACGCCTTGCAGCACACGGCAGCCGGCGATGGCGCCGACTCGGCTGATCTTGAAGACCATCTGCACCAACACCCGGCCCAACTCGACCTCGCGCTGCTCGGGCTTGAGCATCCCTTCCAGCGCAAGCTTCAGATCGTCGGCGACCTTGTAGATGATGCCGTAACGGCGGATCTCGACGCCCAGTTGGTCCGCCTTGGCGCGGGCCTTGTCGTCGGGGACCACGTTGAAGGCAATGATGACCGCTTCGGAAGCGTCCGCCAGCACCACGTCGCCCTCGGTGACGCCGCCGACGCTCTTCTGCAGGATGCGGAGGCGGACCTCCGGGTGCTCCAGCTTGGTGAGCTCTTTCTCGAGCGCCTCGATCGAACCACGGACATCGGCCCGCAGGATGAGGTTGAGGGTCTGCACCTCGTTGACGCCGTCGAGCCGGTCAAACAGGTTCTCCAGCGTCGCCGCCTGGAAGCCTGTCGAGCCGAGGAAATCGGCCCGCTCTTGAACGGCGCGAGTGTCGGCGATCTCGCGGGCCTGGGCGATGTCCTCCAGCACATAGAGCCGCTCACCCGCCGAAGGCGCGCGGTTGAGGCCGATCAGGTTCACGGGAACGCTGGGGCCTGCCTCTTGCAACCGCTGCGACGGTTGCAGCGGGTTGGTCATCGCCTTGATTTTGCCGTAACCGTCGCCGCAGACGACGATGTCGCCTACACGCAGGGTGCCGTTCTGCACGAGGACCTTGGTGACAACACCGCGATCGGCGTCTTGCTGACTCTCGAGGCAGGCGCCGATCGCCGGGCGGTCGGGGTTCGCCTTGTACTCGTTCAGCTCGGCGACGGTGAGGATCGTCTCGCGGAGCGTGTCGAGGCCCTCACCGGTCATGGCGCTGGTCTTCACGACTTCGATGTCGCCGCCCCACTCGCTCGGCAAGAGGTCGTTCGCCGCCAAGTCCTGCAGCACCCGCAACGGATCAACGCCAGGCAGGTCGATCTTGTTGAGCGCCACGATGATCGGCGCCCCAGAGGCCTTGGCGTGGGCGATTGCTTCCTCGGTCTGTGGCATCACGCCGTCGTCAGCCGCCACGACCAGCACGACGATGTCGGTCACCCCGGCGCCGCGGGCGCGCATTTCGGTGAACGCCTCGTGGCCCGGCGTGTCGACAAACGAGATCGGCCGACCGTCGTTCTCCATCTGGTAGGCGCGGATGTGCTGCGTGATGCCGCCTTCCTCGCCCTTTGCGACTTCGATGCCGATCAGCTTGTCGAGGAGCGACGTCTTGCCGTGGTCGACGTGGCCCAGGAACGTAACGACCGGCGCGCGGGGTTTGAGCGACTCTTCGGGGTCCTCGATTTCGTCGATCGTCGCAAGGAGCTGGTCCTCGAGTGTCTGCGCGTCGACGAAGTCGATATCGACGCCCAGGTCGGCCGCCACCAGCTCGGTGAGCTCGGGGTCCATCACCGCGTTGATGTTGGTCATGACCCCCTCCTCCATCAGGATTCGGAGGATCGAGACCGCGGGAACGCCCGCCGCTTCGGACAGTTCCTTGACCGTGCATGGGAGTTGAACCGAGACGCGGTCCTTACGCGGAGCGGCGGTGTTGACGCCCGTCTTGCGGCGGCGGCCAAGCATCCGGCGGGGACGCATGCCCCCCTTGCCGCTGGCGCGGTTGCGGGTGAGCTGACGCTGCTCGCGACCGCCGAGCATCGGGGCGCCGTCGCCCTGGCCCGGCGTCGCGCCGCGGCGACCGCGGCCTTTGCTCTCGGCCTCTTCCTTCTCTTTGAGCTTGGCGGCTTCGAGCGTCCGCTCGGCCCGCTTGAGCTGCTGGGCGAGCGGCTTGGCGCCCCCCTTGCTGACGCCGAGCACGTCGGCCGGCAGCTTCATGTCGGGCTTCTGTGTGGGCGTATCGTCCTTGGCCTTGGCGCGAGGGTCCTCGCGACGCTGCGTCTGCGCGGGGATGGCCGCGAGCTTCACCACCGGCCGCGGCCGAGCCGTCTCGCCGGGACGCTTTTTCGCGGCGCCCTCGCCCTGGTTACTGCTCCCCTGGTTGCCGCCGATGACGGGCATCTTGCCGGTCGCGCCGCGACCGCCCCCCATCATCCGGGCGAGCGGGCCGGGCTGCGCCAATTCGGCTTTACGGTTTTCGTCGGCTTCCGCCTTGGCGGCTTCGGCGGCTTCGGCGGCCTCAGCCGCCTCGGCTGCTTCAACCACTGCCGCTGCATTGGCGGCTTCGTCGGCAACGTCCGACGTCGGAGCGGGGGCCTCGGGGACTGGGTCGTTGGCGACCTCGACGGGGGTCGTCTCTTCGACGGCCGGCGTTTCGTCCTCGGTCGGAATGATGTCGAGCGGACGGCTCTCGCCCGTATCGCCGGGCTCACGCCGCAGCGCCGAACGCCCCGCCTTCGGGGCCTGGATTGTCCGCAACTTGTTTTCGCGGGCGTCGGAGCCGGGGCGACGCATTGGCGCCGGGCCCGAGGAACTCGCCGGGGCGGTCGCGGTGGCGGGTCCGCCGCCGCTGCCGCCACGCAGGTACTCCTTGACCTTGACGACTTCGTCTTCGTTCAGGCTAGCGAGAGCGGACCCTTTGCCCGTCACACCGGCACGGGTGCAGATATCGACCAGATCTTTGCTGTCGACATCGAGTTCTTTCGCGAGTGCGTAAATGCGTACCGCCAAGTCTCACCACCTCGTTAAAACCGCCATCCAAGCCGCTGCGCACCCGGCTAATCCGGGGGCGCCTTGCGGGCCCGATCGTCGGCGACCTAGTAATTGAGCCGGGGCGGGCCAGCGGGCCTTCAACAAGGCAACGGCGCTAGCGGGACGGTTCGCGCCGCTCTCACAAGCCTCTGGGCTACGAAGCCACGGGACCAGCGAGAGCGTATTTCCGAACGAGGATCACGAGACCATTCCGCACGCCTCCGGTTGAAGGGAGCCGCTTGGGTGAGAACTCCTCACCCAAGCCCCTAATTGTTTCAGCTTCAAAGTTGCATCGTAGACCCAACAGTATGCCATCCGATTGAGCCGCGTGGGGAGGGGGGCGCCAAGAAAACCGGTGAAATCCGGCTAACCAGCCCCCCTTCGATCCTCTCCAACGCTTCACCCCCTCAACGCGACCCGATCGGGGGCTCCCAAATCATACCTTCACGCCGGCTCGTCGGCTGGCTTGGACTCTTCGGCGTCCGCCTCCGCTGCTCCGGGTTCTCCCGACTCCTCGGCGGCTTCTTCCGATTCCGTCTGTGCAACGGCTTCGTCTGACTCCGTCACGTCTTCTGATACGGTTTCGCCGGACTCCTCGGCGGTTTCATCCGCATCTTCCGGGCTGCCCTGGACTTCCGCGAGCTTGTCCTGCTCGCGCTTCGCCCGGCGGGCTTCCGAAGCGGCCTTTTCGGCCTCCTCGGCCAGTTCCTCGGCCTGCATCACGATCGCGTCGGCCTGCTCTTCGGTCAGGCCGCCCATCGCCATCAGGTCGTCCGGCTCGATAATCGAGAGGTCGTCGTAGCTCAAGAAGCCTTCTTCGACCAGCTTCTCGGCGACTTCCATTTCCAGCCCCTCGATGCGGCTGAAGCCCTCGATCGCCCGGTCGATGTTCTCGGCCAGCTCCTCCTGGGTCATGATCTCGATGTCCCAGCCCGACAGCTTGCTAGCGAGGCGGACGTTCTGGCCGCGGCGGCCAATCGCCAGCGACAGGTTGTCCTCCTGCACCAGGGCGATCGCCCGGCCGAGCATCTTACAGAGGATGACTTGATCGACCTCTGCCGGCTGCAGGGCGTTGGGGATCAGCACCTCGAGGTCCTCGTCCCAGCGGACGATGTCGATCCGCTCGCCGGAGAGCTCATCGACGATGTTCTTGATGCGGTTGCCGCGGACGCCGACGCAGGCGCCGACGCAGTCGATGCGGTTGTCGCTGCTGATGACGGCGACCTTCGAGCGGTAGCCCGGCTCGCGGGCCATGGCGCGGATCTCGATGACGCCGTCGGCGATCTCGGGGATCTCCTGCTCGAACAGCCGCTGCACGAGCGCCGGCATCTTGCGGCTGAGAATCACCTTCACGCGGCTGCCGGCCTTACGGGCCTCGTAGACCGTCGCCCGCACGCGCTCGTTGACGTGGTGCGTCTCGCCGGGGATCTGCTCGCTCCGCGGCAACAGGGCCTCGACGTTGTGCAGAGCGACCGTCGCGGCGGCGCCCTCGTTGCGGTGGATCACGCCGCTGACCATCTGGCCGACGAGCTCGTTGTACTCGTCGTACAGGGCGTCCCGCTCCGCCTCGCGGATCTTCTGGATCATCACTTGTTTGGCCGTTTGGGCGCCGATACGGCCCACGACCTCCTCGCTGTCGAGCTGCTCGCCGTCGCAGGTAGCGGCGACTTCGCCCGTCTTGCGGTCGATGACGCAGGTGATCTCCGCCTCTTCGCCGTAGTACTTGG
Source organism: Botrimarina mediterranea (assembly GCF_007753265.1). Taxonomy (NCBI): domain Bacteria; kingdom Pseudomonadati; phylum Planctomycetota; class Planctomycetia; order Pirellulales; family Lacipirellulaceae; genus Botrimarina; species Botrimarina mediterranea. The sequence continues at coordinate 4,730,652 of NZ_CP036349.1, forward strand.
CGAGGGCCGACGTGAGGGCCGCCTCGATCCCCTCGAAGACGATCTCTTGGTCGATGTTCTTGTCGCGGTGGATCGCGTCAACGATCCGGAGGATTTCGGCGGCGTTCATGGCGGGGATCCTCGGCGTCCCCCCTCCCTCGACACGAGGGGCGGGCTTGGCCGAGCGGCCTTTCGGGTTGTCGGATTGTCTGGATTGTCGCAACACGGCCGGCGCAGGCCCGTCCATAGGCCGCAGCCGCCACGCCGTTGATAAAAACCATTGACAGAAAAAGCCGGCCACGGGGCCGGCTTCTCCGCTATCCACCGACGAGACGCGCCGGCTTCATCCCGAAAGGTAGGTCGCGCGCCTGCCAGTGTCAACCCAACGACTCTCTTGCGAAACGGGAAGCCCTAAGCGACTGCGTCGGGAGTTGAAGCGGGTGACCACTTCACTCCGGTCGCTGACGCTCCCGGCTCGCCTGCCAATCGCGAGACGAAGCCATGCCTCAGAACGGCGCCTTCTCCGCCACCTTGAACTGCGGCGTCACGTTGCCCGACAAGCCGATGTCATCGGGGTCGAGCGTCTGCACGGGCGCCCCCGCCTCGAGGTCGAACTTCGACAGGTCCGCCCAGATCACATTCGGCGCCGTGGTCAGCTCGAAGTAGTAGCGCAGGTCCGACAGGTTCACCACCGTCCGGTACTCGGTGTTGTAGATGCCAAAGCCCTTGTACGGCGCGCCGAATGGCACCGACACGTTCCGCGCGATCGCCAGCACGCCGGCGACCGCTTCCCGCTCGTCCTTGGGGTCGGGCAACAACGCCGAGTAGTACGACGCCCGCGCGAAGCGGTCCGTCGGCCGGACGTTGCCCGGCAGCGGCGTGTCGCTGGTGGGGTTCGTGAAATCCCACTCCTTGAGTAGCGCAAGCTGCTCGTCGTACGTCGGATCGTTGGTCATCACCCGGTACTCACGGCCGCGATGGATGACCGGCTTGCCGTCGATGTACTCGATGATGGCCGAGTCGCCGCTGGCGTCTTCGATCGCTAGGTGGACGAACGTCTTGTGCCCCCGCGCGCTGGCCATTACGACTTGAATCCCTTCATGGAGCTTCAGCGCCTCTTCGACCGTTGCGGCGTTGTCGAGCAGGTACTGTGCCCAAAGACCGGCGTGGAGGCCCGGCTTCGCCGTGTCGCGCGAGCCGAAGTCGGTTGCGTTGAGGTACAGCATGTGGGCGGCGAGGCCCTTCTCATTGAGGCCGTCGGCGGTCCCGATCCCATAGATCGTCGTGACGAGGCTGCCGTACTTGCTAGTCCATTTGGCGGCGTTCTCCGCGACCATCACTTCGCCGCCGGCGACGCCGCCGTCGCGCTCCAGTCCGCGCGGGAAGACCGTCAGCACGGGCTCGGTCCATTCGGGCCAGTCCATCGTCCGCGAAGCGACGACCGGCTCCGTCTTGTTCCAGAGCACGCGCGTACACGCCGGCGATTGAGAGGCCGCGACGATCATGGCGCCAACCACCACAACCATCCACCGCTGCTTTGTCCGTAGCATTTCGATCCCCTTTCAACTGCCCAGTAAATTACGACAGTGGAAAGTCTAGCTTACGCGCCGCCATCAAGAGGCGGCGTTTTGACAGCCGCAAGGCATTAGTTGAGAGCCGGAATTCGTTAGCGCCCGGGGTTGCGCCACGGGTGAGTCGCTCGGCGCTTCAACTCCGGCGCTGACGCATTCATGCTCCCTCACAATAAGCCCGTTTGCTCAAGGTAGTGTCACGCACCGCTCTGGAAGTACACCTCTTCCATCGGCTGGATCACCACAAACCCCTCGCCGTCGAACTCCATCTGGATCGAGTCGCCGCTGCCGCGACCGAAGAACGTCTTGAGGGAGACGTCGGTGCGGAGCGTCGGCTCGAGCGTGCCCGACCAAGCGACCGTTGCGTTCGGGTCGGTGTGGACAGGGCAGCCGGGTGTGACGCACAGGGTCACCGGGTCGTAGTGCGTCGTGATCGCCACGAGGCCGCTCCCTTGCAACCGCACGTTAAAGAGTCCGCCTGCGAGCAGGCCCGAGATCCGCTTCATCATCTTGATCTCGTTGCGGATCGGCGTCTCGAACGCCAGCAAGTCGTTGCCGTTGACGTAGATCGCCTCGCCCTCCAGACGCAGGATCGTCACCTTCTTCGCGGCGTCCGCCAAGTAAACACGCCCCACCCCTTGCGCCTTGGTGAGCCGCGCGCCCTCGCCGCTAACCGCTTTCTTGAGCAGATTGCCGACGCCCTGCTCCAACAGCCCCTCGCGCGTGAATCGCACCTGCCCGGTGTAACCGACCATCGCCCCGGCCTTGATCCACGCCTCGCTCGGCATCGACGGCGCGCCGAGATTCAACTCCAGCAACCGTGAGTTTTCCAGCTCAAAGAACCCCTGCTGGCGGTCGGTCTGACGGGTGGCCTCGAGAAACTCCTCGAGCGTGTAGCGCGACATGGGCAAGCCCCTGCTGGTGACAACGAAATGGCAGACGGAACTATCCGCTAAGTTCGCCGCTCCGCAAGTGATCTTGCTGATAAGTCAACGAAAACGCCCCGGCAGCGACTCGCGCTACCGGGGCGTTGAAGTGCAATCACACTCAATTGTTCAGGCGGCGCGGCGCGCGAAGGCCGCAAGCGTCGCCAGGCCGACTAGCACGGCGGTCGTCGGCTCGGGCACCAGGGTGATGCTCGCGGTCAGGCCCGGATTGAGCGATCCGAGTTGAGCGACCAAGCCCGTCGCCTCAAGTGTTCCGTAGCCAGAAACGCCGAGCGTCAAGAAGTCATAAATCCCCGGTGACAAGGTGTCCGAACCGTACGATGCGAATACTTGGTTCGCCGCGAAGTTCGTGTAAAGCCCATTCGTCACGGTCCCAGTGAACGGATTGTCGCCTGGGTTGGGAGTGTCAAAGACTGAATCGACAATCATGGCGCTCTCAATCGACAAGCCGTCTCCAACCTGTACAGAAAAAGCCAGCTCCGAACCGGTCGATCCCGTCTCGTAAGCGACGATCTGCAACGTCACCGTACCGTTCCCGTTGTTAACAAACTGGATGGTCGGCAGCAACGCATCCCCAACCACGATGCTCGTGGCGAGGTTGGAAAAATTCTGACCGTCTTGCGCCACCACGCCGTTGGCAAGGATGGAGCCGGCGCCGGTGTAGTTGATCGTCAGAAAGTCGGTCGGCGCCGGCGAATTGAGCACGGCCGATCCGTACGAAGCGAATATCTGATTTAGCGGCAAGTTCAAGTAGAGACCGTCGGTCGTTGTGCCGGTGAAGGGATTGCTGCCTGGGTTTGCAAAGTCCCAGACAGCCGGGTCAGCGATCGACACACCAATGAAGTCCACGCCAACGCCCTGAACCGTCAGCGCCGTCTCCGCCCCGAGAGATCCCGGCAGCAATGCCGCGTCCGGCGTGACCTGCAGCGTTACGCTACCGTTGTTATTATCAACGAAGTTCAACATCGGCGCCGCCCAGACAGGCGACAAGCTGGCTGCCGCAAAAACCGCGGCGCACAGCAAAAATGTCCGCTTCATTAGACGCTCCTCAAAGTGTGACGGCCCCTGAAAAGTGGATGGAAAGCGATGAGACCGGCGTCGGGGCAGTACGCCGCAGACGTTATCCGCTGCTCATCCGCCACCGGTCAAGCAAAAACCGCCGGCTTCACCGGGGTTTCAACAAATAGAGCGAGCGGCCGAAGCGACAAGTGTTTGTCACGACAAATGACGAGCACCCCGCTAATGATATCAGCGGGTGGGACGAAACTTCGCACGCCGGCTACATACTACGCACCAAAATTCGCAGTGCGAATCTCCCAACGGCGAACCCTAAGCCTCAACGCCCGGAACTGTCATGGCGTCCGGCGCACTCCAGGCACTGACGCTGACGGCTCGCCTACGCTCGCAGGGCGGCGCGATACGTCTTAATACAAACCTTCGTGCGCCACTTCGGGCCAGTACTTCTGGAAATCGAAGTCGGGCGAGTTGTCGAGGTCGTGACAGCCCAAGCAGTTGTTCACGACTTGGCCGAGCTTCTGCCCCTTCATGTTGCCTTCATTCTCGCCGATCTCCAGGTGCAGCGCCGCGCGAAGCGCTGTCTCTTCTTCTTCGTCCACTTCGATGTCGCCATTCTCGACTGCGACGTGCCGTGCGGCGGGGCCGTGGCAGTTCTCACATCCCTGGCCGTACATCTCGGGGGTCTCGCTGTAGCTGAGCCAGCCCGTCTTGAACGGGTAGTACTTCTGAGGCTCCCAGCCGACCGCGTGGCAAGCGATGCACTCCGGGTCGAAGTGCCGCGCCGGTTGCAGCGCGACGAGCGTCTCGGTCGTGTGGAAGTGGGGCGTCTTCTCGAACACCTCCCACGCCTCCGTGTGGCAGTCGCGACACGCATTGGAGCCGGCAAAGTCGCGCGTCGTCGGGTGCTCGGCGGGCTTGAGGCCGAGGCCTTCCCAGCCGAGCTGCTCCAGCTCCGCCTGGTACGCGGTGAGCCGCTCGACCATCTCGGGCGAGTCGGCCCAGCGGTGGTCGAGCGGTGTCTTTTGGTAGCGAGCCTCCCAGCCTTCGCCGGGTTTCGACGCCTCCTGCTTGCGGTATAGCCCGACGACCACCGCGTACATCCCTTTATGGCCCACCTCGACGAGATACGCCCCGCCGCCCCGCTTCGTCCCCTCGATGCGTTGGGCGATATGCGGCGGCTCGTCGGCGCCGCGCGCCGCGACGACCCAGTCGAAGTGGTCGAACCGACGCGCCAACTCCCTCGCCTCGTCCGGCGTGCCGTAGACCATCAGCACGTTCTGATCGCACGCGTCCTGCTCGATCTGCGGCTCGATCTCCTTGAGCGCATCGACCGGGTCCATCGTCACGAAATCATCGCTCGGCGAGACCTCGCCCAGCGCGCTCTTGGCCAAGACTTGCGTCACTCCGATTCGGACGGGGGCCGCGGTCGGGGAGGACGACGCGGCTCTCAGTTCAACAACGCGCCAACGCTTCGAGAAGCCGCTGTCGAAATCGAGCAGGCCGACGTTCGCCGACGTCAGCGGGTTCTCCGCTTCATCGAGATTGAGCGCCATGCCCAAGACCTCGGTCCGCAGGTCCTTCACGCCGAAGCCGACCGCTTGGTAACCGATCTCGATCAGCGCTTCGATCGTCCGGCGGTGCTTGATGTCGGCCTGCGGGCCGAAGTAGCGCACCTGCTCGCCGGCGTCGAACAGCGCTAGCGGCCAGCCCCATTGGTCTCTGAGGATGCGGACCAGCGTGTGGCGCCGCTTGAGTCCGCCCTTCTGATTTTCGAGTCCCGCACAGCCGCAGGGCTCAAGGTAGCCGATCTGCTCGCCGGTGAAGATGATCGCCGCGTCGGGCTTGGGCCACGGCTCGCCGTTGGCCTGGGTAAAAACCTCGCCGTTGGCCTTCACCGGGTCGGGCTTCGGATGGGCTTGGTGCTCTGCGAGCGCGTGGTGCGCCTTGCGCAGCCGGGCGAGGCCCTCTTCGTCGAGGCCGAACTTCTCCGCGACCGCCGGCAGGTCTTTCTCGTCAACGAGGTACTTTGGCGGGTTGGCGCCGCCGGGCTGCTCGGACAGCGGCGGGGCGGCGCCCCCCGCTAGCATCACCAGCGCGCCGATAGCAATCGTGGCGGCGGACCACACCGTTTTCTTGGAAAGGATAAGAGCGTTGCGAGCAAGCACGGCGAGAGTCGTTCCATCACAGGTAAAAAACACGAGCCGCTACCGTCTACCGGCCTCGAACGTCTTGGGTTTTCCCTCGTCCCCCGCCCCTAGCCCCTCGTCCCTACTGCGCTATCACAAAGCGGACCCTAACGTCGAGCTCAGGCGTGCTGGGGTTGTTGGTCTTGAGGCGGATGTGGGCGTCTCCCTCGCCCTGCCCCCCGTCGTCGGCGCCGGCGCCGCTGCGGACCTCGGCCGGACGGTGCGGGGGGATACGCACTTTCATCGGCTGATGGGCGACCCCCTCACGAATCACTTTCGGCTCGCCCAACTCCACTTCGAGCCATTCGGGGTCGGTCGACGCCACCTCGGCGCGGGTTGTCGCGGCGTTGTTTCCCTTGAACGACAAAAACAGGTTCTCTTCCGCGCCATCCCGGCTAGCGACCGTTCCGAAGTTCAGGAAATCTCGTTCCTTCGACCAGTGGGCGCCGCGCACCGAGACGTCCCCCTCGACGACCGCAAACAGCGGCACCTGCAGCGTGTCGCCGTCGAGCTTGTCCCCCTTGGGGACGCCGTCGTGCAGGTTGGTCTTCACCGACACCCACTCGGTGATGTGGCCGATCGGCAGGCCCGGCTTCGCCTTAACCACCAACTTGACGCCCGCCACGGCGCGTTCGAGCGGCAGGTCCTCGGCCTCGACCGGCACCACCTCGAACTCGTACTTGTCGGCCTGCGGCGATTGCGGGTCCGCCGCCGCTTCGACGAGGATCGGATCGCTGTCCTTCTCGTAGGTCGTCAGGTAGACCGCCGCGGTGGACTCTTGGTCGGCCGAGACCCGCCCCAGCAAGAACTCTTCGGGCGTCAGGCCCGAGGTCTCGGTGATCAGACCGACGACCGACAGATTCACGGTCGGCTTGCGGGGGTCATTGGTGAGGATCGTCGCCTCTTGGCGGAACTCCCCGGGGAGCGACTTAGCGACCCACTCCAGCCGCACCGGCGACGACTCGCCCGGCGCCAGCGGCTTGTCCGAAACCTCGCCGAGCGTGCACTTGCACGTCGTGCGGCCCACCTCGAGCGTCAGCGGCGCCGTGCCCGTGTTGGTGAAGACGAACTCGTGCGACTTGGTGACGCCACGCTGCATCGTGCCGAAGTCGTAGAGCTCCTTATCGACCGTCGCGACCGGCCCGTCGTACACCTTCAGCGGCCCCGACAACGCGGTCGGCGGCAGCTCCCCCTCGCGCGGCGGCGGCGCGAAGGCGGTCTCGACCTTGCCGACCTCGACATAGGCCAGCGCAACGCCGATCCCGGCACCAAGCGCAAGCGACACCACGGCAATCGGCAACAACTTCATCAGTGCGGCTCCCCCAACCCAAGACGGACAAAGCACGACCCAGGGATCGATTCCAGAAGCCACATTATAGCCGATCTAGTGGCTAAAATCGCGGCGTTTTTGGCCACCTCCAAGTGGAATGACCAATGATCAAATCCCAATGACTAATGCCATGAAACCGCGAAGGCCCTCCCCTTCAGCCCCTAGCCCTCCGCCATTGGTCATTGGGGCTTGGTCATTGGGATTTATCATTTAGCCCCCGGTCAATGACCGGGGGCTAAATAGGAGTGGGAGCGAAGATCAATAAGCCCGCGCGAACACCGCCCGCCGCTCGCTCCGCCCGCCGGTGAAGAGGCACTCGCCCGCGCCGTCGTCCCCCAGCAGCGGCTCCAGCGGCACGCAGCGCGGCGTCACCTTCAGCGCTTTGCACTTGGCTTCCATCTCGGGGCCGTCGGTGAAGTGGGCGTAGGCGAGGCCGCCCGGCTGGCCCTCGGCGAAAAACGCTTCGAAGTCGGCCAGCGTGTCGATCACGACCGACGCCTCGTCGCGGGCCCGCTTCGCCCGATCGAACAGCTGCTGCTGCAACTCGCCGAGCATCTTCGGCGCGTCGGCGACGAACTTGGCCCGCTCGACGCCGACACCCTTCTCCATCAGCCGTGAGGCGGCGAAGACGCTCGCCGAGGCCACGTCGCGCGGGCCGACCTCGACGCGCAGCGGCACGCCACGCTTCACCCACTGCCACTTCTTCTCGCCGCCACGTAGGTCGCGGGTATCGATCCGCACCCGCAACTTTTCGCCGTCGTACTCCTGGGTGGACAGTTCGTTCTTGAGCGACTCGCAGTAAGGCAGCACCGCGGCGCGCTCCTCATCGTTCTTGAAGATCGGCAGAATCACGGCGTGCGCCGGCGCGAGCTTCGGCGGGCAGATCAAACCATCGTCATCGGCGTGCGACATGATCAGGCCGCCAACGAGCCGCGTGCTAACACCCCAGCTGGTGGTCCAGGCGTATTGGAACTCACCGGCCTGGTTCTGGAATTTGATCTCTTGCGCCTTGGCGAAGTTCTGGCCGAGGAAGTGGCTCGTGCCCGCTTGCAGGGCTTTGCGGTCCTGCATCATCGCCTCGATCGAGTAGGTCGCCGCCGCGCCGGGGAACCGCTCGCCGGCCGTCTTCTCGCCTTTGATGACCGGCATCGCCATCGCCCCCTCGGCGAACTCGGCGTACACGTCGAGCATCTTGCGCGTCTCTTCCTGCGCCTCCTCAGCGGTCGCGTGGACCGTGTGGCCTTCTTGCCAAAGGAACTCGGCCGTGCGGAGGAACATCCGCGTCCGCAGCTCCCAGCGCACGACGTTCGCCCATTGGTTGATGAGGATCGGCAGGTCGCGGTAGCTCTGCACCCACCGCGCGAACGTTGCGCCGATGATCGTCTCGCTGGTGGGCCGGACGATCAGCGGCTCCTCAAGCTTCGCGCTCGGCGCCGGCTGCAAGCCGCCCTTGCCGTTCGGCTCGAGGCGGTGGTGCGTCACGACGGCGCACTCCTTGGCGAACCCCTCGACGTGCTCGGCCTCCTTCTCCAGGAAGCTCATCGGGATGAAGAGCGGGAAGTAGGCGTTGTCGTGCCCCGTCTCCTTGAAGCGCGTGTCGAGCCGCCGCTGGATGTTCTCCCACAGGGCGTACCCCCACGGCTTGATGACCATGCAGCCCCGCACGTCCGAGTTCTCAGCCAGGTCGGCCGCCTTAACGACCTGCTGGTACCACTCGGGGTAGTTTTCGGAGCGGGTGGGGGAGATGGCAGTCTTGGCCATTGCGGATTGGGGATTGTGGATTGCGGATTCTTGAAGCGGGGCATTCTAGGCGCCGCCTGCCTCGCTCGGGAATGGAGCTGCCCCCCGGGTCCCGGCGAGCCCTATCTGATAGGCTCATACCCAATCCGCAATCCGAAATCCCCAATCCCCAATCCAATGTCCCGCTTCTTCGTCTCGCAGCTGCAACACAACCAGCAGGTCGACCAAGTCTTCCTCGCTAGCAACAAGCAGCTGCGGCCCAATCGGCAGGGAAACTTGTTCCTGCAGATCGACCTCTCGGACCGCTCCGGCTCGATGCCCTGCCGGATGTGGAACGCGACCGAGCGGGACTACGCCGCGATCGAGAACGGCGACTATGTCTATGTCGAGGGAACCGCGCAGCTCTTCCAGGGGTCGATGCAGCTGATCGCCCAGTCGATCAAGCGGGCCGAACCGGGGGATGTCGACGAGTCGGACTTCATGACCCTGCAAACCAGCGAGGTGCAAGAGCTCAAGGAACGCCTCCTGAAGACGCTGCGGGGGATCAAGTCGAAGCCCCTGGCGGCGCTCGTCGAGGCCTACCTCACCGACGACGTCTTCATGGACAAGTTCTGCCGCGCGCCGGCGGGGATCAAGAACCACCACGCCTACAAGGGCGGCCTGCTCGACCACGTGGTGAACCTGATGGACGTCGCCCAGGCCGTCGCGCCGAAGTACCCGCAGGTGGACGTCGAGAAGCTGCTCGTGGGCGTCTTCCTTCACGACTCGGGCAAGGTCGATGAGCTGGAGTACGAGCGCGACCTCGCTTACACCGACGAGGGCCAGATGATCGGCCACATCGTCCAAGCCGCCTGCCTGCTCGACCGCAAGGCGCGCGAGGCCGAGGGGCGCGCGCAGCTCGCCTTCCCGCCGATGCTCCTCATGGAACTCAAGCACATGGTGCTCAGCCACCACGGCCACTTGGCGTTCGGCAGCCCCAAGCTGCCGATGACACTCGAAGCGGTGGTCCTTTCCGCGATCGACGACATGGACGCGAAGCTCGCCAGCTTCACGGGCCTGATCAAAGAATGCCCCAACGCCGACAGCCGCTGGACGCAGTACTTCCCCAACATCGACCGCAAGCTGTGGAAGGGCGTGAAGGGCGACTGAGGCTCGCCCATACGAGCGGAAGCAAGAAAATTGTGGGAGGCGTCTCCAGACGCCGATTACGCGCACCATGCCGTTTCGGAATGGAAACCGTAATCGGCGTCTGGAGACGCCTCCCACATGAAAATTTTTGTTTAGGTCGAGGCTAGATTGCCTGCTCCGGAATCGGCTCCGCGCTACGCCGCGCGGACTCCTGACGCCGGCGCTTTTTGGCGAGCGCATTGATGCGTTCACCGGCGACGCGTTTTGCGCGGGTGAGCGCGCCACCAATCGCGGTGGCGACGGACTCGCTCAGTTCTTTCACAACAAAGGTCTGCCCGTTGCGTAGCGACACCTGCACGAGGCACGCCTGATCGCGTCCGCCGCGGGGGCCGTTCTCGTCACGCAGGCGGACGAGCACGTTGTCCACCAGCGACGCGTAGCGCTCGAGCCCTTCCTCGAAACGCTGCTTGATAGAGGGGAGGGAAACTTTCGACGCCGACTTCGAGAACACCGAAACTTGCATCACATGCCTCCTAATCACGGTGAAAAGCAGGGCCCCGCCAATCCAGCGACGGCCCTATCAATTCTACGCGGCTGGTCCCCGCGGGGTTCCCACGACGGCGTTCGGCAAGCCGCCGCCCATGGAGCCTTCCACGGCAGAACCCGCAAAGACCGCCAACTCCGCTCCCTAAATCCGCTATAGTTAGGGACTTATGCGAGTCGCGCCCGGCCGGGCCTCCGAACAGCGACCCCCACTTTCGGTAAAGGACCACGGATTACACGGATGTCACGGAGAGACGCTGCGATAGCGATCCGTGGAATCCGTGTCATCCGTGGTCACAACTAAGCGTCTCCAAGCGCGCCAACAACGAGAACCAATTCCACCATGGACGACGAACTCCGCTCTGCCATCCTCTCCTACACCAGCAACCCCGCCTACCGCGCGGTTAAGCCGAAGGTCATCGCCGAGCGGCTCGGGCTCGAGGGCGACGCGGCGGTGAACTGCAAGAAGCTCGTCAAGAAGCTCATCCGCGAAGGCGAACTCGAGTACGGTCCCAACCACCTCGTCATACCAATCGATCCCGAGCACCCCGCGCGCACGAACCTGATGCCCGCGGTCACCGGTGAAAGTGGCCATCCCGTCGCCGACAGTGGACAGGCGACAAGCGACAGCCGTCGCGACCGCGGCAACTACGTCGTCGGCACGCTGCGGCGCATCAGCTCGGGCGACGCCTTCGTCCGTCCCGAAGGGACGCCCGCCTCGGCCGAGCGCGACCTCGACATCTTCGTCCCCGGTCGGCAATCGGGCGACGCCGCCAGCGGCGACGTGGTGCGACTGGCCGTCTCCAGCCGCCCCGGCGCCTACGGCAAACCGACCGGCAAGGTGGTCGACATCGTCGAGCGGGCCACCAATGTCTTCGTCGGCACGTATCTCGAAGAGGCGGGCTCGGCCCTCGTCGAAGTCGATGGCAAGGTCTTCGGCCAGCCGATCTACGTCGGCGACCCCGGCGCGAAGGGCGCTAAGGAAAGCGACAAGGTCGTCATCGAGATGGTCCGCTTCCCGTCGCAGGTCCGCGACGGCGAGGGCGTCATCTCCCGTATCCTCGGCGACCGCAGCGCGCCGGGCGTCGACACCCTGTCGATCAAGTACGAGTTCAACCTGCCGGGTGATTTCCCCGAGGAAGTCCTCGAAGACGCCCGCCAGCAAGCGGCCAAGTTCGACGAGTCGATCCCGGAGGGCCGTCGCGACCTGACCGGCGAGGTGATCGTCACGATCGACCCGCTCACCGCGCGGGACTTCGACGACGCGATCTCGCTGAAGAAGCTCGACAACGGCCACTGGGAACTGGGCGTCCACATCGCCGACGTCTCGCACTTCGTCGTCCCCAAGTCGGCGCTCGACCGCGAGGCTTACGATCGCGCGACGAGCGTCTACCTGCCCGACGAAGTGATCCCGATGCTGCCGGAGATCATCAGCAACAACCTGGCGAGCCTCCAGCCCGACCGCGTCCGCTACGCCGTGACGGCGCTGCTGGAAATGAGCCCCGAGGGGATGCCGATCAACTGCGAGGTGTTCAAGAGCGCAATCAAGAGCCGCCGGCGGTTCACCTACGAGGAAGTCGATCTGTATCTGCTGGCGAAGGGTTTGGTAAGCGCTGACCCGTCGCGAGCCACGTCGTCCCCGACCGCGGCCGATGTCGTGTCGACCCTCTCCCCCGAAGTCGATCGCCTCCTCGCCGACATGTTCGAGCTCGCCATGAAGCTGCGTAAGCGCCGCTTCGACCGCGGGGCGCTCGAGCTCAGCATGCCCGAGGTCCAGATCGACCTCGACAAGGACGGCCGCGTCTCCGGCGCGCACGTCGAGAAGAACACCGAGAGCCATCAGGTCATCGAAGAGTTCATGCTGGCGGCCAACATCGCCGTGGCGACGAAGCTCGCCGACTCAGGACTCCTCTTCCTGCGGCGTATCCACGGCTCGCCCGATCCACGAAAGTCCCGCGCCCTCACGGAGTTCATCCGTTCGCTCGGCATCCCGGTCGAGAACCTGCAAGACCGCTTCGAGTTGCAACAGGTGCTCGACCGTGTGAAGGGAGACCCGCGACAGCACGCCGTCAACTTCTCGACGCTGCGTTCGATGCAGAAGGCGATCTACAGCCCCGAGGAAGAGGGCCACTACGCCCTCGCCGCCGATTGCTACTGCCACTTCACGTCGCCGATCCGTCGTTACCCCGACCTGACGATCCACCGCCTGATCGACGCGCTGAACCATCATCAAGCGGGGACCGGGCCGAAACCCGTCAACGAGATGAGCCAGCTCTTGCTCGAAGGCGACCACTGCAGCGAGCGTGAGCAACGCGCGTCCGGCGCCGAGCGTGAGCTGAAGAAGATGAAGTTGCTCAACTACCTGAGCGACAAGGTCGGCACGGAGATGGACGGCGTCATCACCGGCGTCGAGAAGTTCGGCGTCTTCATCATGGGCCGCGACATGCCGGCCGAGGGCTTCATCCACATCACCGCTCTCGGCGACGACTTCTACCAGTTCGACCGCGCCAGCCACTCGATCGCCGGCAAGCGCGAAGGGAACACGTTCCGCCTCGGCGACGCGGTGCGGGTCGCCGTCGCCAATGTGGATGTCGACGCCCGTGAGCTCGATTTCCGTTACCTCGGCCGGGCCAAGGGCCCCGGCGCGGGGAAACACGCGCAGGAAAAATCCGCTGGCGGTCGCAAGGGCCGGCCGCTGCCTCCTGAGAAGAAACGACGACCCTCGCAAGGCAAGAACCGCCAGGCACGGGAGCGATCCGCCGGCGCGGGCGGCAACATGGATAGCCAATCCCCCGCTTCCGGAAACAAGCCGCCCCGCGGCAAAAAGCCCGGCAAGAAGCGCCGGTAGCGCTGGCAGACGAACCACTTCGAGTGCTCACAGCCGTAGGCGGAAGCCCGCGGCGCGCAGCGGGAACATGGCGTCCACCGTTGGCTGCCGCCTCCGGCTGTGGCCCATCGGAATGGTGCGATTGCCATCACGGCGCCCCTTCAACCGCCGGCGCTGTCCGATAAGCTGACGGTCCTAGGAGACCTCGCCCGCCCCCTCCCCCACCGCGACGTAACGGATGTCGTCCACCGCAGAGCTCTTACGAACGCCGCTCTACGATTGGCACGCGGCCAATGGGGGTCGGCTTGTCGACTTCGCCGGCTGGGCGATGCCGGTACAGTACAGGTCGATCGTCGAGGAGCACAACGCCACACGCCAGCGTGTCGGCCTGTTCGACGTGTCGCATATGGGCCGGCTCACCGTCCAGGGCGCCGCGGCAGAGATGTGGCTCGACGGCCTCGCCACCCGCCGCGCCGCCGGCACGCCGGTCGGACGCGTGCGGTACTCGCTCATCTGCAACGAGTCGGGAGGCGTCCTCGATGACATCCTCTTCACCCGCGTCACCGAAAATCGTTTCGACCTCGTTGTGAACGCGTCGAACCGCGCGAAGTTGCTCGACTGGTTCGCCGAGCACGCCATGGCGGACGCCGACCTCATCGACCGCACCGAGGCGACCGCGATGATCGCCGTCCAAGGCCCCGGCGCGGTGGAGATGGTCGCTTCGCTCGCCGACGCCGATGTCGCGTCGATCCGCTACTACCGTTCGGGCGAAGCCAACATCGCCGGCGCCCCGTGTGTCGTCAGCCGCACCGGCTACACCGGCGAAGACGGCTTTGAACTGATCGCCAACGCCAACCAAGCCGAAGCCATTTGGAAGGCCCTAATCAACCTCGGGGCAGCCGCTTGCGGCTTAGCGTCGCGCGACACGCTCCGTCTTGAAGCCGGCATGCCCCTCTACGGCCACGAGCTCCGCGAAAGACTCAATCCGCTCCATGCCGGGCTCGGCTTCGCCGTTGACTTTGAGGACGCCGATGGCGGTCGGCGGACGTTCGTCGGCAGCGACGCACTGCTGAAGGCAAGAGAGGACGGCTCGGTGGCCCGGCGCGTCGGTCTCAGGGTCGAAGGCAAGCGCCCGCCGCGCGAGGAGTACCGCGTGCTGGTCGATGGCCGGCCGTGCGGCGTCGTCACCAGCGGGACGCACTCGCCGACGCTCGGGTATCCGATCGCAATGGCTTACATCGAGCCGGAGCTAACCCAAGAAGGGACGCGCGTCGCCATCGACATCCGCGGAACGGAGACGCCCGCGATGGTCGTTCCGTTGCCGTTTTATAAGAGGTCGTAGTCGTTCGTGGCTCGACCGCGGTCGGGGACGACGCGGCTCTCGTGCGACGGCTCGCTTTCAAAACTCGAAACTCACGACTCAAAACGTACAACTCCCTCATGAACCCTGAATCCTTGCTGTTCGCCAAGACGCACGAGTGGGTCGCCGTCGCCGAGACTGGCGGCGAGAAGGTCGCCACCATCGGCATCTCCAAGCACGCCGTCGAAGCGCTGACGGACCTCGTCTTCATCGAGCTGCCGAAAGTGGGCCGCTCCGTCGACGCCGAGGAGTCGTTCTGTGAAGTCGAGTCCGTCAAGGCGGTTAGCGATGTCTACAGCCCGGTGACCGGCGAGGTCGTCGAGGTCAACGAGCCGCTCGCCGACCAGCTCGAAGTCCTCAGCGACGACCCCTACGGCAAGGGCTGGATCGCCAAGGTCAAGATCACCGACGAGACTTCGCTCGCCGGCCTGATGGACTACGAGGCGTATGAGAAAATGTGTGCGGAAGAGGCGTGACGAAGTTGGAAGTGCGAAGTGGGAAGTGGGAAATCCCTTTCGCTAACTCCAACGTGCTTCTTCCAACTTCCGACTTCCTACTTCCCACTTCGACATGCCTTTCACTTACAACACCGAAGAAGACGTCGCCGCGATGCTCCAGGCGATCGGCGTGGCGTCGATCGAAGAGCTGCTCGAGCAGGTGCCCGCCGACTTCCGGTTGCAGCGGACGCTCGACCTGCCGCAGGCGATGGGGGAGATGGAGCTCGACCGCCACATGCGCGAACTCGCCGGCAAGAACGTCGGCGCCGCGTCGGGGGCGGTGTCGTATCTGGGCGGCGGGACGTACGACCACTTCATCCCGGCGGTGGTCGACACGATCGCCAGCCGCGGCGAGTTCTACACCAGCTACACGCCTTATCAGGCCGAGGTCGCGCAGGGCAACCTGCAGGCGATGTTCGAGTACCAGACGTTGATCACACGGCTGACGGGGCTCGATGTCTCCAACTGCAGCCTCTACGACGGCGCCAGCGCCGCGGCCGAGGCGGTGATGATGGCGCTCGCCTCGGGCAAAGGCCGCACGCGCGTCGTCCTGCCGGCGAGCGTTCACCCCGAGTACCGCCAGACGATCACGACCTACGTCTCGTGCCTCGACGCCGAGGTCGTCACCGTAGCCGCGCCGAACGGCGTGGTCGATCTCGACGAGTTGCGTTCGGTCGTCAACGACCAGACGGCGTGCGTCGTGCTCCAGCAACCGAACTTCTTCGGCTGTGTCGAAGACGCCGACGAAGCGACCCGCATCACGCACGCCGCCGGCGCGCTGATGATCGCCGCGTTCGACCCGATCAGTCTGGGTCTCATGAAGCGGCCCGGCGATTGGGTCGGCGTTGGTGAGGGCGCCGACATCGCCGTCTGCGAAGGCCAATCACTCGGCACGCCGATGCAGTACGGCGGGCCGTTCCTCGGCATCCTGGCGTGCCGCGAGTCGCTCGTCCGCCGCATGCCGGGCCGCATCGTCGGCCAAACAACCGACCGCCGCGGCAAGCGCTGTTTTGTGCTGACGATGCAAACCCGTGAGCAGCACATCCGCCGCGACAAGGCGACCAGCAACGTCTGCAGCAACCAAGCCTTGTTCGCGCTGCGGGCGACGGTGTACCTCTCGTTGCTCGGCCCCGAGGGCCTCAAAGAGACGGCGCACTTGTGCCTCCAGAAGAGCCGCTACCTGGCCGAGCGCCTCGTCGAAACGGACCGTTTTGAATTGGCGTTCGCCGCGCCAACATTCAAAGAGTTCGTCCTCCGCGACCGCCAAAACAAGATCGACGACCTGATCGCTTGCGGCTTAGCCAACGACATCCTAGCCGGCCTCCCCCTCGGTCAGTTCGACCCCGAGCTCGACGACTGCCTGCTGGTCTGCGTCACCGAGAAACGCACCCGCGAAGAGCTCGACCGCTTCGTCGAAGTCCTGACCCAAAACGCCGCCCACCCTAACGGCGGCAATCGAGCAAAATCGCCCCACTTCGAGCCGGCGTCAATTGCTTAGAAAGAGTTAACCACTGAGGCACAGAGAGCGCTAAGGAAGCACTGAGAAGTCGGTAGCTGTGGGAGGGGTCTCCAGACCCCGATTACGCGCACCACTATCAAACGGCCTGGATACCGAAATCGGGGTCTGGAGACCCCTCCCACAATCTTACGAATGAATTCGTCTCTGTGCGTCCTCCGTGCCCTTCGTGCCTCTGTGGTTAATCAAAGGCGTCCAACATGAGCATGATCCTCTCGCTCAAACAGGCGCCCGCGGCGACGCTCGACTTGTTGGTCCAGCGGCCCGAGTTGGCGGTTGTGTTCTGGATGAACCCCGACTTCAAGCCGGCAAAGCCGTCCGGCTTCGTCGTCTGGCTGACACGTCTCTTGGGCGGGTACACGCCGCCGATGGAACTGCCCGAGGCGCCCAAGGAGCTCGCCCGCAATGGCGAGAGGCTCGACCTCGACAAGGCGTGGCACGCGTTGCAGTGGCTGTTGACCCAGCCGAAGAGCATGAGCGAAGGGGACGAGTGGCAAGTGCCGCCGCCCGAGGGCTTCCTGCTCGGCGCGGGTGAACCCATCGTCGGCAGCGACCACGGTTACGGCGACGAACGCGCCGCCTCGCCCGCTGAGGTTGCCGCTTTCGACGACCTGCTCAAGCGAACGCCGTGGTCCGAACTCGAGTCCCGTTTCGACGCCGACGCGCTCGCTTCCGCCCAGGTCTACCCCGACAACTGGGGCGACTCGGGAGAGGTCGATTACGTCCAGCAGTACTACAACAAACTAAAAGACTTCATCGCCGCTACCCGGTCCGAAGACCTAGGGGTGGTGATTCAACTTAGTTGAGACCGCAATCAGGAGAAGGAGATAGGGGGATGAATTGGAGATAAGGGAGATGGCAACCAATGGGGCCGACCCGAATCGCCAACCCAATCAAACCTGTAGGAGGCGTCTCCGACGCCGATTACGCGCACCATCATTAAACGGCATGGATACCGGAATCGGCGTCGGAGACGCCTCCTACAGGAGACGAGAAACGCGTTGCCCACCGGGCCACTAGCCGACTCGAAGGCTTCTCCCGCGGCGGCTACGATCCCCCCGATCACCAAAATCCCCCCAATCTCCATTCAAAGAATCGACTATGCGTAACCACAACGACTCCCAGCTGCTGTTCGACATCTCCAAGCCCGGCCGTCGCGCGACGCGGTTGCCGGCTTGTGACGTGCCCGTTAAGCCGGTAGCGGAGCTGTTGCCGGCCGCATCGCTCGCGGCGTCGACGCCGGAGTTGCCGGAGCTGGCCGAGCCGCAGGTCGTGCGGCACTTCACCAATCTGTCGACGCTCAACATGTCGGTAGACACGCACTTCTACCCGCTCGGCTCGTGCACGATGAAGCACAACCCCAAGCGGAACGAGCGCGCCGCGTCGTTGCCGGGGATTGTGGACCTGCACCCGTACCAACCCGAAGAGTCGATCCAGGGGATGCTGCAATTGCTCTACAAGGTGCAAGAGTACCTCTGCGAGATCTCCGGCCTCCCCGCGTGCAGCCTCCAACCCGCCGCCGGCGCGCACGGCGAGCTCACCGCTCTCTGGGTAGCGCACGCCTACTTCAAGGACAACGGGCAGGCTCACCGCACGAAGGTGCTCGTCCCCGACAACGCCCACGGCACCAACCCCGCCAGCGCCGCGATGGCGGGCTTCGACACGGTGACCGTCAAGACGCTGATCACCGGCGCCGTCGATATGGAGGACTTCCGCAAGAAGCTCGACGACAACATCGCCGTCTTCATGATCACCAACCCGAACACGGTCGGCGTCTTCGAGCCGCAGATCGGTGAGATCGCCGCCGAGGTCCACGCCCGCGGCGGCTTGATGTATCTCGACGGCGCCAACATGAACGCGATCCTCGGCATCTCGCGCCCCGGTGACTTCGGCGCCGACATGCAGCACTACAACCCGCACAAGACTTTCAGCGGCCCCCACGGCGGCGGCGGCCCCGGCGCGGGCCCAATCTGTGTGGCGGAGAAGCTGCGGCCGTACTTGCCCGCTCCTGTCGTCGCTAAGCGGTCAGCTTCGGAGGGTGCGGAATACTACCTCGATTATTCGTCCACCAAGTCGATCGGTCGTGTGCGGTCGTTCTTCGGCAACGTCGGCGTGCTAGTGCGTGCTTATTGTTACATCCGTTCGCACGGTCCCGACGGTCTGCGGCGTGTCAGCGAGCAGGCGGTGCTGAACGCCAACTACTTGCTGAGCCGGGTGAAGCACTTCTTGCCGGTGCCGCAGGGCGAGCGTTGTATGCACGAGTTCGTCGCCTCGGCGAAGAAGCTCAAGACCGAGCGCGG
Organism: Botrimarina mediterranea; assembly: GCF_007753265.1. NCBI lineage: Bacteria > Pseudomonadati > Planctomycetota > Planctomycetia > Pirellulales > Lacipirellulaceae > Botrimarina > Botrimarina mediterranea. Next base: position 4,749,593 of record NZ_CP036349.1, read on the forward strand.
CGTCACGGCGATGGACATCGCCAAGCGGCTCCTCGACTTCGGCTACCACGCCCCGACGATCTACTTCCCGCAGACGGTGCCCGAGGCGCTGATGTGCGAGCCAACCGAGACCGAGAGCAAAGAGACGCTCGACGCCTTCGCCGAGACCCTCTTCCGCATCACCGAAGAGTCGCCCGAGCTGCTCCACGAAGCGCCCCACACCACGGCGATTAGCCGCCCCGACGAAGTCACCGCCGCCCGCCAGCCGACGCTCTGCCACTGCGGGTAGCGATTATTCTCGCGCAGAGACGCGGAGACGCAAAGTGCTGTAGGCGAGCCGGCCACGTTAGTGGTCGGTGAACTCACGCAAAGGCGCTAAGGCGCGAAGGATATGGAGGAAGACCCTGAACTTTGGAAGAAGCTGAAGCCGGGAGATCGTGTTCGATTTTTCCGTATGCCCTCCACACTGGTTGGGTACGTTCCCGAAGAAACTCGTCGGCTCTACGAGTGGATGGTCGAACACAAGCATGTGCTGGTTGTAGACCACTACGACACAATCGACGGCATCGACTACCCTTGGTCCGATTGGTTCGAGCCGAACTGTGAGCACTTAGAAGGCTCTCATACCATCGTGCTGAACGATGACGGCCTGGAACGCGTCAACTGACTCTGCTGCCCACCTTTGCGTCCTAGCGCCTTTGCGTGAGTCTTAATACCCGCCCCCTCTGCGTCTCCGCGTCTCTGCGCGAGACTTCAAACGATGCCCCTCAACTGCCGGTTGATCATCGACGAGCCCGCTGACGGCGCCTGGAACATGGCGGTCGATGAGGCGCTCGTTGAGAGCGCCGTGGCCGAGGGCGTGGCCACCTTGCGGCTGTATCAGTGGCGTCCCACCCTCTCGCTAGGGTACTTCCAAAAGTACGCCGAGCGAGAGTCGCACGCCGCGAGCGCCGCCCTGCCGTGCGTGCGGCGGTCGAGCGGTGGTGGGGCGCTGGTGCATGACCGTGAGTTGACCTACTCGCTCGCGCTACCGGCGACGGCGCTGACGGGCGTCGATACGCGAAGCCTCTACTGCCAGGCGCACAAGGCAGTGATCGCGGCGGTCGCGGAACTGGGGGGCGACGCCTCGCGGTTGTCGCTCTGCGACCCCGAGAAGCAGCCCCGGCCCGAACGGGAGCCCTTCCTCTGCTTCCAGCGGCGGGCGGACGGCGACCTGCTGGTGGAAGGCCCCTTCCCGGACCAACAGGAGTCCCAGGAGGACGCGATAGGCGAACCCCGCCCCAGTGCTATGGCGGCGGGGGCCATCCGGGGCCGATACAAGGTCTGTGGCAGCGCCCAGCGGAAGCGCCGCGGGGCCCTGCTGCAACACGGCGGCGTCCTGCTGGCCCAGTCGCCCGCGGCGCCAGAACTGCCTGGGCTGGCCGAGTTGGGCGTCCTCGCCGTCAATCCGGCGGAGCTGGCGCCCGTGCTAGCCGGGCGCCTGGAAGTCGCCCTCGACCTTAGCTGCCAGCTGGGAGTCTTGCGGCCAACCGAAGCCGCGACTGCCCGGCGGATCGTTGCGGACAAGTACGGCGCCGATGCCTGGCTACGGCGGCACTAAAAAAACCGAGAGAAACCGACGCAGAATCACTGTCCCCGGCTTGCTAACAGAGGCAGCATTCCTGCTATGCTGGGAATTGGGTGGAAACTTCTCGTCACGGCAGCCCTCTCTCGGGGGGCGTGCCGGCGGTAGGTTCTGCCGCAATCCTCGCCAGACGCGAGCCATCGCTGCTGTCGCTACGTACAAATAGGTGTTGAGAGGAACAGTGCCGGCCCCTCCCAGGGACCGGGGAACCGGGCCACACGCCGGAACCGTGTGGCCGACACGAGATGAGGTGAACCCCCCGATGCCAACGAGCCGTCGCCATGTAAGGCGCCGGTTGACCGAACCTCCGCACTATTCGCTGAGAGTCCGCCGCAAGGCCCTCCTCTGACTCCCAGCCCGCCGTGCGTGTTCGAACTGGAGGAATCACGACATGAAGTTGGTGGTGCTAGCTGGAGCCAAGACGGGCGCGGCAGTCCCGATCAAGAAAGACCGATTTATCATCGGCCGGGGCAAGGACTGCACCCTGCGGGCAGGGAGTGAAGCGATCAGCCGCAACCATTGCGAGCTGCTCGTGACCGAGTCGGGCGTCACCGTCCGCGACATGGGGAGCCGCAACGGCACCTACGTCAACGACGAGAAGATCGAAGGCGTCAAGACGCTCTCCAACGGTGACAAGCTGCGGATCGGCCCGCTCGAGTTCCGCTACGAAGCCGAGGGCGAGCTCAAGCAAGCCAAGGCGCCGAAGGTGAAGAGCGTCGGAGAAGCCGTCGCGCGTACCGCGGCGAAGGCCACCAAAGAGCCCCAGAACTTCGAAGACGACATCAGCGACTGGTTGATCGCCGGCGAGGTCCCCACCGGCGCGGCGCCCGCCATCGGCGAGACGCTGATGATGAAGTCCGACGAGACCCGCATCTCGCAGGAGACCGCCGACAAGATCGCCGCCGAAACGCCGACCAAGGAGCTCTCTCCCGAAGAAGCCAAGTCTGCCGAGGAGTCCGCTGAGGACGCGGCTGAAGAGCCCGAAGCCGAAGGCGACGACAAGAAGAAAAAGAAGGGGCCCGGCAAACTCCCCTTCCAACCCCACAAGCCGCAGGCCAAAGACAGCCGCGAAGCGGCCATGCAGGTCCTCCGCGATATGGCCCGGCGTCGCTAGGACCCTGCCGCGATAGGAATTAGACGCGCTCAACGTATGAAGTCGAACGGCCCCCGCAAGAAGAAACCCACCGAACAGAAAGACGTGACGCCGCAGGTGGCGGGCGTTCTCGGTGTCGGCCTCGACGCGACCGACGGCCACAAGCGCCTCACACGCGGCCAGGACTTCCTCCTCGCCGGCGGGTCCGAAGAGACCCACTCACGGATGCAAGAGACCATGATCAAGGTTACCGAGAAGCTCGGCGACCGCGGCAAGCGCATCCGCGACGCCTCGCCCGAAGAGCTGCGGGATTTGATTGGCGAGGCTTCGAGCTAGAGCTTGCTCGGCTTAGCCATAGTGCTTCTAGCCTCGCGCTGACCCCTATCGCAACTTGACGACGTCTCGCGCAGAGACGCGGAGACGCAGAGGGTAGGCAATGAAGACTCACGCAAAGCCGCGAAGAAAAGAGTTGGAAGAAGGAACGTGACCGCAAACGACCGCGCAGGAGTGCTTATCTTTGCAACTTCGCGCCTTTGCGCGAGTCTTGATGGCACCCAGCTCTGCGACTCCGCGTCTCTGCGCGAGACCTGCGGCAAAGGGAAGCTCAAAAAGCGAGAGGGGCCCCGCTCCCATGGAGGTTCGGAGCCCCTTCGCCTGATTCTCACTCCCCAAACATCTCGTCCGACTCGGCCAGCGCCTCGAGCGCCTCGGCCTCAGCGGCGTCCTCGATCGACGGCTCACTCGACTCGCCCCGGTTCGCCTTCAGGGCCGCCAGCTCGGCCGGCGACAGCTGCACGTAGCCCATGTCGCGGATGACCTCGAGCACCTCGCTGCACGTGGGGAACATCCGGCCGCTGCGACGCTTGTAGGCGTCCAGGGCGTTCATGAAATCGACTTCGGCGTCGCTGTAGTCGCGCTCGCAGGTCGTCGGGTCGATCTGACGGCGACGGTTCACCTTCTCACGACGCTCGAGCTTCGGCTTGGGCGCCTCGACGGGCTGCGTGGCGGCGACCTCTTCGGCGCGACGGTCGGCGGCGACGCGGCGACGGTCGAGCGTCACCTCCTCGGCGCCGGCCTTTGCCTTTGGCTTGGACTTGGAAGCGGCGGCGGGCTTCTTAGCGGACTTAGCGGGAGCCTTCGCGGACTTCTTCGCGGCGGGCTTGGCGCCGGCCTTCGTGGTGCGGGTCTTGCTGGAAGCCTTCGAAGGAGCGGTCTTGGTCTGGGCCACGGCGGGGTTTCCTCGGCTCGGCGGGTTAGCTTTCAGGACGGGCGTCGGTCACAGGGGAGGGCTGACCGGCGTCGCATTGGGGGACAGGAGCTAGCATCGACGGAACGTGTTGTCAAAACGCAACGGCTAGGAAAGATTTCCGCTCTGCGTAAACAAACGCGATCGGGCGATTTTTCCGGCCAGTCAACTCGTACCACTCACACCGGCGCCACGCGCACGTTCGTGTTGCGGTGACCGGTCCCGACTGGTACGGTCCTCCCCGCCTACCGGCACAACCCGCACCACCCCGCCGCCGCGACGACCGCGAGACTCGGCATGCCGCAACCGACCCACAAGCTGACGCCCCTGGCCGCCCTGCTGGCGTTGGCCCTGGCTGGCTGCAACTCGGTGCAGCACCAGACGCTCAACGCCGAGGGCGTCGCCTACTACAAGCAGGGCGCCTACCAGCAGGCTGCCGGCAAGTTCCAAGAGGCGATCGCCAAGCGGCCCGACCTCGGCGACGGCTACTACAACCTCGCCGCCGCGATGCACCAGTCGGGCGTCCGGTTCAACCGCCCCGACGACCTCAAGCAGGCCGAGGTCCTCTACAACCAGGCCCTCGAACGCTCGCCCGACCACGTCGAGTGCTACCGCGGCCTCGCCGTGCTGCTCAACGAGACCGGCCGCCGCGACGCGTCGTACCGCTTGTTGAACAACTGGGCCGTCGCCAGCCCGCAGAACCCGAACCCCCACATCGAGCTCGCCCGCCTGCTCGAAGAGAGCTCACGCCCGCAGGACGCCGAGCAGCAGCTCGTCCAAGCCCTCACGATCAACCCCAGCGACGCCCGCGCCCTGGCCGCCCTAGGCCGCCTCCGCGACGAGGCAGGCGATCACCTGCAGGCGCTCCAGAACTACCAGCGTTCGCTCGACGTGAACCGTCACCAGCCCCAAGTCGCGGCGCGCGTCGCCACGCTCCAATCCGCTGGCGGCTCCGCCGCGACCCTCGCCACCGGCGCCGGCGGCACGCGGATGGCCAACCAGTGGCAAGCGCCCTCGGGCCCAGCGCGGTACTAAGGTAGGGTCCGCTGTGCGGACCGTTCGATTGATTGGCCGCGATGAGTTGGCTTCAAGCCGCCTTCTACGGTCCGCACAGCGGCCCCTACGGTCCGCGGGTCGAACCGCCAAACGACTCGAACCGCCGCTCCAACTCCTCACAAGCGAGCCGCAACGCTTCCTGCGAGTCGCATTTCGCTTGCCAGTGTTTCACGGCTTGGGTGACCTTCGATGACGTGAGCAACCGCTCCAATCGTTCCGCAACGCGGCGCCCTTTGAACCGCGACGTCGTCAGCTCTTCCGCGACGCCCAGCCGTCGCAGTCGCCAAGCGTTGTCGAACTGATCGAACGCCTTGGGTTGCACCAGTTGCGGCACGCCCGCCGCGAGGCCGCGGGCCGAGCTGCCGACGCCGCCGTGGTGGACGAACGCGGCCGACCGCTCCAGAAGTTGCGCGAGCGGCGTAAAGCCTGGCGCGATGATGCTTGAGGGCAATCGTGCTGGCAATTGATCCGCGTACTTCGTCAGCAACACGCCGCGCCGGCCCAAGCGCTGGCAGGCATCGATCGCGACTTCAAAGAACTTGTGCCCGAAACGCATCCCCGACCCCGGCGTGAACACGATCGGCGGGTCGTCCGCGTCGAGAAACGCGTTGAGCGCGTCGCTGAGCGGTTCGTCATCGCGTCCCCCGGCGCCATCGCCGAGCGGAAAGCCCGTCGTTACCGTGCCGTGAGGCCAGTCGCCCGGCGCCTCGCCGTCGGGCGACGCGAACCAATCGGGGAACAGGCACAGCGCCGGCGCGACGCCGTAATACCAGTCGAGGAAGCTCCCACGGATCGGGGGCAGGCCGTGCGACGCGCGGAACTCGTTGAGCGGCTTCATCACGATCGAGCCGACAAACGTCCGGTCACCCAGCGCGAACTGCAGCTTGTGCAGCCACCGCGGCGCCCCCGGCGGCGCGAACCCGGCCGGCATCCGCGGCGGCGTCTCGTCGCTCCACAGCGCCATCGGCGCGTAGACCACCGACACGGCCGGCATGCCAAGCTCTTCGGCCGCGACACGGCTCGCCAGGTCGAGCCCGTGGGCCACCAGCAGCGTCTCGCCGGGGCGCGACTTCGCGCGGACCACCCCGTCGAGCCGCTGAAGCAAGCCGATCGCCGCCTCACGAAAGACGACCGCCAGCCCCGACCGCGCGCCCCACAGGCCACGCGTCAGCGTCAGCCGGTCGTACTCTTCGGCCGTGGCCAGCTCGACCAGATCGAGCCCCGCCGCGGCGACATCGCTCGCAAAGTGCGGATTCGTGACCAGCGTCACGTCATGCCCGCGCCCGCGCAGCGCCGCCCCGAGCCCGATCATCGGGTAAACGTCGCCATAACTCCCCAACGCGGTCAGCAGGCAGTGCATCGGACTACTGTAACCGCCAAGACGCCAAGAGCGCCAGGGATCGCCAAGATCGACGGGTCCTGGCGTTCCTTGGCGCTCCTGGCGTCCTGGCGGTTCCAACTTGTAGATAGAACCACTCCAGCGGAGAATGGCCGTATGCCAACGCCCCCCACAACGCCGCCGGAAGAGGACGACGACTTCGAGTACGAGGTCGAACCCGCCGACGAAGAAGTCATCGCGGGCCAAGCACGGCGAGCGCGAGAAGAACTGAAGCGCGCCGAGCAGGCGATCGACGTCGATTCGATCTACCGCGAGATGAACCGCCGCGACGACTTCGACGCCGCGTTCGAGTCGATCAAGGGACGCCTCAGCATCCGCCACTTGTTGATCGCAACGACTGTGGTCGCCGTGCTCTTGGGGCTCGGCGCCATGGGCTTCTTCAACGGGGCGACGTTCGCCGCGTTTATCTGCCTCTCGCTGGTGGTGCTCGGCTCGCTCCACGCCTGGCTGGGCTACCAAGAGAGCAAGCGCCGCGCCGAGCTCGTCGCTCTCCGCGAAGCCCAGCTGCGTCAAGCGCGGCGCGTGTCGGGGGTCGAAGGCGACAATATTGAGGACGACGAGGACGATATCCCGATCCCCAGCCGATCGATGCCCAGCCCCGCTGAAGTGCTGCGTGAGTACTTCCGCTTCGGCCTGGGCGAGTTTCTCCTCGCCGCCGCCGTGGCGACCGTTGTCATCGCCCTGCTGGCGTTCACCGAGTCGCCGCTCAAGGGCGCCGCGGCGCTCGGCGCGGTGGCGATCACCGGCCTCGCGCTGCAAGCCGCCGAGATCGACGTGCCCCGACCGCTAGTGCTGGCGTTCTGGCTGTCACTCGTGGGCTTCTGCCTGCTGACCGTCGTGTCGTTTGTCCTCTAGCGCAGCGAGGAGAGCCGGAAGCGTGCGCGTCATCGGCGCCTAGAGACGCCTCCTACAGAGCCGCTTGCTCATCAATCCACTCACGGATCAACTCCTCGAGCGTCACCAGCGGCACGGCGCCGTTCACCAGCACCGCGTCATGGAACGCGCGGACGTCGAAGCGATCGCCGAGCTTCTCTTCCGCCAGTTCGCGGAGCTCGCGGATCTTCAGCTCGCCCGTCTTGTACGCCAGCGCTTGGCCCGGCCAGCCGATATAGCGATCGACCTCCGAACGGATCTCGTGCAGCGACATCGCCGAGTTGTCGGCCATGTAGTCGATCGCTTGCTGGCGGCTCCATCCCTTGTAGTGCATACCGGTATCGACGACGAGTCGCGCCGCACGCCATATCTCCATCGTCAGCCGCCCGAAGTCGCTGTACGGGTCTTCGTAGAAGCCCGCTTCCAGCCCGAGCCGCTCGGCATACAGGGCCCAGCCCTCGACGAACGCCGTGAAGCCGCCGTACTTGCGGAGCGGCGAGAGCCCATCGAGCTCTTGCTGCAGCGCGATCTGCAAGTGATGCCCCGGCACCGCCTCGTGCATCGACAGCGCCTCGATCATGTACTTGGGCCGCGCCTTGAGGTCGTACGTGTTGAGGAAGAAGAAGCCCGCCACCGTGCCGTCGCCTTGCGGGCTCTGGTAGTAGGCGAACGTCGTCTTCGGCGCGATGTAGTCCGGCACCGGCTTCAGGCCATACGGCATCCGCGGCAGCCGGCCGAACAGCGAAGGCAGCTCGCCGTCGATCCGCTTGAGGATCGCCGCCGTGTAGGCCATCAGCTCTGTGTCGGTCTCGGCGTAGAACTGCGGGCTGGTGCGGAGGTGCTCGACGAACGCGGCAAAGCGATCCTCCTCGTCGGTCTCGAAGCCGCTACGGTCGATGATGTCCTCCATCTCTCGTCGGATCCGCGCCACCTCAGCCAGGCCCACGCGGTGCACCTCTTCGGGCGTCATGTCGAGCGTCGTGAACTTGCGGACACAGTGGCGGTAGAAGTCCCTCCCACCCGGCAGCGCCGACGCGCCGATCGACGACCGGCAGTTGGGGACGTACTCGTCCGCCATGAAGACGCCGAACCGCCGATACGCCGGGACGACCGACTGCGCGATCGCCTCGCGCGCCTCGCGGCGCAGGCGCTCGTGCTCCGACTCGGGAACGCCGACCGCAAACTTCTTGAACGGTTTGTAAAGCAGGCTCTCGGTTGGATCATCGACGACATGCGAGTCGATCGACGACTCGTACCCTTCCATGATGATGGCCGGTACGGTCAGGCCGCGCTGGACCCCTTCGCGCATCAGCTCGATGTGGCCGTCGGTGTAAGCGGCGAACGCTCTCAGCCGCGCGATGTAGTTCTCGTAGTCCTTGACCGTGTCGAACGGCGACCAGTCCGGGAGCTCCGGGAACTGGATGTGGAAGCCGCTGCGGTTGTTGATCGGCAGTAGATGCTGACCCGCGGCGTAATCGGCGAGCGAGTCGGTCAGCTCTCGTTCGAGCAGGTCGCGCTCGAGTCGCAACTCCTTAGAGAGCGCGTCGCGGTCGATGGCCCGCAGTTGCTCGAGGAACTCGGCGTCTTGCTTCGCCGCACGGTCGGCGTCGGCGAGCGAGACTTTGCCAAGGCGGTCGTTGTAGCGGTGGTCGCCCGTGCGTGTCGCGTACTGCGGCCACTCTTGCATCCGCCACTGCCAAACGTCGTCGAGCAATTTCTCGAGCGATTCGCTCGGCCCGGCCAGCGCGGCGGTCGAGAGGGCGATCACGAACAGCAGGGCGAGGGTCTTCTTGAGCATGACGTTGCGACTCGGGGAGAGACTCATGCCGCCGTGGGCGGCGGCGTTAGCAAGACGGGCGCCTTGCCAAAGTAGCATTCTGGCGCCACCTTTTCACCGCCCGCTATTTATCTGGTAAATTTCACTCCAGTTTCACCCATGAAGCTACGCATCCAAACCGACTACGCGCTGCGCACGCTGATGTACCTCGGGTACACGGGCCGGTCGGCCCGCGCCGAGGACATCGCCAATCAGTTCGTCATCTCGAAAGACCACCTCGTGAAGGTGATCCAACTGCTCGCCAAGCTGGGGTACGTGCGGACCACGCCCGGCCGCGGCGGCGGCGTCTCGTTGGCCATGCCGCCGGACGAGATCGACGTCGGCGAGGTGATCGAGCGGATCGAGCAGCGTCACACGGTGCTGGACTGCGTCACCCATCCCGAAACCTGCCCGCTGGAGCCCGGCTGCCGGCTCCGCCGACTGTTGATCCGCGCCGAAGACGCCTTCTACAAGACGCTTGCGGGGACGACGGTTGCGGACCTCTGCCTCCACCAACGGCGCGGCGGGATGGCGAACCTCCCTCTCGAACCCGAATAGGCGTCCCTCTCATGTCGATCCATCGCTTTGCCGCTGCTCTGTTACTGCTCGCCGTCGCCGGGCCGGCTCTCGCCGAAGACGCCGCCCTCGAGCGCACCCGCAAGCAGGTCCGCATGCTCGATGATCTCTACAAGGGCGGCATCGTCCTGATCACGAAGAACTACGTGACCGAGGACTCGGATGTCCCCGCGGGCGTGGCCTTCAAGCAGCTCTTCGAGGCGGCGAAGAAGAACGGCTGGCACGAAGTGCGGCTGCTCGACGTCACCGGCGAACCCTACAACGACGAGAACTCGCCCGCCGAAGGCTTCGAGACCCGCGCCGTTGAACAGCTCAAGCAGGGCGAGGCCTATTACGACGAAGAGATCACCGAAGAGGGCAAGCGCTACCTCCAAGCCGCCACGGCGATCCCCGTCGTGATGCCCAAGTGCGTGATGTGCCACCCCCACTACGAAGACGCCAAGCCCGGCGCCGCCATCGGCGCGATGAGCTACCGCATCCCGATCGAGTGATCCTTCGTAGGGTCCGCTGTGCGAACCGGAGAGTTGGGTTACCCCGCACGTGGAGCAACTTGAAAAGTCTTTTCGAGAGGCAAAGAACCGGGGGCTAAGGCCCCGCGGCTAAGACGTGCTAGCCAGCAAGATCAGCCGGCACGTCTTAGCGTCCGGTTCTTCGAAGCCCGATGAGACTTCGGATGCAGATGCTGGTCAGCGTCCCGAGTTGCTCCAAGGTTGAGTCGCTCGGTGTTTCGACTCCGGGCGCTGACGCGTTCCGGCTCCCCAGCAAACGGTCGGGGGCGTTGGTCGCACGGCAACGTCGTTCGCACGGTCCGTCCAGCGGACCCTACCGCTTCTCCATCGGCACGAACTCGCGCTCGGTCGGGCCGGTGTAAATCTGCCGCGGGCGGTAGATGCGCTTGCCGGGGCTCTGACGCATCTCTTGCCAATGGGCGATCCAGCCCGGCATGCGGCCCATCGCGAAGAGGACCGTGAACATGTCGACCGGGATGCCCAGCGCGCGGTAGATGACGCCCGAGTAGAAATCGACGTTCGGGTAGAGCTGCCGCTCGACGAAGTACTCGTCGGTGAGGGCGACCTCTTCAAGCTTCAATGCGATCTCGAAGATCGGGTCGTCGATGTGGCCCGAGTCGAGCAAATCGTGGCAGGTCTTCTTGATGATCGTCGCCCGCGGGTCGAAGCTCTTGTAGACTCGGTGGCCGAAGCCCATCAGGCGGAAGCCGTTCGACTTGTCCTTGGCCATGCGGACGTACTTGTCGACGTCGCCACCGTCCTCGCGGATCCGCTCGAGCATCGAGACGCACGCCTCGTTGGCGCCGCCGTGCAGCGGGCCCGACAATGCCGCGACGCCCGCCGCGATCGACGCGAACAGGTTCGCGTCGCTCGAACCGACCATCCGCACCGTGCTGGTGGAGCAGTTCTGCTCGTGGTCGGCGTGGACGATCAGCAGCAGGTTCAGCGCCTGGGCGTGGATCGGGTTGACGACGTAATCCTCGGCCGGGACCGAGAACATCATGTGCAGGAAGTTCTCGCAGTAGCCCTGGTCGTTCTTCGGGTAGACGAACGGGTGGCCGATCGACTTCTTGTGCGCGTAGGCGGCGATGGTCGGCGCCTTGGCCAAGAGCCGCATCGTGCAGCGCTGCACGTCCTTCTCGTCGGTGACGTCGAGCGAGTCGGCGTAGAACGTCGACAGCGCGTGGATCACCGAGCTGAGGATCGCCATCGGGTGGGCGTCGTGCTGGAAGCCGTCGTAGAACTTCCGCATGTCCTCGTGCAGCATCGTGTGCTGGCGGAGGTCGGTCCGGAACGCGGCGATCTGGTCCGCCGTCGGCAGCTCGCCGTGCAGCAGCAAGTAGCACACCTCGACGAAGTCGCAGTGTTCGGCCAGCGTCTCGATCGGGTAGCCGCGGTAGCGGAGGATCCCCTTCTCGCCGTCGAGGAAGGTGATCGCGCTGAGCGTCGAGCCGGTGTTGACGAACCCCTCGTCGACAGTGATCGCGCCGGTCTCGGCGCGCAGCTTCGAGACGTCCAGTCCGACCTCGTCCTCGCTGCCAACAATCATCGGCAACGAAACGTTCTTGTCGCCAACAGTCAGCTTGGCGTCGGCCATCGACATCCTCTCTCCGAATTGGGGTGCAACAAGGGCGCTTGCGTGCGCGGCCGCCCCCTCGAATGACGAGACCGTCGAAGGGGCGAGACCGCAGTCTACCGGCCTCGGTTGGGGCTGCCAATCGGCGGCAACTCCCGATCCTACGCCGCGCCGGCGGGAAAAAAGTGAGGGCCCCGCTATTTCCGGCGCAACTCGGAGCGGGGCCCTCGGACGTGGTAGCCAAGTGGCAAGGCTGCCCAAGCATGCGTGACGAACCGGCGTCACGGCGCGGGATTCTCTCCAGGACGCCGTCGCGGCGTGAGGCCGGCCTTGCCGGTTGGGCCGTCCACTCCGATTACGCATGCGTTTCATTGGGTCCCTCTCTACTTGTCCACTGGGTCCACTTGGTCCACTTCGCGAAGGTCATCCCACTTAGCCCCCGGTCATTGACCGGGGGCTAAATGGCGCGGGCTACGCCGCCCTTGATTCAACGCCCGCCACCGCCCCGCGGTGGGCGACCGCCTCGCAATAGACGCACGGCATGAAAACCCTCCCGCCACACCCCGGGCAGCGCTGGGCGATTGCCGAACGCTCCAACAGGTCCTCCGCGGGCGGTATTCCGACCAGCCCTCGCTTGCCGTTGGCGATCTTGTCGACCGTCCCCCGGCTGACCCCCACCGCCCGAGCGATCCCCCGCCGCGACAGGCGCCCCTCGTCCAACAACCGCTTCACCTCCACCACCTGCTCGATCGTCAGCACGACCCCCTCCTCCTACGAAAATGGCTCCTACGAAAAAGACGAACGACAAACCTCAAACCACCAGCGTCACCTCCCCCCCGGCCTCCCTCGCCAAATTGCCCGACGTCCTCCCCCGACGCCGTTAAGCCTCCCGACGCCCTAGTCGTCCGCTGTGGGCTCCATCCAAAAATCCCCCGGTTCGGGGTACGTCTCCTCGTCGTCCAGCAAGAAGAAGTCCCAGTCCGCGTCCCCCAACGCCACCACCGCTCGCCCGATTCCCCGCATGCCTGGTCCCCGCATGGCCGCCTCCAGATAGTGAACTTTTGATCACTCCACGCAGACGCGAATGTAGCAAAGGCAGTGGCCAATTTCCACCAAAAAAGGCGCCGTTTTGTGCGCTATTCATGCCTACCAGAAAAGTTGGCAACGCCGACGGCGCTCGAGCCGCGCCTGTCAGGAAGCCCCGTCAGAAAAGCGGAGCCAGGCGACCCCCCGCCCCGAATCACCGCAGCCGCTGGCGGGCCGCGTCGGCCCCGTCGATGAGTTCCGGCGCCGACTGGCGGAGCAGGTCGAGTTCCGCCTGAGAAGCGGCGGAGAGAGTAGCGCCCGCGGTGCGGGCTTGGTCGCGTTCGCCGAGCCGTTCGTAGACGACGACCCGAGCCGCGGCCACAACGAGGTCCGGGCCGCTCCCTAGGTCCCCCGACGGCGGCAGCGACTCGAGCGCCTGGGCCGCGCCACGCAGGTCGTCCCGCCGCAGGAGGCACAGCGCCAGCCCCCGCAGGGCGAAGCGGTGGTACGTCGAGTCGGCCTCGGGGAACTTGTCGAGCACCGCCCGCCAGGCGTCGGGCGTGTCGGCCATTTTGGCGTGGAAGAGCTGCGTCTTGACGTCGTCGTACTGAGGGACGTTCACGCCCGATTGGAGCAACGTACGGGGCGCCACCACCCCTCCGACCGCCCCGCCGACACAAAGCCCCACCAGCAGCGCGGCCGCCACACGACGCCACCGGGAGCGTCTGACGGCCTCTCGCTGGGACTCGCTCTGCATCGCCTTGGTCAGCTGTTCCAGCGCCGCCGCGTCGTCGCTGGTGCGCGGCGTCCAGGCGCTGGCGAAGCCCGCGCCGGTGATCGTCGAGCTAAGCCCACCCGACTGGGCGACCCAGCCCTCCGACTGCCCGATGCGGGCCGCCTCGGCGAGGGCCTCTAGCAGCTCGGCGGCGTTCTGGTAGCGATCGGCGGGCTTCTTGGCGATCAGCCGGTCGATCACCACCGCCAGCGCTGCGGGCGTCTCGGGGCGTCGGCTGGCGACGGGCTCGGGCGGGTTGTTGAGGTGCTGCACCGCGACCGACAGCGGCGTGTCGCCCTTGAACGGCGGGTCGCCCGTCAGCAGCTGGTACGCCGTCACGCCAAGCGAGTAGAGGTCGCTCCGCGGATCGACCTCGCGCCCTTCGATCTGCTCGGGGCTCATGTAGAGCGGAGTCCCCATCGCGACGCCGACCTGCGTCATCCGCGGGCCGTCGGTCTCGACGAGTCTGGCAAGGCCGAAGTCCGCGACCTTCACGGCGCCCGAGCGGTCGAGCATCAGGTTGTCGGGCTTGATGTCGCGATGCACCAGGCCGCGCTCCGACGCCGCCGCCAGCGCCGAACCGACCTGCCAGAGCACCTCGAGCATCCGCCCCGGGCTCAGCAGGCCGTGGCGCTGCATCTCGCGTCCCAGTGTGCCGCCGGGGACGTACTCCTGGGCGATATAGTGGCGGCGGACCCCCTCGGCCTCGGCCGAGCCGACCTCGTAGACCTGCACGATCCCCGGGTGCGACAGCGACGCCGCCGAGCGGGCCTCGTGCTGAAAGCGATCGACGTACGCCTGATCGCGGCACAACTCGGCCGCCAAGACCTTCACCGCGACCCGACGGGCCAGCGACTGCTGCTCCGCTAAATAAACCGCCGCCATAGCCCCACGCCCCAGCTGCCGCAGCAGTTGGTAATCGTTAAGGCGATGGCCGGTGAGGTCGTCCACGGGGGCTTACGCCCGGGGGTTAGGGGTTGAGGGGCGAGGGACTAGGGGACGACGTTGGAAACTTATCGGAAGCAAAGCGCCCGCCTTTGTCCCCCTCCTTTTAGGGAGGGGTTAGGGGAGGGTCTTAGTTCTCCGTAACCATGTCGCGAACTTGTCGAGTACGGTCCAAGCAGAATTAGCACACAGTCCGCACCCATGTTTGGACGCGTTTCACCCTCCCCCCGCTTTCCTGAGACATGACCTCCCTAAAAAGGGAGGGGAACAAAGGCGACGGCTTCGACATCGCTGGGATGCAACCGCGCGCGGTCCTCTAGCCTCTACAACGTCACGTTCGTCAGAACCCGGCTCGCCGCTTCCGACTTGTTCAACACGTAGTAGTGAATCCCCGGGACGCCCGCATCCACGAGGCCCTGCGTTTGCGCCGTCGCTTGCTCGACGCCGACCTCGAACTGGGCGGTGGCATCTTCACCGCAGGCTTCCAGTTGCGACAGGAACTCCTGCGGCAACTTCGCGCCGCACAGTGAAGCGATCCGCTTGATCTGCGAGACGTTCGTCACCGGCAGCAGGCCCGGGATCAGCGGCACACGGATGCCGGCGGCCTCGCACTTGTCGCGGAAACGATAAAAGTCCTCGTTGTTATAGAACAGCTGCGTGATGATCGCGTGCGCGCCGGCGTCGATCTTCTTCTTGAGGTTATCGAGGTCCGCCTCCGGGGACGGCGCCTCTTGGTGCACCTCGGGGTAGCCGCCCACCGCGACGCCCATCGATGGGAAGTCGGCGTGGATCATTTCGACCAGCTCGTTGGCGTAACGATAGCCGCCTTCGGTAACAGTGAAGACCTTCTCGCCCGCCGGCGGATCACCCCGCAGCGCGACGACGTTGGTCACATCCGCCTCGAGTGCGCGGCGTAGGTAGTCGCGGACCTGATCCGCCGTCCGGCCGACGCACGTGAGGTGTGTCGCCACCGGCAGGCCGAACTCCTTGCGCACCCGCGCGGCGATCTCGAGCGTCCGGTCCTGGGTCGAGCCGCCCGCCCCATACGTGCAAGTGATGTAAGCCGGCTTGAAGCCCACCAGCGTCTGGGCGTGCCCGAACAGAGCCTCCACCCCCGCCTCGGTCTTGGGGGGGAAGAGCTCAAACGAGAGGGCGAACTTGTTCGCGGCGTAGATATCAGGAAGACGCATGAAGTACAGGGGCTATCGGCTGTCAGCTTGTTAAGCCGGATGTTTTACATCTGTGGGAGGGGTCTCCAGACCCCGATTACGGTATCCATCGCGAAACGGCATGGTGCGCGTCATCGGGGTCTGGAGACCCCTCCCACAGCATCGTGTCGATGCTATGACCGCATCCAAGCCCGCGTCAGTATAAGCCGACAGCCGACAGCCGACAGCCGACAGCCGACAGCCCCCTCACCACAACCGAGCCGCCGCGTTCTCCGCCACGTACTCGGCGACATAATCCTTGTACGCCTGGGCGATCTTGCGGGTCGTCGGGCCGCCGCCGGGTGGGAGCTCACGCCAATTGCCGTCGGCCCCGGTACTGCCAGGCAGTCGTATGGCGGCAACCGGCATCACCTCGCGCGTGGCGCTGGTGACGAACGCCTCTTCGACGCGGGCCAGGTCCTCGACCGACACGTGCTCTTCGTGCACGGGCCAGCCCGCCTTCGCGCCGATCTTCCGCAGCGCCGCCCCCGTGATGCCGCGGAGGTTGCCGTCCGAGTCCGCCGGCGTGACGACGCGACCATCAATCACAAAAAACGTGTTGCTGTTGCTCGCTTCGGTGGCGTAGCCGGTGGCGTTGAGCATCAGGCAATCGTCGGCGCCCAGTTCCACGGCCTCGGCGAGGCCGAGGATGTTGTTCAGGTAGTTGCCGCTCTTAATGTTGGGGCTGAGGGCGTTGTCGGCGTTGCGGCGGACGGTGGTGACCGCCAGTTTCATGCCGACCTCTCGGTGCTCCTGCTTCCAGACCGGGACGCCCTTCACGAGGATCATGTAGCTCGTCTTGAGGTTCGGGTCCGGGTAGAGGTCCACCGGCCCGACGCCACGTGAGACGTGCCAGCGGACATAAACCTCGCCCGAGCCGTCGGCCGAGTCGCCGCCGCCCGCCGCGGCCACGGCACGGCGGATCTCGGCCATCAGTTCGTCGCGGCTCTGCGTGATCGGCATGTGGATCAGCCGGGCCGAGTTCTCCATCCGCTCGAAGTGCTCGCGCCAAAACAGCGGCACGCCGTCGTAGGTTCGGAAGACCTCGTAGACCGAGTCGCCGTATAAGAACCCTCGGTCGAGCACCGGGATGCGGGCGTCTTCCAGCGGCGTGACGACGCCATCGATGTTGGCGGTCGAGCGGACGGTCACCGAGCTGGCGACAGACATGCGGAAATCCTCTTCAAGGCGCGTCGTTGTGGCGACGCGGCGGTGGGACGTGGTAGGCGGGGCGGCTCGCGTGGCAAGATCGGCAATCTGCGCAGAGGCTCCCGACGAAACGGGCAATTTCGTTGCGTCAGCGGGCAGCCGCGTGCCGAAACCGCATTCTACTGTCGCCCCCCCATTACGGTAGGCGACACGGGGAGGGACGAGGGTCTAGGGACGGGGGAAGCGCAAGCGTACCCCTCCGTTTTGCCCCGTCCCTCGCCCCCCGTCCCTTTTCTTCCTACAACGATTTAGGACTGGAAAGTGCCCCGGCGATTTCCGCTATACTCCGGTCCCCGCCCCGGACGGCGACCGCTTGTGAAGGGGCCGACAACTTGAGTCGCTACCCCGAGCCGAGCCCCGCCGCGTCGTCCGACAGCTGAACACCCATTAAGAAGGCAGCTGAATATGAGCAAAGTCGAAGCCGCTCCCCTCGCCTCCGCCGCCCGCGAGAACTGGACCGAAGTCACGCCTCAGGCCCTCTACCACAAGTTGACGACGATCGCGCGCAACCTGTGGTGGAGCTGGAAGCCCGAAGTCGGCCAGCTGTTCCGCGACCTCGACCCGGTGCGGTGGCGCCAGCTGGACCATAACCCGATCGCCCTGCTCTCGGAGATGACTCCCGAGCAGGTCGCCGAGCGGGCCAGCGAGATGGCGATGATCACCCGCATCAACCAGGCCCATCGCCGCCTGCACGACTACCTCACTAAGACCGAGCACACCTGGGGCGCTCGCGAGGCGGGCGTCCTCGGATCAAAGCCCGTCGCCTACTTCTCCGCCGAGTTCGGCATCCACGAGTCGGTGCCGATCTACTCCGGCGGCCTCGGCGTGCTGTCGGGCGACCACATCAAGTCGGCCAGCGGTCTGGGCATCCCGCTGATCGCTATCGGCTTGTTCTACGACCAAGGCTACTTCCGTCAGCACCTCGACGGCGAAGGCTATCAGCAGGAAGAGTACGTCGACACCAAGGTCGCCGTTCAGCCGATGGAGCCCGCCACGGGCCCGGACGGCAAGCCGATCACCGTGCAGATCGACACCCGCAACGGCGCGCTGTGCGCCAAGGTGTGGCTCATGCACGTCGGCCGCATCAGCCTCTACCTGCTCGACTGCGACGTCGAGGGCAATAGCCCGCAAGACCGCGAGCTCACCAGCCGGCTGTACGGCGGCGACACCCGCACGCGTATCCGCCAGGAACTCGTTCTCGGCATCGGCGGCGTCAAGGCGCTCAAGGCCCTCGGCATCACGCCGGGCGCGTATCACCTCAACGAGGGCCACAGCGCGTTCGCGCCGCTAGAGGTCATCCACGAGCGGATGGAGTACGACGGCCTGTCGTTCGACGACGCCCTGCGTGAAGTCGCCCAGCAGACCGTCTTCACGACGCACACCCCGGTCCCGGCGGGCCACGACCGCTTCGACGCCGGCCTCATCGAGGAGCACCTCGGCCCGACCCGCGATAAGCTCGGCATCTCGCACGAGCAGCTGATGGGTCTGGGACGCGTCGAGCCGCAGAACGGCGAAGAGTCGTTCTGCATGACCGTCATCGGTCTGAAGCTCTCACGCCGCGCCAACGCAGTGAGCTCGTTGCACGGCGTCGTCTCGCGCCGCATGTGGGCCAACCTTTGGCCCTGGCGTGTCGAGGAAGAGGTGCCCATCGGCCACATCACCAACGGCGTCCACGTCCCGACCTGGCTCGCGCTGCCGATGCGGCAGATGTACGACCGCTACCTCGGCGTCGATTGGCAACGGCGGATGTTCGACCCCGAGACTTGGCAGCGCATCTACCAAGTCGATCCGGGCGAGCTGTGGGAGACGCACCACGCGCTGAAGAGCCGGTGCCTCGACTTCGTCCGCCGTCGGCTCAGCCGTCAGGCACGTCGTCGCAGCGAGGACGAAGCCTCGGTCGACGCGGCGCGGCTGGCGCTCGACCCGGCGGCTTTGACGATCGGCTTTGCGCGTCGCTTCGCGACTTATAAGCGTGCCGACTTGTTCCTGCGTCAGCTCGACGCGATCGCCGAGCTGATCAACGACACGAACCGCCCGGTGCAGTTCATCTTCGCCGGCAAGGCGCACCCCGCCGACGAGCCCGGCAAGAAGTTCATCCAGCGGATCGCCAACCTGCGCAAGGACTCGCGGTTCTCGGGACGTGTCGTCTTCATCGAAGACTACGACCTGAACGTCGCCCGTCACATGGTGCAAGGCGTCGACGTGTGGCTTAACAACCCGCGTCGCCCGCTCGAAGCCTCCGGCACCAGCGGTATGAAGGTCGTGCTCAACGGCGGCCTCAACTGCTCGATCTTGGACGGCTGGTGGGCCGAGGCCTACAACGGCAAGAACGGCTTCTCCATCGGCCTAGGCCAGCAGCACGTCAACACCGACATCACCGACACGCGCGACGCCGAGAACCTGTTCCGGGTGCTCAGCGACGAGGTGATCCCCTGCTTCTACGAGCGTGACGCCGACGGTCTGCCGCACGAGTGGATCACGCGGATGGTCAACTCGATCGCGACCCTCGCCGCCCGCTTCAGCGCCCACCGCATGGTGCAGGACTACGTGACGCACTGCTACCTGCCCGCCGCGGGCGGCATGTCGAGCGAGATGGGGATGCGGTAAGAGCTAATCGACCGACTCATCTTGAGCCGCGCCCGTCAGGAAGCGGAGTCGCCATCGACGCGGCTCCGCTTCCTAACGGGCGCGGCTCAAGTCTTTTCGAGCGTGAACACAATCGACGGCGCGAGTCGCGTCGTGCCGACACGGGTGCTACGCTAAACCCCATGCCCCGCATCACTTCACCCGACGACGACGCGCTCACCGAGCTCTGCGACGAGTTGCGTTCGCGCGCCGCCGAAGTCGATCGCTCACAGGCCTGGCCCGCCGAGTCGATGCGGCTCTGCGGCGAGGCGGGTGTGTTCGAGTGGTTCCTCGAGAACCACTTGGGCGGGCAGAAGTGGAGCGATCCCGACGTCACACGCGGCTACCTCGCGCTCAGCGAGGCGTGCCTCACCACGACGTTCATCATCACCCAACGCACCGGCGCCTGCCGGCGGATCGCGGTGGGTGATAACGACGCGCTCAAAGAGCGGCTGCTGCCGGACCTCGTGTCGGGCAAGTCGTTCGCCACGGTCGGGATCTCGCACCTCACCACGAGCGGCCGCCACCTGAAGAAGCCGCTGCTCGCCGCGACGCGCGTCGCGGACGGTTGGCGGCTCGAAGGCATGGCGCCGTGGGTGACCGGCGCGGAGGCGGCGGAGCACGTCGTCGTCGGCGCCACGGTGCTCGACGAAGCGGGCGAGCCGACGGCCGACGAAGTGCTGCTAGCAGCGCCGGCGAATCTCCAAGGCGTCAGCACACCGCCGGCGTTTGCGATGGTCGCCCTCACCGCCAGCCGCACGGGCCCGGTGCGGTTCGACGGCGCCGTTATCCCGGACGAGTACGTCATCGCCGGGCCGATCCCCGAAGTGCTGAAGCACGGCGTCGGCGCCGCGACCGGCGGGCCGCAGACCTCGACGCTCGCCCTTGGCTCCGCCGCCGCCAGCTTGGCCCTGTTGCGAGCAGAAGCCGCCAAGCGGCCCGACCTTGAGGGGCCGCTGGAGGCCCTCACCGCCGACCACGCCGAGGTCCTCGCCGACCTCCACGCCGCCGCCTCGGGCGAGCCCCGGTGCAGCAGCGAATCGCTGCGCCAACGGTCCAACAGCCTCGTGCTGCGGGCCTCTCAAGCGGCCCTCACGGCCACCAAGGGCGCCGGCTACTTGGCCGACGCCCCCGCCGGCCGGCTCTGCCGCGAGGCGCTGTTCTTCCTCGTCTGGAGCTGTCCGCAGCCCGTCCAGCACGCGGGGCTGTGTGAACTCGCGGGGTTGGTGGGGTAGATTGCGCTACACTCCGGGTTCACACCGACGACTAACGTCGCCGGCTCGCCCTCCTGCCCACTGCCTGCTGCCCACTCCCCCATGTCCGAACCGATCGTTGTCTGGCACGAGCAAGCCGTCACCCGGGCTGACCGTGAGAAGCTCTCGGGGCATCGCGGCGCCGTTGTCTGGTTCACGGGGCTGTCCGGGTCGGGCAAGAGCACCATCGCCAACGCGGTGGACGCCAAGCTCCACGCCGCGGGCGTGCGGACGTACGTGCTCGACGGCGACAACTTCCGCCACGGCATCGCGGCGACGCCGCAAGCGCTTGCAGACCAGTACGGAGAGGAGTTCGGCAAGCGCTTCGGCCTCGGCTTCGCTCCTGAGGACCGCGTCGAGAACATGCGCCGAGTCAGCGAGGTGGCGAAGCTGATGGTGGACGCGGGAGTCGTCGTGCTGACGGCGTTTGTGAGCCCCTATCGATCCGAACGCGACATGGCCCGGCGGACGCTCGGCGGCGGCGCCGCCGATAAGGGGGACTTCTTTGAGGTCTTTGTCGATACGCCGCTTGAGGTGTGTGAGCAACGCGACCCCAAGGGGCTCTATAAGAAGGCTCGGGCCGGCGAGATCAAGCACTTCACCGGCATCAGCGATCCCTACGAGCCGCCTCTCGCGCCCGAGCTAACGCTCGCGGGGGGGCAGACCTCGGTGGACGAACTGTCCCGTGAAGTGATCGACGCTTTGCGGCGGCACGGCGTCGTGAGTTGAAACACTTATGTGACGAGCGATCCCTGCGCTGCGTCACAAGATCGCAGCGGAATCGTTTGACAAGCTGCGCCGGTCCGCGCTATTTTACGGGCGCAGGCAATCGATCTCGACACCACACGACGCCCCCCCACCCTGCCCCGCTCCGCTGCCGGCGGCTTCATCTGATGAGGCCGCTTCTCCTTCGGGATGGAAGTCCGAAGGCCCGCCCGAAGGCTAGCTGTCCGAGTGTACGGCGCGCACGCCGCCGCCGTCCGCCCCACGCCCTGCCGTTGCGTTGCGCCATGTCCTTGCGTCGAGTTACCGCTGCCCGAAGACTTACACTCCCCCGCCGCGCGTCGGCGGTCGATCTGGAGAGACTGATCCGCGAACGGATCCTCTCACGGCTCGGCAGCCGCGTGCGCAATCTGGCGGTCGCCGTCGATCGCGGCGTGATCCACTTGGCGGGGCAGTGCTCGACGTACTACACGAAGCAACTCGCCCAGCACGTCACCCTCGGCGTGGTCGAAGACGAGGTGATCGACAACGCGATCGAAGTCACGGTTCCCAACGGCGGCAGCGTGCAGTTTGATTAGCGTTCCGCTCTTGATTAACCACAGAGGCACAGAGGTTCTTCTCTGTGCTTTCCTCCGTGCCCTCTGTGGCTCCGTGGTTTAATCAGAATTAGTTTATCAGCTACCACTCGTCGGCAGGCGCTTCGCTCGCGACTCTTGCGAGTAGTTGTTTCAGCTCTTCGGCTCCGACGGTGACCTCGGCGTCGATCGCCAGCGCTCGCAGCGGTAGATCGCCTATCGTTGCCACGCCGACCTTCACGAGGTCCTTGTGCGTGCAGACGATCCATTCGGCGTTTGACGCCGACGTTTCGTGTTCGATCCGCTCGATGTCGGACCGCGTATAAGCGTGGTGGTCGGCGAACTCGGTGAACGCTGCGACCTCGGCGCCGAGATTAACAAGCAACTTGCGGAACGCCAGCGGATTGCCGATGCCGCAGAAAGCCGCGACGCGGGCGCCGCGGAGCCGTTCGACGGGCTCGGTTTCGACCGCGTCGCCCACACCGATCAGGCCCGTCGGCCGCGTCACCGACTCGCACCACAGTGCGTCGGGCGCCATCTTCACGGCGCGGGCGCGGATCGCTTCGCGATCGCTCGCCGAGACGAGGTCGCTACGGGTCAAGCAAATCACGTCCGCGCGTTTCAGTGAACTGACCGGCTCACGCAGCGCGCCGCGGGGGAAGACGTGGCCGAATCCAAAGGGCTCGGTGGCGTCGAGCAGCACGATGTCGAGGTTGCGCCCGAGCCGCCGGTGCTGGAAGCCGTCGTCCATGACGATCACCTGCGACGCCAGCTCTTCGATCGCCAACTGCGCGGCGGCGACGCGGTCGCGGTTCTGCACGTGCGGCACGTCGGGGAGCGATTGCTCGAGTTCGAGGGCCTCGTCGTTCGGCCCGCCGTCCGTCGATCCGTAGCCGCGACTCACGAGCCCGACGCGGACCCCCTCGGCGCGGAGCTGGCGGGAGACCCATTTCACCATCGGCGTCTTGCCCGACCCACCCAGCGTTAGATTGCCGACGCTCACCACCGGCACGCCGACCCGCTGCGTCAACTCGGGCTTCGCATCGTACCGCCGGTTCCGCCACCAGACGCCGACGCGGTACGGCCCCTCTGCTAGCGAGAGCAACCCGCGCAGCGCCGCAGCGCCGAGTCCACGGCGGCGGCCGCTCACAAGGTCGTAGAAGTCGCTGGATCGCACGGGGCTGTTATGCGTTAGATAAACTATGCCGATGGATGGCGAGCCGGGAGCGTCAGCGACCGGAGTTGAGGCGGGTACCCACTTCACTCCGGTCGCTGACCAGGATTATGCAATGGCTAGCAGTTGGTTGTTGGCTCAGTGGTTTCGTCCAAGAAGCGTTAGCGCGTTGTGTCCCCCTCCTCCGCTTTCGGGGGAGGGGCTAGGGGAGGGGGTTGGAACCCTGGTACCCGCTTCAGCACCCTCCCCTAGCCCCTCCCTCTGAAGAAGGAGGGGGACACATCGCGCTAACGCTTCTTCAATACACCCGACTTTGAACTGCTAGCCCTTGCATAATCCTGTGACGCTCCCGGCTCGCCTACGCTCACTTTGATGGGCCGATCGTAGCGGTTTCGCTGCTCGTTTGGCGCCGCTGGCTGCCGCCCACGGCTGAGGGGGGCGTATACTGTAAGGGTTCTTCCCTCCGCAACTGCCGATAATCCTCCGCATGGCGAACGCCGCGACCCCGCCGACCAGTCCTGCCAGTCTGAAAGGGACCGCCAACCCGTCGGGCTACGACCAGTTCGTGGACTCGCGGATCGCGAAGACTCGGACCGCGGTCAAATCGGCGGACGTGGCGACCGGCATTGTGGCGCTGATCGCTTGGGCGCTGGTGGTGCTGCTAGTGGCGGCCGTGGCGGACCACTGGATCGTCGCCGGCGGGCTCGACCGCTGGGAACGCTACGCGCTGTGGGGCGTCGGCCTCGCGGGCGCCGGGCTGTATGTCGCCACGCGGCTGGGGCCGAACCTTTGGCGGAGCGTCAATCCGCTCTACGCGGCGCGCGAGCTCGAGCGCGAAACGCCCGAACTCAAGAACAGTCTGCTCAACCTGCTGCAACTCCGCGGCGCGACCGACGCGCCGGCGATCAAGCAGGCGCTCGAACGCCAGGCCGCCGAACGGCTCGCCCGCGCGGGCGACGCGCCGATCGATCACACGCCGTTGGTGCGCGCGGCGAAGTGGCTGCTCGCGCTGGTGGCGATGGTCGGCGTGTATGTCGTCGCCTCGCCGAAAGACTTTTTCGCTTCGGCGGGCCGTGTGCTGGCGCCGTGGTCGCAGATCGCCGCGCCGAGCCGCGTCCGCATCACCGCCGTCGAGCCCGGCGCCGTCACGCTCGCCCAGGGCGAGCGGCTCGAGGTTTCGGCGAAGGTCAGCGGCCTCGACGCCGATGAGCTTGTCGAATTGGTTTACACCAGCGACGACCGACAGGCCGTCGGGCGCCGCATGCCGATGACGGCTTCGAGCGGCGGGATGCAGTTCAGCGCGTCGCTGCCCGGTGGGAGCGGCGCGACATCGGCATTAGGTCTTCAAGGCGGTCTCACTTATCGCATCGAAGCGGGTGACGCGCATTCGGCGAACTACCAAGTCGAGGTGCTCACAGCGCCGACCATCGCGCCGGTGATGGTCCGCTACGAGTACCCGCCTTACACGGGCTACCAGCCGCGTGAGGTCGAGGGCGTCGGCGACCTGCGGGCGATCGAAGGGACTCGCGTCACGATGTCGGTCGAAGCGAACCTGCCGATCGAATCCGCACAGATCGACCTCGGCGCCGACGGTAGGCCCGACGTGCGCATGACGGCCGAGGGTAAGACGGCGAAGGGAACGCTCGCGCTGCGGCACGAGGGCGACGGCGCCACGTCGACGAACAACTACGTCCTGCGTTTCACTTCGACCGACGGTCAAGCGAACAACAACCCGCCGCAGTACCAGGTTGAAGTGCTGCGGGACTTGGCGCCAGAGGCGTCGATCCGTGAACCCGAGGCAGAGTCGATCGATGTCGCGCTCAACCAGCGTGTGCGCATCGCCATCGAAGCGCGCGATCCGGATTACGCCCTCAAGCGGGTGCGGCTGGTGGGTGAGGCCGCTGGCAAGCAAGTTTTCGAACGGGATTTGTTGCGTGGCGATGGCAAGGGCGGCTTCAAAGCCGAGACCGAGATCGTCCCGCAAGCGATCGGCCTACGGCCGGGCGATGTGATGGACTACTGGGTCGAGGCGACCGACAACCGCACGCCGCAACCGAACGTGTCGCAGAGTCGGCGCCACCAGTTGCATGTCATCGCCACGGAGAATCCCCAGCAAGGCGACCGCCGCAACGAGCAGCAACAGCCCGGCGCCGGGGGCGATCCGCAACAGGACCAGCCGCCAGGCGATCCGAACGCTGAGGGGCAGAACGGCGCGCAGCAACAAGACGGCGGCCCGCGTCAACCGAACCAAGCCCAGCCCAATCAAGACCAACAGGGCGAGCAGCAACAGCCGGGCGAAGCCGGGGAGAATGGCCAACAAGATGGTCAGGCTAAGTCACAAGCCGGCGAGGAAGAGAACCAGCAGGGTGAGAACGGGCAGCCCCCACCGGGCGGCCTGACGGGTCCCGGCAACGAGAGTGGCGCGAACTCGTCGGAGCAATCGGGCGACGGCAACGAGGGGAGCAGTACGTCGCAGCCCAACGAAGGCGAGGACACGCCCGCTGGCGGTTCGCAAGCGGGCGAGGCGGGCGACAACCAGCAGCGGCCAAGCGGCAATCAGAGCGGCGACCAAAGCGGACAGAACGGCGACCAGCAGCCGGCGGGCCAGCAGCCCAGCGGCGATCCGGCGCAGCCACCATCGGCGAGTGAGTCCTCGCAAGGCGAAGGCGCCGCCGAGCAGCCCGTCGCGCGCGACGGGAGCGACGACGGCTCAGCGTTCGACAAGATGCTCGACTGGCTCAAGAACCAACAGGGCGGACAGCAGGACGGCGAGCCCGCGCCCTCCGATCAGAAGAACCAGGGCGGGAACGAGGACGGCCAAGCGGCTCAAGACGCTCAGCCGAGCAACGCTGAACAAGCGCAGGACGATGGCCAAGCCCAGGACGGGCAGCCGCGTGGCGAGCAGTCGCAGCCAGACCCATCGGAGGGGCAGCTAGGCCAGGCCGGGGATGAGCAAGGCCAAGCCAGCGATCAAAAAGGCACGTCTGGCGATCAGCGCGACGCTTCCAACTCCGAAGATGAAGGCGGACAGCAAGACGCCAACCCGTCCAGCGACGACCAAGACACCCTGGGCGAGTCCAACGGCCGCCAAGGCGAGCGCGGGAACGAAGGCAGCGGCGGCGCCGAAGGCGAGCAGCAGCCTCGCGATAGCGCTGGCGGCGAGCAGCCCGATCGTAACAACGGACCCGGCGCCGGTGAGCAGGACCGTCGCGGCGAGCAATCGAGTTCAAAGTCCAGTGAGTCGGGCGGCGACAACCCGCCGGGTGAATCGACCGATCGCGACGCCGGCCCACGCGAAGGCGCCGACGGCGCTGGCCAGAGCCAAGCCGCCGACCGTGGCGCCGGGCAATCGGCCGATAAGGGCGCCGGCGACACGTCGGGCCGCGAAGGGGGCGAACAAGCGAGCGACTCCCCCACCGGCGGCGAGTCGGGCGACGAGCGCGGCGAGGGGAGCCAGTCGCGCGAATCGCAGAACGGCGATGGCGAGCAGAGTGGCGCTGGCGACCAACAGCAAGGCGGCAAGCAACCGGGTGATGAGCAATCAGGCGAACCGTCAGGCCAATCCCCCGAGGGTCGCGAAGGAGAGTCGGGGCAACAGCCCGGCGGCGAATCCTCAGAATCGGGCGACGCTGAGCAAAACTCCGATCAGCAAAACTCGCTTGATGACAAACGAGGCGAAGGCGCGCGCGATAGCAGCAACCCCGCCGGCCGGGGCGGGCCGATGGAGCTGGGCGATCGCGGCGCGACGTCCGACGCGGCCGGCGAGGGCGCCGAGTCGGGGGGCGACGCCGCGAACCTCGACTACGCGCGCGAGCAGACAGAGCTAGTGCTCCAGCGTCTCGAGGACCAGCTCCGCAAGAAAGAGGTCGATCGCAAACTGCTCGACAAGCTCGGCTGGACCGAAGAAGACCTGCGCGAGTTCGTTGATCGCTGGCAATCACGCAAACAGAAGGCCGCCGAGCGCGGCGCCGACGGCGAGGCGGAACTCGATAGGGCGCTGCGAAGCCTTGGGCTAAGCCCCCAGGGGCCGACCGCAAAGAGCAAGGTGACCGAGGACTCCTTCCGCGACTTGCGGGAGAACGCCCGCGGGAAGACGCCGGCCCGGTTGCGGGACTCGGTCGAGTGGTACCTACGCAGCATCAACGCCGCGGACGACGCGCCGGCGAGCGACGAGTGAAACGCCAAGCATCGCGGTGAGCAACGCGGCGGCGGGCTCGGGCACGGCAATCGATGTGGCCGCTGCGGCGAACGCGTCGCGCCAGATCGTGTAGTCGGCCGCGTCAACGACGCCGTTGTCGTTGCCGTCGGCGAGGAGCCGGGTCGTTGAACCGTAGTGCGTCGCCCAGACGTCGTAGTCGCCCTCGTCGATGACGCCGTTACCATCGAAGTCTCCCGCAGCCGGCGCGAGGACGCCCGACCGCTCGTCGGCGAGCAGCACCTCCCAGGCGACGAGCTGGATCCATGCGGCTTGCTCGTCGGTGATGTCGGCGTCGGCGTCCCAGTTCGGTACGTCGCGCGGTACAGGTTGCCCGACCGTGGAGTGTCGCAGAATCACCGTCTGTATCGTTGTAGACGCGGCGAATCGCCCGGCCATGCTCATGTGGATGTCATCGCGATAGAGTTCATCCGAGCTATTGAATGGCGCGTCACCAGCGAGGATGCGATCGCGGATTTCACGGATCACTTTGCCGGCGCTGGCGAGTTGCACTCTCCCTGGATTGAGGGCGGCGACCTTGTCGTAGAGGAGGTTGTGATAAGAGGCCGAGTAGTTGGCGAGCGTGTCGGGATCGTCGGCTACCGGCGTGTTCCATTGTGACCAGGCGGACTCTGCCTTACCGGCCCACGGACCGTAGACGATGATCTTCGTCTGCCCTCCGCCGCCTTGGTCTGCGGAGGCGATGAAGTCTTGCATTCTCGCAACTTCATTCGAGAGGGTTGGATTCGAAAGGGAGGGGAACGTCTGGAGCGTGAGGTAGTCCCAATCGTTGTTGGGTAGGGCCGTCGGGTGGTAGCCGTAACTAGTGCGGAACGTTCCTGTAGACGTTGGATCGGTCCACATCGACTCCAGGGTCGTGTTGCCGCGGACGTGGTAACCGAGATTCACCGACTCACCGAGCGCTGTCTCAAGCATGCGGACGGTGCCAACGGGCGTAACCGGTCCTGTCCAGAACCCCACGTCGGTGATCGCCAGCGAATCGAAGGTGAAGCTGTTGCCGACTTGGAAGAGGTTCAGCGCATGCGTGGAAGTGGCGCTGGCTCCGACGAGCAGTTGCACCGCTGCGATGAGCATTACGCGACGCGATAATCCGTTGGTCCTTCCGCGAGCCATATTCCGCCGCCTTCGATTGTCCGTTCCCATCCTGCGCAAGCCATTTCCGGCACGGCATACGCGAGCCTCCATCGTAGTCCGTCTTTACGGCAACGGCACCCGTTTCGGCACGTGTTAATTTTCTGCTACAAGTTACGCTAGCGGCCTGGCTGGCTTGGCCACGCCGGTTTTGACGATTAGACCTCTTCTGGACACGTCTTTGGCCCCTAACCCCACCGAACCCGCCAATCCCCGCTACTTGGCGCCGTTCCATCCGAAGCGGATCCCCCACCATTTTGTCGATGTCTTGATCATCGGCGGGGGGATCGCCGGCCTGCGGGCGGCCATGGCGTGCGACCCGCGGCTGTCGGTGCTGATCGTCACCAAGGACCACCGCCGCGAATCGAACAGCACCTATGCGCAGGGGGGGATCGCGGGGGTCCTCGACCCGGAGGACAACTTCGACAACCACGTCCGCGACACCCTGGTCGCCGGCGCCAATCTGTGCGACCCCGCTGTGGTGGACCTCGTGGTGCGCGAGGCCCCGGGCCATATCCGCGAACTGATGGCCTGGGGCGCGCAGTTCGACCTCGCCGACGACGGCGAGCTGCTCCTCGGCCGCGAAGGGGGGCACAGCCACAACCGCATCGCCCACGCCCTGGGGGACGCCACCGGCCGCGAGATCATGCGCGCCATGTGGGTCCACGCCCGCGAGACGCTCCGCGCGCAGGTTTGGGAGAAGACGTTCACGATCGACCTGCTGACGACCCCCTGCGAGTCGTCGGGCGAGCCCGAGTGCCGCGGCGCGCTGGTGTGGGGGCCCTCGCACGGCAAGACGTTCGTGTGGGCGAAGCAGACGATCCTCGCCACGGGCGGCGCGGGGCAGTTGTTTCGTGAGACGACGAACCCGGCGGTGGCGACGGGCGACGGGCATGCCATTGCTTATCGGGCGGGCGCCGAGCTGGCCGACATGGAGTTCATGCAGTTCCACCCGACGGTGCTTTATATCGCCGGTTCGAGCCGCAGCCTGATCACCGAGGCGATGCGCGGCGAAGGGGCGTGGCTGATCGACGCGGACGGCAAGCGCTTTATGCCGGAGTTCGATCCCCGAGCCGAACTCGCGCCGCGCGACATCGTGAGCCGGGCGATCGTCCAGCAGATGGAGAAGACGCGGCGGCCATGCGTCTATCTCGACCTGCGGCACCTCGACGCCGACCACGTCCGCAAGCGATTCCCTGGCATCGCCCAGACGTGTCTTGAGTTCGGCATCGACATCGCGACCGACCCGATCCCCGTGCGTCCCGGCGCGCATTACATGATCGGCGGCGTGCGGGTCGATGAGCGCGGCGCCACCACCCTGCCCCGCTTGTTCGCGGCGGGCGAGTCGAGTTCGAGCGGCCTGCACGGGGCGAATCGGTTGGCGTCGAACAGCCTGCTCGAGGGCCTCGTCTACGGCCATCGCGCCGGGGCGGCGGCGTCGGAAGCGGCGTTGGCGGAGCCCGACACGTTTCGCGCGATCCCGCTGGAGAATCCGCCCGTCCCCAAGTCGGCCGAGACGCTCGACTTGGCCGATATCCGCAACTCGCTGAAGAGCCTGATGTGGGTCCGCGCCGGCGTCTGGCGCGACGCCGCGGGACTCGGCGAGGCCGCCGAGAGCATCCTGGCGTGGCGGCACTACGTGCTCACACGGCAGCTGACGGCGCCCGACGGTTGGGAGTTGCAGAACATGCTGCAAGTCGCCGAGCTGATCATCCGCTCCGCGGCGGAGCGGACCGAGTCGCGGGGCGTTCACCTGCGGAATGACTTCCCCGTGGCGGACGACGACCATTGGCGGCGCCGGGTGACCGTCCGCCGCACACCAGAGGGGCCCGAGACGGGGCTCACGGCGCCCCTGGACGCGCCGTTGGCGCCGCCGTCGTCATGAGCTGGGGGTCGCGGTTGAACCACCTGCTAGGCGGGTGCGTAGCGAGCGGCAGGGGGCTGCGTTGAGCGGCTCACTGTCGGAGTGGTTTTGGCCCTCCGGCACGCCTGTCCCACCCCGCTACGGGATGGACAGGCCCCCGCAGGGCGGTTTAGCCTTTGCGACTTATCCCTAAGTTTCCTACGCGAGCACTACGGTCGAGCACCACAACCGCATGAGCACGCCACTAAACGCCGGCGCCGGACCATCGGCCGCGCCGATGCCGTCCACGGCAACGCCCTCCACGGCGATGATCGAAGCCGAAGGGCTA
This sequence comes from Botrimarina mediterranea, assembly GCF_007753265.1. Lineage (NCBI taxonomy): Bacteria > Pseudomonadati > Planctomycetota > Planctomycetia > Pirellulales > Lacipirellulaceae > Botrimarina > Botrimarina mediterranea. Next base: position 4,780,392 of record NZ_CP036349.1, read on the forward strand.
TCGAAATTCTACGGCGATTTCGCCGCCACCCGCGACGTCACGTTCGCCATCCGCAAGGGCGAGGTCGCCGCGTTCCTGGGCCCCAACGGCGCCGGAAAGAGCACGACGATGAAGCTGTTGACGGGGTACCTCTCCCCGTCTTCGGGCACGGCCAAGATCGCCGGCTTCAACACCTCAACCGATCGGATCGACGCCTCGCGGCGGCTGGGTTACCTGCCCGAGAACGGGCCGCTGTACCCGGACATGACCCCGCGGATGCTGCTGAAGTTCTTCGGCCAGGCGCGGGGGATGGACTCGCGGCGGCTCAAGAACCGCATGGAGGCCGTCATCGATCAGTGCCGGCTCGAAGCGGTCATCGGCAAGCCGATCGGCAAGCTGTCGAAGGGTTACCGCCAGCGGGTCGGCATGGCCCAGGTGCTGCTGCACGAGCCGGACGTGCTGATCCTCGACGAGCCGACCGCCGGGCTCGACCCGAACCAGATCCGCGAGGTCCGCAAGCTGATCCGCACGCTCGGCGAGACCAAGACGGTGCTGCTCTCGACGCACATCCTTCAAGAGGTCGAGGCGATGTGCAACCGCGTCGTCTTCATCAACGAGGGGCGTGTGGTGTTCGACGGCGCGCCGTCGGGCCTGGGCAGCGACCCCGCGGCGCTCGACGCGAGGTTCCACGAACTCACCGGCGTGGTGGAGAGTGCTTGATGGAGGGGCTAGGGGCTGAGGGACTAGGGGCTAAGGGGACGCGCAAGCGTACTTACGTTCTTCCCTCAACCCCTTAGTGCCTAACTCCTCAACCCCTTCCGCCACAGACAAAAATGCCTCGGAAATAGCCACTGGATTCTTTACAATGGACATTTGTCAACGAGTGGTTGAGTTCGACCTTTAAGACCCGCTCCAGCATCTCCCCCCCTCCCCACGATCCCCCTTCCTTTCATCGTCACCGGCAAGAACGATCCCCTATGAACTGGACCGTCCTGCACGCGATCTTTCGTCGCGACTTCGTCAGCTACTTTTCCAACCCGACCGGCTACGTCTTCATCTGCGTCTTCGTGATGCTGACGTCGCTCGCGGCTTTCTGGCCGCCGGAATTCTTTAGCAACAACCTGGCGAACCTCGACCAGTTGTCGAAGTGGATGCCGTTCATCCTGCTGGCGTTCATCCCGGCCATCACGATGAGCATCTGGGCCGAAGAGCGGCGCCAGGGGACGGACGAGCTGCTGCTGACGATGCCGGCGACCGACTTCGATGTCGTGATGGGCAAGTTCAAGGCGGGGGTCGCGATCTTCACGGTCGCCCTGCTCTTTTCGATGTTCAGCGTCTTCCTGGTGTTCCGCTGGGGCCTCGGCAACCCGGACGGCGGCTTGTTCCTGGGATCGTACCTGGGTTACTGGTTCGTTGGCGTCGCGATGCTGTCGGTCGGCATGGTGGCGTCGTTTCTGACCAGCAACCTGACCGTCGGCTTCATCCTCGGCGCGATCTTCAACGCCCCGCTGGCGTTGTTCGGCGCGGCGGACCTGATCGTCAAAAGCCCGGCGCTCGCCCAGACCATCCGCCAATGGAGCGCGTCGGAGCAGTTCGCCGATTTCGAGCGCGGCGTGGTGAGCCTGTCGAGCGTTATGTACTTCGTCAGCATCACCGCGGTGATGCTCTACGTTTGCATGGTGCTGATCAGCAAACGCCACTGGGCGGGGCGTGAGGACGGCGAGTCGAAGGGGGGCCACTACCTGCTGCGGACCTTGAGCCTGCTGGTGGTCGTCGGGGCGCTGAACGTGTTCCTGTCGAACAACGACAGGCGGCTCGACATGACGACCGAGAACCTTAATTCACTCTCGGTGAAAACCCGGCAACTCGTGAAGGACCTGTCGGCCGACGACGACGTGCCGCCGATCCAGATCGACGCTTACGTCAGCCCGCAGGTGCCGGCCGAGTACGCCGCCCAGAAGCGTGACCTCATCAGCACGCTCAGCGAGCTGTCGAGCCTGTCGGGCGGCAAGATCCGCGTCACCAAGCACGAGATCGAGAACTTCAGCGAAGAGGCGACGCTCGCCGAGAAGCGGTTCGGCATCGAGGCCCGTAGCGTCGCCACGAAGGACCGCGGCTCGCGCACGACGCAGGAAATCTTCCTCGGCGCCGCGTTCACCTGCGGGCTCGACAAGGTCGTAATCCCGTTCATCGACAAAGGCGTCCCCGCCGAGTACGAGGTGATTCGTTCGATCACCACGGTGGCTCAAGAGAAGCGACAACGGCTGGGCGTGCTGAAAACGGCCGCGAACCTGTACGGCGGTTTCACGATGCAGGGCCCGATCCCTAAGGCCCGCATCGTTGAGGAGCTCGAGAAGCAGTACGACGTGGTCGAGGTCGATCCGGCCAATCCGATCACCGAGCGATTCGACGTGCTGCTAGCCGTTCAGCCGTCGTCGCTGGGGCCTGCGGAACTCGACAACTTCGTTGACGCGGTCCGTAGTGGTCAGCCGGTCGCGATCTTCGAGGACCCCGCCCCGCAATTGTGGCGTGACGTCGTCGGCACCGCCGAACCCAACCCGCCCCAAGGCGGCGGAATGATGGGCATGTTTGGCGGCGGCCAGCCCGGCGCCCCCAAGGGTGACATCAACCAGTTGTGGAAGACGCTCGGCGTCGAAGTCGCCGGCGACGAGGTCATCTATCAAGAGTTTAACCCCTACCCGCGCGCCGGCTCGGGCCCCGACGCGATTACCCCGGCTTGGGTGTTCGTCGATGAAGGCGAGCCCGGCGCCGAGCAGCCTTTCAACCCCGACGACGCGATCGTTTCGGGGTTACGGCAGCTTCTGTTCTTCTACCCCGGCGCGGTGGAACAGTCGGACGGCTCGAAGCTCGAGTTCACGCCCCTCGCCACGACCGGCAACCTCACCGGCTACGTCCCGCAGAGCGAACTGCGGAGGGCGCAGGGGAACATGGCGTTACCATTCAGGCCGACGGGTTCGCCGTACATCATGGCGGCCCGAGTGAGCGGCGTTGCCGACGACCGCGAGCAGCTATCGCTCGATGAGCTCGACAAGAAGTCCGACGACGACGAAGAGGATCAGGCCGACGCCGCCGAGAAGAAGGAGGAGGTAACGATCAACGCCGTCGTGGTCTCCGACATCGACGCCCTCAGCGACGTCTTCTTCGCGATCCGCGAGATGGGCGAAGAGGAAGACGCCATCGTGCAGTGGAACTTCCAGAACGTCGCCTTCGTGCTCAACACGCTCGACTCGCTCGCGGGGGACGATCGGTTTCTCGAAGTCCGCAAACGGACCCGTAACCATCGGATCCTCGAGAAGATCGAAGAAGCGACCAAGAAGCACCGCGACTTGGCCGCTGAGAACCGAGAGAAGTTTATCGAGGACGCCAAGGCGCAGATCCAGGGCGTCCAGGAAGAGTTCTCCAAGAAGATCGCCGAGATCCAGACCAACACCGACCTCTCGGCGCTAGAGAAGCGACAACGCGTCGAACAGGCTCAGGTCCTTTACGGCCGCAGCACGGAGGTCCGTGTCGCGAAGCTCCAAGCCGAGCGTGATCGGCAGATCCGCCAGAGCGAACGCGACTTGGCCGCCCAAGTCCGCGGCGTGCAGGACTTCTACAAGCTGTCCGCCGTGCTAGTGCCGCCGATCCTGCCCATCCTGTTGGCGATGCTGGTCTACTTCCACCGCCGCGAGAGCGAGCGTGAGGGCGTGTCGAAGACCCGCCTCCGCTTCGGCGGCAAGTCCGTCGCCGAACGCCGCGCCGAAGCCGCCGCTGCGATGCAGAAGAAGTAACGAAATCGAATTAGTTGAAGGAGATAGGGGGGATGTTGGTGAAAGGGGGGATCGCAAGCGGCCGGCAGGCCGTTCCGTGATTCGCCTGTCAATGACGCAGTGAGTCTCGACTAGTGCGGTTGGAGATAACTCGCCAGCCGCGGAGCGGCTGCTCGTTCATCTCCCGGATGGCCTAGAGAAGCACACTCTGCGAGGCAAGACGTTGACGAACGGAAGAGCTTAGAACGTCCGCTGCGATCCCCCCTATCACCAACATCCCACTATCTCCTTTCCTTTAAATAAACAGCCCCTACAAAGAGCATGAAGGAAAGCACGCAAACGCTCCTGTTCATCCTCGCCGCTGTCGCGTCGGTGCTGGCCGCTAGTTGGTCGCGCCCGACGGACGTCACGTACCGAGTCGACGACCTGATCGGCGAGCCGCTGTTCACGCCGTTTGAGACGGAAGAGGCGAAGTCGATGCGGATCGTCCGCTTCGATGAGGACACGGCCACGCTGCGCGAGTTCGAGGTCGCCGAAGAGAACGGCGTCTGGAGCATCCCCAGCAAGGGCGGCTACCCGGCCGACGCCGAGCGGCAGATGGCCGAGGCGACCGCGGGCGTCGTCGGGCTCGAAATTCTCTCGATCGCCAGCCAGGACGCCAGCGACCACGCCGAGTACGGCGTCGTCGAGCCCTCCCCCGGCATGGACGTCAGCCAGACCGGCGTTGGCACGCGCGTGACGCTCGAATCGGAGGACGGCAAGAAGCTGGTGGACCTTGTGATCGGCAAGGCCGTGAAGGGCGCGGACGATCAGCGGTTCGTCCGCAAGCCTTCGCAGGACGTTGTCTACACGGCCGCCGTTGACCCGTCGAAGTTCTCGACCAAGTTCGAGGACTGGATCGAGGACGACCTGCTGAAGGTCAATACCTGGGACATCGCCCGCGTCGAGGTCAAGGACTACTCCGCCGAGCTTGTGATGCAAGGCGGACGTCCGGCCCTGGCGCTCGACCCCCGCGCGGACCTGACGGTCGCCTACGACGACGCCGAGTCGAAGTGGACGCCGTTCGATCTCAAGTCGTATGACCGCGACGCCGAGGAGTACAAGACATTCGAGTTAGGCGAGAATCAAGAGCTGAACGACGCCACCCTGTCCGACCTCAAGAATGCCGTCGGTGACCTGAAGATCGTCGATGTCGAGCGCAAGCCGGCAGGCCTGTCGGGCGACCTCAAGGCGGGCGCCGACCTCTTCGACGACCAGGCCAGCATCCAGAGCCTGATGCGGCGTGGATTCGCGCCGGTGGGCTCGGAATCGGGCGGCACCGAGGTGCTGTCGTCCGAGGGCGAGGTGATCCTCACGCAGAAGGACGGCGTCGAATACGTGCTGCGCTTCGGCAAGCTCCAACTCTCCGAGGACGAGGGCGCCGGCGAGGAAGCGCCCGCCGGAGGCGAAGAGGAGGAGTCGAAGGCCTCGGGCGTCAGCCGCTACCTCTTCGTCATGGCGCGCTACAACGAGTCGATGATTCCGGCGCCGGAACTCGAAGAGGTTCCGGCCGAGGAGGAGGCGACCGAAGACGAAGCGATCGAAGAGGAAGCCGCCGATCCGGCCGACGGTGAAGACGCCGAAGGCGAAGCCGAGGAAGAGCGAAGCGAAGAGACGGACGAGGGAGCTGCAAGGCGTGACGAGATCAGCAAGGCCAACCAGCGAAAGCAGGACGAGTACAACGCTAAGGTCGAGGCCGCCAAGGCCCGCGTCGCGGAACTGAATGATCGCTTCGGCGACTGGTACTACGTGATCTCGGACGAGGTCTACAAGAAGGTGGCGATCGGCCGCGAAGAGCTGATCAAGGCCAAGGAACCCGCCGATGGCGAGGAGTCCGACGGCGAGGAGAGCGAAGCCGCGGCCCCGGCGGGCATCCCGGGCCTGCCGAACCTCCCCGGCATCCAGTCCGACCCCGCGACGCCGACCACCGAGGAAGAAGCCACGGAAGACGACGCCACAGAGGACGACGCCACAGAGAACGAGGCTGCGGAAGAGCCTGCTGCGGATGAAGGCGATCCGATCGAAGCGACAGAGGAAGGCGAGGCTGACGCCACCCCTTCTCAAGAATAACTGAACCACAAAGGAACGATGGAACAAAGGATGGATTCAATGTCGAACCTTTGTTCCTTAGTTCCTTTGTGGTTCATTTGCTTTCTTGGTGGTTAAACGGCTTCGCCTAGGTCGCGGAGGCGTTCAAGGGTGAACAGTCCCGAGTCGTGGCCGTCGCTGAACGCGATGTTGTACGCGTAAGCGCCGACGGGGCGCATGGCGGCGATCGTCAGCGGCCGGGCCTCGGCAGTGGAGAGGACCGTCAGCTGCGTCGGCGGTGGGGGCGGCGCCGAGCGTTTCTCGCGGCACGTCGCGCAAGGACAAGCCTCGCGCAGCGCGCGGGCCGTGTACTCACGTCTCGCGCCGTCGGACCAGTCGATCCGCACGCGATCGTCGGCGAGGCGCTGGATGGCGGTGGGGGTTGCGTCCATTGAGATGCCTGAGCCGTAGGGCAGGCCTCGCCTGCCGCCTTTCGTTGATCTCTGATTTCGGCAGGCGGGGCCTGCCCTAACGATGTCTCAACGGTTGTCTACCAGCCGCCGCGACTTGTGCTCACTGCGCGGCAGGCTGCCGCATTCGACACCGCGCACTTCGACGCGTAAACCCAGGCGGAGCTGGATCTCGTCCGACACGCTAGGTAAGTCTCCGCTGCGGTCTTCGACCTCGACGACGAGCTCGTCCATCGAGCCGCGGCGCTCGGCGACGAGACGCCACTCATCGACCTGCGGCAAGCGGCGCAACACCTCTTCGATCGAGGAGGGGAAGACGTTCACGCCACGCACCACGAGCATGTCGTCCGCCCGACCCACAACGCCGCCCGGCAAACGCACGAATCGGCATGGGCCATCGGGCGGCCATTCGGGACGCACCAGGTCGCCTGTCCGGTAGCGGATCACCGGCGCGCCGATGCGGCCGAGGTTGGTCAGCACCATCTCGGCGAGTTCGCCCGACGACGCGGGCTGGCCGGTCTCGACCGAGATAAACTCGGCAATGAACTCCGACTCGATCACGCGCAGCCCCGGTGGGTCGTTCCACAGGTCGTCGCCGAAGCCCCACGGGCCGACCTCCGTGGCCCCAGCGTGATCGACAACCCGCGCCGCCCACGCCGTGGCGATCCGCTCGCGCGTCGCCGGCAGGCTGCCGCCCGGTTCGCCGGCGACGACGACGGTCTCGATCGGCAGCGCCGCCACATCGACGCCGCGCTTGGCGCCCTCATCGGCCAGGTGCAACGCGTAGCTGGGCGTGCAGAACAGGCGGTTGGCGCCGGCGCGTTCGATCAGGTCGAGCCGCGATGCCGAGGTCATCCCGCCACCGGGGATCGCCTGTACGCCGCGATTTACCAGCGCGTCGAACGCGCTCCAGAAGCCGACGAACGGCCCGAATGAGAACGCCAGCATGGCGCGATCGCCCGGCGCGATCTGAGCCGCGTCGAGCGTATGCCGCCAGGCCTGCATCCACCACCGCCAGTCATCGGCGGTGTCCGGAACGGCCACCGGCGCGCCGCGGGTGCCGCTGGTCTGGTGGAAGCGGACGTATTCCTGCGGCGGCCTGGTGAGCCACTCCCCCCCTGCAGCGGCGGCGACGAGTTCGTCCTTGTTAGTGGTCGGCAGCGAACCAAGTTCGGCAATCCGCTTGAGCTGCGGCGGCGCCGTCCCCAGTTTTCTTCGATAGAGCCCGCTCGCCGGGACCGCGGCTACTAACAGCGCATTCAGGCGCCGCATTTGGTCTGCTTCTAGGGTGGGGCGATCCCAACTCCATTCGTGCGGCGGGGTTACGAGAGTACTCACTGTAGCATCATAGCCCGGTTAGGGGGCTGATGGCACACCGTGAGGGGCTCGGTTCGGCAGGCCCCGGCGGCGTCGGCGTAAAAGAATGGCGAATCTGCGCCCTTCTCAGTTGCCCCACGCCCCATCTTCCGCCATCCTCGGACCTTGTTGTCCCAAGTGGTCCCCAGCAGTGCGCCGTGCTGTGACCACCCCCTACAAGCCGCGGCATCGTTTTCTCCCCGACTGCAATGGTCGCGAGTGAGAAGGACGAACCTTTTCATAATCGCCGCGTGGCGCACGGAAGGAACGAGAAAGAGCGTTGTGAATAAGCTATCCCTCAGCGGGGCCGCCCTGGTTGTCCTCTTGGCAACCGGCGTCGCCCACGCCCTGACTATCGATACGAGATTCCTCTCAACGGGCAGTTCGATTCCGACGGTGGGGGCGGTCACCGGTCCGCCGAGTTCGGCCCTCGGCGGAGGCGACCTCGAGTCGCTCGTGCGCGCCGCGGCCGACGAATGGGAACGGCTGATTCTCGATGACCACAAGTTCACACTCACCTTCGGCTGGGCCGACACGAGCCTGTGGAGCAACGCGGCGGTGCACATCCCGGGTGGCTCCGGCGGCCGGCCGTCACGCACGATTGCAGGAAGCATCGCCTTCAATAGCAGTGCGAATAACTCGCTCAAGATGTTTCTCGATCCGACCCCGTCGATGAATGAAGAGTTCACATTCGAACACCGTAAGTTCACCGATCTCGGCAGTGGCCCGATCGAATACTCGCGCCAGTTCGTCGGACTCACGCCGGAATCGAAGAGCACGATCGACCTCTACACCACGGCGCTACACGAGATCGGACACGCCCTCGGTCTGACGAGTTGGGAGACGTACCTCATCGAAACTCTCGACGGCGATATCGACGTCACGCTCGCTCCCTTCGAGGGCTCGTCGATCCCCGTTCATAGCTCGCACATCGAGTTGTCGGAATCACTGCTCGCCGATCGTCGGATGTGGGGCCAACGCCGTGAGATCACGCAGACCGATTTGCTGGCGGTCTGCCAGATTAATGGCTTCAACCAGTGTCAGCTCGAACTGGCGCCGGCCGACTACGCCGGCGACCTTAACGGCGACGGCGCCGTCAACGCCGCCGACTACACGGTGTGGCGCGACAATCTCGACGCCGCGTCGCGATCGAGCGATGCGTCAACAGTGCCCACCGACTTCTCGCAATGGGCAAAGAACTTCGGACGCACTTTTCAGACAAACGAAACCTTCGCGGGCGACTACAACGCCGACGGCGTCGTCAACGCCGCCGACTACACGATTTATCGAGACGCCTTGGCGAGCGGCGATTTATCCGCCGACGGCGACGGTGATGGCAAGCTGACGACTGCCGACTGGACCTACTGGACGGAGCGCTACGGGGCGAAATCGACGACGCTTGGCGGTAGTGTTCCCGAGCCCTCTACCGTAGCCATGGTCGTTTTCGCGGTCGCTGCCATGACGCGCCGCCGTTCACGCTAACGATCGATCCCGTACTGATCGACTTTGCGATAGAGCGTTGCGCGGCCGATGCCCAGAAGCTTTGCCGCCTCGGGAATCACCCCCTTGGTGCGTGCGAGCGCTTCGAGGATGAGCTTCTTTTCCCACTCGTCGATCCGCAGGCTCTCGATCTGCCCAGCCGATTTCGCGGAAGTCCCGGCGTCACGCAGAGCCAGGTCCTCCGGCTCGATCTGCTGCCCAATCGCCATCACCACCGCGCTATCGATCACATTGCGGAGCTGCCGCACATTGCCGGGCCAGTGGTAGCCGAGCAATCGCTCCCGCGCCGAGGGGCTCAGCTGAATTCCCGGTCGGCCATGCTCGCTCTTGAAGTGGTCAAAAAAGAAGTCCACAAGAAGCGAGATGTCCTCGCCGCGCTCACGCAACGGCGGCAGGCGCAACTCGAACACGCTGAGCCGGTAGTAGAGGTCCTCGCGGAACTTTCCGTCGCGGACGTAGTTCTGCAAGTCCTGGTTCGTCGCCGCGAGCACCCGCACGTCTACCGTCACCGGTTGTGTAGCGCCCACCGGCAGGAACGGATGCCCCTCGAGAACGCGGAGTAGCTTCGCCTGCCCCGCGGGGGTCATCTCGCCGACCTCATCGAGGAACAGCGTCCCCATGTCGGCCTGTTGAAAAAAGCCGCTGTGGTCGCGGTCGGCGCCGGTGAACGAGCCCGCCTTGTGGCCGAAGAGCTGGCTCTCCATCAGATCGTGAGGGATCGCTGCGCAGTTGACCGACACCATCGGTCGATCAACCCTCGCGCTGGCCCGGTGGATCGCCCGTGCGACCAACTCTTTGCCGGCGCCGCTCTCGCCGCGGATCAGCACCGAGCCTCGCGCCGTCGCGACTCGGGCGATCTTCGCCTTCAGCTCGAGCATCGGCTCGCTCTCGCCAATCAGGCCGTCGTACCCGGGCGCCGCGGCGACAAGGCGATCGAAGTTTTGCCGCAACGATCGCCACTCCATCGCTCTCGCGAGCGACACCGCTAAGAGATTCGCCACCGAAATGATGAAGTCGAAGTCAGACTGTCGGAACCGCCCGTCCTCTAAGTAGGCGTGCAGCGCGCCGAGCGGCCGCACATTATCGCGTTTTTCCAGCCCAAGCTTTGGCAACAGTGGCGCGCAGATCGCATCGGCGAACGCGCCGATCTTGATAGTCCCGGAGGAGTCCACGCTCGGCGCCTCTTGGTTGGCGACCCACACCGCGTTGCCAGCTCGGATCACCAGCTCCGTCAGTGACGGGCTGAGCGCCAGCCGCGACGATGCGTCAGAAGGGAGCGAGTGCTTGGCGCGCAGTTCGCCCTCGTCGCTAGGCCAGAGGAAGCCAACGACGGAGGCACCCGTCCTCGCTTTCAGAAGGTCGAGCGCCGTCTGCACGAGCTCGTCCGGGCTGCTCGATCCCAGGAGCTTGATACAGAGTTGATAAAGCAGCATCAACTCTTTGACTTGCTCAGTGTTGGGCAGTCCGTCAAGCGACGCCTCGTCAACGCCGCCGCTCGTGACGTGCCGCTCATCGACGATCGTTTGCGTGGGCGCCGGCGCCATCCCGTCGAAGGTCGCGTCCTCGGCGGTGGCTGGTTCCTCGGACTCGTGGAACTCCAGCTCCGTTGTGCCAATGCGGATGACATGCCCGTCGCCGAGGGTCGCCTTCCCCACCTTCTGACCGTTGACGTAGGTGCCGTTGCGGCTCTTGTTGTCCGCAACGACCCAGCGTTCTTCCTCAGCGACGATCCTCGCGTGGACCCGTGAACAGATCGGGTCGGGAAGCGCGACTTGGCACGCGCCGCCGCGACCCAGCAGGGTGTCGCCCCGTGGCGCCAGGGGAAATCGCGTCCCCATGCGGGGCCCGCTGAGAACGGTGAGGTACGCGTGCAAGGCTGGTCGTATCGGTTGGATTGGCCCGGTGCTCCGAAGCCGTTTCCAGGCCCGTGCTTCGTAGCCTTTTAAAGGTAGTCCACCAAGCCGCCGCCGTCAGCCACACGACGCCCTCCCCAAGACTTTTTGGCCCAGCTAGCCGGCAATTCTGCGTCTGTTTTGCATGTCGTCCCTTCGAAATGCCCCCATAAACTTGGGGAAATCCACTTCCTATCCCACCTTGGCCGATTTGGGCGAGGTTGGTAAGCTGTGGGGCTACGGGCTGTAGCTCAGCTTGGCTAGAGCGCTGCGTTCGGGACGCAGAGGTCGGAGGTTCGAATCCTCTCAGCCCGACTAGACTTACGACGATCCGCTCTACTTCTCTTGCAGAGCACTTGCAGAAAAAGACGCCCCCCTGTTGCAGCAGAGAGGCGTCTCGCGAACCTGTTGGCCCGCTTCGCAGTGGTCCAGATGTCCCCACTCAGTGCCGAGCGGCCTGAGCTATCCGGGAGGTTCGCCGTGAAGCAACCCCAGCCTTTCTTCCGTAAGTTCACCCAGAGCTGGTACGTCCAGCTCGGCGGCAAGCAGATCGCTCTGGGCAAGGACGAAGGCGAAGCCTTCGCCAAGTATCGGCAGATCGTCGGCAGCCCTAGCGGGCTGGACTCGCACGTCACGACCGTGCACGAGCTGCTCGACGACTACCTCGAATGGGTCCAGCAGCACCGAGCCGCGGCGACTTACGAGTCGACCCGCTTCTACCTCTCCGCGTTCGCGAAGACGGTCGGTTCGCAGCTCAAGATCGCCGAGGTTCGACCCTTCCACGTCACGGCGTGGATGGCCTGCCACAAGACTTGGGGCGACACGTCGCAGCACGACGCAATCAGCATCTTGCAGCGAGCGTTTAGCTGGGCCGTCAAGCGAAGGATGCTCGACGAGCACCCGCTGCGGGACATCGAAGAGAAGCCGGCTAAGCAGCGGCGTGAGTTCGTGCTCACGCCCGAGCAGTGGAAGCTGGTGACGGACCACGTCGGTGACGCCCGTTTCGTGGACTTGCTGACCTTCCTTTGGGAGACCGGCTGCCGGCCGCTCGAAGCGCGTCAACTCGAAGCCGGCTATTGCGACCTCGGGAACAGCCTTGCTGTCTATCCGCTCCAGCAGTCTAAGGGGAAGCGACGCCGTCGCGTGTTGTTCCTCAACGCGACGGCTGTGGAGATCTGCCGGCGGCTCGCTGAGAAGCACCCGACCGGCCCCATCTTCCGCAACCGCCTTGGCAACGCGTGGACGAAGGACGCCATGCAGTGTCGGTTGAGCCGGCTGCGGGACAAGCTGGCGATGCCCGAGCTGTGTGCGTATACGTTCCGGCATTCGTTTGCGACGCAGGGCTTGATGAACGGTGTTGATCCGGTGACGCTCGGCCACCTGATGGGCCACGTCGATGGCACGATGGTCGCTAGGCAGTACCAGCACCTGGCGGCCAACCTCGACTACCTCAAGAACGCGGCGGAACGCGTCAAAGGTCGAGGTGCTTGAGCTGTCGCTTGTGACGCTCGGCCTTGGGTAGCTCGCATTGCCCCAGGTACTCGGTGAGCTGGGCCGTCGTGATGCGGATGGCGCCACCGATGCGGTACGCCTTGAGAGCCCCCGTCGAGGCCAGCTTGTAGACCAGCCGGGCGGAGACGTTCAGGCGTTCGGCGACTTGCTGAATCGTCAGCATGCCATCGCTGTTTTCGTGCTCGTTGCTCATGGTTCAGAACGCCACTTTTCGGGCGTCGTGGTGGGTGCAGTTGATTTTGCGATGAACTCTTGACGTAAGTCCGCCCCGGAACGTCACTTCGATCGTGTCGAACCCACCCCGCCCAAGCCCCCACGTTGAGAGGTTAACACCCCTATTAGCCATGGGGCGGCTGGCGCCGGCTGGCAAGCCGTCGGCTGCCTCGGATCGGCCCCGCGGCTTGCCAGCAGGCTCCAGCTTTGATTCTGCCGCATGCATACAAGGGGACCTACGAACGTAAGGCTTCGAGCGGAGAGGGCCCGGAAGGGGCCTCTGGTGCGGTTTGGGGAGGGGTTCAGCTCGGGCTCGGCAACAAAGGGGGGGGTCCGCCCCCTTCGTCACTGTCACCATCACCGTCTCAACTGGCAGCGAAGACGGTGACGGCGACAGCGACGAAGGGGGCTCGCGGGAGCGTTAGCGGCCGCCGCGTCGCTGGCGTTTACCGGGGGAGGCTTCGGCGGACCTGTACGGCTTCGGTTTCCATCCGTAAACGAGCCCCATCAGGTTCTTGCCGAGCTTGGTTTCCAAGACCTGCATGAACCACTTCTCGTTCGATAGGCTGCAATCGAGCAGCAGCGCCGCCATCCGCACATGCGTGTGATTGAACGCGTCGCCGTAGACTTTGAGCTTTTCGACGACGCTCGGCATCAACAGCAGCTGCAGCCGCGTCTCACTGAAATTGCTGGCTCGCAGGAAGCCCGGCGGCGACTTGGCTTTCTGGATTGCGTCCAGACGCGTCGCGATGAGCTGCTCGACCTTCTTCGGGGATTCCGTCGCGAATTCCAACAAGACCGCAGCGAGCTTGCCCTGTGTCCATTCCATCGCACGGGCGTGCTTAGCTAGCTCATCGGCGAGGGACTTCGACGCCGGAATCTGGCGTTTGACGGTTCGTTCCTCGGACGCTGGTTTTCGTTTTGCCATCGGAACCCTCTCTGGGTACGGGGAATTCATTCCCGGACAATAATACCCAATATTGGTTCTCGTCAAGCACCGCGTGACAGAGAGGGCGGCGGTTGCAAGTCGTTCCTTGCTTCGCACGCTACTACTTGCAGAGACATTGCAGTAGAACGGACCGATTCGTCTGCAAATCGCGTCCTTGCGTGCAACTTTTGCAGTGACTAAGTTGACGCAAGTAGCGAAGCTCCAACGGCTTGCAGCAATCGCGATCGGACGAGGGTCCACTTCGGGACGCAGAGGTCGGAGGTTCGAATCATCTCAGCCCGACTTCTTTTAAACCCTGCCGAGTCAAGAGTTTCTGACACCTGCCGACGGTCGGCAGCGCGGCATTTCCCGGAGAGCCAAAACGGTACATACCGTTTTGCGCGCCTCCAACGATGGGAGATGCCTTTCATGCCAAGGCTCACGCAGAAGCTGCCCAATTACCGCAAGCACGCCGCCAGCGGCAACGCCGTTGTCACGCTCAGCGGCGTCGATCACTACCTCGGCCGCTATGGCTCCAAGGCAAGCCGCGTTCTCTACGATCGGCTGCTGGCCGAATGGCTCGCCGGTGGGCGCGCCTTCGCAGCGACCGAGGCCTCGCCGATCACGATCGTCGAGTTGTCGGCGCGTTACTGGCGGTTCGCGACCCGCTATTACCGCAAGAACGGCAAGTGCACCGGCGTAGCGCCGGCGATCAAGGCGACGCTGCGTTACATCGAGGAGTGGTATCTGGTCATCCTGACCGCACGAAGGCTCATCGATGTCTAGTGTCATGGGCCAACGCGCTGCGCCGTGGGCCCACTGCGCAGCCAGCCCTCCCTGATCCTCGCATAGCACTACTTTGCTGCGGCGCGGCGTAAGCGGTCCATCACGGCGTGACCGAGCCCCTCTTCAGGGAACGGTCGTGCGATTATGTAGTCGAGCCCCAGGGCGTCGAGCCGACGAATGGCGGCAAACAGGTTGTACGCGGCTTCACGAAGGCATTCTCGTTCCGACAGCACTTCGATCGCGACAAATTCGTTCGGTTTGGGCGCCGGCCCCAGCGTCAATAAGCCCACCTTCGAGTGAGGACGCGGAGGGTCAAAGGTAAGTTCTAGGGGTGTTGCCGGCGAGTAATGCCGCGCGAGCTGACCGGGGCTGGCAGGCCTACTGCCACCGGCGGATGCGAGTTTGAGAGGACCAACGACTTCTTCGATCTCTTCGGCCGTTACGCCGCCCGGCCTCAGCAGTACTGGTTGCTCATCGAGAAACGACACCACGGACGATTCGATGCCCACCGCACAGGGGCCGCCATCGATAACGTGTGGCAGTCGATCGCCAAACTGGTCCATGACGTGTTGTGCGGTGGTGGGGCTGACCGTGCAGAAGAGATTGGCGCTCGGGGCAGCAATTGGCGAGCCCGCCCGTTCAATCAGGCGACGCGCTAGAGGATGAGCGGGACACCGGATGGCGACACTCGCTAACCCCGCGGTAACGATGTCGGGGACGCAGTCAGCTTTCTTGAACACAAGCGATAGAGGTCCTGGCCAGAATCGCTCAATTAGGTCCCGGGCGGGCGGAGGGACGTGCATGACCAATGAGCTGAGTTGGGCGGGGTCCGCAATATGCACGATCAGCGGATCGAATCGGGGCCGCCCTTTCAGTTCGAAAATCTTGGCAACGGCGTCAGCATTAAGCGCATTCGCCCCGAGCCCATAGACCGTCTCGGTAGGGAACGCCACTATCCCTCCCAAACGGATTACCTCTGCGCAGCTATCCAGATCCTGCTCTGTCACCTTCAAACTTCCTGGTTTCCTAACGACTAGGAGACGGGGGCGCCCAACGCGAGACTCAAGAATGGACGTTGCGAGGCCGCGTCACTGCCACCTTGAACCAGTTTCCAGTTATGGGTAGTCCGGGGAAACCTTCGGTACTGCGCTCAACTCGATCCTAGCGGCTAGAGCCAAGCGTTCTTCTTGGCGTCGGGGTGATCGAGGATCAGAGCGAGAAGATCCGCGGTGCTGCAGTGAGACTCGATCGGATGTCGCAACGGATGACCGCTCTTCACACGGTAGTGGTTGCGACGGCCCACTTTCTCACGCTCGATGAATCCCTCCTCTTCGAGGTCGGAAAGGATCTGCTGGATCGCACGTTCGGTGATTCCGACCCGAGCGGCAATCTCCCGCAATGCGAGGTCGGGCTCCGCATTGAGCAAGATCAGGACATGCGAGTGGTTCGTCAAGAACGTCCAGCGGCGCCGAGCTTCTGAGCCGGACTTCTTCGCCGGGACTGCTTCCGGTGAGCGGGATGCGCTCGGGCTCGATGTTTTTTGGGGCTCGCCTTTTTCCTCAGCAGCGCGGCCCATCGCTCTCTTCTTCGGCATCAAGTTGCTTCAGCTCTAGGGGGGGCGGCTTCGACCTCCGGTCGCTGGTAGGAGAGAGCCCCCCGGAGTCAGTAGGGCCGCCTCAAACCATCTTATCGAAAAGTGGGCTAAACACCAGAAGCTCAATTGACGAAGTATATTTCCGGCATTATTCTTCTGCAGTACTCGCGTTATCCTACCACTCGGCCGGCAATCCCATGACGACCATCGTGTTGGTTTCGCTGATTTCCTCGGCGTTTATGCTGTTTCTCTTCGGAGCGGCGCCATCCGCAGCATGTAATCGACGGCCGGTAGCGATCCGGAGCGCCGTCACATTGCTTGCCGGTTGGCAGTCGGGATTGGCGTTGATCGCGATGCTTGGCCGCCTGTCGGGCGTGGTCGATCCGATTGCGGAGCTGCGGTGGCCACCGGTGGGACCGCTCGCTTGCGGCGTCTTCCTGGATGGCGTCTCGGGCCTAGTTTTCCTGCTGGTCAGTTTCATTGGGCTCATCGTATGCCAGTACTCAATCCGTTACCTCGATGGCGACCCGCGGCAGGGCGACTACTTCCGCTGGGTCGCGGCGACGATTGGCAGCGTCTCATTGCTGGTGCTGTCGGGCAACTTGCTCATGTTGGTGTTGGCCTGGGTCGCCACCAGCCTCTCGCTCCACCAGCTGCTGCTGCACTACCCAGGGCGTAGCGGTGCGCGGCGGGCCGCCTGGAAGAAGTTCGCCATCAGCCGTGCGGGCGACATTTTCCTCGTCGTAGCACTCCTTCTAGCGTTCCGCGAATTCGCAACGTTCGATCTTTCCGCTATCTTCGCGGCCGTCGCGCCCGGCCAAGTTCTCTCTGCCGAGCGCGATAGCACGCTAGCTTGGGTTAGTTGGCTGGTCGTTCTGGGTGGGATCACCAAGTCGGCGCAGTTCCCGCTGCATAGTTGGCTACCCGAGACGTTGGAGACTCCGACCCCGGTCTCAGCTTTGATGCACGCCGGGGTGGTGAACGCCGGCGGCTATTTGATTATCCGGCTGAGCCCGCTCTTGGTTCACCAATCGTCAGCTCTCGACCTATTGACGGTGGTGGGGACAGCGACAGCGGCTTATGGGGGGGTCGTCATGCTGACGCAGTCGAGCGTAAAGAAGGCCCTCGCGTATTCGACGGTCGCACAGATGGGCTTCATGATGCTCCAGTGTGGACTCGGCGCCTTTTCAGCCGCCATGCTTCACCTTGTCTCCCACTCACTCTACAAGGCGTACGCCTTCCTCAATAGCGGCAATGTCCTTAAGGACGAACGCGCCAGCCGAGTCGTCGCTGAACTGAACTCCGCCCGTCGTTTACGTCTAACCCAGTTGCCGCTGATTGCTGCGGCGTCGATTGTCGGCTCTTGCCTTATCGCATGGTTGATGGGCTTCGACGTTTCCTCCAAGCCTGGCGGTTACGCGCTGGCCGCTATCTTCTGCTTGGCGCTGACGATGGGTATCTGGGAATCGTTGAAAATCCCCCGACAAACGATCCGCCGTACGGCGGCCTTGGCCGCCGCAGGCCTAACCGTTCTCTACATCAGCGGCTACCTCGCGATCGACTCTCTGGTCGGCGCCAATGTGGCTCACTTTCCGTCGGATGGGAGGCCCTCGATCGCCGGGGGTGTCGTTGTCATCGCCTTCTTTGGGCTCGCTGCGCTGCAAGTCTTACTGCGACTTCCGGCGGCGCATCGCCGGCGCGACGCCCTCTACGTTCATGCAATCAACGGCTTCTACGTCGATGCGGCGATCCTACGTGTCGCTGGACCGCGCTTGTCGAAGAGATGACGACGATGACCGCCTCCTACGGCAGCATTCCTTCACTTAGCCCGGGACCAAACATGTGCACGACCATTGCGGCTGAGCCTTACGGACGCGAGGTGAAGGCCGAGCGTCCCTCCGATCCTCATCAGGTGGCGGCAGAGGCGTTGCGCGGCTTGGCGGAAACAATCGCGCCGGTATGGCCACTCGCCGACTACGTCGCCGTCAATCCCTACATGGGATTGACGGGAACCGACTTCTTGACGGCTCGTGAGTGGTTGCGGGGAGTTTCCGATTGTGAGCTGTTGATGCCGCTCACCTACTATCGACAGCGGTTCGTCGATGGCTATTTCGGCCGCGCCGAGATTGAGTTGGCGATCGACGAACTCGTCGATGCGGACGTCGAAGGCGCCGAGCTGATAACGGGCGGGATGCTAGAACAGCTGCTAAAAGCGTTGCCTTCCGAAGAAGCCGCGGCGTCAGGCGAGGAGACATCGAGGCGAGCCTCTCGTATCCGATCGATTTCCGCTGCCTACGACCTTTACGCTGACGCTTCGTGGACCCTCCGAATCCATGAAGAGATCGGTAAGCATTGCGCGGCCCACTATGACGGTGGACAAGCGTCTTGGTTGAGTCCGTGGAAAGAGCAGTCGTTGTATGCCGCGTGGCGTTCCGCGATGCGCCACGACCGACGCCTGGAGGTGCTGGGGCTATCCGGCGTAAGGGCGCTCGTCAGCGGTCTTCCCGCCGATACTACGACGGCCGTGGTTGAATTGCTAGAGGTCTCTGGTGTGCCCCAAGCGCTCTGGCGAGAGTACCTGCTCTGCCTAGCGTACGAGCTTCCCGGCTGGAGCGCGTGGACTCAGTATCAATCGGCTTGGCGGGAGGGGACCGAGGCTCGGGTTGGCGACGCGGAGGGAGACGATCTCTTCGGTCTGGTCGCGATGCGCCTCGCCTACGATATCGCTGTAGCGAAGCGATTTAACTTTTCGATGGACATCTCCGGCATGCTTCCATTGTCGACGCGGGGCGGGGCAGTCGCCACCGGAGCGCCTGGCGCTGAGGCGCTCGTTCGGTATGCCTTACTGCGCGCCTCGGAAATCGCCTATCGCAACGGTCTCCTGAGCAAGGTGTCAGCGACTCCCTCTGTCGAAGATGGTGCGGACTCCGCTGACGACGTCGCAGGGACCAAGGTGCGTGGAGCCCGGAAACTCGCTCAGGTAGCGTTCTGCATCGATGTGCGCTCGGAGCGGATACGTCGTCACCTCGAGATGGCTGGCGATCAAATCGAGACAATCGGCTTCGCCGGCTTTTTTGGTCTGCCATTCGCCTTCCAACGCCTCGGCGAATCGGTAAAATCCAATCAGCTGCCCGTTCTCGTGCGACCCCAATTCACGGTTGCGGAACATCTGCGTTCGGTGCCCACTGATCAGCAGAAGGCAGCCTGGAGCCGGCGGAACTTCGCACGAGTTGCGCGTAAGGCATGGAAGCGATTCCAAACCGCGTCCGTCAGCGCCTTCGCATGCGTCGAAGCCACTGGCTTATTGTTCGGCGCCAAACTGCTGCGGCGAGTCGTTGGGCGCAGTGCCGGCTCGATCGAGCCGCAGTACGACGGTGTCGCCTGCGCGCAGCGTGACCGGCTCGCCCCTGATCTAGCAAGTCTCGAATCGCAGGGCCTGACGAAGGATCGACAAGCCGACTTGGCGGCGTCGATTCTCACGGGCATGGGGCTGCGGACGGGCTTCGCTAGACTCGTCGTCTTCTGTGGGCATGGGAGCAAAACGGAGAACAATCCGCTCGCAGCGGGGCTCGATTGTGGAGCGTGCGGCGGCCATTCCGGCGAACCGAACGCACGCTTGGCCGCGCAGCTGCTCAATAACCCTGCGGTCCGCAAACAACTAATCGCGAAAGGGTTCGAGCTCTCCACAGAGGTCCATTTCCTCGCGGGGCTACACAGCACGACAACCGATGAGATTCGCTTCTTTGACCTCGACCTCGTGCCACCGTCCCATCGGCAGGATGTGGAAGAACTCCGTGCTGCGGCGAACACCGCCGCCAATGCAACCCGGTTAGATAGGCTGCCGCTACTCTCAACTGCGAGGGCGAGCGAGCCATTCCGGCGGGCGCAGGACTGGTCAGAGGTGCGGCCTGAATGGGGGCTTACCGGCAATGCCGCCTTCATCGTGGGGCCGCGCAGCCTGACTACTTCGATCTCGCTCGAAGGCCGCGCCTTCCTGCATAACTACGATCATAATAAGGACCCCGATGGGAAGGTGCTGGAGGGCATCCTGACGGCGCCGATGGTGGTGGGGAGCTGGATCAACCTCCAGTACTACGCTTCCACGGTGGATCCCCACCATTTCGGCAGCGGCAGCAAGACGATCCATAACGTCGTGGGCCGCTTCGGCGTCTTCTCCGGCAACGGGGGAGACCTGACAACAGGCGTTCCCTGGGAGTCGGTCCACGATGGCAAGGCCTATCGACACGAGCCTCTACGACTGCTCTCGGTGGTCGCAGCGCCGCGCACCTCGATTACCGCGATCCTAGAGCGACACGGCAATGTCGAGAGCCTGGTGGTGAACGGGTGGGTTCAACTCGTGGCTATGGAGGACGGGAAGTTCTATCAGCTGACTACCCGTAAAGACTGGCGCCCGGTAAAGCCCTATGGCCACCGAAAAGCTGCGGTCGCAGAAGTCAGATCGCGTGCTCCCATCACCATCGATTAGGCGAACGTGCCACGAGACTGGGAGGAAGGTAGGCCTGTGTTTCGCCACATCACCCCGTACCAACACGTTAGTTAACGAATCTTGGGACTCGAAAGGGAATCTGACCATGATCGCCTTCAGTGACGCGAGCGAGAGCAATCTGCATCTACAAAGACTTCAAGAAGTCTGTTTGCAGACGAACGTTCCTATCTCCTGGGTTGTGTTCGCCGATGACGATCCCGTCATGCTCCGCAGGCTAGCGGGGGCGCTTCAGAGAGAATCAGCGGTAATCTTGCCGATACCTCAAGCTCTTTGGGAGGCAGACGGTGACCTCCTGAAGGACGCTATTCTATGGCTCATAAAAGAGCGGAGAATCGCAAATTTGGCGCTCGTCGGAAACTCCGCAGCCGGCGTCCCGGTGAGCGATCCGTTTGTGACTGGCCAATCGGCGCCGCGTGAGACTACGGAGGAGCTGTTCACTCAAGTGCAGAGAGCGCAGCGATTGAAAGCGCAGGTTGAGAACCACTTTGCAAGGCAGATCCACTCGCTCCTCGCTGTCCCTGAGATCGACTTAGCCGTGGATGGGGGCGTGCTGAGGATGCACGCCCTCTACTACCGCGATGAAAGCGGTGTCTTCGCCGCTTACGATCCCTTGACTAGTTCATTCCGGGTGTTGGTCCGTTAGTCGTCCTCGTTCTTCCAATACCGGAGAGTTGGCCATGGCAAGAGAGCTCGGGGCCCTAACGGCCGGAATCGTGACCTCTAGCGTTCGCCCCCGTGCAACGTCACACCTCGACGCCCTGGAGTCCGAAGCGATTCATATCCTGCGTGAAGTCGCAGCCGCATTTGAGAATCCCGTTCTGCTGTACTCCATCGGCAAAGACTCCTCGGTCATCTTGCATTTGATGCGGAAGGCGTTCTATCCGGGGAAGCCGCCTATGCCGCTGCTGCATATCGACTCGACGTGGGAGTTCCGCGAGATGACGGATTTCCGTGAACGCTTCGCGCGACAACAGCTCGGCCTACGGGTCATCGTCAAAATCAATGAGGAAGGACGACGGGCCGGGGTGAATCCCTTCGACTTTGGCAGCAACGCTTACACCGAAGTGATGCGCACGCAGCCCTTGAAAGAGGCGTTGACAGAGCACGGCTTCGACGCGGCTATCGGCGGCGGTCGCCGCGACGAAGAACGCTCGCGAGCCAAGGAACGCGTCTTCTCTTTTCGGGATCGCAATCACCGCTGGGAGCCCCGCAACCAACGACCGGAACTGTGGAATATCTACAACACTTGGCGACGCCCGGGCGAGTGCCTGCGGGTGTTTCCGCTCTCCAATTGGACCGAGCTAGACGTTTGGCAGTACATCGAGCGAGAGCAGGCGCCACTTCCCGATCTTTACCTGGCGAAACCCCGCCCCGTCGTCATGCGTGGCGACGATCTGATTGTCGTCGATGACGAGCGGATGCGGCTGGAGGCCGGCGAGCAACCGGAGCTGAGGACCGTCCGCTTCCGAACGCTCGGGTGCTACCCGGTCACCGGCGCGGTTGAATCCACAGCGTCGACTATTGGAGAGGTCGTTCAAGAACTCATCGAGACTCGCTACTCGGAACGGCAGGGGCGCGCGATCGACCGCGACGAGGCTTGCGCCATGGAGCGGAAGAAGCGGGAAGGCTATTTCTAACGGCGGTCTTGATGCGTCAAGTCTCCTTCACCAGACCGACGCGTCGGCGTCGATATTCCACGCTCTAGTAACGCGATAACTCCCATGACATCCGGCACGATTGCGCCCGCGTTGAGCACCACCGCCGTCCGTCCGGTCGAGAAAGACCTCCTCCGGTTCATCACCTGCGGGAGCGTTGACGACGGCAAGAGCACTCTGATCGGCCGCCTGATGCTCGACGTGGGGGCGGTCTACAGCGATCAGATTGCGGCGCTGCAGATGGAGTCGGAGAAGCACGGCACCAACGGCGGTGAGATCGATACGGCTTTGCTGCTCGATGGTCTCGAAGACGAGCGGCAGCAGGGGATCACGATCGATGTGGCGTATCGGTACTTCGCTACCGAGAAGCGAAAGTTCATCATCGCGGACACACCCGGCCACGAACAATTCACCCGGAACATGGCCACGGGGGCATCGACCGCCGACCTCGCCATCCTGCTTGTGGACGCCACCAAAGGGGTTTTGACGCAGACTAAGCGACACGCGTTCATTGTCTCGCTGCTGGGGATCAAGCACGTCATCTTGGCCGTCAACAAGATGGACTTGGTTGCCTATGATGAAGCCACCTTCGACGCCATTCGTGGTGATTTTAAGCGATTTGCGTCGAAGCTCGATATCACCGATGTGCGTTTCGTTCCACTGTCGGCCCGCCACGGAGACAACGTCGCCGAGCCCAGCGCGAGGATGCACTGGTACGAGGACGGGTCGTTGCTGCACCAGCTTGAAACCATTTATGTCGGCTCCGACCAGAACTTGCGAGACTTCCGCTTCCCGGTGCAGTGGGTCAACCGCCCCGACAACGTCTTTCGGGGGTTTAGCGGGACGATTGCATCGGGCTCTGTCCGCGTGGGTGAAGAGATCGTCGTGCTGCCTTCCGGCAAGCGTTCGCGGGTCCGCAGCATCGTCACAATGGACGGGACACTCGATGAAGCAGCGGCGCCTCGATCGGTAACGCTAACGCTTGAGGACGAGATCGATGTCACCCGAGGGGACTACCTCTGCCGTCCGGGCAATCAGCCTCACGTCGGCCGTACGGGAGAAGCGATGCTCGTATGGATGTCGGAGACCCCCTTGAATCAAGGGCGCCCGCTCTGGTTCAAGAACGCAGCGGGACGAGCGGTCTGCGAGGTTGAGTCGATCCGTTACGAAGTGGATGTCAATACACTCCATCGCAAGCAATCCGACACGCTGCGGCTCAACGCCATCGGCCGTTGCTCGCTCAGTTTCCACCAGCCAATCGCGTACGACGCCTACGAAAAGAACCGCAAGACCGGCGCCTTCATCCTCGTAGATCGGATCACTCACGAGACGCTCGCGGCGGGCATGTTCCTCGACTACGGTCTGTCAGGGGATCTTGCGGGAAGCGAGCCGCGGTTCTTGCCGGCACGGCGAGTCCAAAGTCCCATCGACGACAGTCATCGTTTACAGCGGTACGGGCACGAACCGTTCACCGTCCTTCTGACGGGCCTGCCCGCGTCGGGCAAGACGACGATCGCGAAGCACTTGGAGAAGAGATTGTTCAGCCGGGGCGCCGTTGGCGTGCTGCTCGATGGTGAGTCGCTGCGGCACGGGATCAGCAAGGGCCTCGGCTTCTCCAAGGAAGAGCGGTCCGAGAACCTCCGCCGCGGGGCGGAAATCGCAAAGCTTATCAACGATTCAGGGCAGTTTTGCATCGCCGCGTTCTGCGCCCCCGAAGAATCCATGCGGCAACAGTTCTGCGAAATAGTAGGCCGACACCGTGTCGTCCATGTCCACCTCGATGCTTCGGTGGCGGCGTGCCGTCTCCGAGACACAACGGGACGTTATCTGGCCGCCGATAATGGTGAGATCTACGGCTTCCCCGGAGTGACGGCAGAATATGAGACCCCCGCCACCCCCGACCTAACGATTGTTACGGAAGAATTGATCGACCTAGAAGCTGCGGCGGGCAAGTTGATCGAGCGACTGGCGTCTGGCATTTGCAGCGGAGGCGGCAGCGTGGCGGTCGCCAAGTCTTGATCGGCGACGCTGCAGCAAGTCATCCATCAAGGCACCTGGGATTGCTTTCCTCTTGAAGACATCAATAGCCGCGAAAGGGGCGATCGGCACAGTGAGTCTATTACCTCGGGTACTCGAAGTGCGTGCGGCATGTTGTCGCGTGTAGCCGATATTTAGTCGGCGAACGCATCAAGCGACGGCCCTCGCTGCAGGGCTGCTGAAGCTACGTCGTAACTTATGTCCAGATTGATGTCCCAGGACGACGAACGATTGCCATTCCCACGAGGCCCGCACTACGCTCGGGTGTGCGGGATGTGATTCGGATCGTATGCTTCCCGTTCGTTGTCTTAATAAGGTGACTTGACGATGATTGTCCCTAGCCTACGTGAAGAGAACGTCAAGAAGATTCGAGCCGATCTCGATTTCATGGTCTGCGATAGCTCAGTACTTTGGGACACCGGCGGGACTTCGCATTTTATGCGCCGCTAGAGCCGGGGGGTGGTCGGCTTCGAATTGATCGGGAGACTTGTAGCCGAGCGTTTGGTGACGCCGCCTGGAGTTGTAGAACGTTTCGATGTAGCGGAAGACGCTCGGCCGGGCCTCGTCCATCGTGGCGTAGGCCCTCCAATAGGTCCACTCGTGCTTGAGGCTCCAGAAGAATCGCTCGGCGACCGCGTTGTCGTAGCAGTTCCCCGTGGGGCTCATCGAGACCTCGATCCCGAGCGTTCTCAACGTCTTCTGGTAGCCGTCGCTCGTGTACTGGCAGCCGCGGTCGCTGTGATGCAAGAGCTCGCCGTGCCTGGGCCGCCGTTTCTCGACCCCGCCGGTGTCCGAAAGTACTGGGCTATCGCCCAAACACTCCGGAGTTGTTCCACCGCCTTCTCGCGGAAGTACCGCCACAGGATCGACGCTAAGCCTGCGAATCCGAGGACGGCGAACGCCGATGGTTTTGAGTGAGGCTGAGACACGGGGCGAAAGCGCCCTCCTAGAGTAATGCCATCGACTCAGCGCGAGCCTCCGTTACGAAGTTGACGTATCGTAGGCTATCGGGCGGTTGCTTTGCGACTGGAGATACCGCCAAGTGCGTCGCAGCTGTCAAGGAAAGCGTTGATACTTCTTGAGTTACTAGCCGGCGGTCTTGCCGATTCTCTTCTGAAGTCGCGGGGCTTGCTCTCGCCTGCCCTGTACTGGAATGCTCGGCGGGGACGATGTCAGTTGAGCAACCGCCAACTGATCTGCAAGAAACTCCCTCCTGGGCTAGCGGACCATCAAAGTTGGTCCAAGGCGATGCAGCGCGCGTTGTGTAGGGTGTTCAATCCGGTGAAATCCCCATGCTGCGACAACTTTTCGCAGCGCTCGTTAACGACTACTCGCCACCCGCCACCATGCTTCCCGCCGTCGCAATGGCTGGCTGCTCTTGACTTGCAATCACGGCAAGACCTTCCGCGCTAAGACCTTACGACCCCGACGGTAATCATTCACTCGGCGTCGCGCCGATTGTGCGGCTCCGGTTCACCACGGCGGGGACCGACAAGCCAACGGACTCGACAGGGGTATGGTACCCACGAGTACAATTAAGGCTGATCAATCGAGAGTGATTCTTGGCTGATCCGGCTAGGAGATCCCGGTTCACGTTCCGCGCGGCTCTTTGGACGGGCCGCCTGGGAACGACCAGCAAAGGAGACCGCCATGCACGCCACTTCGGCTGTACTCACCCCCCCTCTCCCCGTGAGCCGGCCGCAATCTCTCGACCCTTACCGGGGATTCGTCCCGGGAGGGTGGTCGCAAGAGGTCAATGTCCGCGACTTCATCCAGCAGAACTACCAGCCTTACGACGGCGACGCCTCGTTTCTCGCCGGCCCCACCGATCGCACCCGCCACTTGTGGAGCAAGCTATTGGAGCTCTTCGTCGTTGAACGCCAGCGTGGCGTGCTGGGGGTCAGCCAAACTCCTTCGTCGATTACCGCCCACGGGCCGGGGTACATCGACAAGGACTCCGAGATCATCGTCGGCCTTCAAACCGACGCGCCACTGAAGCGAGCCATCTTCCCGAACGGCGGTTGGCGGATGGTCGTCAGCTCGCTGAAGGCCTACGGCTACGAGCCTGAACGAGCGGTCGCGGAGGTCTTCACCAAGTATCGCAAGACCCACAACGACGGCGTGTTCGATGTTTATACGCCCGACATCCGGAAGGCGCGGAGCACCCACCTCGTTACGGGGCTGCCCGACGCATATGGTCGCGGCCGGATTATCGGCGATTACCGCCGTGTCCCGTTGTACGGCGTCGATCGGTTGATCGAGGCCAAGAACGCAGAGAAGGCCTCACTTGACGAAAAGCACTCGACCGAGGCAGTGATCCGCGACCGCGAGGAGCTCTCCGAACAAGTCAGGGCGCTCCACGAGCTGAAGCAGATGGCGGCCGACTACGGGTTCGACGTTTCGCGTCCGGCGCGCAACGCCCGCGAAGCTGTGCAGTGGCTCTACTTCGCCTACCTCGCGGCGGTGAAGGAGCAGAACGGCGCGGCGATGAGCCTAGGCCGCACCAGCACGTTCCTCGACGTCTACTTTCAACGCGACCTTGCCGAAGGGACGCTCACGGAGGAAGAGGCCCAAGAGATCATCGACGACTTCGTCATCAAGCTGAGGATCGTCCGGTTCTTGCGGACCCCAGAGTATGACGGTCTCTTTAGCGGCGATCCCACTTGGGTCACCGAGGCGATTGGAGGCGTCGGCGCCGATGGCCGACCGCTGGTGACCAAGAACAGCTTTCGCCTCCTCAACACGCTCTACAACCTCGGCCCGGGGCCAGAACCGAACATGACGGTACTCTGGAGCAAGGCGCTGCCGGAGGGGTTTAAACAGTTCTGCGCGAAGGTCAGTATCGACACCTCGAGCGTCCAGTACGAGTCGGACGACCAACTGCGTGCGGTCACCGGGGACGACAGCGCCATCGCCTGCTGTGTTTCCGGCATGGAGATGGGCAAGTCGATGCAGTTCTTCGGCGCCCGGGTAAACCTCGCGAAGTGCCTGCTGTACGCCATCAATGGCGGTCGCGACGAGATAACCGGTGAGCAAGTCATGCCCCCCTTCGATCCTTGCCGGGGAGAGGTCCTCGACTACAACGAGGTGATGCAGCGGTTCGATGTAGCGATGGAGTGGTTGGCCCGCGTTTACGTCAACGCGATGAACTGCATCCACTACATGCACGACAAGTACGCGTACGAGCGTGTCGAAATGGCGCTGCACGACTACGCCCCAAGGCGGACGATGGCGTTCGGCATCGCCGGTCTGTCGGTGGTGGCCGACTCGCTCAGCGCGATCAAGAACGCGCGGGTGTGGCGTTACGGCGACGAGACCGGCCTGACCACCGACTACCGCGTCGAGGGCGAGTTCCCCGCCTTCGGCAACAACGATGATGAGGTGGATGGCTATGCCGCCTGGCTGGTCCGTGCCTTCATGGAAAAGCTCCGCAAGCACCCCACCTACCGCAACGCGGAGCACACCCAGTCGGTGCTGACCATCACCAGCAATGTTGTCTACGGCAAGAACACCGGCAGCACTCCTGACGGCCGCAAGGCCGGTGAACCCTTCGCCCCCGGCGCCAACCCGATGCACGGCCGCGACGTCGAGGGCTATGTCGCCAGCGCGCTGTCGGTCGCCAAGCTGCCGTACGAAGCGGCTCGCGACGGCATCTCCCTGACCCACACTGTGATCCCCTCGGCGCTGGGCTCCTGCGAGGAGGACCGCGTCGCTAATCTCGCCGCTTGTCTCGACGGATACTTCGGCTGCGGCGGCTTCCATATGAACGTCAATGTGCTCGACCGTGAGACTTTGCTCGACGCGATGGAGCATCCCGAAAGGTATCCGCAGCTGACCGTGCGGGTGAGCGGCTATGCGGTCAATTTCGTGAAGCTTACGCCCGAGCAGCAGCAAGACATCGTTAGCCGCACCTTCCACGAGAAGCTTTGAGCTCGTCTACCGACATGCCGCCTAGCGCCTGCCGCAACGTGGGCGAACCATCGGTCCGCGCTCGCGGCAGCGAGGGTTATGTTTTTAGCCACGACAACGCTTCGGCGGTCGATGGGCCTGGGCTGCGCTATGTGGTGTGGCTGATGGGCTGCATCATGCGTTGCCAGTACTGCCACAACCCCGACTCGTGGCAGATACAACGCGACAATCAGCGGCACAGCGTCAAGAACGTACTTGCCGACGTCGAGCGGTACGGCACGTTCCTCCGGGCGGCGGGCGGCGGCTTCACCGTCTCCGGCGGCGAGCCCCTCGTGCAGGCGCCCTTCGCCATGAACCTGCTCCGCGGCGCGCGGCGGTTGGGCCTCCACACCGCCCTAGATACGAACGGCTACCTCGGCGCGAGACTGGATAACGACGAACTCGCTGACATCGATTTGGTGCTGCTCGACCTCAAGGCATTCGGCGAAGAGCATCATCGCAACGTCACCGGCGTCAGCAACCGCACGGTCCTAGAGTTCGCGCGGCGCTTAGCAGACCTCGGCAGGCCGGCGTGGGTGCGTTTCGTGCTCGTCCCGGGTCTGACTGACGATGAAGACGACATCCGTCGCCTAGCCGACTTTGCCGCCCGTCTCACGAACGTCGAGCGGCTGGAGGTGCTGCCGTTCCATCAGATGGGCCGGCGCAAGTGGCGCGATCTCAAACTCCCTTACGCCTTAGAAGCGACCCCCGCCGCTACACACGATCAAGCCGAGGCCACCCGGACGATATTCCGCGAAGCGGGCTGCCGCGTGGGGTGAAGCATCTGCTTCGCATTGCCCGAACCCCTACCGGCGCCACTTCCATCGATAGGCACGGCTGACGCCAACGCTAGTAAGTCTGCTCGGTACTCCCTAACGTCCGGCAGCCCCGGGAAGTGTTCTAACCCTTCGCATGACTCACGCCCGCCTGCCGCGAGTTCTCGATGCTCTGCTTGGTCGCAACTTTGTCCGCTTCATTGAAGAACCTCAGTGCCAACGGACCACGCCGCGTGGGATTCTCAAATTCAGACGGGCCTCGTTCCAGGGCGGAAGGGCGGCTGGCGTCCCAAGCATCTCGCGCGCTGGGAGAGCCGTTGACGGGAGACAGCCACCGATTTTTGCGCTCAGTCGATCCTGACGCTTCTATGCCTTCAATTCTGGCAAATGCGATCTACAGCCAGGGCAACGCCACCCACGCCCACGCGACCAAGACCGGTGGAGCAATGAGGCCGACCAGCAGGCCCCCGACCAATAGGTCGGTCACCCGCAGCCGCCCCATGCCGTAGACGATCGCGTTCGGGGGGGTGCTGATCGGCAGGCACATCGCCGCAGAGGCCGCCAACGCAATCGGCACCGCCATCCTTGCGTCGCCGCCGGTCTCCTCCATCGCCGTGAGGACCGCGATCGAGATCGGCAGCAACAGGTTGGCCGTCGCCGTGTTGCTCATCAGGTTCGACATGACGATTGTCAAATAGCTGAACACCAGCACTAGCGTCACCGCCGTCCACCCACCAACGGGCAGCCGGCCTACAGCCCAGCCCGCGAGCCCCGTGTTCTCGATCGCTACGCCCAGCGACAGGCCCCCAGTGATTAAGAGCAATATGTCCCACGGTAGGGTCCGGATGTCTGCGGCGGTGAGGATCCCCGTTGCTGTCAGGACCGTGATTGGCACGAACGACACCAACGTTGTCGGCAGGCCGTGCAGTGGCGTCGTCATCCACAGGGCGACGGTGACGGCGAACGTTCCGACGACAACGATCTGCTGGAGCTTCGGCGCTCGGTCCGCCGCGCTGCCGGCGTGGAAGAGCAGGTCCTCACCCCGCCGGAACGCGCCGCTGCCGAGCTGCGACGCCACAAGGAACCCCCACATGATCGCCAGCAGCACCGCCGCCGAGGGAGTCGCTAGAAGCATCCACTGCGTGAAGTTCACCTCCGAGCGCCCGACGAGCAGCCCCACCGCTATCGCGTTGGGTGGGGTCCCGATTACCGTCCCCATACCGCCCAGGTTCGCCGCGTAGGCCACGCCCAACGTGAGCGCCTTCACTAGGCGGTCCCTCTCGGGGCGGGTCGCGAACAGTGGCGCGAGCATCGCCAGTACCAAGGTCGCGGTGGCCGTGTTCGACACAAACATCGACAGCGTCGCCGTCACCAACATTACCCCCATTAGCAGCATCGCTGGGCGCTGGCCGAAGAGCCCCAGCGCCCGGGCGGCGAGCCAACGGTCGAGCCCCGTCTTCTCCGCCGACGCCGCTAGGCAGAACCCGCCGAAGAACAGCCAGATCAGCGAGCTCCCCCATGGGGCGATGAACTGCTCCCAATCATTGGGTCCCGTCGCGTATACCCCGTCGGGCCGCCCCAGCAGCGCGATCAACAAGCCGATCGCTACTAGGCTCGTCGCGAAGGCCGGGATCGCCTCGGTCACCCACATCCCAGCTGCGAAGACCATCACAAATAGCGCCCGGTGACCCGCCTCGGTGAGACCGTCGTAGTGGGGCACAAACGCCGCCAGCGTCGCCACGACCAGGCAGGCCGCCACCGTCAGCATTGCCCGCACGTGCGAGAACTTGAACAGCCCCAGGACTTGTTCGGCGTCGCTGCGGCTGTCGTCGGCCATGGTCTTGATTGGGGCGTTCAAGGGGGCAACGTGGAGGGCCCGCATCTTCCCGCGACCGCTAAGCTGAGGCAACTACGTTACGCGATCGACGCGACGATTCACCGCACCATTGCGCCCTTACCTGCTGGGGGACTTTGCCGTCGCGGGTTCGCCCCGCACGCAGTGCTTCGCCAAAGTCTGTTGGCGGAAGGAATCGTACGGAACCACCAAGCTCGGCGCGAAGTTCGTGACGCCGCAAGAGCAGGGACCGCGTCGCCTGTCGTTTGGCTGCGCGTCGAGAGAGACGCCTCGGGAATCGGGTGCGGCCGAGGCGTTCGATGCCGTGACCCACCGAGGGGAGTGGGGGCGTCGGAAGAGACACGACCGCCCCCCCGGGTTGTTGTTGTCCGCGGGCCAGACGGGCCGAGCGAACAGAACGGGGCGAAGCCTCGACGAAAGAAACCCAATGTCGGTGTCGGGCCAACGGTTGTTCTGTTGATTCCCCAGTAGAGGCGGTCACGGATCGCCCGGTTACGGAATCTCTCAGAAGCCATTGAGGCAGCCCGATGCGTATCGATCGAACCTTATTGAACTTGCGATTGGCTATGGCCTTGGGCGTGGCCCTAGCGGCGGGCGTCGCCTGCGGTCGTGGCGAAGCGGCGGTGATCTTTAGCAATCTTGGGCCGGGCGACTCGTTCTCCAGCACCGGCCGCATCGTGCAAGGGCCGGATGTCGGCGCCATCGGCGACGTCAATCAAGGTTCGACCTTCACGGTGGGGCCGGCCGACGCCTTCTTGACGAGCTTGTCGCTAGGGATCGGCGTCAACGGCTCGCCTAATACGGGGACGGGCCCGATCGACGTGTTGATCGCCGCCGATGCCGGTGGCTCGCCGGGGGCCGTGCTGCGGACGCTATCAACAAACCTCGGCGCCACCGGCGACCAGCTCGTCACACTGCCAGACGACGGCTCCCTTGAGCTGTCGGCGAACACCACGTACTGGGTGCTGATGGACGGCGAGGGCGGCTTTGACGGGGCTTGGCGGTTCAACGACACGGGCGATGTCGGCCTCACGGCGGGGCAGAGCGAACCGAACCCGTGGAATCCGAGGATCGACGACGAACGCTACGCCCTCCGCGTCGAGGGACGGTTCGCCGTCCCCGAGCCGACGACAGGCCTACTGGTCCTAATCGGCGTTATCGTCGGCGGTGCGTCGCGCCATCGCCGAGTTCGATAGGGCCTGAAGAACCGGGCGCCGGCGCGGCTGAGCCTTGGGGTTGAGCCGCGTTTCGGCGTGCAGTGCGTCGAAGTGTGGCCCCGTTTCGCCCGGTCACATCGCCCGAATGCTCCCCGGTACGGCGCCGAAACCAGCCCTTAGTTGAGAGCCGAGCCACACCTAGTCGCCGCTGCTCGTCTTTCGAAACCCTGCCGTACCGATGGCGAGGAGATGGAGAATCGCCCCGGGCAGAATGAACGGGATGTAACCAACCAGGGTAGAGAGCAACCAGACCGCGCCCGCGAAACGCCGCCCGTCGTAGAACTGCCCCAGCCCCGGGACTACGAGGCTAAGCAACATGGGCAAGCCGGGACGCCAGCGTGTATCGCTTCGGCTAGGGCTAGTGGTCGGTTGCGCGGCGTCCGTCGTGGCTGGCATGGTTGAATTGCTCCAATTGCAGAAATCCTCGGCAGACTGGAATGCGAGAGCAACCATGGCGCCATCGAGTCGGCTGGCAATCGGAGAGGCTTCTGACGAAGCATTGCCGGCTCGGCGTTCCTTCGAGTTGTTGTCCCGCGAGAACGACGCGCCGCGCACTAAGTCGCGGCGATCAGGGGCTACGCTGCCCCAAGGCGGCTCGAGCGTGCCCGAGTACGGCGTGCCGCGGCGTGCGGATGAGCGGGGCGTCAACCGGTGCGGTACCACGTCGGCGCAAAGGGCTTCGCCCGACAAGACGTACGGCTCGTCCCGAAAAGCGAGCCCCACGTCGTCACCCTGAACGGACCGCTGGTGGTCGAGGGCGTCGCGACCGACCGAGCGACCGGCGAGCCAATCGCCGAGTTCCAAGCGATGCCGGTCATCGTCTTCGGCCCCAACTTCTACAGCACGCGCTACGAGGACACGGGGCAAGGCGCCGACGGACAGTACGAGCTCCCGCTCAAGGGCAGCGGCGACCCAGAAAGCAGATACCGGGTGCGGTTCGAAGCGGAGGGCTATCGCACGGTCGTCAGCGAATCGTCCTACGGCCCTCAGGACGGACGCGTCACCCTGAACATCGCGCTCGAGCCCGCCCGGCCGCGTCGTCGATGCGGAAGGCAAGTCCGTCGCCGGCGCGATCGTCGTTGAGGGTACGTCCACCTGGGTCCCCATGTCCAAGAACAGTGAAGTCGAGTCCTAGCCCGCTTGGGCCCGAGGGAAGACTCGCCGCTCACATCGAGCGAAAGCCTGCCCGTCGAGCTCGCTCCTGGCGAGCGGCGCGACGTCATCCTCGGCGGGAGCGGCGCCGTCATCACGGGCAAGGTCGTCCCCACCAGCCGCGACGACGCCCCACTCGATCGACGCTGGTCGCTCAACTACCTGATCAGTCGCAACCGCGGCCTCTCACCGACCGACCCCCCAAGCGGCAAAACGCCCGGGTTCTACGCCACGGGCCCCTTCCAACCGGCGTGGCTGCTCGACCCGAACTGGGGTACGCTCCTCGCGGCCCGCGCGCATCACTTCGTCAAACTCTCGCCCGACGGCGACCTCCGCGTGACCGGCTTCGCGCCGGGCGAGTACGACCTCGTCGTCCGCTTGTACGAACAGCCGGAAGGTTGTCCCCATCACCATCGACTCCTCAGGCGCTACGGACCTCGGCAACATAGAAGTCCCCTGCCGCGCCGGCTCCCGTCCGCGGACCGACATGCGGGCGTACAGCTTTACCGACGTCGAGGGCCGCGAGCGCCTCGTCGGCGACATGAGCGGACGCTACGTGCTGATGCACGTCTGGGCCAGTTGGTGCGAACCGTGCTTAGCAATGATGCCCGAGGTCGAGGCCGCTGCTCAGCGCTTCGCCACTGACAAAGCCGTCTTCGTCGGCCTGAACGTCGACCGCGACAAGCAAGCCGGGAAGGCGCTCGCCCAGCGTCGCCACTGGAACTGGGCGCAGAACTACCTCGGCGAGGACTCGGACATGGTGCCCCAACTCGCCGTCAGCTCTGTTCTCGTCTACTACCTCATCGGCCCCGACGGCCTGCTCGTCTACGCACGCACCGATTGGAATGAGGTGTTGTCGGAGCTGACCGAAGCGCTCCTGTCTCGCGTCAGCATGACGCCTTAATGCGAGACACGTAATTACGGGACCAGAGCTACGCGCAGTTCTCTGAACTGGGACGTGCCGGTGGGGTCTGTCGTGCTTTCAGGACGGTCGTGGTAGATATCGATCCGCCCATCGTCACATGGCAAGTCTTTATTGGTACATTCGCGCCGGAGTTCTGACTCGGTTTCCGCTGACGTCGAGCTCAGACGGTCCCCCTCCTTCTTGGCCCATTAATTTACGACCCTCTGTCCAAAGCGGACGGCGGATGAATCGGTTCCGCGGGGCCGGTGGTTGTCGTCGCCCGGTTCGGATAGTCTCAAGAGGGCGCTATCCTAGGAGCCGGTCCACGATGTCCTGCAACGGCACCCTCTATCGGCGTTCCTACGGCAAGACTTGCAAGCGTGCCCGCAACTTAAGCTGGTATTCCTACTGTGGCTAAGAGCAAAACCTCTAAAGCGACTCCGACCGTTGGCGAGCACGCCGCAAGCCGTCCGCTGAAACCGTTGGACATGGAGGCGCTAAGCACGGCGGCCGATTGCCTGCGGGCTCTGGCGCACCCGGTCCGCATCCGCATGTCGCAGCTTTTGCTGCACGACCGCTACACGGTCGGCGAGCTTGCCGAAGACTGCGGCGTGCTTGAGAACGTCGCGTCGGAGCACCTGCGGCTAATGCAGCGATGCGGCTTCTTCACCAGCGAACGTGAAGGCCGCCGTGTTTACTACCGCGTCGCCGAGCCGCACCTGGAGCGACTGCTCGACTGCATCGAGGGTCGCTTCCAGTCGGGTAAGGCGAAGTAGCGCTAGGTGCGAAGCGACGGATTGCTGCGCATATGGGCGCGCTTGCGGTTTTTTCTCGGCGTTAGCCACGGTCCAATGGACGGCTCATTGCCGAAGCTACTTCTCAATAAGTCACCGCTATGACTAGCCTTTGCCGCTCTGCCGCGACGACGCCGCTCTGCATCACTATCGTCTGCCTTGCTTGCCAGTTGGCCCCGGCGATGGAGGCCGTCGACCTGCAGTGCGACCGACGCGCCGACCCCCTCGGCGTCGCTCCTTCTCCGGTCGTGCTCTCTTGGTCGCTGGAATCGTCCGAGCGACGATCGGAGCAAACGGCGTTTGAAGTTCAGGTCGCCACTTCCCCTGACCGCCTCGCGACGCCCGATGTTTGGGCGAGTGGGCGTGAGGACTCGCCCGCGCAACACGTGGTAGTCCCCAAGAGATTGGAGCCGAGAACACCTCACTACTGGCGTGTCCGAGTGTGGGACGAGACAGATAAGCCTTCGCAGTGGAGCGCTGTCGCCAAATGGGAAACCTCGCTGGCTCCCACCGACTGGGAAGCGCAGTGGATTGACGACGGGCGCCCGCGACCACAACACGACGCCGAGTATTACGAGGAATCGCCGGCGCCGCTGTTTCGCAAAGCGTTCAAGGTTGAGAAGCCCGTTCGTCACGCACGCCTGTACGTCGCGGGATTGGGTTACTACGAGGCTCGCCTTAACGGTCGGCGCATTGGCGACGAGCATCACGCGCCGGCTTGGACCGACTACGACAAGCGGGTGCTCTACGCAACGCACGAAGTCACTCAACTGCTAGCCCAAGGCGAGAACGCTATCGGAATTGAGGTCGGCGCTGGATGGCGCGATCCCCTGCCCTTGCGGATGTGGGGACGGATCAATCTCCGCGAAAGTCTGGCTGTCGGTCCGCCGTGCCTGATCGCTCAGCTCGAAGTCACGCATACCGATGGGTCGCGCACCGTGATCGCAACCGGTCCCGAGTGGCGGACGCACCCCGGCCCGGTCGTTCGCAACAGTGTCTATCTCGGCGAAGAGTACGACGCCCGCCGCGAGCTCTCTGGTTGGACGACGCCAGAGTATGGCGATGCCAATTGGCGCCACGCCATCGCTGCAAGAGATCAACCGAAAGGCAAACTCGTACCTCAGTCGGCGCCGCCGATCCGTGTCGTCGATCGACTGCCAGGCGTGCTGCTCAAGACACTACCCGATGGGACGCGGGTGTATGACTTCGGCCGTAACTTCACCGGCGTGGTTGAAGTCGATTCGCCAAGCTCCGGTGAAGAGCAAGTGCGGCTGCTGCACGGCGAGCTCCTCGACGACGACGGCCGCGTGAATCCACTGACGTCCGTTGTCGGCCAGATCAAGCAGCCGGGCGTCGGCGGCCCCGGCGCGCCGGATGTCGCGGTACAGCTCGACTCCTACACGCCGGCGAAGGACGGCGCGTGGTCTTGGGCGCCGCGGTTCACCTTCCACGGCTTTCGCTATGTCGAAGCGACCGGCCTTGCCGACGACTCACGGCTGACCGGCCTTGCGCTGCGATCCGACGTGGCGTCGGCGATCGAGTTCGCGTGCTCCGACGAGCGGCTCAACCAGCTCCAGCAGGTCTGTCGCAACACGTTCGAGAGCAATCTTGTTGGCGTCCAGTCGGATTGTCCCCATCGAGAGAAGTTCGGCTACGGCGGCGACATCGCGGTGACGGCTGACGCGATGTGCCTGAACTACGACATGGCGACCTTCTACACCAAAGCTGTCGAAGACCTCGCCGACGCCAGGCGGCCCGACGGGGCGTTGACCGAGACGGCGCCGTTCGTTGGCATTGCCGACGCCGGCCTTGGTGAACGCGGCGGTCCCATTGGCTGGGCCCTAGCCCATCCGCTGCTGCTCGATCGGCTCCATCGCTACTACGGCGCCGAGCGGCTGATCGAAGAGCAGTACGCCGTCGCCGCGAAGTGGCTCGCGCTCGTCGGTCGATTGGCTCCGGATCACTTGGTGAGAGTCGAGATCGGCGACCACGAGGCGATAACGCCCACGCCCGTCGCGCTGATGGCGACCGCTCACTACCACGAGGCCACCGTCCTCATGCAACGGCTGGCGAAAGCCATCGGCCGTGATGACGACGCCGCCCGTTACGCGGAGCTTGAGCAGCACATCCGCGACGCTTGGCGGGCCGAGTTCTATACCGATGAACTCAACAACGAGAGCGACTGGACCCAAACCGCCTCTTGCGCCGCGGTGCGACTCTTGGGAGCTGGCGACGCTGACGGGGCTCTCGCTTGGCTCGAGCGCGACCTGTCCGCGCGAGAGGTGCGGCTAACGACAGGCATCTTCGGGGCGTCGTGGCTGCTCGAAACGCTGACTCGCCACGGCCGCAGCGACCTCGCCTACCTCGCCGCGACGCAACGTGAGTTTCCCGGCTGGGGTCACATGCTCGACTCCGGCGCCACGACGCTCTGGGAGCACTGGGCGTTCTCCGACAACACGTTCAGCCACAATCACCCGATGTTCGGCTCGGTCAGCCAGTGGATGATCGAGCGCGTCGGAGGGATCGCCGTGCCGTCCGATGCGGTCGCCGGCGACCGCGTCGAGATCGCGCCGAGCGTCGTCGGACCGATCCGATGGGCAAAGACGACTTACCGATCGCCGCGCGGGCCGGTCCGTTGCGACTGGCTTATCGAGGGCGAGTCGCTGCGGCTTGAGGTCGACGTTCCGCCAGGAGTTGAAGCCCGAGTGACGATCCCAACGGCCGATGCAACCCGAGTCACCGAGTCGGACCTGCCAGCGGACCGAGCCACTGGCGTCGAGTCGCTGCCATCCGCTGACGGCACGGCGGCGTTTGCGGTCGGTTCGGGTAGTTATCTCTTTGTCGCCCCGCTACCCATCGGATCGACTTCCGCCGCAGCGGTAGATTGATCGTCACGCCAATCTAGCAGCAGCACAAAACCACCCCGGCCCGGGACCTCGTGAAGCCACTTCGCCGGGACGGTTGGCGCCTCGACGATCTCGAGGTCGCGGCCCTCAACGTCATCGGTGATCGCCACTAACGTTCGGGCATCGGCGTACGGCGATAGATCGAGTTCAACCTCGGAATGCTGGTCCTGCCCGTTCAAGCCGGCGATGAACCAATCGTCGCCCGACCGCCTGGCGACGACGACGCGCTTGCCCGGCTCGCCGACAAGACATCGCGACTCATCCCACCGCGCCGGCGCCTCGCGGAGCACCGTTTGTGCGGCGGCCGGCAACGCGTTGTACGCCTCCGGCCCGTCGGCGTAGTGGATCACGCCCGACGTGAACACGATCGGCGTCGCCAGCTCATGGGCCACGGTCGTTGTCCGCTGGGTGTCGACGAGCGGCGCGAGTCGCAGCGGCGTCACGTCCATCGGGCCGGCGACGTTCCGGGTGAACGGGAGCACGCAGTTCAGTTCGGCGACCTTCTCGGGGTATCGGTTGTCGTAGATGTAACTCTCCATGCCGAGCACCGCCTCGCACGACAGCAGGTTCGGCCAGGTGCGATGCCAGCCGCGCGGCGTCGGGCAGCCGTGCAGCACCACCACCAACTCTCGTTCGGCGGCGTCCTGTAGCGTGTCGCGGATCGCTTGCATCCCTTGCTGCAGCTGGGTCGCCCAGAAATCGATCTTCACGCCGGCGGCGCCGCACGCCTTGTAATGGTCCAGCTTCTCGCGCCGGTGTTGGGCGTCGTAACAGTCGCCCGAGTACATCCAGATCAGCGGCCTCACGCCCTGCCGCCGTGCGTACTGCGAGGTCTCCTTGAGATCGACATCCCACCAACCGCCATCGAACGTCGTATACTCCCAGCCATACTCCGCGGCGAGGTCGGTGAACTTGTCGAAGAACTCCCGCCGATAGGGCCCTTCGTGCTGCGACAACCAACCCCACGAAGCCCGGCCCGGCTTGATCCAACTCGTATCGCTGATTCTTGAAGGCGACGCGACATCTGTGACGAGCGTCGCGGTGACGAAGTCACGCGGCTCGCCGACAAGGATCACCCGCCACGGCAACGCCCAAGGCGTTGTCGACGCCGGGGTCGCGCTGAATGGCACGGACTTCGGCGCTTGATGCGTCTCGTCGGCGGCGGCAAAGGCGATCTCGTAGCTGCCCGGTTCGGCGCCGTTCACCAAGTGGCTGCCACAGAAGTCGCCGACGTCACCCGACTCGCACAACAGGACGGCGGGGCCGCTTGTTGAAGGCTCGATGAGCGCCGGCATCGCCCAACCCGCCGGCTTGGCCCGCGATTCGATCGGCGGATCGCCCACCGCGACGCGGAAGAAGTAGTCCTCGTCGTTTGGCGTGTGCTCGCCAGCCACGTGGTAAGGCGTCAGCCATCCCTTCGCTCGCGTCGTGAAGCGGAAGGACGTTCTCTCGCGCAACACCTCGCGCCGCTCGCCGGTTGGCTTCTCGAAACGATATCGAAACGCGGCGCCCTCATCGCTCGCCACGCCGTCGATAAGCACCTCGTTGCCATCGGCGTTGGCAAAACGAACCGTCTTGCGGTGCAGCAAGTGGTCGATGCGCGAAGTGGGGCCGGTCAACAACTCGTACCGCTGCCGATCAACGATGACGTCGCTGCACTCAACCCGTCGCAGCCCACGGCTATAGTCACCGTCCGCGCAAACGACGCCGAGTTGCGATCGACGGACTACCGATTTGCCGTCGTAGGAAACCGTGTAGCTCGGGGCGCCGTCGTCGTCGAGCGACACCGCCAAGGCGACGCGGCCGTCAGGCGACGCTACCTCTAGCACCCTCTCCGCCGCGGCGCAGGAGACGGCAACGAAGCAACAAGCCAAGCAGACAACACCACGCGTAAGTCTTGCCCAATCCAGCATCAAAGAACCTTCTACCGGTGAAAGTCATCGGCTACGGAGACAGTCATGGGCAACATGCAACAGAAGGTTGCTTACTCGATCGCGATCAGCTCGACCATCGTCGCCTGTACCGCGTCCGCCGTCGCGGTCGCGAAGCCAACCTCCATCAACTCGGCGCCCGTCTTCGTAGCGCCGTCGTCGGCAAGGACCGGGCGGCCCGGCGCCGGGTGAACTTCATGGACGCTGTAAGCGGTCTTGGGGTCGAGACCCATCAGCTTTACCGGCCGGGGCTCGTCCTTCTTCAGTTGGAACACAAACGCCGCCGCTCGCTTGCCGTCTTCCGCGACAAAGTCGATCACGCAGCGCGACGAATCGTGCGGGCTTTCGACGCGGTACAGGTCGCCGAGCTGCACGACCTCGCGGATCGATTTGTACGCCGCGATCGCTTGCCGACAGATCGTCATCTCTTCATCGGTGAGTTCGGCCACGTCGATGTCCATGCCGTACTTGGCGCTCATCGCCACAGCGGTGGCGAAGTGCAGCGGCCGCTCGCCCATCCGCGAGACGTGGCTGCTCATCGCGATCGATGGGAAGAAGTACGAGTAGTCCCACTGCATCGTGACGCGGCGCACCGCGTCGGTGTTGTCGCTCGGCCAGAACTCGTGGAAGTACCGCAGCGCGCCGTAATCGACGCGTCCGCCGCCGCCCGAGCAGAGCATCAACTCCGTCTTGGGAAACGCCTCGGCGGTCTGCGCCATCAGCTTGTAGAGCTGCCGCGTGTAGTCGATCCACAGGTGCATCTGTCGTTCCGCCGGCAGGTACGACGAGCCGGGCTGCGTGACGTAGCGGTTGGCGTCCCACTTCGCACAGGTGACGCCCTCGACGCCGAGCGTCCTCTCGATCACGCCCCACTCGAAGTCGAACACTTCGGGCCGCGTCAGGTCGAGGATCATCTGGTTGCGTTGCAGTTCGGGCTCGCGCCGCGGCTGGCGGATCACCCATTCGGGATGCCGCTCGTAGAGCTCGCTGCGCGGGTTGACCATCTCGGGCTCGATCCAGATGCCGAACCGCAGCCCCCGATCGATCGCGGCCTCGGCGACGGGCGCCATGCCCTTTGGGAATCGCTCGCGGTTGGGTTCCCAATCACCCAAGCCGGCGTTGTCCGACAGCCGCGGATGCATTTTGCCGAACCAACCGTCGTCGAGCAGGAACAGCTCGATGCCCATCTCCTTCGCCGGGCCGAAGAGATTCGTGATCCGCTCGGCGTCGAAGTCAAAGCCCGTCGCCTCCCAGTTGTTCAGCAGCGTGTCGCGCGGCGTGTCGCCTTCCCGGAGGCCGTGCTCGCGGGCCCAGCGGTGCAGCGATCGGCTCATCTTGCCGAGACCCTGGTCGCTCCACGCCCAAATCATTGTCGGCGTCACGAACGATTCGCCCGCGGCGATCTGGTACTCGGACGCATACGGGTTCACGCCGCACAACGCGCGGACCTGCTTGCCGGTGTGGTCGAACGCGGCCTGAAAGCTCCCCGACCAAGCAAGCGTCCCGCCCAGCACGCGGCCGGTGTTCTCGGCGGGTTCGCCGTCGAGCCCAACGATGAACGAAGGCGACACCAACTGGTGCGCCCGCACGCCGAGCTTCGAATCTACCACCTTCATCCCCGGCGTCAGCTTCTCGACGACGGGGTTCATCTCGTCGTTCCAGTCGCCGTGGAAGTGCATCAAGGTCGTCTGCTCAGCCGGCAACACCAGCGACGCCGACGCCATCCGCTCGAGCGTGATCGGCCCGTCCTCACCATTGGTGATGGTCACCCATTGCTCGACGACTCCCGCATCCCCGGCTCCCGAAGCCCTGTGGACTCGGAACGACAGCGTGACATCGAGCGGGAAGACGGTGTCGCGGAGGTCAATCTCCACAAGGTCCGTCGCGGCGTCGATCGACTCCGTGCGATGGGCGACGTAGGCGAGCGAGGTCGAGCGATCGCCATCCGCGTGGACGACTTGCAACGCCGGCTCGAAGACGTAGCCGTAGCCGCCCTGCGGGTACGCTTCGGCGGTGCGTGGCGGAGTGGCGTTCTCGACCGCTTCGCCCAGCGCGGCCTGATAGAGCCTGCCGTCGTCGCCGACGATAAACGCCAATGGGAACGCGTCGCCGCCAATGCGGATGACCTCGTAAGGCTCGATCGCCTCGATGGAATCCGTCGACCCTGCCACACTGACCTTGGCGTTGGCCCAATCGGCGTGGTCGTAGCCGGCGCCGTCGCCGCCGTCAGCGACACGCAACTCAAGCACCTTGACGCCACGCACATCGACGTCCAGCGCCTCTGGTTCCGCCGTGCCGGAGAGACGCCCGCTCTCCCAAACGACTTCCCCGTCGGCGACCACCTGAAAGCGGACCCCACCGTTGCCGTCGGCGCTGTCATCCACGCCGACGACCGACGTGAAGCGGTCGCCCTGCCCGGCAAGGTTGATCCGCATCTTGCTCGGCGCGTGCGTCGCCACGCCACTGGCGAACTCACGGCCGCGCAAACGGAGCGGCTCGCCGGCAAGGCTCTTGCTCGCTTGAGCCTGTCCCCACCCGCTCGTCATCTTCGACAAATCGAGCGACGAAACGTCGACGCTCTCAGCGCCCCACGACACGCCCTCGACCGCGGTCCAAACGACCAACGGCAGCAAGAGCCAACATCGATTCCAAGCCCAACCACGAATCCCCATCACGCCCGACTCCTCCCGTATGCCCCTTCTAACAACGCCTTCACGCCTGTTCGAAGCAGCATTTTACCAGACGACAAATGAAACCCCGAATCGAAATAGCCACTTCTTTCCACAAAGCGCGCTGGTCAAGCGAACGGGCGGCGCACCGCCACACTCAACAACCCCGCGCCGATCAACAACACAGCTGTCGGCTCCGGCACCGCCGGCGCGAACGCCCGCAACTCGGTGAAAGCCAGGTACTCGTCGCGCGTCGTCTCGACCCGCAGGTACCGACCCGTCAGGCCGCTCAGGTCCACCGTCAGGTCGTAATCGGGCGTCGCGCCCATCGGCCCGTTGTTATCAACGATGACCGAACCCACCTCGGCCAGCGACTCGTCAAGCACCGCGACCTTAAACTGGCTCGTGGTCTGCTCGTCGCTGCGGACGAACAGCTCGGCAAACTCGAGCGGCGTCGTCTCGCCAAGGTCCACTTGCCAAAACTCGCCCACGCCGAAGTTAATGGAGTGATAGACGCTGCGGTCGCCGAAGTTGAAATCGCCGTTGATTCCGCCGTCGTTGGCCGACGTCAGCTGCGCGCCATAGCCGGGGCCGGATAACGTCGTCACCGGCTTACCAACGACAAGGTTGTCGGCCTCGGTGTAGAGCAGCGGCGTCCCCGACCCGATCACCTCAAACTCGGCGAACGTCAGCCAGTAGTTGTTGTCGAGCCGCTCCAGCCGCACATGGCGTCCGAAGGCGCCGCCGGGGGCGCTGGCGCCGGGGTCGGTCGTGCCCCAGCTGCCGATCGTGAAGCCATTCGTCAAGTAGTCTTGCGTGAACGCCACCGCGCCCGGGGCGCCGGCGCCGTCGTCTTCGTAGATCGTGAGCCGCATGTTGCCGAAAACGCCCTGCTGCGCGTCGGTGCGCCGGAGCAGCTGCACCCGCTCGATGTAGGCGCTCGCGCCGAGATCGACCTGGTAGAACAGCGGCGGGTTCTCAGCGATCGCGTTGCCGTAGAACACCGACCCGGCGCCGAAGTCGCCGTTGCGATCGCCGTCAATCGCGTCCTCAATCGCGGCGCCGTAATCAGCGCCGGTGGCTGTAGCTGTTCCGCCGACGGCGAGATTCGTCGTTGTCGGCGCGGCGAGAAGATTCGTGGGACTGGCAATTCCCGCCAAAACTAAGAGCGTCGCCCCAGCACGGGTGGCGAGCCGTGGTGTCATCGTCTTCATTAGTCGCAACTCCAAGATGAAAGAAAAGAGTGCCCGGACGGACAAACCGCCGACGTAGAAAAGCATCTATCGCGACGGTCTCGAAGCTTCGAGTCAGTCGCTACGACCTGCTTAACCACAGAGCCACGGAGGGCACAGAGAAAGACACTGAGACGTCTCCTCGGTGCGTCCTCCGTTCTCTCAATGGCTCTGTGGTTTCTTCCGTTGCAGAAGCAACCTCTACGGCGTCAGATCGAAATCCTTCTTCCCACCTTCCACCGGCGAAGTCACCTTCATCGTCGATTGGCGGTTGTACTTGGCGGGGAGGTACTGCTCGCGCGGCGCCTCTTTGAGCTTGGGATCGACCGGCCCCGTTTCCCGAACCGCCATGAGATTGACCGTCCACTCGCCCTCGGTGATCTCGGTTG
This sequence comes from Botrimarina mediterranea, assembly GCF_007753265.1. Lineage (NCBI taxonomy): Bacteria > Pseudomonadati > Planctomycetota > Planctomycetia > Pirellulales > Lacipirellulaceae > Botrimarina > Botrimarina mediterranea. The sequence continues at coordinate 4,824,431 of NZ_CP036349.1, forward strand.
CGTAGGCGCCGTCGGTGATTTTCGCAACGGTCGTCCGCGCCTTGGGATCGTCGGGGATCAGCGTCAGTGTCCCGGTTGGCAGCGGCTGCCCGTCGTAGGTCACGACGCCGGCGATCGGGTAGGTTGGCGGCCCCGCCGGCCCGCACCCCGCTAGGGCCATGCAGCCGGCGAGCCACACCAGCGAACCGGCTGCTCGCAGGCCGGGGCCGCCAACCGACCGGTTGTTCTGAAACGCGTTCATGTCAGTTGGCAACCTCGCCGCCATCACGGCTCCCCATCGCTTGGTAAACATCACGCTCAATGCTTTCACTTACGAACGCGACCGACCCATCCACCCGCGCGACGTTGGCGCCGCCGGCGTGGTAGCTGCGGGCCGTCATCATGTAGGCGTCACCGGCGCCGACCTGCGCGATCGGCGCCATGGTGTTGTCGTTCAGTTCGCTGACCCACGAGACCTCGTCACCACGTTGCGAGTTTGGCGGCTCGAGCGTCGTGAACAACACGCCGCCGTGAGCCGGGTTGTAGTAGCGACCTCGCCCGTCGTTCCCCAGTGTGTCGGCGACGAGCCGGACTTCCGAGATCATCGCCGTCTTCGACGTGCCATCGGTGACGGTAGAGAGCTTCACGTCGCGGCCTCCCAGGAGCACCCCGTCCGAATAGGCGCCCGACAGAAAGCGATTGTTGCCGTACTTCTCAAAATCGGGATCGGTCTCCCGCAGCATGTTCTGGTAGTAGCTGCCGGCGCAGCCGACGTAGTTGCCCGAGAACCCCTGCGTCAACTCGGTTAACAGGCCCGGATGGAAAGTCTGCAGCTTCGGCGAGATCGGGTCCGACACACACATGAACGACGGCGCCACCGTCGAGGACTGCGGGAAATCGAGCGCCGTCGGGTACGGCCCCCATGCAAGCGGCTTGTTGATGTAGTCTTCGAACGCGTCCGACAGCACTTGCTCTTCGACAAACGGCAGCAAGTCGTGGAACCAACAGCGGCGGTCGTACTTGTCCTGGCTGGGGTTGGGCGAGCTGTTGCCGTCGTGCTGGCCGTAGGGAGGAGCCGTTCCGGCGCCGGTGCTGTCGAGATAGTTGTAGGTGCCGCGCGGCAATCGGCCCTTCTGACTCTCGTGGTTGAGCACGGCCAGAGCGACCTGCTTCATGTTGTTGGTGCACTGCGCCCGCCGCGCCGCTTCTCGCGCCGCCTGCACCGCGGGGAGCAGCAGCGCGACCAGGATGCCGATGATGGCGATCACCACCAGCAGCTCCACGAGGGTAAAGCCGTCACGCCGTGCGTCGTGGCCTTCACAACGATTCATCATCATCTTGTCTGACATCGATCACCTGTCCTTATCGCCAATGCCCCAGGTGGGGCCTGTTCCTGATGGATGCCTCAGCCCCGACGACGCACCGCCACGAGGCCCACAGCAGCGACGAGCGCGAGCGTGGTTGGCTCGGGAATCGTCACCCCCATTGAAGGCGAGCCGGCCGTGAAGGCGGCCAGGGCGTCGCGCCACACGGTGTAGTCGGCCGCGTCGATGGCGCCGTCGCCATTGCCGTCGGCGGCGAGGCTCGTTAGCGAGCCGTACTCGTTACGCCAGACGTTGTAATCCCGGCTGCTGATGACCCCGTCCTGGTTGTAGTCGCCAACGAGCAGCGGATCGCCCGAGCCGGCGAAAGCACGCAGCTCTGAGAAAGCGAGGTACTCGTCCTTGGTCGTCTCGACGCGGACGTACCGACCCGTCAGCCCCATCGTGTTGATCAGCAGGTCGTAGTCGGGGTCTTCGCTGTAGAGGGCGTTCGGAGTTACGACAAAGGCGCCGACCTCCGAAAGCCCGGCGTCGAGCACCGACACCCGGTACTCCGTGGTCGTCGACCAGACTTCGCCCGTTTCGTCGTTGCGAGAGAACTCACCGCGCGTGAACAATTGGAGGTGATCCAGCTGGGTCTCGGCGCCCAAATCGACTTGCCAAGACTCTCCGACGCCCGGCAGGGCCGAGTGATAAACGGGACGGTTGCCCGGACCGCCGAAGTTGCCGTTGATGTTTCCGTCGTTAGCGCTAGTCAGCATGGCGCCGAAGCCCGGCGCCGAAGACACCGTCACGGGTTTGCCGCGGGCGATGTTGTCGCTCTCCGAGAACTTCAGCGGCTCGGATGACCCGAACACCTCGAACTCGGCGAACGTCAGCCAATAGTTGTTGTCGAGCCGCTCCATACGGACGTGCCGTCCGCGCGCCCCGTCGGGAGCCGTGGTCGCCCAGGTCCCGGATTCGAAGTTCGTGGCGTTATAGTCCTGCGAGAAGACCACGGCGCCCGGATTGCCGGCGCCGTCGTCCTCGGCGATCGTGAGTCGGAAGTTGCCGAAGACGCCTTGAGTCGCGTCCGTGCGCGGAATGATTTGAATGCGATCGACGTAGGCCTCGACGCCCAGGTCCACTGCATAGAACAGCGGCGGGTTCTCGGCGTTGGCGTTGCCATAGAAGACCGACCCCGCGTTGAAGTCGCCATTGCGGTTGCCGTCAATGCCGTAGGCGATCTCGCCGCCGAAGTCCGAACCCGTCGCGGTGGCCGTGCCGTAGGGCGCGAGGTTGTAGGCGTTGTTCAGCGCCAGCGCCGCGCCGGGCGCAGCGACCGCGGCGGCGGCCACGACGCGGAGACTTGTGCGGCGACAGAGCATCGAGACGAAGCGGGGGCAACACATAGTGGGGCGACTCGCCTGAGTAGTGAGAAGATACGGATGTCGAAGGAGTCGTGTTGAGTAGGAAACCACGTCATGGCCGATCGTCGCAAAGCGCTGACCGGGCCTCTCGCATGGCGACCGCGTGTCGCTCGACACGGCGCTGCCGATCCTCGACCTCCCAACAGAAAGCGGTTCAGCGAAGAGCACTTTCGTAGCGGCGACGAGACTCGATCGAGAAGCAACCGGCGCCGGCCCGTTACGAGCGGCGACGTTCTCGATTGTAGTTCTCGACGAACCCCATCCGTCGGCGAAAACAGGGCCCCGCGGCTCTTCGGCCGCCGCGTGATCCCGCCGCGAAAAAACACCCACGCCACAAATCCAGCGGTTTTCTAACGGCGCGACAAAATCGCTAAAACCCCGTGACGAAAAACCGCAATCAACTTGCCGCAAACTGTAAAGGAATAGTTGGCGGCGATCGCCGCCCTCCGCGGCTTATTGGGCCAACTGCGTCTGTTTGCGGAACTGGCCGGGGGTCAAACCCGTGTGCCGCTTGTACGCCGTCGCGAACTGCGAGGCCGACCCATAACCCGTCAGCGAAGCGATTTTTGAAAGCTTGTACTTGGTCTCCATCAGTAGCAGTTTCGCTCGCGACATCCGCACCCGCTCGATCTCCGCGGCCGGCGTGCGTGAGAACGCCGCGTGGAAACGCCGCTCGAGCGTCGAACGGCTCACCTGGATCCGCGACACCACTTGCTGCACCGTGAGCCCTTCGCAAGCGTGGTCGCGGATCAGCTGCATGGCGGTCGCCATCTCACGATCATCAACGGCCGTCGCCTCGGACGATAGTCGGTGCGAAATGCCCTTCGGCGGGACAAAGATGGTCCCTATCGGTGGCTCTTCGCCGGCAAGCATCGCGTCCAGCAGCGCAGCGCCCTCATAACCGATGCGTAACGTGTCGGGCTGGACGCTGCTGAGCGGCGGGTTCGACAGCTCGCAGATCACCTCGTCGTTATCGACGCCGATGACCGCCACCTCCTCCGGAACATTGAGCCCCGTCTGAGCGCAGGCGTCGATGATCTGGCGGCCACGCACGTCGTTGCAGGCAAACACCGCCAACGGCCGCGGCAGCGAGCGCAGCCAGTCGGCGATCGCCGAGCGGTCCATCTCGCCCCGTGATTCCCAGCCCAGCACGTCCGAACCGTGCGGCGGAGGATTCGGAGACGAGTAAACGTCCACATCGAAGCCCCGGCTGTTGAGGTACTCGATGTAGGTCGTGATCCGTTGCTCGGAGAAATCAACGCCCGGATAGCCGATGCAAGCGAAGTGGCGGAACCCGATATCAAGGAAGTACTCGGCCGCCATGCGGCTGACGATGCGATGGTCGGTGTCGAGCATCGCCCCGCCCGGCGGCCGGTGCGAGCCGCGTAAGTCCACGGTCGGCACGCCCAGCTCGTGCACCGCTTTGGCGATCTTGGCGTTCTCGATCCGGGCGATTACGCCGTCGCCGCGCCATGAGCGCAGCAGCTTCGGCAGGTTCTCCGTCAACCCGCGTTCAACGTTCACCACGCTCCACGGCCCGTGCGAGCGCACATACGCGGCGACGCCAAGCAAACATCCACGGCCGTAGGCGCGCGAGCTTTCGATCAACAACAGAACGCTTTTGCGGTCACTCACAGCCGTCCGAGCCCCGAGCGAGGCCCTCCTGAAGAAATGTGTGAAGCGTTTCCGAGCATAACCGCCGTATGACGAGGGTTGCGTGACAAAGAACCGCAACACCGGGGATCGTACCGTCCCCCACCAGCCGCCATCAGGGGATGACGAAATCACACAAGCCTTTGAGGCAGCCGCTGAATGAACCCACAGCGTTTGTCGGTTTCAATGAAGGGGCTGCCACTCTTATTGAAACTCGTCACTCCCAGTGTTCCCCTTCCAGGCCGCTCCCGCCGCATCTCTCGGGGCGAGCCGATGGCTCTTAAAGTTAGCGATGGCTGATCGAGATTTTTCTGCAAAGGCTCTGGCGTGGCGTGAACAGGTCGTGATCCCGACCTACGAGGCCGGCGCGCCCGACCCCAACCCGTTCTTCCTGGAGAAGCGCGTCTATCAGGGGAGCAGCGGCGCCGTGTACCCCTTCCCCGTGGTCGAGAGCGTCTCCAACGAGCCAACGGAGCGTGCGTACGACGCCGTCTTCATCGAGAACGAGTACCTCAAGGTGATGGTGCTGCCCGAGCTTGGCGGGCGGATTCAGATGGCGCTCGACAAGACGAACGACTACCACTTCGTCTACTACAACCGCGTCATCAAGCCCGCGCTGGTGGGCCTCGCCGGGCCCTGGGTCAGCGGCGGCATCGAGTTCAACTGGCCGCAACACCACCGGCCGAGCACCTTCCACACCGTCGACTACGACTTCGAAGAGGGCGCCGACGGTTCGTGGACCGTCTGGTGCCACGAAATCGATCGCATGGTCGGCACGCGCGGCGCCCACGGCCTGCGTCTCTATCCGGGCAAGGCGTACATCGAGATCCTCGGCCGCGTCTCCAACCGCACGCCGCTCCCCGAGACGTTCCTCTGGTGGGCAAACCCCGCCGTCCATGTCGACGCCAACCACCAATCGATCTTCCCTCCCGACGTCACCGCGGTGATGGACCACGGCAAGCGCGACACGAGTTCGTTCCCAATCGCCACGGGGACGTACTACAAGATCGACTACGCCCCCGGCGCCGACATCAGCCGTTACGCCAACATCCCAGTGCCCACGTCCTACATGGCGCACCACTCGGATTACAACTTCGTCGGCTCGTACGATCATGGCCGGCAAGCGGGCCTGCTGCACGTCGCCAGCCACCACGTCTCGCCAGGCAAGAAGCAGTGGACATGGGGCTGCGGCGAGTTCGGCGCCGCGTGGGACCGCCAGCTCACCGACGAGGACGGTCCGTACATCGAGCTGATGTGCGGCGTCTATACCGACAACCAGCCCGACTTCACCTGGCTCAGCCCCGGTGAAGAGAAGGCGTTCACGCAGTTCTTCATGCCGTACAAGGGAGTCGGCGTCATCAAAAACGCCACCACCGACGCCGCCGTGGGCCTTGAAGTCGAAGGCGACCGCGCGACGATGCGAGTCTACGTCACCTCGCCCCAGCAAGGCGCTAAGGTCGCGCTTATCGCGCGGTCGCAGACACTGCTCGAAGAAACCTTCGACGCCGACCCGAGCGTCTGGCGTGACTTCACCGCATCGCTTCCCGAAGGAACTGACCCCAGCAGACTTACCGTCACCGTGTTCGACGCCGCGGGCCGCAAGCTCGTCGGTTATCGGCCCACCAACGTCGATAACACCCCGCCCGAACCCGCCAAACCGATCGGCAAGCCGAGCGAGATCACCTCGAACGAGGCCCTCTACCTCGCCGGCATGCATCTCGAGCAGTATCGCCACGCGACGCGACGGCCCGAGGATTACTTCCGCGAAGCGCTCCGCCGCGACCCCGAGGACCAGCGTTGCAACCTGGCCCTCGGCCGCACGCACTTCCGCCGCGCCGAGTACGCCGCCGCCGAAGAGTGCTTCCACGCCGCCATCCGACGGGCGACGAAGCACAACCCGAATCCGCTCGACGGCGAGTGCCACTACAACCTCGGCCTGGCGCTCGCCGCCCAAGGCCGCGCGGACGAAGCCGAGGACGCCTTCTGGAAGTCCACGTGGCGCACGGAGTGCCAGGACGCTGCTTACTTCGAGCTCGGCCGCATCGCCGCCGGCAAACGCGACTGGCCAGAAGCCGAGTCCGTCTTGCGTCGCTGCTTAGAGCGCAACGCCAACCACCACCAGGCAACGCACCTGCTTTGCTTCGTGCTCAAGTCAGCGGACCGGCGTGAGGCGATGCTCGAACTCGCCGGCGTCGAACTGGCACGCGACCCGTTCAATTTCGGCGTCCTCTTCGAGAAGGCGCTAGCAACCGGCGACTGGGAAGCCTTCGACCTCCGCGTCGGTCTTTCATCGCACAACCACCTCGAACTAGCGAACGACTACCTGAGCGCCGGCGCCCTCCAGCGGACAACCGCTGTGCTGCAACGGCTCCTGCAGCGGACGGACAACCAACCCGACTCGTCGTTGGTCCACTACTACCTCGCCGACATCGCCGCAACCGAGGGCGACGCCGAAGCCGCGATGTACCACGGCATGACTGGCGCCACGGCGCCGCGGGGGAGCTTCTTCCCGAATCGCCGCTCCGATCTGCGTGTCTTGCAGAACCACGTGGAGCGACTGCCGAATGACGCCCAGGCGTGGTGCGACCTCGGCAACGTCCTCTACGGCAAGCGCCGCTACGACGAAGCGATCCGCGCCTGGGAAGAGGCCCGCGACCTGTCGCCAGAGTTCGCGCAGCCGCGTCGCAACCTCGGCCTCGCCTACTTCAACAAACGTCACGACGCCGCCGGCGCGTGGCGGATGCTCGAAGAAGCCTACCGGCTCAACACCGACGACGCCCGCGTCCTCTACGAGCTCGACCAGCTCGCCAAGCGACTCAACCACACGCCCGAGTCGCGCCTCGCCCGGCTGCAATCGCATGGCGAAGCCGTCGCCAAGCGCGACGACCTCACCATCGAACTCGCAACGCTGCTCAACCTGCTCGGCCGTCACGACGAAGCCCTTAGCGTCGTCCTCGGCCGAAAGTTCCACCCGTGGGAAGGCGGTGAAGGTAAGGTCACCACGCAGTACGTGCTCGCCCTCACAGAGCTCGCCATCCAAGCGATCAACGACAGCGACGCAAAGAAGGCGATCGATCTCCTCCAACGAGCTCTCGAGCGCCCCGATTCCCTCGGCGAAGGCAAGCTCGCCGGCGCCCAAGAGAACAACGTCCACTACTGGCTCGGCGTCGCCTCCCGCAACCTCGGCCGCGAAGACGAAGCAACCCACTGGTTCAACCTCGCCGCTTGCGGCTTAGCCGAACCCACCTCCGCCCAGTTCTACAACGACCAGCCCCCCGAGATGATCTACTACCAAGGCCTCGCGCTGCGGGCCCTGGGCCGGGAAAACGAAGCCACGAGCCGTTTCGAAAAACTCGTCGCCTTCGGCGAAGAGCACCTCGACGACGAGCCGACGATCGACTTCTTCGCCGTCTCGCTCCCCGACTTCTTGGTCTTCGACGCCGATCTCGCCGCGAAGAACGAGCTGCACTGCCGGTTCATGATGGCCCTCGGCTGGGCGGGCCTGAACGACGACCGCTCAGCAGGTGAAGCCCAGGACCGTATACTCCGGCTCGACCGCAGCCACCTCGGCGCCATGGCTCATATCAAAGGCGCCCCCGTCAAAACCGCAACGGCCAATCCCCATCCCAGCGTCGCCTCCTAACGACCCGCCACTCTTCTTTCTCAACACGAGACCCTGGATGTCCCCGTCCGCTTCACAGATGCGATTCCTGTGGGCCATCTGCCTGGTGGCGGCGATGGGCGGCCTGTTGTTCGGCTACGACTGGGTCGTCATCGGCGGCGCCAAACCGTTCTACGAGGTCTACTTCGGCATCGCCGACGACGCTTTCCAGCAAGGCCTCGCGATGAGCACCGCGCTCGTCGGTTGCCTCTTCGGCGCCGCGGTCTCCGGCGCGCTGACCGACCGCTACGGCCGCAAGCCGCTGCTGATCGTAGCCGCCTTCCTCTTCACCATCAGCGCAGTTTGGACGGCGCTCGCCTACAGCTTGCTGTCCTTCAACCTTGCCCGCTTCATCGGCGGCGTGGGCATCGGCTTGGCGTCGAATCTGTCGCCAATGTACATCGCCGAGGTGAGTCCCGCTTCGCACCGCGGGCGGTTCGTCTCGATCAACCAACTCACCGTCGTCATCGGCATCCTCGCCGCCCAACTCGTGAACTGGGGCATCGCGTTCGGCGTGCCCGAAGAACTGGCGGGCGACACGCTGCGTGCATCCTGGTACGGCCAATCGGCGTGGCGCTGGATGTTCGCGGCGGAGACCCTGCCCGCCGCCGCATTTTTCGTGCTGATGTTCTTCATGCCCGAGAGCCCGCGTTGGCTCGTAAAGGCGGGACGCGAAGAAGAGGCCGCCGGCGCCCTGCGACGCCTCGGGGGCGAAGAGATGGCCCGCAGGGAGATCGCCGACATCCGCCGCGCGCTCGCCGAAGACGACTCGCAAGCAACTTACGCCGAGCTCCTCCGGCCCGATCGCTTGCGCGTGCTGACGCTCGGCGTCGGCCTCGCCGTCCTCCAGCAGTGGTGCGGCATCAACGTCATCTTCAACTACGCCCAAGAGGTCTTCTCGGCGGCGGGCTACGGCGTCAACGACGTCATGGCGACCATCGTGCTGACGGGCGTCGTGAACCTCGTCTTCACGCTGCTGGCGGTCGCCACGGTCGATCGCCTCGGCCGCCGCCCGCTAATGCTCAGCGGCTCGATCGGGCTCGCGATCATCTACACGGCGCTCGGCGCCGCCTACCACTTCGACAGCCGCGGCATGCACATGGTGCTGCTGATCCTCGCCGCGATCGCTTGCTACGCGATGACCCTGGCGCCGGTAACGTGGGTCGTCATCTCCGAAATCTTCCCCACCCGCATCCGCGGCGCCGCCGTATCGGTCGCGGTGATGGCGCTCTGGATCGCCTGCACGGTGCTGACGTTCACGTTCCCCTACCTCAACCGCGGCCTCGGCCCCGACGGCACGTTCTGGCTTTACGCCGCCATCTGCGCGGCGGGCGCCCTCTTCGTCTGGCGCCGCTTGCCCGAGACGAAGGACCTGACGCTCGAAGAGATCGAACGCCAGATGGCCCAGGGCGAACCGAGTGAAGACGACGCCCTTACCTGGAGCGCAGCGCCGTGAGCGCGTCGCTCCAACGCATCCGCTGCGAGTCGTGGGACGCCTACGAACTCGCGAACGACACGCTCCGCGTCGTCGTCGTCCCGGCGCTCGGTGGCAAGATCGTGTCGCTCAGCTCACGGCACTCGGGACGTGAATGGTTGTGGCGTAACCCGCACCTCTCGCTCCGTACGCCCGCGACCGACGCCAGGGATTTCAGCGCCCACGACTTCGGCGGTTGGGATGAAGTCTTTCCTACCGTCTCGCCCTGCGAGCTGGCTGGCACGGCTTGGGGCGATTCAACGACCAGCGACCACGGCGAGCTCTGGCGCCGACCCTGGTCCGTTGTCGACGAATCAGTGAATGAAGACAGCTCGGTTTCACTATCGCTAAGTTGCGAGCTCACCGAGTTCGGCGTCACCTTCACCCGACGCCTAACACTCGCTGCGGACGCCGGGAGACTCCTCTGCGACTACACGGCCGAAAACCGGGCCTCTTTGCCCGCCCCCTTTATCTGGGCCGCCCACCCGCTCATCGCGATCCGCCCAAGCGACGCTTGGTCGCTCCCGACCGGGACGCGTATGAAACTCGGGGTAGCGCTGGGTATCGACGCGGCGCCGCCGGGCACGGAGTTTGAGTGGCCGCTTCTCCCGCTCAGAACCGGCGAAAACTTCGATCTACGCGTCGTCCCGGACGCCGACGCCGGGTATGCGCTCAAGCTCTTTGCCTTAAGAACGCCAACGATGAGCTTGCAAAGCGATAACGTCGACCGGCTCACGCTGTCGCTGGAAGGCGTGGCGCCGAACTTCGCCCTCTGGCTGAACTACGGCGGCTGGTCGGGCGCCGACTGCCCGCCCTACTACAACGCGGGCTTCGAACCAACTAACGTGGCTTACGACAGCCTCGCCGACGCCACCCGTGACAGCCAAGCCGCCGTGCTCACGACGGGTGAGACGCAACACTGGCGACTAGTCGTTGAGGCAACGTAACGACCACCGACTTCCCGCAGCTGTGGGAGGCGTCTCCAGACGCCGATTACGGTCTCTTGGCCACACTCGGCATGGTGCGCGGAATCGTGGTCTGGAGACCCCTCCCACAAAACAGCAGCAACTCTACCCGTAACGAATATGCGACTGCTCCCGCTCTGCGTTGCCTCGGCGACGATCCTCTTCGCCGCGACAACGCACGCCCATCCCACCGACTACGTCCTACGCTACGACCGCCCCGCCAAAGACTGGCAGAGCGAAGCCCTGCCGCTCGGCAACGGCCGCCTCGGGTGCATGGTGTTCGGTGGCGTCCCGCGCGAGCGTTTGCAGTTCAACGAGGACTCGCTCTGGATCGGTGACGAGTCCGACACCGGCGCCTACCAGGCTTTCGGCGACCTCTTCATTGAGTTCGACCACCGCGATCACACAAACTATTCGCGCCGCCTCGACCTCCGCGATGCGGTCTACTCGCAAGACTACGAAGCCGACGGCGTCCGCTACGCCCGCCAGCACTTCGCAAGCAACCCAGCGCAGGTGCTCGTCTTCCGATTCACTGCCAGCAAGCCCGGCGCGTATTCCGGCCGCCTTCAACTCACCGACACCCACGGCGCGAAGATCGTCGCTAACGGCAATCGCATCACCGCCAGCGGCGACCTCCGCGGATTCGTTTACGGCGAAGAAGAACGTCGATCGCCCGACCAGCCGCAGTACCGAGTCGCCCTCCAGTACGAGGCCCAAGCTCTCATCTCGCATGAGGGGGGTGAGATCGCGGCCGACGGTGAGGGGGCGATCACTTTCAAGAACTGCGACAGCCTCACCATCCTGCTCGCCGCTGGCACCAACTATGTCGCCGATCGCTCGCTGGGTTGGACGGGGGCCCACCCGCACGAGCGCGTCGCCCGCCAGATCGACGCCGCCGCAGAGCGCACTTTCGACAACCTGCTCGAGGAGCACCGCCGCGATTACCAATCGCTCTTCAGTCGTGTGTCGCTCGATCTTGGCGACACCTCGGAGTCATCGAAGGCGCTCACGACCGACAAACGACTCGAAGCCTACTCGTCCGACGCGCCCGACCACGACCTCGAGGAACTGCTCTTCCACTTCGCGCGTTACCTGATGATCAGCAGCTCACGACCCGGAGCGCTGCCCGCCAACCTGCAAGGCATTTGGAACGAGAGCAACAAACCCGTCTGGCGTTGCGACTACCACTCCGACGTCAACACCGAGATGAATTACTGGTTCGTCGACGCCGCGAACCTCTCCGAGTGCTTTCTGCCGCTCGCCGATTGGCTCGACTCGATCCGCGAGCCGCGCCGCGACGCCACCTTCGTCGAGCTCGGCAAGCCCGGCTGGGCGCTCCGCGCTGAGAACGGCCTCTTCGGCGGCTCGACCTGGCAATGGTCGAAGGGGGACGCCGCTTGGCTCGCGCAGAACCTCTGGGACCATTATGCGTTCACGCTCGACAAGGACTACCTCCGCGACCGCGTCTACCCGGTCCAGCGCGACCTCTGCGAGTTCTGGCTGGCGGACCTCAAGGAGCTGCCCACCGGCGAACTCGTCTCGCCGCTCGGCTTCTCGCCCGAACACGGCCCTCACGAAGACGGCGTCTCGTTCGACCAGCAACTCGTATGGGACCTCTTCACCAACACCATCGAAACGACCGAGGCGCTCGGTGTTCACGAAGCGTTCCGCGATCAGCTCATCCAGAAGCGCGACCGATTGCTTGGTCCGCAGATCGGACGTTGGGGTCAGCTGCAAGAATGGATGGTCGATCGCGACGATCCCAACGACGACCACCGCCACGTGTCGCACATGATCGCGGTGCACCCGGGACGCCAGATCTCGCCGACCACGACGCCCGAGCTCGCCGAGGCCGCGCGGGTCTCGCTCAACGCCCGGCCCGACGGCTCGACCGGTTGGAGTATGGCGTGGAAGGCGGCTATCTGGGCGCGATTGCACGAAGGCGATCGCGCGTACCAACTCGTGAACCGCCTCTTCGTCGATGGCGCCAAACTCAAAGCCAACCTCGACGCCGGCGCCGAACTCGACCGCCATGCCGGCGGTATCATGGGCAACCTCCTCGACTCGCACCCGCCGTTCCAGATCGACGGCAACTTCGGCTACGCAGCCGCCGTCTGCGAGATGCTCGTCCAATCACACCTCGGCCACGTCCGACTGCTCCCCGCACTGCCCGCAGCGTGGAACGATGGCGAGTTCACCGGCCTCTGCGCCCGGGGCGGCTTCGAGCTCGACCTCCGCTGGCGGGATGGCAAACCGCTAACCCTGACGATACGTTCACGCCGTGGCGGCGAGTTTCGGCTCTTGCTTCACGAGGGTGAGTCGGTCGTCAACAGCGACACAAGCGAAGCCCTCCCTCAACAGGATGGCTACGCGGCGGTGCGTACCGAGCCCGGCCAAACGCTTCACCTGCAATTCCGCCGCCGCGACTGAGCACCATGCGAGAACCAGAGACGCCATGCCTCGCCAAAGCATCCTGATCGAGGCCTGTGTCTCGTCCGCTGCTGACGCGGCCGCCGCCGTCGAAGCGGGCGCTCACCGCATCGAGCTCTGCGCCGCGCTTGAAGTCGGCGGCCTGACCCCTTCGATCGGTCTCATCCAGCGTGTGTCCGCCGCCGTTTCGGTTCCCGTCATGGTGATGATCCGTCCCCGTGTCGGCGACTTCACGCCCAGCGACGACGAGTTCGTCACGATGCTCGCCGACATCGCCGCCGCCAAGCGCGCCGGCGCCGCGGGCGTCGTCTTCGGCCTGCTCACTCCCAACGGCGAAGTCGATGCACCTCGCACGAAGCTAGTTGTCGATGCCGCGGAAGGATTACAAACCGTCTTCAACCGCGCAATCGACTTCACGCCAAATCCCGTTGCGGCGGCTACGAAGCTAGCCGATCTTAGTGTGACACGAGTCCTCACGAGCGGCGGCGCGACCACGGCCCTCGAAGGCGCCGCCACCATCCGCCAGATGGCCAAGCAAACCGCCGACCACCTCGAGATCCTCCCCGGCGGCGGCGTTCGAGCCGCCAACATCGCCTCGATTCTTGAGGCGACCGGCTGCCGACAGCTTCATCTCGGCCCCGGGATCGCCGAGCAAGGCCCGATCCTTCTCAACGGCCCCGCACTGACCGACACTACCACCCTATCAAGCGGCGCCCATCGCAAGCTCGACGCCGCAGCGTTCGACAAGGCAATCCGTACGGCGTCCTCGCTCGCCCCCGACAGCAATCCCAAGCCAACCCGCTAGAATCAACCGCTCCCAAACGGACTGCCAGCCATCGCCAGCAAGTGCTAAGATGGAGGCAGCCCCAGAAAAGGGGCGTCGCTGCCACGCGTCCGTAGCTCAATCGGATAGAGCACTGGTCTTCGGAACCAGGGGTTGGGGGTTCGAGTCCCTCCGGGCGTACTCTTCTTCGAACGGCATCCTGCTGCCGTCGTTGGCTACATCGAAAGCGCTTGCTCGGAGACGAGCAGGCTGTCGGCGAGGGCGGCCAGGGTCTTTCTGGTGCGCCGCGCTTGGGTCTGAAGGTGGCGGAACGCGGTGGGCTCGTCGATCCCCAGCCGCTGCATGATGAGGCCCTTAGCTCGCTCGATCGCCTTGCGGTCTTGAACGGCTTGCCGTGCGAGGTCGGCGTCGTGGCGGCTGGCTTGCAGTTCGCTGAAGCGTCGCATCGTCAACGTGATCGCCGCTTGCAGGCTCGAAGCCTCGATCGGCATGACGAGGTACGCGTAGGCGCCGCATTCGGCCGCCCGGTCAATCGTCGCCGTCGTGCAAGTCGCCGACATGGCGATGAGTGGTATCGGTTTCAATTCTTGAATGACACGCACGACTTCGATCCCGTTCTCGCCGGGCAGGTCGAGGCTGGCGATGATCAGGTCCGGCAATGTGTCGCGGCATTGTTCGACGAGCGCTGCGCCAAATGTCGCCTCCGCCGCGACGTCGTGCCCAAGTCCCTCTACCGTATGGCGGAGGAAGCTCAGCACTTGCGGCTGTTGATCCGCGATCGCTACTCGGCAGGATTGCGACATGTTGGGGCGTCTCCACGAGGGCGTGCAGAACACAAGAGGGCGTGCAGGACACAAGGGAATCACAGCCAAAGATACCTCTGTCCCTCTCATCGCGCAGTAGAAGGCTTGTGCCGGCGGCAAACCACATAGGACTTTCGTGCTAGGTGGGAGTGGATAGCCGTCATCCTGGCATGTGGTGGACCACTTGGCGCTGCTTTTTCCGCACGCCCCAACCGCGGATAACACGATCGGAAGTTTGACCTTCCGGTCCTTGAAGCTAGCCTTTCGCGACTGGCGTGGTCCATGACCGATCACGCTCGATCGCCACCTTGCGATCCACTGGGCCAAGAAAGCCCCCGACGCGCCGAGCATCGGCGCATCGGGGGCTTTTTTTGTTGCCCGGCTAGATGTGGCCACGTCCCACCGAGTCGGACCCGTTCCGACTATTAGAGATGAACGCCTGGATTATCGCCGAGAACGACGCCGTCACCTCGCGTATCGAGGAAGCGCTCCGCCGGCAGGGCCATCTTTGCCCGGCGGGCAGTAGGGTCCGTCTCGAGGCGTTGCCGAGTGAGTTGGATCAGCTCGCTGTTGCGAAGGAGCTCGTCTTCTTTGTCGTCAATCGCATCACCCCAGCACACCTCGAATCGATGCGTGCTGTCCGTACGGTGATCGACGACAACGCCTTGCTCGTCGTTGTTTCAGGCGCTGCGGATCACGCCACGGTGCTCGGCGCCGTGCGTGTCGGCGCCAACGACTTCCTGACCATCAACGACCAGCTCGAGGAGGAGCTCTCACGACTCTTCTCACGGGTCCACCTCACCCGGCGTGGCCGCGCGGATAAGGGGTACACCGTTACGGTCCTGCCCTGCCAATCCTCCCCTGACGCCAATGTGGTGGCGGTGAATCTAGCCGCCGCGTTCGCTTCGCGCGCAACGTCTTGCGGGTTGCTCGACTTCCACTTTCGCGGCGGCGACCTTGCGCTCCTGCTGAAGCAGACGCCCCGTCACACGGTGATCGACCTGCTCACGCAACGTGACGCCATCGACGAACCGATGCTGCGCCAAGTCGTCACCGCCCACGATAGCGGCATCCAGTTGCTGGCGGGCCCGACTTCGCTCAGTGACCTCACGGCGATCCGCCCCCAGACCTGCGAAGAAGTCATCGCGTTGTCGCAACAGATGTGGCCCGCCGTGGTCATCAATGCCGAGGACGCTCTCCACGCCGAGCAGATGCGGGCCTTGAGCCTCAGTGACGATATCGTGCTCGCCGCGCGGCTGGACATCCCTTCGCTGCATCGCGCGGACCGCCAGGTGGAGATGCTCGTCGAACACCAGGTGGCTCGTGAGCGGGTCCACATGGTGGTGCTCGGGGCGGGGCTCGCCGGCGAGATCCCCGCCTCGGCCGTGAAGAAGGTCTTGCAGATCGCCGAGCTGAGATCGATCCCGGACGACCCCGTTGCGTTGCTGCGCTCGGTGAACCTCGGCAATCCGTTGGTGCTCGAACAGCCCGGCAGCAAGGCGGCCGTCGCGCTGCGGCAGTTTGCCGAATCACTGCTGAGCGGCCCGCGAAGCGCCGGCGAGGCCAAGCCTCTGACGACTTTCAAAGCCGCGGCGACGCTCGCCGCCAGCGCAATCCCTTTCTGCCGTTAACTGGACGCCATCAACCGACCCCCCTCGCACTATGTTGGGCATCAACTGCGTAAGCGCAGGCCGCGACGATTCGACCCGCGACCGCCACCTCCAGCAACTGAAGGAACGGTTGCACGAGCAGCTGATCAGCGGCGTCGACTACTCGGTGCTACGGACGGTTGAGCCGGAGGTGCTCCGCGAAGAGCTGCGGCGCGGCGCGGCCCAGCTGTGCGCCGCGCACTCGGACCTCCTCAGCCAATCGGAACGCAACAGGCTGATCGACGAGTTGGTGGACGAGGCCCTGGGCCTCGGTCCACTCGAACCGCTAATGCACGACCCAACGATCTCCGACATCCTCATCAACGGCCCGAGGTGCGTGTATGTCGAGCGCCGCGGTCAGCTGGAGCTGACCCCCGTCAAGTTCCGCAGCCTCGAACACCTCATCGAGATCGTCCAACGCATCGCCAGCCGCGTCGGACGGCGGATCGACGAGTCGAGCCCGATGGTGGACGCCCGCTTGCCCGACGGCAGCCGCCTCAACGCGGTGTTTAGGCCGTTGGCGCTGGACGGCGCCTTGGTTTCGATCCGGCGTTTCTCGGCGAAGCCGTTTACGGTTGATGACCTTGTCGCCCGCGGCGCCGCGACGCCGCCGATGCTGCATTTCCTAGCCGCGTGTGTGCGTGCGCGGATGAACATCGTCATCTCCGGCGGTACGGGCAGCGGCAAGTCCACGCTCTTGAACACCCTCTCCGGCTTCATCCCCAGCGCTGAGCGGATCGCGACGATCGAAGACGCCGCCGAGCTGCGACTGCAACAACCGCACGTCGCGCGGATGGAGACGCGGCCGCCGAACCTGGAGGGCAAAGGCGAGATTACGTCACGCGATCTGTTGAGGAACGCTCTGCGGATGCGGCCCGATCGGATCATCGTCGGCGAGTGCCGCGGCGCCGAGGCGTTCGACATGCTCCAGGCGATGAACACCGGCCACGACGGCGGCATGTCCACCATCCACGCCAACGACGCCCGTGACTCGCTCACCAGGCTCGAGATGCTCATCGGCATGGCGGCGCCCGAGTTGCCCATGTGGTTCATCCACCGACAGATCGCATCGGCTATCCATCTGGTGGTTCAGGTCGCACGCCTGCCTTCGGGAGAGCGCAAGGTCATCCAGGTCTCCGAAGTCACCGGCATGCACGGCGAGACGATCAACATGCACGACCTGTTCGTCTATCGCCAGACCGGCATCGACGCCAATGGCAGCCCCCAGGGCGCCTTCGAGGCCTGCGGCATCCAGCCCAACTGCATGGATCGCTTCAAGGCCTTGGGCATCAAGGTCCCGCGCGAACTCTTCGATCGCAAGGCCCACGCCGTCGATCGACTCGACTACCTCGGGGGCCTGTGATGCAAGCCAACTGGATCGCACTGGCGACCTTCGTCACGGCGACGCTGCTGACGCTCGTCGTCGCTTCGCTCGTTTACGACTGGCTCTTCCGCTACCGCAACGCGATCCGTGAGCGACTAGCCGAGCTCGCCGGTGACGCCGGCGATGGGGACCGTTCGGTCTCGCTATTCAAAGACCTCAAGCAGCTTCAAACCGCTGAGCTGCTGCGTCGTCGGTCTTGGAAGGACTGGCTGCAGGGACTCATCGACCAGTCGGGGCTGCAGTTCGGACCGGGCGTGCTGCTCGCCTGGAGCGTGGCGGGGGCCGGCGTGCTCGCAACGCTCGGCTTCATTCGATCTCCGTGGCTCGCATTGTTGCTGACCCCCATCGGAGCGTCGCTGCCAATGGCCGCGTTGTTGGCGCGGCGCCACCACCGGCAACGCGAGCTTTGCCGCCAACTGCCCGAGGCGTTCGAGATGATCAGCCGCGCGATCAAGGCCGGCCAGACCGTCCCCGCCGCACTGCAGATCATCGCCGACGACTTCGAGAAGCCGATCGCGACGGAGTTCGCCCTCTGCTATGAGCAGCAGAACCTCGGCATGAGCCGCGAATCAGCGCTCCGCCGACTCGCGGCGCGGTCGGGCGTCATGGAGCTGCAGATCTTCGTCGTGGCTCTGCTTGTGCAAGCTCGGTCGGGCGGCGACCTCATCGAACTGCTCGACAACCTCGCGCTGATGATCCGCAAGAGGCTCAAGCTTGGCGACCGAGTCCGTGCTCTCACCGGTGAGGGCCGGATGCAAGCGATGGTGCTGATCGTCCTGCCGATCGCCGCCTTCCTTGGCATCGTGTCGATGGCGCCCGACTACGCCAGTTGCCTGCTCGAGCGCCCCTGGCTGCTCTGCGCGACGGCGATAGCGCAGGTCGCCGGCGCCTTGTGGATCCGGCAGATCGTGAACTTCGACTACTAACCAGGCAGCAACGTGACTAGCCTCGCCCCCTATCTGCCGTTCGTCGCCTTCGCGGTCGTCTCGGCGATCATCTACGCGCTGTTCGCGTACTTTGACCCTTACTGGGTCAGCGTCCGTGGCAGGCTCGACCAGTTCGACAACGCCAAAGATTCTCCGAAGCGCCGCTTAGCGGGTGGGTCCAACAAGACGGCGCCGACGTCTGGTTGGTTCACGCTACCGACAGTTTCTCTCTTTCGTGGTGGCGACCGCTCGCACTTAACTCAGCGACTGGCTTATGCCGGCGTCTACCAGCCGCAAGCAGTGGCGCGGTACTTCTCGATTAGTTTGCTGACGCTCAGTGCGCCGATGTTGATCTGCTTAACCCTGACGCTTGCTGGGTTGCTGCGGTGGGACTACGCGATGCTGTTCGCCTGCATCGGGGGACTTACCGGCGCGCTGGCGCCGCGGCTTTGGCTCGACCGCGCGATCAAGAAGCGCCACCTCCAGTTCCGCCGTTCGTTGCCCGACTT
This sequence comes from Botrimarina mediterranea, assembly GCF_007753265.1. Taxonomy (NCBI): domain Bacteria; kingdom Pseudomonadati; phylum Planctomycetota; class Planctomycetia; order Pirellulales; family Lacipirellulaceae; genus Botrimarina; species Botrimarina mediterranea. Next base: position 4,843,379 of record NZ_CP036349.1, read on the forward strand.
CCTCGACCTGATGACGGTCTGCTTGGAGGGAGGCCTGAGCCTGCAAGAGACCATCCGCCGCGTCAGCGACGAGCTGCAACTCGCGCATTCCGCGCTCGCCGCCGAGCTGGCTGTTGTGCAGCGCGACGTGGAGCTCGGCGCCACGGTGGACCAAGCCCTCAAGCGCTTCGCCGCCCGCTCGGGATACGAGGGCGTCCGCTCTCTGAGCACCTTTATCCGCGAGGCGCAGCGCTTCGGCACCAACGTCACCGAGGCGCTCCGCAGCCACTCCGACATGCTCCGCTCGCAGCGCGAGCAAGCCGCCGAGGAAAACGCCCAGAAAGCGGCGGTAAAGATCCTGCTGCCGACGATGCTGCTGATCTTCCCTGCGATCCTGATCGTTGCCGTTGGCCCCGCTGTCATTCAGATCCAAGCGTCCTTCACGGCGAGCAAATGACGAGTTCCGGATCACAACCCGCCTTTCGACGCCAGCGATCCGGCGTCGTCGCCACGGAGTTCGCTCTCGTGTGCCCCGTGCTGCTGCTTATGGCGCTCGCCTGCGCCGATTTCGGACGCGTTTCGCACTTCTACGAAACTGTGTCGAACGCCGCTCGTGTCGGCGCCGAGACGGGCGCTACGCAACGGTTCTCCGATTTTACCCGGCCGCTATGGGAGCAGCGTGTGCGAAACGCCACGCTTGCTGAGATGGAAACGCTTCCGAACTTCAACTCGGGGGACATGACGTATGCCCTTGAGCTAGCCGAGATCTCCAACGACCAGCATCTTATCACAGTCGATGTGAGCTACACCTTCCGCACAATCGTCGCTTGGCCCGGCCTCCCCTCGGACGTCGAACTCCGCAAACGCGTCTCCTACCGGCAGTTCCGCTGACCCTCAAGCATGCAAACCGCTCTTTATCAACCGTCGAGAAGCCGAAGGATGCGACGCTATCGAGGCGTCGTTGCCCTTGAAAGCGCCTTCGTGCTGCCGATCACTTTCTTCTTGCTCTTCGCGATGCTGGACCTCGGTCTAGCGGCGGTGCGGTTCAACGCCCTGTCCGAAGCGGCCCGCACCGTCGCGCGAGAGGTTGTCCTCCACGGATCGATGGCGCTCGATTCGCCAGACGCCTGGGGACCCGGTCAGTTTCAAGCCGCCGCCTCGAGTGATAGCGACATCGTCCGCACAGCGCAGAACGTTCTGCCCACCATGCGCCTGGAAGATGTGACCGTCGCCGTGTCCTGGGCCGACAACGACAACTCGCCCCGCGACCGCGTCCGGGTTCGGTTGTCCTACCTCCACCAACCATTGATTCCGGTGCTGTTCGCATGGGGTCCGCTCGAGCTGCGTGCGGAAGCCATCATGCGGATCGTCAACTGACGCCACGGGGCAATACCATGCCGCAACTCTATTCAGCCCGTCGTAGAAAGCTGCGCCACACCGGCAAGCTGTTGGTGATGCTCGCGATCTTGTTGCCGATGATGCTTAGCGTCGCCGGTCTGGTGATCGATGGCGGGCTGCTGATGAGCAAACGCCGCGACATGCAACACGGCGCCGACGCCGCCGCGACCGCCGCGGCGTTCGAGCTGCTGCGGGGGAATGGCGTTGCGGCGGCGACGGGCGTCGCGACCGAGGTCTTGCAGATCGACAACGACCTGCCGGACGCCACCGTGACGGTCAACATCCCGCCCACCGAGGGCGCTTTCGCCGGCCGTCCCAATCACGTCGAAGTGATTGCCCAGACGAACTACCGTTCGCGGCTGATGGGCATCCTCGACGGGCTGGTGGACTACCCGGTTCAGGCCCGCGCCGTTGCGGGCGTGCAGGACGTGACCGCTGGCGCGGCGATCATCGTCCTCGACCCCGACCCGGCGCCGCTCCAGATCAACTCCGTCGCCCAAACGCTTGCCGGGATCGATCTCGCCGCCCTCAGCACGGAAGCCGTCGGGCAATCTGGGCTCACACCGTTTCTCTTCTCGGTTCCGATAGTTGGGCCTTTAGCTTCCTCGCTGCTCAATTCGCAGCTCACCAGCGTGATGCCAATCGAGATTGGGTCGCTCTTGGACGACGCGCTCGCCGGACTCCCGGGACTCAATGCGCCCGCGATCATCGCCGGACTCGAGGTCGAAGGGGTCGGCACGCTAGTCGTCGATGGCTCCGTCATCGTCAACAACCAATGGGGCGGTGTGGACGAGAACAACGAAATCGTCGGCGATTGCGCAGGACCGCCCTACGGCGTCTCCTGCATGCCGATCGTGCCAACTACCAGTGTCGTTGCCCGCGATGTCCGCGTCGCTGGTGGCGTCGACGAGCTACACCACTATGGCCCCTTCGGCGGCGGCGACGGCACGCCGTTGCAGGCGAACCGACTACCCGTAGAAGACCCGCTGGAAGGCCTGCCTACGCCCTCGGTCTCTAGCGACGCGGCTAACGTTTCCGCAACCGTCCACAACCCCGGTCATCTCGTACGGGTGACGTTGCCGATCGACGTCGCGTCCGAAGTTCTCGGCACGGTGCGAAACTTACTGCCGGCATTGTTACGGTCGCTGCTCGATCCGCTCCTTGATCCACTGACAGAGTTGCTAACCGAAGCCACCATTCAGCCAGGCGTCTACAGCTCGATAACGGTGCTCGCGCCACTCGGTGGCGTTCACTTCCAGCCCGGCGTGTACATCGTTCGTGGCGGAAGCCCTATCACAGGGACGGCCCTCACGGTAATCGGACCGGTGCAAGCCGAGGGCGTCCTATTCTATGTCACCGCATCGGCAGACTACAACGCCACATCGGGCCTCCCCGACGCGGGTCAAGTCAGCACCGAGCCGCCGCCCAATACCATTGGATCGGTTCTCCCGAGCGTGCTGCTGCTTCCGCTCTTGCCGGGCGCCGATCTCACGGGCCTCAATGACCCTTCGAGTCCCTTCCACGGGATGTTGCTCTACCAGCAACGTCGCGACCGCCGACCGATCGTCGTCGATCTCCAGCAAATCGTAGGGGGCAGCCGCGTCTCGGGAACCATCTACGGCAAGTGGGCCCACCTGCTGCTCGTTGGCGGCGGGGGTTCGCACGACCTGCGTTTCGTCAGCGGCACGGCGCGGGTGGTGACCGTCACCAACACGATGCTCGCGCCTTCCGAACTGTTCCCCCCCGCCCAAGACGTGCTGTTACTCGAATGAAAAGTATCCCTCCTATGCAGCGAACTTTCGGGCCCCTGTTAGCGAGTCTCGCTGCGAAGCTTACGCGACTTGTGCGTCCGCGGGACTGGCGCTATCAGGCCCGCGCGTCGGAGCTTCTTGACGCCGTTCTAGCCACGGCCTCGGACTCCGTTTTCTTTGTCGATTCTCGCGGCAAAGTGCGCGACTGCAATCTCGTGGCGGAACAGATATTCGGCCGCGACCGGTCGGAGATGATCGGCCGCGGGATCGCGTTGTACGTCCCGTCTCTAGCGTTCTCCGCCCTGCGACGCCGCGCGAAGGGGATGGGTCACGACTCGCTGTCGTTGGAGATGCCAGGAAGGCTCGAAACGCTCGCCACGGACAGCAGCGGCTCAACCTTCCCCGTGTCGGTAGCGGTAAGAAGTCTTTCCGTCTGGGGAAACAAGGGGTGCCTTGTTCGCCTGCGCGACGACAGCCGGCGCGAGGCCGACCGTCAAGAGATCCGCCGGCTCACCGACCAACTAGCAATCGCCAAACGCGCCCTCGAGCACTTCAATGCGGCTTCGGTCGGCGATTAAAAAACCACTGAGCCACGAGGGCTCAGTGGTGACGTTAATCGGAACGGCCAGACGCTCGCTCACTCGTCCTGCGAGAAGATCAGCATCGAGTACGGGGGGAGTGTCAGTGTCGCCGAGTGATTGACGCCGTCGTAGGGAAGGTCTTCGACCTTGAGGTCGCCGACATCGACACACGGCGGCTCGTCCTTGCCGGGGTCGTCGTAGAACGAGGCGTCGCTGTTGAAGCGGATCTTCCAGACGCCCGATCGCACCACGCCGACACGGTAGTTCTCTAGCTTGCGGCTCGAGAAGTTGGCGATGCACAGCGTGTCGTCGCCGGCGCCCCCCTCGCCCCACCGGCGGAAGGCGACCACCTTGTCGCTGTGGTTGAGGTGGTGGACCTCGATGCGCTGACCGGTGAGCCCCCGGGTGAATCCGTCGCGATCGAGCCGCAGGCGGATCAGGTCCCGGACCATCGTGACGACGCCGTTGTGCTCGTCCGCCTTCTCCCAATCGATGGGGCGCGTGTCCTGGAACCAGCCGTCGCGGAGGAACTCTTGCCCCTGGAAGAGCATCGGCACGCCCGGCGCCGTCATCATCAGGCAAACGCCGAGCGTCGCGCGCTTGCGCGCCGCCCAGCACTCGGGATCGTCCGGGTTCACCTCCGACGGGATCCGGGCTTTGCCGTTGGCGACCTCGTCGTGCGATTCGGTGTAGACGACGCGCTCGAAGGCGTCGTGGTTGTAGCGGTAAGTGAGCGCTTCGCGGACCGCCGTCATCGAGCGGTGCTCGTCCTTCACCTCGGTCAGCGCGGCGCGGACGGGGTGAACGAACTCCGCGTCCCACTGGCAGTGGAAGTTGGCGCCCCCCCATTTCTCGGGCTTGGTGATCGCGTCGTTGTTGCGGAGGTCCTCGGCGATCGTGATCTTCTCGGGATACCGCGCGCGGATCTCACGGTTGATCCATTGGGCGAGCGACCACCCCTCGGGGATCGTGCGCGACTCATCGCCGTCGATCGACCGCATGTAGAGCGTCATGTCATAACGAAGCCCGTCCATGTGGTACTCTTCGAGCCACATCATGGCGTTGTCGAAGAGGTACTGACGCACTTCGCCCCTGCCGTAGTCCGGGCGTGTGTCGCCCCACGGCGTGCTGCTGCGGTGATCGTTGTAGAAGTAGATCCCGCCCTTATCGTGATCCGACCAACCGTCGAACTGCCAGAGGTCGAGGTCGCTGGGCCCGAAGTGGTTGTAGACCACGTCCATCAGCACCGCGATGCCGTGCTTGTGGGCTTCGCGCACCAATTCCTTCAGCCCGTTGGGGCCGCCATAGGCGCTCTCAACGGCGAAAGGGTGGGCCGGGTTGTATCCCCAGGAGAAGTCGCCGGCGAACTCCGCCGTGGGCATGACCTCGATCGCGTTCACGCCGAGCCACTGGAGGTACTCGAGCTTGTCGATCACATCGGCGAACGAGCCGACCTGGTTTTCTTCCGGCCGGTGGAACGTGCCCACGTGCAGCTCGTAGATCACCAACCGATTGCGCGAGGCGATCTTGAAGCTATCGCCTTGCCAGTCGAAGGCCGGATCGTAGAGCAACGACTCGCCGACCGAGTTCGTCACCTGCCGGGCGTACGGATCGGTGCGTTCGAGCCGCTTCTTGCCGTTCCAGATGACGAACTTGTAGGCGTGCCCCGCGGCGGCGCCTTCGACGCTCCCTTCCCAAGTCCCGTTCGATCCGGCGTTCAGCGGCGAAGCCTCGTCGTCCCAATCATTGAAGTCACCGACAACGGCGACTCGTTCAGCATGGGGCGCCCAGAGACGAAAAATCGCTCCCCCCTCCACCAGGGTCGCGCCCATCGGCTGTGTGGAAAGACCGATCATCGCCACCATATAACCTTCCTCGACTCGGGGATGCAATGCAATTCTGCGGATTCCGCTTGGTAAAGCGTCAGCGGCTGAAGATGACCCACGCCGCATGGATGACGCCGGGGATATAGCCGAGCAAGGTCAGGATCAAGTTGATCCAGAAGTGCTTACCCAGCCCCACCTCAAGCGCCACTCCCAGCGGAGGGATGAAGATAGCGAGCAGAATCTTGATGGGGTCGGTCAGTTCGATGCCGGCTTTTGCAGCCATGGGTATCTCCTTGAGTAGTTTTTAGTCGTGAGTTGAGAGTCGCGCGCTATTGAAGCGCGGCTCACATGGCTCGGGCGGCGACGGGCGAGCCGCACATCAGCCGCGCGAGCTGTCGCAGTCGGCGGTCGGCTTCGATGCGGCGTTCGGCCCGTTGCACCGGGTCCCACGATTCTCGGATCCGTGATTGAAGCGTCGAGGCGTCGCTGACGCCGCTCGTTTTAAGGGACATCGCACTCTCCCGTTTTTGGACGTTGGCCCCGTTTGGACGTTGGCCCTGGAGGAAGGAAGCGGCGCTGACGTGAATGGCGACCGCAGTGGGGATGACGCCGAGCGTCAGTGACACCAACCGAATGCAATGGTTGTGCCAGAACGGCGGCGCACCGGTCTTTGCACCGGACGCCCGGGTAAACCGCTTGTCCGAGAAACTCGCCGGGAGCTGTCGCAAACCGCCGTTGATCGGGGCCGACTCAGATTGCCTGACGTCGAGACAGCGATCCGTCAGTTGAACGCCATCGCCGTGCAGAACAGCTGATCGAACGCCAATGCCGCGCGCTGCCTGCGGCGCCGGGGCCGAACCGGGCGGAGCTGGACGCCAAGCAACCACAGCGGTCTTCAGGCGACCATGCACCCAGCCCGCGTTGATGAGCTTAATCGTCAAGCGCCTCTTCTTCTTATCTTTGTAGCACGGTGTTTCGCCCTCAACGGCGTTTGGCATGCCGCATGCACCTACAGGTTTCAATGGGTCGCGTTGACCCAACGACGCCGGACGCTTCCGGACCCGGGCCAGTGGCTCGGCGACCTTGTGGTGCAAGGAGATGAGAGAATGTTGAGCTGGGCCCTTACTTTCCTGGTTATTGCGTTGATTGCCGCTGTTCTTGGTTTCGGCGGTATCGCCGGCGCCGCGACGGGCATCGCCAAGATCCTGTTCTTTGCCTTCCTGATTCTGTTCCTCGTCAGCCTGATCATTCCCCGCTTCCGCGGCTCGGTCTAACGGGCAAACGGGAACTACATCCAACGCTGCGGAGGAGGTTGAATCATGCGAGCAATCATCGCGATTGTCGCGCTCGTGCTGATCCTGGCCTTGGTTGGCTGGGTGTCGTTCTCCACCGAGCCCGGGCGTAGTTCAGTCAACGTCGAGACGGAGAAGATCGAACGTGACATCGAAGGAATCTCGGAGTCGGTCGAAGACGCTAGTGATGAAATTCGTGACAGCGCTTCCGGCCATAGCACCGACGCCAGCCCCTGAGCGAGCTCGGCGAACCTGCGTCTTCTAGCCTCCCTATCGTTGCTCAACGATAGGGAGGCTTTTTTGACGGCTTCGCAATTGCCGTTAGCCAACCGTAAGATTGGAGTAACCCGCCATGGAAGCTGCGATGGCTAGCGAATCGCCTACCAAGCTGTCCGAACTGCTCGATGAGATGGTCGAGGGGACCAACGGCGATAAGGTCTCACTCGGCGACTTGCTCGACACCGTCGAATCACGGAGCTTCGGGCCGCTGCTCGTCGTCCCCGCCCTGATCGCCGCATCGCCGATCGGCGCCGTCCCGGGAATGTCGGTCATCACCGGGAGCATGATCATTCTGCTCGCTGGTCAACTCGTAGCGGGTCGCCGTCATCCCTGGCTCCCTCAGCGGATCCGCGACTTCGAGTTCGATCGAGAACGGCTGACGAAGACCCGCAAGAAGCTTCGGCCATGGCTGAAATGGGCTGAACGCCCGATCCAGGCCCGACTCACCATGCTTGTCGAACCGCCGGCCGATCGGGTGATCGCCGTAATCTGTATCGCCCTGTCGCTGCTGTTCTATCCGCTGGCTCTCGTCCCGTTTGGAGTGTTTCTTCCTTCGGTAGCCATCCTTTTCTTTGGCGTCGGACTCTCCGCACGCGATGGCCTGTTGACGCTCTTCGCCTTCGGCATGACTGCCGCCACCGTCTGGGCCGCGATCGCCTTCTGGCCGTTTTAACCTCCGACCCCACGTCCGCCATGGAAGCCGCCAAACGCACTTTGTTCGGCCGCCGAGCCGCTCGCAGCCGCGACGCCGCGGTCGAGGACGCCCGTAAACTGGCGACGCTGCTCGACGACGCCTTCCGCATTCCGGGCACGAACATCCGCTTCGGTTGGGACGCCATCGTGGGGCTGCTCTACGGCCCCGGCGACGTGGCGACCTTTATTGTCGGTTTGTCACCGGTCATTGCCGCGTGGCGTCTAGGGGCGAGTCGTTGGCTGCTATTCCGCATGCTGATGAATCTCGGCCTCGATTCAATTATCGGGATCATCCCCGGCATCGGTACGCTGTTCGACATCTTCTACAAGGCGAATCGCCGTAACGCCCGTTTGCTAGACCGTCACGTCGCCGCTGCCAAGCGAGCGGCTGCTGAGGCGCCACAAACCGGGGGCTAAGGCCCCGCGGCTGAGAGATCGACGCCAACAAGATCAGCCGGCACGCCTTAGCGTCCGGTTCTTGCCTCCAAGACCGAAAGCACACCGAAGGGTATCGAGCCGACGCTTACCGACCCCGGTGCCAGGCGATTAACTGGACATGCGTTTACACACGCAAGGAGGGCCCGTACGGGGCCATCTGTGCCGCCTTAAGGGTTTACAAGGCCCCCCGCGTCCGAGGCCGTAAAACGGCCTCCTAGAGCCTCACAGCGACACCCCCTCTATAGGGGATGCCGTTCCCGTGGAGGCCCCCCACGATCGTCGTGACGGAGCCCGGTGGTCAGCCTCAATAGGTCTCCAGCTCGGTATTCCGCTCGCTGACCTGGCCGTTGAGGGTCCAGAAGTCGTAGAGCACGCCCACGCCCACGAGGCCGGCCGTGAAGAAGTAGACAATGCCGGTGATCCACTTGCCCATATAGAGGCGGTGGGCGCCGAAGACGCCCAGGAACGTCAGCAGCAGCCAGGCGATCGTGTGGTTGATCGGGCCGGGCGTCGATTCGATCTCGGCGTCGCGCTGTAAGCTGGGCATCAAGAAGAAGTCGATGATCCAACCGATGAACAGCAGCCCCAGCGTGAAGAACCAGATCGTCCCGGTGATCGGCTTTCCGTAGTAGAAGCGATGGGCGCCCAAGAAGCCGAAAAGCCAGAGGGCGTAGCCCACCAGCAGTGAGTGCGTGTTGCTGTCGGCGAGTTCACTGGGGTAAGCCCGCCGGTCGGCGGAGGCGTAGGTTGCCATCGATTCACTCCTTCGGCTGGAAACGGTTGGGTCGCTTGTCGGCCAGCCCCGAGAGAGGGGCGCCCCGACGTGAGACCGGCTGCGATGCACTTCGCCCCATAGCCACGGATCTTGGTAGCCATGGATCTTGGGCCACCAATCTAGGGCAGCAACTGTGGCGCCGGTGGTTAGGCGCCCACTTCACCCCTTCAGAGGACAAAACCCACGCCAGCAACTGACTCCACTGAAACCACACTGGACTGCAATCGACCAACTCCAGGCGGGGCAAGGCTCGTAAAGCCGCGGGTTAGGTCATTGGCATGCGGGCTGCATCATCGGGGACCAACGACCCATCAGCCCTCAGTGGAGGCCAAGAAGATGCGACCCACCTCGCCCTCAAACCGGATCTCCCGCTACTACCAAAGTGCGGCAGGGCTGCCCCTCACCCACGAGCCATTCGCCCCCGTCCCGCCGGTAGTCGGACGCCTGGACAGGCCCTCACGTCAAGTCGGCGGAAGGATCGCCGGGATGGCGGCGAGCGTCTTGCAGCTGGCCATCAGCGCCCTGTGCGTCGCCGGCGCCGTTTCGACCTGGCTCGGCCATCCCCTGGGGATCAGCCTCACCATGGCGGTCTTTTTGGGTGGCCTGATGTTCGGAACCGTGAGCCTGTTGCAGCTCTACAGTGCCCTCGCCGGTACCGCAGGCGATACCAGCTTGGTGGCCTACGACGACTAACAGCGAGCGAACCGTTACCCGTACGTTCTGCGGTGACAACGGCCGACGCTCTGCTACCCTAAGCATAACCTCTTGGAGAGTTGCGCTGACTCCCACAGGAGCGGCTGCAACGCGAAGTGAACGATCATGCCACGCCTACTCTCAATCGACGACGACCGTTCGGTCCACCACCTCGTACGCATCGCCCTGGAGGGTATCGGCGTCGAAGTCAGTTCGGCGCTGACCGCCGGTGAAGGGGTCGAAGCGATCGAGGCGTCGCCCCCCGACGCGGTGCTGCTCGACGTCATGCTCCCCGACATGTCGGGGCTCGACGCCTTCAAGCTCATCCGCGCCCGCGACCCGCACCTGCCGGTGATCATCGCCACCGCGGCCGGCAGCAGCGACACCGCGATCGAGGCGATGAAGCTCGGCGCCTTCGACTACCTGACCAAGCCGATCGACGTCGCGACGCTCGAGCGGCACGTCTCCAACGCGATCGAGTCGCGCCGCTTGGCCAACGTGCCGGTCGGCATGGACAACCTCACCAAGCCCGAGGACCGCGGCGGCGACGCCTTCGTCGGCCGTTGCCCGGCGATGCAGGAGGTCTTCAAGTCGATCGGCCGCGTCGCGCCGCAGGACGTCCCCGTGCTGGTGCGTGGCGAGAGCGGCACGGGCAAAGAGCTTGTCGCCCGCGCCATCTTCCAGCACGGCGCCCGCAACAAGGCCCCATTCCTCGCGGTGAACTGCGCCGCGCTGTCGGAGACCCTGCTGGAGAGCGAGCTGTTCGGCCACGAGAAGGGCGCGTTCACCGGCGCCCACGACCGCCGCATCGGCAAGTTCGAGCAGTGCGACGGCGGCACCATCTTCCTCGACGAGGTGGGCGACATGTCCCCCACCGTGCAGAGCAAGGTGCTCCGCCTGCTCCAGCAGCAGACCTTCGAGCGCGTCGGCGGCAACACGACGATCAAGGCCAACGTCCGCATCATCTCCGCCACCAACCGCGACCTCGAGGTGATGTGCGAGGCGGGCGAGTTCCGCAACGACCTCTTCTACCGCCTCAACGGCTACACGATCACGCTGCCGCCGCTCCGCGACCGCGGCGACGACCGCGTCATGATGCTCCAGCACTTCCTGGCGCAGCTCAACCGCGAGCTCGGCCGCGACGTGCACGGCGTCGCGCCGGACGCGATGCAGAAGCTGTTGGCGTACGACTGGCCGGGTAACGTCCGGGAGATGCAGAGCGTCGTCAAGCAGGCGATGCTGCACTGCTCGGGCCCGGTGCTGATGGCGTCGGCTCTCCCCGCTGAGATCCTGCAATCGTCGGCGATCAAAGCAGCCGCGCCCACCCCGTCCCCGACGAACGGCAACGGTAATGGCAACGGCGGCGAACCCGAAGCGACGTGGCGTGAGAACGGCTCGCACCGCGCCCCCGACGGCAACGCCTTCTCCGGGTTTATCGCCAAGGGTTTGAGCGATTCGCGCGGCGACCTCTACGCGGCGTCGCTGGCCTTCATGGAGAAGGAGTTGCTCACCCGAGTGCTGACCCATACGGGCGGCAACCAGTCGGAAGCCTCACGCATCCTCGGCATCACCCGGGGCAGCCTAAGGAACAAGATCCGCACCAACGGCATCGTGATCGGCCCGGACGTCCACGTCGAAAGCTGACGCCGGGCCCGAGGCAAGGGCATGCGACGCCGAGCCGCAACGGGCGCCCATCAGCGGATATCTGAGCCGAGGGCGCGAGCCCTCGGTGGGCGGCACAACTCGTCCTCCACTCCGGGGGCTGCCGCCCACGGCTCAGACGCTACGGGTTGGTCAAGCGTGCTCTGGTGGCGTGCTCTAGTGGCCTTGAGTAACCGGGGGGCTAAGGCCCCGCGGCTGATAAGTTGAAATCAGCCGCGGGGCCTTAGCCCCCGGTTCTTCTTGATCCCCCCGCCTTATGCCTTACTTGGACTGTTTCCGGTAGTTCTCTAAGAACGGGACCAGCTCGTCGCAGGTGTTATCCACCCGATCCAGGAGGGCCGGGATCGCGTCGGCTTCTTCGTTCTTGGCGGCGTCTTCGAGATCACGCGCCGCTTCGATTGCCGCATGAGCGTCGAAGTTCGCAGCCAGGCCTTTGAGGCTGTGCGCTGTGCGGTGGAGCGTGGCGTAGTCCCCCGCTTGGTGGCTCTCCCGCAGCGTCTCGCGCAGCCGCGGCGAGTCCTCGAGGAAGAAGCCAATCATGTCGCACAGCAGGCCCTTGTCGTCTCGCAGCCGCGCGAGGGCGGTTGGCAGGTCGGCGGCGGGAGTGGGACTTGGATTATCTAATGCGGACATTTCGCCTTGCGTCCTCGCATTGAGCGGTTGAGTGGGGTTCGGTTCCATGCGCGGGGAATCCTCCTCGCTTTCGACAAGATCAAGCAGCTCGGCGAGGTCCAAGGGCTTCGCCAAGTATCCATTCATGCCCGCCCGACGACAACGCTCACGGTCGCCACGCAAGTTGTGAGCCGTCATCGCCAGGATGCGCGTTGGCTGACGCGACTCTTCTCGTTCGAGATCGCGGATAGCCTCGGTGGCTTGCAACCCATCCATGATCGGCATCTGCACGTCCATCAGGACGAGGTCGTAGACGCCACTCTTGAAGGCCTCGATCGCTTCGCTGCCGTTCACGGCGACGATCACCTCATGCCCGCGTCGCTGGAGCACCCGCTGGACCACCTTGCGGTTGGCGGGCGTGTCCTCCACCAGCAGCACGCGCCGTGGCGCCGCGTGGGGGCGATCGTACAGCCCCAGCCGAGATTCTCCCTCCAGCGCCGCGGCGCCCGTCGCCTGCGTGACGGCGTTGAAGAGCTGCGATTGGCTGATGGGTTTGGATACAAACGCCGTCGCGCCGGCCTCCGCGCAGCGGCGGCTGAACTCCAGGCGGTCGATTGTCGAAGACATCAAGATCGGTTTGGTCTTGATCGTCCGCTCGCCCTCGATGTGGGAGACGACCGAGAAGCCGTCCATCCCTGGCATCTGGGCGTCGATGATGGCGAGGTCGTAAGGATTGCCGGCGTCCGCGGATCGGCGGAGCTTCCGCAGCGCCTCGTCGCCCGAATCTACCGTGTCGGCATTCATCCCCCACGCGCCGAGTTGTTCCGCTAAGGCCGACCGACTAGCGGTGTTATCGTCCACGACAAGGGCAGACAGCCCGCTCAGCTGATCGGCAACGTGTTCTGATTTCGCCTGCTTCTTTTCGGGGATCGGGAGCGTGATGTCGAACCAAAAATGGCTGCCGCGGCCGAACTCGCTCTCCACTTGCAGCTTGCTGCCGAAGCAATCGACCAGATGCCTGGTGATCGCCAACCCCAACCCCGACCCGCCGTAGTTGCGGATGGAAGACCCATCCACCTGCGTGAACGGAGCAAAGATACGCACCTGGTCCTTCTCATTGATGCCGATCCCCGTGTCAGAGACGCTGAGGCGCATCCGACAGCGAGTGCTCTCCGTCACCAGCGGGCTCACCTCGACCAGGACATGGCCTTGCGAGGTGAACTTCACCGCGTTGCCGATCAGGTTGGTGAGCACCTGCCGCATCCGGGCAGGGTCGCCGATCACTAGCTCGGGAGTGTCCGGCGCGATCCGGCAAACCAGCTCGATCCCTTTCGCATGAGCCGCGGCGCCGAGCACCTTGCTCGCCGTCTCGATGGTATCGCGGAACTCGAATTCGACTTCCTCGAGCTCGAACTCATCGCACTCGAAGCGCGACAGATCGAGAACGTCGTTGATGAGGTTGACCATCGTGTCGGCCGAGTCACGGATGGTCTCCAGACAGTCGCGCAGCTCGGGCTGCATCTGCTCTTCCAACGCTAGGGAGGTCATCCCCATGATCGCGTTCATCGGCGTCCGGAGCTCATGGCTGACGTTCGCCAGGAAGCGACTCTTGGTCTGGCTCGCCGATTCCGCAGCCGCCAGTGCCTCACGAAGAGCCTGGGCGCCGCGGACACGGTCCGTGAGGTCGCGCTCGATCGTCGCAAAGCCGGTGACCTGCCCCGCCGCGTCCCGCAGCGGAAAACCGCAGACAGCGGCCGGGAAGCTCTCCCCGCCAGATCGCAGCCGCTGGGTCTCGTAGTGAGCCACGGCTCGACCCGCCATCGACTCGTTGACGAGCCGGTCGATCTCATCGCGGCGATCGGCTGGGATAAATCGAGTGATCGACTCGCCGAGAGCCGAGTCGCGGCTGATGCCGAAGACCTCTTCCGCCCCCCGGTTCCACTCCTCGACGACGCCGTCTGAAGAGCAGGCGATGATCGCATCGCGGCACGACGCCAGGACGGCCGACAACAAACCTCCGGCGCCGTTGGCATGCTCGTCTGCCCTTCGGTTGCTCATCCCACCGCCGCCTTCAACGCTCGAGTTAGCGGACCCGGTCCGCCTCAAACTGTCGTTATGTCAATCCTTGGAGGTTATCTTTCCGTTGCATCGATCCATGGGTCGATTTCTGCCGTTTCCCGCCGCTTCCACCTGCACAACCTCTGCGACTGTCGGCGCCACGAACCGTTCGGCTCAACTCTTCTTTGAAGCCCGAGCGGCCACCCCGCTGGCTGGCAATCGATCCAACTGGTTGATCGACGGCCATACCCGCACAGCGATCGCGGGCTTCTCGGCCTTAGCGCCAGCACAGGAGCGCTCGATTCGTCGGTGGGATGGATTCAGCGAAGCCGTCTCCACAGAGGGTTGCGGAGAGACTTCGGCCATTTGAGGTGGGTTGCGCGATAATGCACTCCGAGGAAGGACTTGGCGCCCCCGGCGCCGCGCGTTCGCAGAGCGCAATTCAGGCGGGCTAAACACGTTGAGCAAGTACTGTGCCGTCTGCTGTCGGGCCGCTTGTCGGCACGCGGTTCGCTCTGGAGAATTGCCGCTCTCGAAGGGCGCGGGCGCCCGAAAACTCCACCCCTGGTGACTCTCTCCCTTATGACAGGTTTCCTCCTCGATACCGAGGGGTTTCCAGCGCGGTGGAATTGCGGGTCGGCATGGAGCCAGGAGCCTTGGCTCGGCTGGACCCACATTGTCGCCGACATCGCCACGGCAACGGCGTATGTGGCGATCCCCATCCTGCTGCTGATCGCTCTGCGCCGCGCCCGCCATCTGCCGGCGCCGCGGCTTCTCGTGCTCTTTGCCATCTTCATCCTCGCCTGCGGCTCGGTCCATTTGATCGAGGCGATCATCTTCTGGCATCCCATCTACCGGCTCTCAGCCGTGGTGAAGGTCGTGACCGCGGTTTCGTCGTGTCTGACCGCCATCACGCTGGCGTACTACCTGCCGCACCTGTTGCTCTTTCGCAGTCCCGAAGAACTTCAGCAAGAAGTCGATCGGCAGACGCTGCGTCTGGAGGAAGTAAAAGAGCGGCTCTCAATGGCGCTCGCCGCGGGATCGATGGGAGCTTGGGAATGGAACCTCGACACCGGCGAGGTGCGTCTCGACGCCACCGAGGCCGCCCTCGTCGGCATGACGGGCCACCCCGGCGTAGAAGAGGGCGAAACCATCGTCCAAATCACCGACTTCTACAAGCTCGTGGACGAGCACGACCGCGACGAGCTGCAACGCGTCCTGAAGCTGACAATTGAGTACGGCGCGACCTACGATCACGTCTTCCGGATCACGACGCCCGACGGCGAGCGCAAGTGGATCGCCGGACGCGGTCGGCTTGTCCAAGAGCCAGGACGGCATCGGCGGCTGGTGGGCGTCAACTACGACGTCACCGTACAGAAGCTCATCGAACAGGACCTCGCCAAAGCCCGACTCGAAGCCGAGGCCGCCAGCAACGCCAAGAGCCAGTTCCTTGCGAACACCAGCCACGAGATCCGCACGCCGTTGACCGCGATCCTCGGCTGCGCCGAGTCGCTCGTTCGCGAGGCGCCGGACGCATCGACTTCCGCGACCGCAAGCCTGATCCACCGCCAGGGACAACTCCTGCTCCACTTGCTCAACGACGTTCTCGACCTTTCGAAGATCGAGGCCGGCCGGCTCACCGTCCGCAAGCAGGGTGTCTGCGACGTCATCACCCTCGCCGAAGACATCCGCTCGCTGATGCAGCCGTTGGCGCTGGCCAAAGGGCTCGCGTTCTCGCTCGATCTCCAAGACCCTCTACCGCGTCATTTGCAAACGGACCCGGCGCGGGTGCGGCAGATCGTCTCGAATCTCGTCTCCAACGCCATCAAGTTCACAAAAGAGGGCTCCGTTCGGTTCTCGGTCTCCTCCGAAACGACTGACGGCCAACGTGAGATGCTGTTTTGCGTCGAGGACACCGGCATCGGCATCGCCGACGACGAGCAGGACGCCGTCTTCGACGCCTTCCACCAGGCCCACGAGGGAACACTCCCCGGCGCCGCATCACACAGCGTCAACAGCGGCGCTGGCCTGGGGCTGGCGATCGCGTCGCGGCTTGCGTCCCTGCTGGGGGGGAGACTGACCCTCGAAAGTGAAGTCGGGAAGGGATCGACCTTCTGTCTGCACCTGCCCTACATCGAGCCGCCGATGCAGCGCCTGCGTAACATGGCCGACCGCCGGGCGAAGCAGTCGAGCGTTGCGGTCAAGATCGAGCGCAAAGGAGCGATCCTCGTCGCCGAGGACACGGCCAGCATCCAGTTCCTGCTCCGCAAGATTCTCACGCCGCACGCCACGCGGATCGACTTCGTCGACGACGGCAAGTCGGCTCTCCAGCAGCTTAGCGCAGCGCACGAGGCGGGCGACCCCTACGACGTGCTGCTGTTGGACATGAACATGCCCGTCATGTCGGGCTACGAAGCGGCCCAGCGTCTCCGCGCCGCGGGGGAGGACATCCCGATCATCGCTCTCACGGCGAGCGCCATGCTTGGCGACCGGGAGCGCTGCCTCGAAGCGGGCTGCAACGCTTATATTCCAAAACCGATCGACTGGAACTTGCTCGAGACCGAGGTGCAAGCGGCTCTGGTTCGATCGTCTGCCTGATCACCCAAGCCCTCAGGACTAAATAAAAGAACCATAAAAGAACCCCGCCCCTTCCGAAGAAGGTACGGGGTTCCGCAACGCCTAGTTGCTATCCGCTAGCAGATCACTGCTGCGGCGCGACGCGGTCGCTGTCACCGTACTGACGATCATAGTCACCGTACTGGCGGTCGTTGGTCTGCTGCCAATTACGGTCGCCCATGTTCGGCCAGTTGTCCTGGTCGAAGCCCTTGGCGTTCTCGAGACGCTCGGCGTCGATGTTGAGGACGAAGACCTCGTCGCCATCATGCACCTGCGTCTTCACCGACTTGAAGGGGATGGCGTGCAGCGCGTCGCCGAGGCCAAGGAAGCCGCCCGTCGAGAGGGCGACGTAGCGGGCCTGCCCGGTCCGCTGGTCGAGCACGACGTCCGAGATCGTACCCACCTGCTCTTCCGCGTTGTTGTAAACCGCGGCGTTCATCATCTGGCTAGCGCGGATCAAGCCCGTGGGGGTGACTTCGTCCGCACGATCGATTTCGTTGCGATCGACTGTCCGGTCATCGGCGACAGCCTTGTTCGTTTCATACGGCTGCGAGACGCCGGGTTGGTTCGCGGGTTGTTGGGCCACGAGCATCGCCGGGGCAATGCCGAGCGCCAACGCGGCGCTAAGAATCGAGTACTTCATGGTTCTCTCCTACAGTGTGGTTTGTGCGATCGCGCCAGTGGCGGCGACGCCACGCCGCGTACGCCACGGCGCCTAGGAAGTCGCCGACGAGCCGAGCTCGGCGTCGCGACTTCCTTCATCAGGTTGAGCAACGGAGAAGCGAAAGGCGTGCCAGCGCACGCTTGCTACCGGTTCTCGCTTTAAATGAAGTCGTTGACGGATACACGTTGGTCTTCGCATGGATGCGCGGCGTTCGTATCGATCGCGTCGCCGCCATGTACGCCAATTTTCAAGCAACCAGTCTTTCCCCGTTTAACATCTCGACATTTCGAGAAGGGACCGGAAGAGGATCGCTTTCCACCGGCTGATCGAGCCGCAACCACCGTGCTCGCCAACGACTCACCCCTCGTGGCCGGCGCCCAGCGTCTCCGCCCGGTTATCGCAATGAAACTGGTCAATTAGGCCAACCCGGCACCCGGGCACGCATTGGCACGGGGCTTGCCCCACCGGTGGCGAAGCAGTTCCTGGGTTTTCCAGAGCCCATCGCCTGCAACGCCACCAACTTTCACACACCGTTTCACTTACCTGGAGCTAACCATCATGCGTTCTACCCTCCGTCACTTTGCCGCCGCTTCTGCCTTCGCCGGCCTCGCCGCCTTCACCGGCTGCCAAGACGCGACGACCTATGAAAGCCAAAAGCCGGTCATTAATGACCCGGCCGTCGAGGACGAGGTCGAGTTGGAAGAGCGTCAGGATTACGACGCCGACAACGACACCCTCGGAGAGAGCATGGAAGAGGCCGGCGAAGACATCTCCGACGCCGTGACCCCGGACCGCACGATCAGCGACGTCGATACGCCGATCGGCGACGTCGAGGTCACCGAAGACCCGGCCACCGGCCGCAAGCGTGTCGATGTCGATACGCCGCGTGCCGATGTGGATGTCGATGCCGACAACCAATAACCGCATCGCCCCGCTACCTTGGTGACCTTCTCTGAGGTAGTCGCGAAGCGTTT
Organism: Botrimarina mediterranea; assembly: GCF_007753265.1. Classification (NCBI taxonomy): domain Bacteria; kingdom Pseudomonadati; phylum Planctomycetota; class Planctomycetia; order Pirellulales; family Lacipirellulaceae; genus Botrimarina; species Botrimarina mediterranea. The sequence continues at coordinate 4,861,670 of NZ_CP036349.1, forward strand.
CCTTGCCCCTCCTGAGGCGGCTCGGTGTCCCGAAGGCATCGAACCGCTGACGGAGGGGATTTTTTTGCGGTTAACGGTTGGCTGTTAGCTGTTAAAGCGTGCTTCACTTGGCCGTAGCGTTTCTAGCCTCGCTCTGATCCACGGAGCAACGTGGGGAAGTCTCGCGCAGAGACGCAGAAGCGCGGAGTTAGATGCCTTCAAGACCCACGCAAGGCGCTAGGCCGCAAAGAACGCGTTGCTCTGCGATCGTTCGCGGCTGAGCTCATTGCTCATTTCTCAACGAATTTGTCTTTGCGCCTTGGCTGCTTGGCGTGAGTCTTCGCTGCCTACCCTCGGCATCTCCGCGTCTCTGCGCGAGACGCTACGGCAAAATAAAGTACGCTATCGCGAGCGTGATGGACGTTAACTGCAAAGCGCTAACCGCTACTGAAAGAACGCCAGCGCTTCGATCGCCACGGCGACAACGACCATGAAACCCACCGTGCCGACGCCGAATCGCACCGCGTGACGCAGTATCGACGGCATATCCTCGTGACGCGTCGCGGCGTAGACGAGGCTCACCGCCACCAACAACGGCGGGGCGTACAACAGCCGATTGACCTCGGCGAGCAGTGGCAGCATTTCCATCAGAGTCTTCTCAACGATTGGACGGCGTCGGCGCGACGCGCGGTGCTAGGCGGCTGACCCGTCGGGCGCTGACTTCTCGGCGTCTTTCTTCTCTTCGTCTTCTTTCTCTTCCTCGGCGAGCATCGGCCCCGAGTGCGCGTCGTACACCACCAGCAAGTTCAAGAGACCGGCGATGACGGTGTAGACCATCCCGACCTCGAAGCGGAAGCCGAGGTCGTAGCGTCGCTTTGCCGGTCCGTTGGGGTGTCGCACCTCTTCGCCCGACTCGTCGGTCGAAGTCAGATCGACGCGTCGCTCTCGGGCGTCGCGTTCGCTCGACGGCGGCGGGTAGAACGCCGAGATGAAGAGCGGGCCCTCGTTCGCCATGTACCGCGAGCGCTCGATCCAGCCGGGGATCGCCACGACGCCGATGCCCGACTGGCAAATGAACGGCCAACCGTCGTAGAGGAACGGCGGGACCGGCGCGAGCGGCAGCGTCGAGGCGTAGACCACCTGGCCCTTGCCGATGACCATCCCCGCCAGGAACAGGCTCACGATCGACGCCATGAACAGGACGCCCTTGCGGCGGCGTCCCTGATAAAGATGCCCCAGCCCCGGGAAAAGCCACGCCAGCAACGCGGCGAGCTTTGGATTGGGCAGGTGAACGGGCGTCGGTTCGGTCGTGTCGGCCAAGGGGGCGCCAGGGGTCGAGACTAGAGTCGAGATCGCGGCAGTTCCGCGAATCCCAGATTCTACGGCGACCGCCCCACCCCCGGCTAGCCGATCGTCGGTCGCGGAAAACGCGGCGTTTGTCGGCCGCATGACGGAACGACCACTGCCAGCGACCGATTGCAGACGGCAAAATCGGGCGTCATGTCCCACTCGCATCACCACCCCGCCCCCGCGGAATACGGCAAGGCGTTCGCCCTCGGCGTCGCGCTCAACCTGATCTACGTCGCTGTTGAGGCTGGCTACGGGTTCGCTATCGGCTCCCTGGCCCTGCTGTCCGACGCCGGCCACAACTTGAGCGACGTGGTCGGTTTGCTGCTCGCTTGGGGCGGGCACACGCTGGCGTCCGTCGCCCCCTCGCCGCGACGCACTTACGGGTGGCGCGGGGCGAGCGTGCTCGCGGCGCTCGGCAACGCCTTGCTGCTGCTGGCGGCCATTGGGGCTATCGCCTGGGAAGCGGTTCACCGACTCGCCGAACCCGCCGAGATCGTCGGGCTACCGGTGGTTGTCGTCGCCTCGATCGGCGTCGTCATCAACACGGCTACCGCCCTGCTCTTCTGGTCAGGCCGGCAACATGATCTCAACGTCCGCGGCGCCTTCCTCCACATGGCCGCCGATGCGGGCGTCTCTGTCGGCGTGGTGCTCGCCGGCTTGGGAATCTACGCCACCGGTTGGACATGGATCGATCCCGCTACGAGCCTGGTGATCGCCGCCGTGATCTTCTTCAGCACATGGAGTCTTCTGCTGGCGTCGGTCAACCTGGCGATCCAGGGCGTGCCCGAAGGCATCGACCCCACCGAGGTGCACGACTATCTCGCCAGCCTCGACGGCGTCGCCGCGGTGCATGACCTCCACATTTGGGCGATGAGCACGAGCGAAACTGCGCTCACCGCGCACCTCGTACGGCCCACACTCACGGACGAAGACGAGTTCCTCCACCGCACCGCCGACGCGCTACACGACCGCTTTGGCATCGAGCATACGACGCTCCAGATCGAACGCGGCACCGGGTCTTGTCATCTAAACGATCCTGGCCGTGTCTGAACTGAGTTGTCTTCTTATCCGCGAAGGACGCGAATCGGCGCGAAGGAAGGAATGAACTGAAAGGCACGAAGGACACTAAGAAAAGGACGTGAGGTGGATCGACCGATAGGGTTGGTACCCTATAGATTTCCCACCGGGCTCACTCCTTCTTCGTGCCCTTTGTGCCCTTCGTGGTTCAAACCTTCTTCTTTGTTGGCGTCATTTTCGGGCCCTGCCTCGACTCGCCACGGAGCCTCCTTTCCGTGGTAAACTGTCGTAGCACTTCCAACCCACTCTCATTTCGGCGAACGACACCCGCCCTACAACCAATGACTCACTCCTTGCGACGTCCCCCGCTCGTTTCAATCACCATTCTTGCCTGCTTCGCCGCGACGACCCACGCCGCGGAAGCCGATCCGCGTCAGGGCCTACTCAACGGCGCCGCCGACCCGACGGGGGTCGCGGTCACCGATGACGACGGCAACACCACCTACTACGTCGCCGCTACCGGCCGCGGCGTGAAGCTGCTCCGCAGCACCGACCTCAAGTCGTGGGAACCCTACGGCCGCGTCTTTGATCGCGCTGTTCCGCGTTGGGCGCGCCGCGCGATCCCGGGGACCGACGGCATCTGGGCGCCCGACCTCAGCTACCACGACGGACTCTACTACCTCTACTACAGCGTCTCGACCTTCGGCAGCCAGAAGTCGGTCATCGGCTTGGCCGTGAACAAGTCGCTCGACCCCGAGAGCCCCGACTACAAGTGGGACGACCGCGGCCTGGTGGTCGCGTCGAGCCCCGAGACGACCAACTTCAACGCGATCGACCCCGCGCTGCTCGTCGATGAAGACGGCCGCTGGCTCCTCTACTGGGGCTCGTACTGGACCGGCCTCAAGGCGGCCGAGGTCGATCCCGCCACGGGCAAGTTCAAAGAGGGCGCCGAGATCCAAGCGGTCGCCGCGCGGCCCGACGCGCCGAACCGCGTCATCGAGGCGCCGTACGTGCTCTTCAACGACGGTTACTACTACCTGTTCGTATCGTGGGACTCCTGCTGCGACGGCGCCGACAGCACCTACCGCGTCGCCGTCGGCCGCAGCAAGGATGCGCTAGGCCCGTACGTCGACGCCGAGGGCAAGCCGATGCTCGAAGGGGGCGGCACGATCATCCTCGAAAGCAGCGAGCGCTGGCGCGGCCCCGGCCACAACGGCGTCCTCACCAGCCCCCCCAGCGAAGAATGGCCCGACGGCAAACAGTGGATGGTGCACCACACGTACGACATGCAGAACCTCGACGCCCACCGCATCCTGCAAGTGCGTCCCTTAACGTGGGGCGAAGAAGGCTGGCCCAAAGTCGGCGAACCCGTCGCAACGCCGTAACCACTAACCTTCGATCCTCAGCCGAGGGCGGCAGCCCCCGGCGCGCCACTAGACGATGTAACCACGGATGACACCGATACCTCGGATAGAAGAGGTGGTGCTACCTCCTCCATGCGATTCGTGTCATCCGTGGTCTTGCAAAGGTGCACAACCAAAGTAGCCCACCGATCGAGCAAACGCTTACCATTGACGCGTGACGGTTCAAGCTAGGAAACCAAACTAAAGGACTTTCTGATTTCGCAACAGCATTTTCGCTGTGACCGCCTCAATGGAGTTTTCGTAGCCCCCGTCTGCCATTGCTACGATTCGCTGCCGGATGTCTTCGGGCGTAATTAGCTCCCATCCGCTCTTCGCAAAATGCTCTTCGACCCACGGCCGATGCTTCGTGACCATCCGACCCGCTGCGAGACAAAGCTGGACGGAGGCATTGGGAAGAATGGCGCCCGACTCTTTGAGTGATTGAAGGAGCCGTGACAAGACAACGTGACGCAGCACCGGCTCATTGAACAACTTGAGGTTCTTACCTCCTTCGAAGCCACGACGCGCGACGCCGGGGCTATCCAGGTAGCTCTTGCACTCGATCGCTTTGACCACATTCTCCGTGGGCTTGTACGCGATGACATCAATCTCCCAGCGTGGAGAAGAAATTCGGCCAATCTCCGCCTTGTCCTTGGCTGTTAACGGGACTTTATGACTGATCGCAGTCCAATATCCTTGTCGATCATGGATCCCAGCGACAACGTGCTCAAATGCGTCCACGCGAAAAGTTTCCCGAACGTGTAGGGCAGCCCTCACCTGCCAAGCCCAGTTAGTACCTATAGACTCCAACTCGGCGCCGGGGAATTGGTGCCATCAAAGCAAATCCGAGCAGACTCATGGTGGTGGGCTCGGGAATCGCATCGACGAGCAGAATCGCTGTTGTGTCGTCGGTAAACCGGACGAGCACCGCCAGGTCGCCGTTGTCATTGAATCCGCTAGCGAGCCCCCCGCCGGGCGAGGCGTCGGAGGCGAAGGCCATGCCTTGGATTTCTCGGACGTCGTTAGGCTCGACTTCGACTTGGTCACCTCTCAACACAAGCGGAATCACGCCGCCCTCACGCTCGGCTAGAAAAACCCCACCACCAAAACTGCCGTCGGGATTTCGATAGCTGGCGCTGAAGGCGATCTGCCCGACTCGGTTCATCTGAATGCCCGACTCGCTGGTGAAGGTCGGGTTCCGGTAAAACGTTGTTCCCGCGGGCAGGCCCGGGACTTGTTCCCCGTCCCTATAGATCCAATCCAGCACGCCATCGCGTTCGACCATCAACGCCATGTGGTTTTCGCCAGGGGCGGCGATGCTGGAGAGGTTGGCGTAGAACGCCACGTCGCCGAGGTCATTGATCTGCAGCGGCTGAACGCTCCCGTCGCTATAGATGTCCGACACCCGGAAATCGGGGCGCGCCGCAAGCGTTTGTGTCGCCGCGATGACTTCACGCAACGGCTCGTCCAGGCTCGGGTCGTAAGCCCACACCGAACGACGCAACCCGTTTCCGGCGAAGATGCCGTTGTAGAGCCACGAGGTGAAGACGGTCTTCCCTTCCGCATTCCGAGCGACGTTCATGAACGGCGTGGTGATATTGGGATTCCCAAACTCCGTAAACTCCGGATAGCCGGGAGGGAGGTCTCCCTCGTTGACGATCGGAGTCGCCGAGCCGCCACGGAAGTCGATAATCTGCGAATCGACGCGCCGATTGCCCAGCGGCAGCAGACGAGTCACCGCCGCGCTGCTTCCGCCGTTCTCTTCCAGGGAGACTTGCGTGACGAACTGTAAGGGATCGGGGTAGGCGGATGTTTGGCCAAACAACGGCGTCGATCGTCCGCTACGGACACGGAAGAAAGCTTGAGTTGACTCATTCCCTGACACGTCGTTGACGCGCGAACTGTAGTGGAGGAACCCGTTGCTGTCGTACGTGACATTGGAGATTGGTCCCGTCAACGTGCGTTCGCCGACGTTGGGGAACGTAATCGGGCTGCCGAGCCGCGCCGCGGTCGTTGTCGTTCCTGCCTGCGACTCGAAAAGAGCAAAGTCGCTGGCGCCGGTGACGTCTCCGCCCGTCAAGTCCGCGCCGAAGGCCACGGCGCCTTGCTCACTGAGATTGCGATGACCGAAGTAGAGCGATTCGTACCGTACCCCGCGCGGTTGCCCGGCGGCGGTCTCCCCCTCCCTAGCGACCAGCCGTAGAGAATCGCCGTCGTAGAAGTAGTTCGCCCAGTCGTTGGTGGTATCGACGCCCGGTCCCTCTAGCCAGGTCAGGAAGAACAAGTCGCCTTGGTTATTGAGCAGCGGCGCAAGAATCTCCTGTTGGCTTACGCTTCTAAAGGTCACGCCATCAGCGACGCCCGGCGCCTGTTGTCCGGAGATCATCACGACCTGATGCTTGCCCAACTCGCTTCGGCAAGGCGCTGGAAACAGGGCGAGCACCGTCAGCACTACAAGCCAGATCTCGCAGCAGACCATCGAGCGGCGTAATTGAGCAACGGCCACTTGCCAACCTCTGAGAAGACGGTTCCGAGTCGATAAATAACAACGGAGGAAGTTTAAGCGGGCTGGCGCAAGCGATCAAACAAGCACGCGACACCGATGGCACGACGAAGGAACCAATTCATATCCCTACGAAGGGCCCGTTGCGGCGCTAGAGTTGGAGCCCGCCCGCTTCATTCGAAACGTCGTTTAGCCGGGACCCAGAACCGTCCCACCCTACTCAGCCGCCTCGGTGGCCAAACCCCGCCCAAAAAGCCGCCGGAAAACCCGAATATCCGCCCACCGCGCCAGAGCCCCGTAGAGGCCCCATCCGGGCCTCGTCACCCTCACCCTACACATGGACGGGCGAACACCCAATCGCCACTCCACGTAGCCCCTACGGCCCTCAGAACGCATGCCAGGGAGCGTCTGTCGTGGCGGCTGGGAGGTGGTTCTCCCGGCGGGGGGTTTTTGGGGTAAATCCACCAAGGCGACGCGGGGCGAGGGTAGTTCCACTCAGCACCAGTCGCGACCCAGAAGGGTCCGTGAACGGCGACGGCAGAGCGAGAGCCCTCGTCGACGAGGTCAGCGTGCCCAACGATGTCTCCTCGATCAATCCTTCGGCCCTTCACGAGAGACCTTCTGAACGATCGCCACGATGATGGCGGTCGACCACCCCAACATCAGAACGCCGACGCTTGCTTCCACCGGGCCGAGCATGCGCCACTTCGTGGGGAGCACCACATCGCCGTAGCCAACGGTCGTGTAGCTGGTGGACGAGTAATAAGCGGCCGTCTCGAAATCGGGGAGCATGCCCCACGACCAGTAGAGCGTCGCCCAGACACCCATCTCCAGCAGGTGCGTCACCAGCAGCCCGCCGACGAGCGAGACCATCAGAACCTCGGTTCGAATCCATCGATGCCGAGACCGGGCTTTCCAAAACCGCTGGCAGAACGTCAATGACACGTACATCCCCACGCTGTGAATCAGCACGGTGATCGTGGTGAGCAACAGGGCGATCACGAAGAGGAGCATAGCGGTTCAAGCCTCATCGAGATCAACCGCTTCGCCCCGCGAGCGCCGCACGGGCTCGCAGAGGCGGCTGTAAAGCTTACGTTAGCTAAGCTATATTAAAACTCGACTTGGTACTTCTGCGTCATGTGCCGCCGCATGCCGGACATGCCGTCTTGCATTTGACGGACGACGCCCCGCACCGTCGTCGAGCTCTGCGCTTGCTCGTTCGCGCGAATCGCACGTCGTTGCGACTCGACCTCTCGCATATCGTCCCGGACCGCATAGTTGCTGCCAACAAAGACGGGGTAGTAGTCGTACACCGGTTCGACCGAGGCGCCGCGGGCCTCGCTGCGGATCCCGCTCCCTTTGATCGCGTCCACACAGTCACGAAGCTGGCCGACTACTTGCGAGCCAAACTCGACGAGTTCGGGATCGACGTTCAGGATGGGCATGCGATCGATTCGTTTGGCGTACTTATCGAACCAACGTCCGATTGTGTAGTAGGACGACGCGCCGTGCTCGCGACTCAGGTCCTTGAGGTGTTCCTCGATCCCTCGAAAGTAGGCGAGCGTTGCGTCTGCGGTTGCCGCGTAGCGATCCTCGGAGGGATTCACTCCGCCCCCGTTGTCGTCGGCCGCTTGATCGAGGACCGTGCCGTCGAGCTCAAAGAGGCTAAAAATCCTCCGCAGCCCGCTGCCTGTCAGCTCGCCCGAGAGGCGGATCGAGTGCTCGTCGGTTTGCGGCTTCCAGTCGTTGAACTCGTCGATGGCGAGACCCGCCTCGGCGAGCACCTCTAGCATCAGGGGCTTGGCGACGGGCTCGAGGGGAGAGACCGATTGTTCAAAGTCCACTTTCAACGATCCGGACACGTGATCGGTAACCCGTGCGCCGAGAGTCAGTCCACGGACGCTCGCCAGGACGGCGGCCGCTTGATCGAGATCGACGCCTTCGTCAGCGAGGACTTTCGAGCCGTTGAGCGCGTCGCGCGCCGCGGCTTGACCCACCGCGCCCGTCAAGTCGAGCGCCATAATCAGTTCCGTACCGACCCGGTCGGGGTACTGAGCGGCCTTAGCTAGGTAGGGGGACAATGCGGGTTTGTCACGATCGATGACGGCGCTCAACCAACGCCCCGTCGATTGGCGGTCGCTCGGTCGAACAATCGCGAACTCACTTGGGCCCAGCTTGATAATGTGACCGTCGCGCGGCGTTGAAACGACCTCCCGACCCGCGATCTCGTCGAGCGATCCCCCAACTAGGCGTTGGACCATCGGGATGCTGAGGTCGGTGTTTATCCGTGTGACCGCGGTTTCGCGACTTGGCGTGAGAGTCGCCAGGTCAATTGAGGCCGCCAAGACATACTGCCTAGCGTCAGGCGGCATTCGGAGCGGCGCGGCCGCGAATCGGGATTGGTACTCTTGTCGCCAGCCGCCGGCGACGCCGGCCTCGCTAGCGAAGATTTTCTCAGCGTTTACCATCACGACGAGATTTACGTCGCTGGGAACCTTTGCCATCAAGCTCTCAAAACCCTCACCGAAAGCGGGGGGAATCCAGCAGCAGACCAACAGCATCCCAGCGAAACAGGCCGTCGTTTTAGGAAGCGACATCGTAAACAACCTTGGGAATGCGGACGTTCTTAATGAAGAGAGGCTACCGTCTCGGCCCAACGTGAATCGGCTTACTAACAGGTTGGCCCCAGCGAACGGAGGATCGCGGGACCTGCTGCGATAAGCAATTTACCACTTGGCGTTAGGGTTGAAGGTCAACGCTTGCCGTCAACCATCCCCGGGCCATGAAGAGCCGGCGTGGATTGTAGCTGAACCGCCACGTCAGATCGACAAACAACCCCGGACATCGTCCTGCCTGTGTAGAGAGATAAGGAACACCTCCTGGACGGAAGGCGAGGACGGCGCCCTTTCACCGTAGCGGCCGCTCGCCCAAACGGTAACGAGTCGCTTTACGGCGCCTTCGGTGAGCGTCTCAGAAGCCGCTCCTCTGGCAGACTGCCGAGATCGCCCCGGAACGCAAACGTCTCAACTCCCTCGACCCCCTCCCCTGCTCCTGCAGTTACGAGGCAGCGCCGCCGAAAAGAGACTTAGAGGTGTCAGAAGGATGCGAACAAAGGGTAAACATCGGACAATCTGACAACCTCACGGCTACGCTGTTCAAGCTTACGGGTCATCTCAAGCAATCTGGGACCAAGTCAGCTAAACACGGGGCGGCAACAAGTACAGAGTCATCGCGAAGATCAGATAAACCATCAGCACCAGCACCCCCACGAACCACGCCGACCTTCCGGAGTTCGTGACCAGCGTCGCGGTCAGCGTCGCGATGAGGATCATCACCACCGCCCCCGGCCAGAACTGCAAGTCCATCGGCGCCGGCCCGACCACGTAACTGAGCAGCATCAGGACGGGCGCGACAAACAACGCGATTTGCGACGCGCTCCCCAGGGCGATGCCCACGCTCATGTCGAGCCGATCCTTGCGTGCGGCCGCGAACGCCGTCGCCATCTCGGCCGCGGCGCCGACCAGCGACACGACGATGAACCCCACGAAGGCCGGAGTCATCCCGAACGTCTCCGCCGCCTGCTGCACCGACTCGACAAAGACCTCGCTCACCAGCGCCACCAGCACCGTAACGCCGGCGAGGGTAGCCAAGGCCAACCCCAACGGCCACGGCGCCTCGTGGCCCGACTCGGCATGCTCCACGCTCGCAAACAACTCGCGGTGCGTCTTCAGCGAGAACAGCATGCCCAGCGCGTAAGCCGTGATCAACAGAACGCCCAGGCCGACGCTCAGCTGTTGATTGAACGCCGCCGCGGAATCGGCGCCCGAGACCGCCGAAGGGACCAGCAGCGCGATCGTCGCCAGGAAGAGCATGCCCGCCTGGACACGGGCGCTCGTCCTGTTGTACTCCTGCACGTGGTGCTTCAGGCCGCCGAGCAGGAACGACGCGCCGAGCATGAACAGCGTATTGGTGACGATCGCGCCGGCGACCGACGCCTTCACCAGCATGATCTGCCCCGCGCGTAACGCCGTGATCGCGATCACCAGCTCGGTGAGGTTGCCGAGCGTTGCGTTGAGGAGGCCGCCAACCGAATCGCCCGTTTTGGCGGCGACCGATTCGGTGGCGTGGCTCAGCAGGGCCGCCAGCGGCACGATGGCCAGCACCGACAACACAAAGAGCAGTGTGTGCGCTTCGGGCCAGACCTGCGCCGCGGCAAAGACCAACGGCACAAACACCAGCAGCCACAACAGAGGGTTATGCCGAATTTCGTGCAACAGGCGTCTCATCCGATCCCCCTTCCGTTGCGTGGCCTCGACTCCTAACCCACGAAGCGATTGGCGGATCGAGTGTGAGTAAGGCGTTGAAGAGATTCGTTACAGTCCAGAGCCGCATCTGGCACTGACCGATCTTCAGAAGCTAACATCTTCAACGCCTGTCACCTATTCAATTCACAGCTTCAAGACTTCTTCGTCAAACAACTCTGCATCAAGCGACAGCAGCTCGGCAGGTGGTTCGAGAACAATTCGCCGAGGCCTTCCATGTCGTTGCGCAAGTCGCGGTGCAACTCACAGGGCGACGCCACATCAGGTCAACAGCTGCGCGCCGGCCGCTTCCATCCGTCGGCAAGCTGCGACGGCTCTTCACTAACCGTGTGGTGAAGCACAACGGTGCTCGAATCGATGTGGCCTTCTTGTTGGTCATGATAGTCGGTCTCTTCTTGGACTACGGCCGAGTCGCCAAGGATGCCACTACGCCAAGCTAAGACCCGCCCATCACGGCCGTCGTGTCCTTCGTACCCTTTGTGGTTCAATTCCCTAAAGCCGAAGGCTCGACGGCTTCCGGCGCCGTCACAACGCGGTTGATCGCCGCTTGATGGTGCGCTGGATCGACGATCAGCACGTTCTCGCCGAGGTCAAGCTGGGTCGGATCGTCGACAATCTTGCGGCCGCGGTCGTCCATCTTTACGTCGGCGTCGGCTGTGTGCTTTTGCGCGACCGTGACAAGTTGCTCGTACAGCTCTTTCTCCTCGGCGGCGTTGATTGTGCTCACGGCGCCGGCGACCTCTTTGAGGTAACGCATGAAGACTTCGCGGCGGTCGGTCTGCTGCCTTGTCTTCTGCCGGCGGCGGAGGAACATGCCGAGCTTGCGTCCGACCGATTGCAGGCCTAAGCGAATCTCTTTCTGAATCTCCGGGTACGCGGCGATCGCTTCCTTGCTCTCGCTGGTGAACGGCACCCACACGCTGGCGATGTGGACCATCAGACGCACGGGGCCCTTCGGCAACGAGCCGCGGCTTTGGCTGAGGCCGTAGCCGCGCCAGTTGGTTTGCAGCACCGTCTGCGTCACGGCGCACGCCGCCTGCTGGAACTGTAGCGGCACGCGGTTGGCGAACCGCAGCACGTCCATCTGCTGGCCTTCGGCGACGTTAACGTTCTTCATCGCCTCGAACAGCTTCTCGCGCTCCTTCGGTTTCAGCTTGTTCGGCGTCTGCCGTGTCTTCAGGCCCGACTCTTTAACGATCCGGTCGGCGGCCTCGGCGCCGAGGCCGTTGAACGTGTTGATCAGGAACTGCCGCACCGTCCGCGTATCGGTCTCTTCAAGCAATTCGATCAGCAGGTCCATCGTCACGTTCTGCGTCGGCGCGGCGCCGCCGTAGGCGAGGCCGACTTCCACCACGAACGGGTTGCCGCGGTACACCGCCGGCGGCCGTGTCGCGGCGGCGTAGAACTCGGCCGGCACCACGTGGTGCAAGCCACGCAGGATCAGGTCCTCGCCGATCGGACAGATGCAGTCGGTCGCCGGCGGTGAGATCTTCGTCGCTTGGATCGCCTCGTAGAGCTTCTCGATCGCCGGGCGGTCGAGCTTCTTCACGCTGGTGCGCGTGCTCACCTTCGCCGTCTCGCAGATCTTCTTGGCGATGGCCGGGGTCACGCGGCTGAACTTCGTCTTGAAGAAGTCGCTCGCCGTGGACGACTCGGCCTCCTCGACCATCGTCGCGAGCCGGCCGATCTCGACGCCGTACGGGTGCGGCTTGATCTCCTTCGCTTCGGGCGGCAAGACCTCGGCGGAGCGCAGGTAGTCGTACTGGTAGCTCTCCGGGTCGATGTAGTGGAGCGTGATGTGCGGGTTGGCGATTGCCGTCTGCTCGAGGTACTCGTCAACGCTGCCGCGGCCGCGGACGTACTTCGCCTCAAGCTCGATCGTTACCCGCGTGCCATGGTCCTGCGGCACCCATTCGATGCCGTGCTTCTCGATGTAAGCGATCCCCTTGTCGCCGGTGGGGATGTCTTCGCCTTCGCCTTTACCGTTGAGGATGCGGGGCTCGTTCTTCTTGGTGTCGATCTGGATTTCGTAGTAATGGGCCGGTTTGCCTTTGGAGATCTTCGAGACGATCTTTACCGGCTTACCGGTGGTCTGCACGCCGTACATGCCGGCGGCGGAGATGCCGATGCCCTGCTGCCCGCGGCTTTGTCTTAATCGGTGGAACTTCGAGCCGTAGAGCAGCTTGCCGAAGATCAGCGGGATCTGCTTTTTGAGGATGCCGGGGCCGTTGTCCTGGACGCCGACCTTGTACTTGCCGGCCGACGTGGGCTCGATGTGGACCCAGATCTCCGGCAGGATGCCCGCCTCTTCGCAGGCGTCGAGCGAGTTATCGACGGCCTCCTTGACCGTGGTCAGCAAGGCCTTCCGCGGGTTGTCGAAACCCAGCAGGTGGCGGTTCTTCGAGAAGAACTCGCTGACGGAGATCTCTTTCTGGGACGCCGCCATCTTGGCGGCGTCACTGCGGCGGGAGGTCTTGGGGTTGGCCATCGGGGGTAGCTAGCGGATCGTGTCGGGGCGGTCGGCTCGAGGGGAAGCCTAAGATTCTGCCCGAAACGGGGCTGAGGCGAAGGGGGGCCGAGAATCGCCTTACCGGCGAACCGCGAAGGACCCTAGTATTGTCGTCGCCCTACAGGCTCTGACGCGACACCTTGGATTAGTCGGATGGAAACCACAATCGACTATAACGGCGAGGGCGCTTGGTCTGCCGCTGAGATCGTCCGTCGCTACCATGTCTACGCGAAGCGGTTTGGGATAGCCAAGCCACTCGTCATCCAACCTGCTCAGCACAGCGAGGGTGATCGGCGATGGGTCTACCCTGTAATGCACGAAGTGATAATCGGCATCGAGACTGGCGACTTAGCCTGCGCTCAGCTGGGGATTGAGTTCATCGAACAAGACCAGGGATTTCCATTCGGCTCTTTAATCAAATCTTCGACAGCGAGGTCGTTGCGACGCTTCCCCAATCTGACTCGGGAACAGATCGATCGGATCAGGAGTCGTATCGTCTTCATGCTCCGCCGCGGCGCCGTGCCCCGTGAATATCGCGAATACGCCCGCCTCCTTCGAGCCGTCGGCGTCGGCCCCCACTGGAGCGACATTGAGAAGGCTGTGCCTGCGAACCGGTACGCCGCTAGAGCAAAGGCGTACTTCTTGCAGCACTGCCGAATCATCGAACCGTGAGATGCGAGCCGGGAAGCGTTAGCTCCCGGAGTAACGCCGGTACCTGCTTCCCTCCGAGGACTAACGTCACCCGGCTCGCCTACGCTCTGCTAGCTCCACTTCTCTTCCGGTTAGGCAAACCTTGCCGCCCCCACCTTCCACAAAGTCCGGTCGTACCGGCTTTGCGGGCTTCGCCGAAAACTCTCCCCGCTCCGTCCACGCCACGCCGATCGTTGGGGCTAGACGATTATGAAAGGCAGTCGGGCGGAGCTTGGCTGCTACGCGTCACAAAGGGGGGCCTCCAGGGCCCAGTCACGGAGCAAGGAGGCTTCCGATGTCGCGCTACTTCACCATCGCCGCCCTGGCGATCTGCACGCTGGGCCTCGTCGCTCAATCGGCCAACGCCAACAACGGGTGGAACGGCCGCCGCGTCGTGAGCCAACAGCGGCCTAACGACCTGTTCTACAACTCCTACGTCGGCCCGCAGCCCAGCGGCACGGCCGCGCAGATGTACGTCGCCCCGCAGCCCGTGCCGCCGGCGATGGGTCACACCTACGTGACGTACCAGCCGTTCATGCCGCACGAGTACATGTACCAGCACCACCGCTCGTACTGGACCCACAACCCCGGCAACGGGTGGACCCGCACCAAGGTCCGCTACCACGCCGGCGGCAACAAGCTGCAAGCCGCCGCCTTCGGCCTCTGGGACGACACGCTGTGGGGCCGGATGCGGGGCGCGAACTTCTTCGACCACCTGGATGCGATCCCGTCCTACGCCTACTGATGGCTGGGCAGTTAGGTCGCTCGGAACACCCCTCCGACGACTTGCGTCGCAGGCCCGCGTCTCAGCAATCGCTGTCCGTTTATTTCCCCCGCTAGAAGCGAGACTCGCCATGCGTTCTCGGATCGTTGTCGCCGCCCTGGCGGTTGTTGGAATCGCGGCAGGCATCGCCGAAGCTGGCGGCCCCGTGATGTGGCCCCTGTACCGCGCCACCAACTACAACTGGCACGCCAACTACGCGCACCAGCAGTACGGCCAGCCCGTGGCGCTCGTCGTCCCGCCAACCGCGAACTTGCAAACGCAGTATCGCTGGGGCGTCGGTAGCAGCCGCGTCGGACGCCTCGATCACCAGTTCGGCCGCAACTGGCCGGGCCCCGGCCCTCACGGCGGCCCGTTCCAGCCCCAGCCGATCTGGCCGCAAGACACGACGCAGTTCGGCGTCTACCACGTCCGCGCTCCCTGGTGATCGCGACGAGTCCGATGCATCGAATCGGACGCTAATCGAATACGAAGGTCCCCCCCTTTGTGGAGAGGGCCGCCCGTTCCCAGGAACGGGCGGCCCTTTCTCTTTTGGCGGCGGCTAAATTTTCCGTTGCGATGCCCGACACCAGCGCGTTCGGCTCAGGTTTTCACCTCTTCGTGGCTTCGCACTCAGCCCCCGGCTCGTCAGCTAGACTACAATGGCCGAACCCTTGCAGCCGACCTGGAATCTCCACTTGCAGGCAAGACCCAATGCGGTTTGGACATCGCCGTTACATTCTCCTGACAGGTTTGATTCTCTTTTTGTTTAGAGATGTCGCCGATTCTGCAATCATCGCCACCGGTCAAGTTCTGCCAAGCAATCCCATGGCTTGGACTTCGTCGCAGAACGCTTATGTGGGCAATACGGCCGACGGAAGTCTGACAATCGATGACGGAAGCACGATTCGCTCGAATGATGTCTATCTCGGCTTCCGCCCTCACGTAACCGGCATGGCGATGGTCTCCGGGCATGGTTCGGCCTGGAATAGCAGGGGCTCTTTTTTTGTTGGCTACCTTGGATCAGGGGATCTCAGCATCCAAGATGGCGCCGTTGTCAACAGCTCAAGTTCTTCTGTCGGAGGAAGCGTCTCTTCAAACTCCGTGGCGATCGTCAGTGGCGTTGGTTCGACGTGGTACAACCAGGTTCGACTTAATGTCGGATCCAGCAGCAAGGGAACCCTGACCGTATCGGCTGGTGGCGTCGTCGAGATCGGGAGCAACGGCCTCAGGGGAATCCTCTCCATGGGAACCCAGTACGGTATTGGCGGCGTCAACTTGGAGGAGGGCGGGACGCTGCGACTCCGCGGTGGGGACATTGAGCTGACGAGCACAGGCAAAGCGACCTTCAACTTCAGTGGCGGCCGCCTTGAAGGTGTCGGTTCCTTCTACACATACAACAGCGGCAGATTGATCCAGAATGGCGGTGCGCTCGCCCCAGGCAATTCTGCTGGCGTTACAAGAATCCTCGGCGACTACGACCTAAGAGCAGGCTCGCTGGAAATTGAACTCTTTGGCGACGGTGGGGTCGCAGGGACCGACTACGACCAACTTGTTGTCACCGAAGATGTATCGCTCGGCGATGGCGCTACGCTCGAAGTCTTGCTTAACTATCCGGCGGAAGTCGGCGATTCCTTTCTCATCGTCAACCAGCGCGGATCAAAGCCCGTTGGCGGTCTCTTCGCCAGCCATACCGATTTGACAACAGCGTTTGGCGATTACCGATACGGGTTTTCTGTAAACTACGCGGCGGGCGACGGCAATGACATCGGCCTCACGGTAGCGTCCATCAGGCCGATCCCCGAACCGAATGCCCTCGCATTACTTCTGTCAGCGGGCCTCGCGGTACGTTGCCGTGACCACAAGCTGTAGCGAGTGCAGCCCTGCTGCGGCGGAAGTGTCAAACATCGACTCGCCCTAGCGCTATGCCCGTTCGATCACCGCGGCGATCGCCTGCCCCGTCAGCGCATAATTGAGCGCCAGCATCGCCTCGCCGTCCGCGGGGCGGTGCTCGGCCGAGGCGTTCACCGGGCACGCCGGGTCGGGCGTCTCGTAGTTGAGCGTCGCGGGGACGACGCCTTGGCGCCAGCCGACCAGCGCGAGCGCCAACTCCAGCGATCCGCCCGCGGCGCCCGAAGACCCCAGATAACTTGTCGGCGCCGTTACCGGGGCGTCGCCGATCGTCTCCGCCAGGGCGGCGGCTTCCATCGCGTCGGTTTCGATGCGGGCCGAGCCATGGGCTTTGACCATCGCCAAGTCGCTCGGCGCGACGCTGGCTTTCTCGAGCGCGTCTTGTACGGCGCCAACGATCGCCTTACCTGTCGGTTGGCGTGAGTCGATCGATGGCTCGCAACGCGTCGAGACCGCTGCGACGCTGCCCCACGCCTTGCCGCCGCGTTGGGCGAAGCCGCGACGCTCGGCGTGATCGCGGCTTTCGAGGAGGAAGAACGCTGCGCCCTCCGCGGCGACGTACCCACCTCGGTCTTTATCAAACGGCCGGCAGGCTTCGGCGGGGTCGCCCGCGTGACGGCTCAGCCCGGCGCCGCCGTGGAAGACGAGGTCCGTGAGGTCGAGCTTCGTGCTGGCGCCGCCGGCGATCATCACGTCGGCCGCGCCGCGTTCGATCGCTGCGGCCGCCTCGCCGATCGCCAACAGGCTCGACACGTCGCCCAGCGAGATCGTGTTGGTCGGCCCGAACGCCTGTTTGCGGATGCCGACGTGACACGCCGCCATGTTCGGCAGGTACTTGAGCATCCACAGCGGAAAGAGCTGCCGCATCCCTTGCGAGCCCCACAGCCGTAGATCGACCTCGCCCTTCTCGTTGAGGCTCTCGGCCAGCGGCGCGGCGAGCTCGTCCAGGCCGCAGTAGAGCAGCCCCGCGGCGCCGACGACGCCGACCCGTTCGGGATCGACCTCGATCGAGTCGAGCCCTGCGTCGGTCCAGGCGAGCTCGCCCGCCGCGAACGCCAGCTGGATCTCCCGGGCCATCACCTTGAGGCTTTTGCGGGGCTGGACGTAGCGTTTGCCGTCAAAGTCGGCGACCTGCCCCCCGAACGGGGCAATCCAGCCCACCTGGGCCAGCTCGTCGATGGAGCGGATGCCCGATCGCTTCGAGTTAAGCGAATCGCCGACCGCGTCCACACCGATCCCGATCGGTGAGACGACGCCAACGCCGGTAATCAACACATCGGACACGGAAGTCGGGCAGTCGCGGGGCAGAGGGCGGGGATCGAGGCCCCATTAAACGGGAAGGGCCTTCCGAGTGTAATTGACGGGCGGCTGCCGTGCGGGGGGGTCCAGGCTCGAAACGCAGCCCTGCCGAGGGGGGCGACAGCTTGCCTACTTGAACACAACCCCGGTTTTGCCGTACCAAGCAAGGATCGGCCTCGGTTGCATGGTTTCTGGATACTGGTGGTGAGGGAGTTCGCGGCGTGTCAGCAGAAATCGACCCTTCGGCCGCAGAGCCGGCTTTTTCGATGCGACAGGCGCGGGACCTGCTGCGTGACGAGGACCTACGGCCCAAGCTCTGGCTCTACTGGACCGACCTCTTGCTGAGCTGGGCCGGCTTGCTGGTCGGCATCCATTGCATGGTGGACGTTCACCTGCCATGGCCCGCACGGTTCGCGGGGTACGTAGCGGCGGTGATCCTCGGGTATCGGTGCGCTCTGTTCACCCACGAGATCGCCCACCAGCCCGAGAAGGAGTTCCGCACGTTCCGCTTCGTCTGGAACCTGTTGATCGGCATCCCCTTCTTGATGCCCTCGTTCACCTACGCGATCCATCTCGAGCATCACCGCCGCCGCAGCTACGGCACCAGCCACGACGGCGAGTACCTGCCCTTCGGCACGCGGCCTGTCTGGCATCTGCTGGCGTACCTGGGGCAGAGCTTCTTCATTCCCCTGCTGGCGATCTTCCGCTTCGGCGTGCTGACGCCGCTGACATGGCTCGGGCGGCCCGTCCGCGACTGGGTCCACCAGCACGCCTCGTCGATGATCATCGACCCCGCTTACGTCCGGCCGCTCCCTTCCGACCGCCAACTCAGCGCGATCCGTCTCCAAGAGGCGGCGACGTTCGGCTTTCTCGTCATCAGCACGGTGCTGAACGTTTGCAGCTGGATGGACATCGGCGGCGTCCGCGCGCTCGTCGAACCCTGGCTGCTGCTCAACGTTTACATCGTCGCCGTCTCGGTGATCTTCATCAACGCGGTGCGCACGCTCGGCGCCCACCGCTACTACTACGACCGCCGCGCCGAAGACGACCGACCGATGTCCTTCACCGAGCAACTGCTCGACTCGGTCAACTACCCACGACGTCCCTTCACGACAACGCTCTGGGCGCCGGTGGGCCTCCAGTTCCACGCCCTGCATCACCTCTTCCCGTCGCTGCCGTACCACTCGCTACGCGCAGCGCACCAACGCCTGATGGCGGGCTTGCCGGCCGACTCCCCGTACCGCCAAACCAACAGCCCCGGGCTGCTGCACGCGCTGGCGGACCTGTGGCGAAGGGCGAGCGAGTCGCAAACACCAAAGGGGAAAGTGGAAAGGGGAAAGCGGAAGAGCTCGGAACTCGAAGCGGCCTAAGCTTTCAAGCTTTTCCCTTTTCGGCATTCCCCTTTCCCCTTTCCGTCACAGCTCCTTCTCAAACACCCGCCACGTCTTGTAGCGCAACGCCCCCCCCTTCTCCACCGTCTTGCGCGACAGGTCGTTGCTCTCCAAGATCCAGCTGAACTCGCAGTCGGTCACGCCGTGCGCGAGCGCCGGTTCGAGCATGCTCACCGTCAGGCAGACGCCGACGCCCCAGCTCTGGTACTCGGGCAACACGTTGGTGCTCACCAGGCGGATCCGCTTCAGCCCCTTCCGATTCGCCAGCAGCTTGACCCAACCGAACGGGAACAGCCGGCCGTCAATCTCCTTGATGCGTGGGTTGTAATCGAGCAAACCAAAGACGCACCCCACCGGCCTGCCGTCGACTTCGGCGATCCGCGCCAGTTCCGGCACCAGCAGTTGCCGCAGGTCCTTGGCGAAGTGAACGACCTCGTCGCGGGTCATCGGGCAGTGGCCCCAGGTCTCGACCATCGCCTGGTTGTAGATCGTGAGAAACGTCTCCACCTCGCGGCCAAAGTTCTTGGGGTCCATCGGCCGTACTTTGACGCCGAAGCGTTCGCGGACCATCTGATCGACCGTGATCAACTTCTTGTCCTTTGACACCGCGTCGAGCATCGAGACGTCGCCACGGTAGGCGTACATGTCGTGGGCCTTGCCGTAGCCCGCCGCTTCGATGAGCCGCTGGTAGTACGGCGGGTTGTGCGTCAGCAAGAAGTACGGCGGCGTGTCGAAGCCCTCGATCAGCACGCCGAACTCGTAGTTGATCGCCGGATTGAACGGCCCCCGAGCGCTGGCCCTGCCGCGCTCGCGTAGCCAGTCCTCGGCTGCCTTGAGCAGCCCGGCGGCCGCCTCGGGGTCGTCCCGGCACTCGAAGAAGCCGAAGAACCCCGTGTTCTCTTCGTGGAACTCGTTGTGGGTCGGGTTGTCGATCGCCAGGATGCGGCCCACGGGCTCAGGCCCGCGCATGGCGAGATAGGCCTGCCCCCGGATATTGTCCCAGATCGGGTGACGCCCGAACCCCGCCAGCTTCTTCTGCGTGTCCCGCAGCGGCGGAACCCAGCACGGGTCGCCGACATTCACCTTCCAAGGCATTTCGAGCCAGTCGCGACGCTGGTAGCGGTTGGTGACGGGCTCGACGCGGAGCGGACGGGGCATTGCGAAAAGGGGAATGCGGAAAGTGGAAAGGGGAAGGACCCGATGGCCATCGTGTCTCTAATGGCGAGAAGCGATAAACTCTCACGCCGTTTGGTTCAACGCAACCGATGGTCCCGACCCTGCGTCCTTCCCCTTTCCACTTTCCGCATTCCCCTTTCCCATGCGTTCTGTCCTCGTCACCGGCGCCACCGGCTTCATCGGCGCCCGTCTCGCCCAGCGGCTTGTCGAGCGGGGCAACCGCGTGGCTTGCCTCGTCCGGCCAACCAGCGACACGTCGCGTCTCGAACGGCTGGGCGTTGAATGCCGGGTCGGCTCACTCGGCGACGAGGAGAGCCTCTCCGCGGCCCTGGAGGGCGTTGACGCCGTCTATCACCTCGCCGGCCTCGTCCACGCCACACGGCTCGAAGACTTCCTGGAGGTCAACGCCGACGGCGCCGAGCGGCTCTGCCGGGCCGCTGCCGTCCAATCGACGCCGCCGACGGTGCTGTCGGTCAGCTCGCTGGCGGCAACGGGGCCCTCGCTCCCCGGCCAACCGCACAACGAAGCCACGCCGCCGTCCCCCGTCTCCTTCTACGGCCAGAGCAAACTCGCCGGCGAACACGCCTGCCGCCGGCTCGCCGATCGCGTTCCGCTGTCGATCCTCCGCCCGCCGGTGGTCTTCGGCCCCGGCGACCGCGACGGCCTCTTGCTCTTTAAGACGCTACGAAAGTTCCCGATCCACTTCGTGCCGCAGATGAAGGGCCTGCCCCTGTCGCTGATCTACGTCGACGACCTCGTCGCAGCGATGATCGCCGTCGCCGAGCACGGCGAGCGCGTCGCCACCCCTACCGATCCCGATAACCCCGCCGAGCCCAACGACCCCCGCGGCCTCTACTTCGCCGCCGACCCCACCGAGTCGTCCTACGCCGACATGGGCCGCCTGGCCGCCGCGGCCCTCGGCAAAAAGATCGTGGTGATCCGCCGCCGTAAGTACCCGTTCTTACCGGTCGCGATCGCCGGCGATGTCATTGGCCGCATCAAAGGCAAAGCCCCTCTCTTCGGCATGGACAAGCTGAGAGAAGCCTCGGCGAGCGGCTGGGTCTGTGACCCGACGAAGATCATGACAACGCTAGGCTGGAAGCCGGCGGCTTCGTTGGGTGAGCGTTACGAGCAAACCCATGCTTGGTATCGCGAAGCCGGGTGGCTGTAACGTGAATGACGAAATCCGAATGACGAATGACGAACCTGTCGGAAGCAGCACGGCCCTCCGGCAGGTTCGTCATTCGTCATTCGTGCTTCGTCATTTCTCCGACAATGTCGACTGATCTCACAAATCGAAGTTCACCGTCTTCGTCAGGTACCGATAGAACCGCTGCCACAGCGTCCGTGGCTCGATCGTGATCTTCGCCTCGCCCACGAGGCCAACTCGCAAGAGGTCGTGTTGCTGCTTGTACTCTTCGGGGAGACTCGCGTAGTCGCCCAGCGGGACGGTCGCCTCGAACATCGGCGTTAGCGGTTTCGCTTGGCCCGACTTGTCCATCTCGGTGGCCACCGCGCCGCCGGTGAGGCTCGATAGCCGCGGCGGGGTCTCCGGCAATTCCTCGCGCGAGATCGACGTAATCTCGCTCGGATAGATCAGGTCCGTCGTCTGGTTGAGCATCAGCCGCACCGGCTGGCCCTCGGCCACGAGCTCGATGTCGTCCTGACCGATCAAGATGCGGGCCTCGAGCGACCGCGGGTCGCCGATCCGGCAGAAGCGCTCGGTCGCCTCGAGCGTCGCGCCGAGATTCTTCTCCGCCAGTGGCGATCCCTCCCAGCTCCCCAGGTCCTTCGGGTCCTGGGTGCGGTTCGACTTGTAGTCGGGCTCCATGACGACGCCCGCGATCGGCGCCCGCAGCGTCAACCGCTCGGCGTCCTCGAGCTGCTTCTTGAGTTGCCGTTCGGCGCTGGCGAGGCTCTCGCGCGCCAGCCCCAGCCGGCCCGACGCGGTCGCGTCGTTGAACGCGATGTTCTCGAGCGAACGGATTTCCGCCTTGTAGCCATCGACCTCGCCTTGGAGGCGGGCGATGCCGATCTCCAGGTCGATGCTCTTGAGCCGCGCGAGCTCCTGGCCCGCCTCGACACGCTGGCCCGGTTTGACGAAGACCTCTTCGAGCATCGCGGGGACGCCGGCGTAAACGCTCGCCGCCCCGCGCGGGTGGATCACCGCCGGGCAGTAGACATACGCGGGCAGCGGCACGGTGAACACCGCCGCGATGGCGGCCGCGATAATCGCCAGGGTCACCAACAGCGGGACGCGTTTCACTTTGTTCAGCCTCCCCGGCACCTTGAAGTACTTGTAGAGCTTCACGAACGGCTGCCCGACCAACCCCCACACCGCCATCAGCGCGATCGCCTGGCCGAGCGGCTTGAGCCCGTAAGGCTCGAAGACCTGATTGAGGAAGTAGAGGATCGACAACACCACCACCCAACGATACAGCGCCGCGGCGACGGTGTAGGTCGCGAACAACCACTGGTTCTTCTTCGGCAGGAAAGGGTCTTCTTGCTGCTCCATCCCTAGGCAGTACTTGGCCATCGTCCGGTTGAGGATGGTGCTCGCCTTCTGGCGGAGGTTGGGGACCTCCATCAGGTCGCTGAGGATGTAGTAGCCGTCGTAACGGAGCAGCGGGTTAGCGTTGAACAGGATCGTGCTCACCGAGCTCACGAACATGATGTTCAGACACACGTAGTGCAGCAGCCCGGGCTCGGTGAACCACCAGATGAACGTGCAGATCGAGGCCAGCACGACCTCCACGTACATCCCCGCCGCGCCGATCGCCGCGCGATGCCACTTGTTGGGCAGCATCCACGAGTCACTGACGTTGCAGTACAGGCACGGCGTCAGCACCAGCAGCATGACGCCCATCTCGTGGCACTCGCCGCCGAAGTGCTTGCAAGACAGCCCGTGGCCGAACTCGTGGAGGATCTTCGTGCTGCCGAGCACGATCGCCAGCAGCAGCCAGTTCTCGGCCGCGAAGAACGTGTTGAAGTCCGGCAGCTTCGACTGGAACAAATCGAACTGCACCAAGATCAACGACAAGGCCGACAGGCACAGCACGATGCACAGCACCAGCGCCGTCCTGCTGAAGAACCACCGCACGGGCGGGAAGCTGTAGAGCAGATTGAGGATCCAGTCGGGATCAATCCCCTTGAAGCGGACCGAGAGGATGTTGGTGAACTTCTGTTGAACCTCTTTCCAGCGGCGCTCGTCACGTCGCTTCTTGAGCTGATCCCCCTGCCCCGGCGAGTCGGTGATCACCAGCCCGCTGCGGTGCAGCGTGCCGACGAATTGTTGCAACTCCTCGGTCTGG
Organism: Botrimarina mediterranea; assembly: GCF_007753265.1. Classification (NCBI taxonomy): domain Bacteria; kingdom Pseudomonadati; phylum Planctomycetota; class Planctomycetia; order Pirellulales; family Lacipirellulaceae; genus Botrimarina; species Botrimarina mediterranea. The sequence goes on from NZ_CP036349.1 coordinate 4,885,291, forward strand.
ATCGACTGCGGCGGGAACCGGCGCTCGAACTCCTCGGCGATCTCGTCGAGGCTCGACTCGCCGTCGAGCATCGAGAGGATCGCAAACTCCTCTTCCTCGAACCGGAAGTACTGCAGCGCTACCGGGTCCTTCACGACCCAGTAGACGCGCCCCTGATAACGCTGCTTCTTCGCCTCGAGGTCAGGCCGCACCCGGATCGGCAGCCGCCGGCTGCTGGAAGAAACCAGGCTGTCGGCGAGAGTGGCCATGTGAAAGGGGAAAAACGAAAGTGGAAAGGGGATACAAGGAACGAGAGCAGGTTTGCGGGCAAGACTTTCCGCATCCCCCTTTCAACTTTCCCCTTTAGCGTTAGCGGGCGGCCCGCGCCCTCGTCGCCCGTCCGCCCACCGCCGGCCCCTCCCCCTTCGTCCCCAGATGAATCTCCATCGTGGCGGGGAGGTTCGGGCTGATCGCCCAGCGGCCCCCTTCGAGGCGGTTGGCGATTTCGGCGCGGACGCGGTAGCGGGACCGTTCGCCGTCGTACTCGGCTAGCGGATCGACGTAGACGATGTAGCCGGTGGCCTCCTCCGTACGGCCAGGCGCCACGGGGACACTCACCGTCACGCGGCAGTTCTCGATGTCGCGCTGGTCGAATTCGTCGAAGTAAACGAAGCCGTCTACCTGTAACAGGTCGAGCCGAGCGACCTCGGCGATCGTGTCGCCGGGCTGCACCCACTCCCCCTCTTCGCGATGGAGCTTGAGCACCTCGCCCCCGAACGGCGCACGAACGCGGCGCTTCTCGATCGCGATCTCCGCCAGCTGCATCTCGGCGCGCTTGACGTTCACTTCCATCATCGCGAGCTGCTGATCCTTGAGCGCCTTCTCGCCGCCCAGCTGGGCGCGCTTCCACTCGAGCTCCTCCTTGCGGACCTCGGCCTCGGGCACGGTGCCGGGGAGCCCCTTGTTGGCCTCGTAGATCTCTTCGAGGTCCGCCCGCTCGACCTTCTCTTGAGCCTCGGCGTAACGCTTCTCGATCTCGTCGTTCGCCCGCGCCAGCGTGTGCTGGTACTCCGCCTGGGCGCGCTTGTACGCCTGCTCGGCCTCGCGGGTGTCGATCTCGGCGATGATGTCCTCGCCCTGAAACCTCGACCCAATTTTAACGCCGACGTGCGTCAGGATACCCGCCTCCGTAGCGGCAAGGTCACGCTTGGTCACGAGGCCAATAAAGCCATCGATCGCGTGCGTCCGATCGCCAGCCGCGGCGCGGGCGCCCCCACCCCCGACCTGCGGGTCGGGCGGCAGCGGGTACTGCGCAGTCACCTGCGTAGCGAACGCGACGAGCACCGCCAACGCAGCGGGCGTTGTGACGAGCAGCAGGCGGCGGGTGGCGAGGGATCGCGTCTTCATGGCGGAAACGCTTCCATTATAAGGGTTTTTCAGCGGGGCGCCTGTTTTTTTGGCCACTATTCCGCACAAAAGGATCACAGCCGGAACAGGACCTTCATCCGGATGAAGTCCACCAAGTCATGCAGGTACGCGTAAGCGATGCTCGCACGGCCGCAGTGGACGCGGGCCTTCACCTCGGCGCCCACCTTGGGGTCGAGGATCGCCTCGCGGAACTCGCTCTGATCGAATTCGACCGTCAGCAGCACGGTATTCCCTTCGTCGCCACGGACCTCCGCCGAGGCGGCGATGTTCTTCTCCGTCAACTTGCCGGTGAACGTCTTGTCGGTCGTCGTTGCTAGCAAGAAATCGACGTCCACCGACTTGTCCGGCGAGTCGTTGATCGCCTTGGTGATGTGGCCGAGCCGCTTGTCGGGCATCTCGACCTCGACGATCCAGTTTCCCTTCGGGTCGGCGATTTCCATCAAGACTTGGCCGCGGTTGACCGGACGGTTCTCCAATCGCTCCTCGACCCGCGACGTGATCACTTGGCCGGTCATCGGGCTGAGGACTGATAGCAGCTGCTGCTTCTTCTCGAGCAGCGCCAGCTCGGCCTTCGAGGCGATCAGCTGTTCATAGAGCGTCGCCCGGCGGGCCTGCTTCTGCGACCGCTCTTCGGGCGTCAAGTTCTCGCTCCGCTGGCTGGTGAGCTGGCGGTCGATCTCAAGGTATTCACGGTTGGCGGCGTTTAGCTCACCGCGCGTCCGCTCCAAGTCTTTGCCGAGGTCGATGTTCTTCAGCTCGACCAGGACTTCGCCTTTCTCGACCAGTGAGTCGTCGGTCACGTGGAGCTCATCGACGGTCCCTTCGATCTCGGTGAAGACGTTCGCCACGTCTTGCGGCCGCAGCTTGCCGTCCCCCTCGATCAAGAAGTCCTTCTGCACCAGCAGGGCCGCGGCGATGGCGCCGACGATCAGGCCGGTCACCAGCACCGTTTTGGGCAACGTGTGGCGGCGGAACATCCACGTCGATTTGCCCAGCGCCTTCCAGACGGGCATCAGGAAGAGCCCCTCGTGCTCCAGGGCGTTGCCCAGCGCCGTCTCGCTGTGTGTCCGCACCACGTCGACGCGCTGCGTGAAGCCGTCGGCGATGCGGTTGTCGACCATCTGCTCGACGATGAGCGCGCCGATGACCTCGCCCTCACGGCGGCCGCCCTTGCGGAGGTCTTCTTCGGTCGCCTCGGGATCGACGCCCCGGCGGTCCACCAGCGGCAGGATCGCCATCGCCTTGGTCTGCGACTCATCGACGTAAGCGTCGATCGCCTTCTCGACCTGCGGCGCGAGCTTCGAGGTGTCGCCCGTGTACCAAACGTCCTCGCGCGTCTTCGCCGCAGCGCGGGCGACTTTGGTGAGCAGCGTCGAGACGTTCGACCGGGTGTCGAAGACGTCCTGCCCACTGATCGCTTGGATCTTGAGCCGCCCGCCGTGGCCGACGGCGACCGTCACTCGGTCGGCGCCAATCAGCCGGCGGCCCTCGTTGGCGATCGTGAACGCGCTCTGCTTCACGTCGAGCCGGTCGTGCGCCAGCCGTGTGAACGACTCGAGCTGGTCCCACAGACCCTGCTTGTCGGCGAGATGCGCGAGACGCCGGCCCCGGAGGTAATCGCCGGCGAGCTGGCAGACCTGGAGCAGGAAGTTCAGGTACCCCTGCTGCACCGCGGGCCGGGCGCCGGGGCGCTGGAAGACCTCGACGATGCCCTGCGCGCCCTGGTCGTTGTGGACCGGAGCGAGCACGAGCAGGAAGTCGGTGGCGTTGGCGGGGAGGTGCTCGGCGCTGGCCGAATCGATCACCTCGCCCTCGGCGCTAAAACCCGACCGCGGCGGCGCCACCAAGCCCTCTTTGAAACCGGGCCCCACCGGGGCCGACAGCACTCGGTGCAGCAGCCGGCCGTGCTGCTCTTGGGCGATCGGGTTCTCCGCCAATCCGGTCTGGCGGAGGTTGATCTGGTACCCGAGCTGCATCTGGCCGGTTTCGGAGACCGTCCAGATCGCCCCGCCGGGCGCTTGGAGGGCCGAGACGACCTTGTTCAGAAATTCTTCGTAATAGACATCCGGCGAGACGTCCTGGCGGGACAGCTCGGAGATTTGGCGGACGATCGACTCGATCTCGGCCTTAGCGCGGCGGATCGCGTCGTCGTCGGGTGCGGCGGATGATGGCGAGACCTGGGACACAGTCCGTCAAGGTTACAGCAATCCTCTGGATTCCGCCCGGTCGATGTGCCAGGAACCGGCGCCCCTCTAGCTTGCTACGTCGTCACAACCCCACCGGGCCGGGCCCGGGGCCGGTTATGCCGATTTCGCCCGCGGTTTATGCGGCCTGAGCTAGTGCAAGCGGCCTAGAATTGTGTAGACTCTTACGGTCTGGCCGGCCCCCCGAGCGCTTGTAACGCGCCCAAGCAGGGCCGCCGTCATAGAGTTCTCCCGCACATTACCCCTACACCTTACTCGTGTCGGGCCGTCTCCCTAGACGGCCCCCCTTTCCCGGTTACCGGACCGCATGGCGAAGCAGAAAGAAAAAGAAGAAGCCCTCGAAGTCGAAGGCGTGGTGACCCAGGCCCTGGCGAACACGCGTTTCAACGTCGAGATCGAAGGCGGCCACATCGTCAACGCCTACATCGGCGGCCGGATGCGTAAGCACTACATCCGGATCGTCCCGGGTGACCGGGTGCGCGTCGAGCTTTCTCCCTACGACCTGACCAAGGGCCGCATTACCTACCGCGAACGCTAAAAGGGCTATCGCGAACGGTAAAAGGGCGGCGAATGCTGGCCATTGGCGGTATCGGACCGCCGCAATGACTTATTCTTTCGGAACCGCGACCTCTCGGGAGCGTCAGACGGGCCAAGCCGATCTTCGGCGGCGCCCGCTGGACCTCCCTCCGCAGGCCGCGGTTCTGTCGTTTCAACTCCGGTCGATTCCTACGCGACGTCGTTCACGACCTTGCCAGCCCGGCAAGAAACCCGCAAGCTGTGCGAATCCCCCCAAGTGGCGTCCGTTTTCGCCGACCACTAATCACTCCACCGCCCGTTAGGACCCGCAGCGTGATTGCTCCCGCCCCGCGCTCCCGTACAAGTCGTCGCCTGGTAGCGTTGGCGACGCTCGTCTCGCTGACGCCGCTGGCGATCGGCCCCGCCGCCTTCGCGCAGGCCGTCGCCGCGCCTGAAGCGCCCGCCGCCCAGGCCCCGGCCGCCGTCGAGACCAAGACGATCGCCGTCGCCGCGCTGACCAACTACAACCAACTGATCAAGGAAATCACCTTCCTTGGCGGCCTCGGTGGCAACCCGAACGCCGGCGACTGGGTCGAGGGCATGATCGCCTTCTTCACCGGCGGCCGCGGCCTCGAAGGACTCGACAAGAACCGCCCGATCGGCGTCGTCGTCCAAACCGACGGCGCCGGCTTCGCCCCGATCGGCTGCCTGCCAATCGCCGACCTGACCCCAGTCCTTGAGCTGGCCGAGAACTTCGCCCTTGAGCCCATCGACAACGGCGACGGCGTCTACGAGCTGGAACTCCCCGAGCAGACGATCTACTTCCAGCAAGTCGGCGAGTGGACCTTCGTTTCGAACACACCCGAAGCCCTCGCTCAGGCGCCCGCCGATCCCGCAAAGGACCTGCAAAAGCTCGTCGAGAAGTACGACCTCGGCGTCACGCTCTATTCGCAGAACCTCCCCGCGATGTACCGGCAGATCGCGCTGGAGCAACTCCGCCAGGGGATGGAAGAGGGCCTCGTCCAGCAAGAGAACGAGACCGAGGAAGAGTTCCAAGCCCGCCGTGCCCTCGCCGAGACGCAGATCGCCCAGATCAGCGACCTGATCGACGGCCTCAATGTCGTGACGATCGGCTGGTCGATCGACGCCGAGAAGAAGCACACCTTCATCGACGCCGAGCTAACGGCCCTCGAAGGGACGGACCTCGCCCTGGCGATGACGACCTACGAGAACGCCACCAGCGGCGTCACGGGCTTCCACCGTCCGCAAGCGGCCGCCAGCTTCCTCACCTCGGGCGTCACGCCGGCGGAGCTGCTCGAGAAGCAGAAGGCCCAGAACGAAGCGGCCATCGAGATGGTCCGCTCGCAGATCGACAAGGCTCTCCAAGAGCAGATTGAAGAGGGCAAGATCCCCGACGACCCGGACGTGCAGGAGGCCATCAAGGGCGCCACCAGCGACCTCGTCGATGTCTACGCCGACATGATCCGCAACGGCCGCGTCGAGGTCGGCGGTTCGCTCGACTTGGCCGGTGAGGGCTTCGACGCCATCGCCGCCGGTTACGTCCCCGACCCCACGAAGGTCGAGGCCGCATTCAAGAAGCTCGCCGAAGCCGCCGCCAAGGAGCCCAAGTTCCCCGGCGTCGAATGGGCCTACGCGACCCACGCCGGCGTCACGCTCCACGGCATGACGGTCCCCGTCCCCGAAGAAGCCGGCCAGGCCCGCGAAGCGCTCGGTGAATCGGTGCGGCTGATCATGGGCGTCGGCGGCGAGCGCGTTTACTTCGCGATGGGCCCCCGCGGCGAGGAGTCGCTCAAGAAGGCGATCGACGAGTCCGCCGCCAAGGCCGGCCAGCCGATCTCGCCCCCCGGCGAGCTGATCGTCTCGGTCGGTCAAATCCTCACCGCCGCCGAGAAGGTCGCCCCGCCGAACGCCGCTCCGATGATCGGCATGATCCTCAGCGGCATGGAAGACGTCCCGGCCGGCGCCGATCGCTTGATCGTCACGAGCGAGCCGATCGACGGCGGCCTGCGGGTCCGCTACCTGCTCGAGGAGGGCGTCCTCAAGGCGATCGGCCAAGCCGCCGCCACCGCCGCCGCGATGCAGCAACAGGGCGGCGCTCCCGGCGGGTTCTGAACCCAAAGCCGCTGACCATGGTCCCACGAAAGGGGCCCGCCCAAGTGGCGGGCCCTTTTTTCATGACGCCATCACGAAAGACGGCGAGCCGGCGATATGAGGCGAGCCGGCGACGTTAGTCGTCGGTGGGAAGCGGGTACCAGCGCCGAATACAAACGAATGACACCGACGACTAACGTCGCCGGCTCGCTACAAACGAGAACCAGCTGCGTAACCCGGGGCTCACACTCCCCACCCCGCGCGTCTACCGTAGATGCCTCCACAACCGCGTCCACCAACACGACCCCGCCCAGCGTGTCCCCGATCCTCACCCACTTCGCCGGCGTCCCCATCCCGCAGCTCGCCGCCGAGTTCGGCACGCCGCTCTACGTCTACGACGCTGCGATGATCCGCCAACGGGCGCGTGACCTCGCGCCGTTCGACGTGACCCGCTTCGCGCAGAAGGCTTGCTCGAACCTCTCGATCCTCCGCCTGATGCGCGACGAGGGCGTCCTCGTTGACGCGGTGAGCGCCGGTGAGATCGCCCGCGCGCTCGCGGCCGGTTACGCGCCGTCCGAGAAGGACCACGACGACGCGGCGATCGCCGCCGGCCATCACCCCGCGATCGTCTACACGGCCGACGTGTTCGACCGCGCCGCGATCGATACCGTCATCGAGCACGACCTGCCGGTCAACTGCGGCTCGCCCGACATGATCGACCAGTACGGCGAGCGTTGCCAAGCGCTCGGCCGGCGCCACGGCGTGACGCTACGCATCAACCCGGGCTTCGGTCACGGCCATAGCCAGAAGACCAACACGGGCGGCGAGGGCTCGAAGCACGGCGTCTGGCACACCGAGGTGGCCGACTGCGTCGCCCGCGCCGAGCGCTGGGGCCTACGCGTCACTGGCGTGCACATGCACATCGGCTCGGGGACCGACATGTCGCACCTCCACAAGGTCGGCGAAGCGCTCGAGCGCATCGCGCTGGAGGTCGGCTCCAGCGTGCTCACCATCTCCGCCGGCGGCGGCCTCAGCACCCCCTACCGCGGCGACGAACCGCCGATCGATGTCGCTGGCTACTACAACACCTGGAACGCCGTCCGCGAAAGACTAGCCAGTGCGTTCGGCCACGCGGTGAACCTCGAGATCGAACCCGGCCGCTACCTCGTCGCCGAGTCGGGCGCCCTTCTCACCGAAGTCCGCGCCGTCAAGAAGCAAGGCACGCTCAACTACGTCCTCGTCGACGCCGGCTTCAACAACCTCGCGCGACCGGCGATGTACGGCGCGTACCATCCTGTGTCGATGTGCCCGGCGGGGAGCGGGCAGGACAAAGAAGGTGGCTCGTCAGCAACTACTGCCGACTGCCCACCGCCGACTGCCGACTTCGTCATCGCCGGCCCCCTCTGCGAGTCCGGCGACGTCTTCACGCAAAAAGACGGCGGCATCGTCGAGGCGCGTCCGCTGCCTCAGCCCACGATCGGCGACTACCTCGTCATCGGCGGAGCCGGCGCCTACGGCTACACGATGGCGAGCAACTACAACAGCAAGCCGCTGTGCGCCGAGGTGCTCATCGAGAACGGCCAGCCAAGGCTGATCCGTCGGGCGCAGACGGTGGACGATCTCTTGGCGGCGGAGCTTTAGAAAGAACTTCGAGCAATACTCTCGATGTCCTCTCCAATCCTCTCGTACTTCACTTCGCAGTAGTCGCCGTCTATCGCGTTGAGCATTCTGATAGGAGTTTCGCTTCTGTAGTCATCGACCTGCAGAATCAGGATACCCTCTTGGGGGGGAATGACTCCGTAGTCGTGAGCAACGTGGAAAAAATCGGGGCCTACTTGCGCAATCGAAACGTCTTGATCGCTAAGGCGTAACGTCAGTCGCACATCAGCCGAGAAAGCGTTAGCTGCCATATGCTGCTCTACTTGAAAAGAGTGTGCTTTCAAATGCCGTGCAAGTCAGCTCTTGGTTGCGCCGACTAAGCCGTCAATTAGAATCGACTTTACGACTTCGAATGGCAGCTCAACTAATGCTTGGCCAGCCTTGGTCCTTATCTCGTTGAGCCGTGACCGCCAGTATCCTTCGTTCCTTGCTGCAGAAAGAAACTCACATCCCTCCCACGTCAGCATCGGTCGACTGGTAGTCCAGACGTATGCGTTGCCTGCAACACACCACTGTGCCGAGATGCCTTCGACAAGCTTGGCTTGGTTGAGAAGCCAAATGTGGTAGTTCCAAATCTCTTCGTCGTATTGCTTCTGCTGGCTAAGCAGGGTGCCGGCTTCGATCTCCAACAACATCGATCGGATAAGGTCGAGATCTCTTTTCAATGGCGTGAACGCCCGCGGAGCGGCTGGCTCTTTAGGTCCTTCCGAAGCTTGGTATGCCATATCGGTAACCCGTACAGGCTCCAATTCCCTAAACGTGACATTGGTGCGGCCTACGAAGGAATCCATCGCCTTTTCCAAGGGTGGCTTAACCTATACGCTAGCGTCTATGAGCACCGCCACCCAGCCTAGTCCCTCGTCCCTGGCCCCCCGCCCCTCGTCCCTCCGCTTGGACACCATCCACCAGGGCGACTGCGTCCAGCTCCTCCGCCAGGTCGCCGACGAGTCGGTCGACCTCGCCTTCGCCGACCCGCCGTACAACATCGGCTTCAAGTACGACGAGTACCAAGACAACCATGCCGACGAGGTCTACCTCAACTGGTGCGAGGAGTGGATCACCGAGCTGCACCGCGTCGTCAAACCGACCGGCGCCTTCTGGCTGGCGATCGGCGACGAGTACGCCGCCGAGCTGAAGGTCGCCGCGCAGAAGATCGGCTTCACCGCCCGCAACTGGGTCATCTGGTACTACACCTTCGGCCAGAATTGCCGCCGCAAGTTCAACCGCTCGCACGCCCACCTCTTCCACTTCGTCAAAGACGAAGAGCTGCACACGTTCAACGCCGCCGACCCGTCGATCCGCATCCCTTCGGCAAGGGCGTTGGTTTACGGTGACCGCCGCGCAAACCCAACGGGGCGTCTACCTGACGACACTTGGATTCTGCGTCCCCAGGACCTTCGCGAAGACGACGCCGCGTTCCATCCGCAAGACGACACCTGGTACCTGAGCCGCGTCGCGGGGACGTTCAAGGAACGCCAGGGCTTTCACGGCTGCCAGATGCCCGAGCAGCTGCTGGGGCGTATCGTCCGCGTCAGCTCGAACGAGGGCGACGTCGTGCTCGACCCGTTCGGCGGCAGCGGCACGACGCTCGCCGTCGCCAAGAAGCTCGGCCGCCACTGGCTCGGCTTCGAGCTCTCGAGCGACTACGTCAAATACGCGACCGAACGCATCGAAGGCGTCACCAAAGGCGACGAGTTGCACGGCCCCGCCGACCCAGTCCGCAGCGCGCCCACCACTGCCGCAGGGCGCAAGCTCAAAGGCCATCCGATGGCCGAAGCCGCGAGCGAGGCGAGCCGTAAGCGTCAGCGCCCGGAGGAACCCGCGAACGGTTCTCCAATCACAGAGCGTGTATCCACTTCAACTCCGGTCGCTGACGCTCACGGCTCGCCAAGAGCTTCGCTGCGCGAACTGACGCGTCTGGCCCTCGTCAAAGCCTTCCACACCGCCAGCGCCGGCGCCTCGCTCGACTGGCTCTTGTGTCGTCCCGAGCTACAAACCACCTTCCACACCGCCTGTGCCGAAGCGGGCCTCATGGGCTCCGCCTACGAGTGGAACCGCGAGCTCCTAAAACTCCGCAAGTCCGGCGCGCTCGGCAAGGGAACGAAGGACACGGCCCACACCACGAACCCTCACGCCTCAAGCCTCAAACCTCAAGCGGCGCACGCCGCCGAGATCGCCTGGGCCAAGGTCCGCGCGAAACACCCGGGCGCATCGCTCGATGATATGCTCTGCGACCCCCGCAAGCTCGACCTCTTCGACAAAGCCGCTAGGCAAGCGGCGCCCGGTTGCGACGTGAGCGACTACCGCTGGGAGGCCCTCCGGCTCCGCAAGTCGGCCAAGACGCACAAGGCCGAGGCCGCCCAGTACGACTACGTCGTCGAGAAGCCGCTCGGCAGCGTGCTCGCCGAGCGGCCCAAGAAGCTCACCGCCCGCGCCGCAAAGACGCTCACCAGCGTTGGCGGCGTCTACCTCATCACGACCGACAAGAAGATCACCGAGGGCCTGAGCGGCTACATCGGCGCCGCGGACGACCTCGGCGAACGCCTCGCCACGCACCTCAAGTCATCGCGCGGAGAAACCTACTTCAGCGTCATCGCCGACAACACACTCCCCAGCTCCGACTACCGCGACGCGCTACGCTGGAACCTCGTGCATCGGCTGAAGCCGACGCTGTCGGTGGATTTGCTTGATGAGAGTGCGACGCTGTGAACTTCACTTCATTGTGAATTCGAGCCGCGAAATTGTCAGCAACTCAAACTCTTAACAAAGCTGTCCGAACACCCCTTAATCCAAAGGTGATCGCCTTTGACCTTTGCCACACGAAGGGGAGAGGTCCAGCAATTCATCGCAGCGAAACCTCCGTAGAAGCAAACAATAAACAATACGAGAGCCGCGAAAACGCCTTCAACTGATCCCGTCACTACGACAAGAGGCACCGGGGCTAGAAATGCTGCTGCAATGACGAATCCGGTCACGACTTTTCGGAGCAGGTATTTACGTCGCATCGCGGGCGACAAACCATACCTCATTTTACAAATATCCCCGTGCATCATGGGGACGAAGAGACAAACCAACGCCGGGCTGAGGACCAACATCGCCGGGAGCATCCATCCCGGCGTGTACGGTAAAGCCTGCGTTCTATAGTCCTTGTCAGAAACCTCGATATTGGTGCGTACGCACCGTGGAGGCAGGGCTGTTCGTCCTGGAACGACTAGGCACTCGCTCGACATAATAAAGGTGCTCTTTCGCTGGCGGATCGATGGCACGCAAAACAACCCTGGGACTAGATCGCGCGGGTTGTAGCCTAAAGTCGACTATGGAGGCAAGATGTTCTAGCTCTTCAATCGGTTGTTGAGGACACATTCCCGTGTTCGCCGCCAAGCACGCCCCCGCCCGAGTCGACGACATAGCGACTCCTTTGCGTGGCCAAAAGCAAGCAAAGCGCCGCTCTAATGCCGAGAAAGGCGACCCCTCGCCTGAGCTCCACAGTTCGTAGGTCAGGCTATGCCTGACGCCCCACCAACTCGATCCGGCGTGTGCGTCAGGCACAGCCTGACCTACGGATCTGGTATTCATGCACAACGGTTTCACAACAAACGGCAGCCGTTTATAAAAGGCCCCGGAGGGGCGGCAGCAGCCCGGCGAAGGGAGTTGCTGCCGCCCCTCCGGCGCTTCTCGACTTACGCGTCGCTTCTCACCAGGGGCTCGCGCCCCGGGCTACGCGCTGCCGCCCCTCCGGGGCTGTGAATCCGACGCCGCGCGGGGCGGCTAGAGCATGGGAAGTGGGTGGCCAAAAGCAAGCGAAACGTCGGCAAAACCCCCGAGAAATCCAGGCCTCACCAGAGCCCCAAATCGGCCCCTTAACCGCGTTTCGGCGCCGCCCCTTGGAAAGTCCCACCGGCGTTCAGCGAGGGGCTTCTAGGGCCCTTTATGGCCGCCTGCGACGGTGTTAGCGGCCCCGCGTCCAGCCGTCCTGCTCGGGCGTCGTATGGCGCGGCCCCGACCGCCGTGGGCGAGTCGTTGCAGCGTTCGAGAAGACCCCTCGAAAACACTGTTGGGGCCGGCCGCGGTCGAGTAGAGTGCCCGTTCAACGATCCCGCTGACTTCTCAAGTTCGCTTGCGTTCTCTTCGACTGCTTTCGACTCGATTGGTTTTAATCCGACTGCGTTCGCTCGGACGGTGTTCGCTCGGACTGATTTCAAACTGACTGGGAACGAAACATGAAAGCTCCTCTCGCCGCTGCCGTTCCCTTGCTTGGTCGCTACGCCCTGGGCGCGGCATTGGTGTTGCTTCTTGAAGCGACGCCGAGCTTGGGCGCTTGGAGCGTGCAGCCTGTTGGCGAAGGCGTCGCCGCGCGGATCCGGACCGATTCGACCGGGGCGCCGCACATCGCGGTCTCCAACAGCGGTTTCCGCTATTCGACCCTTGTTGGCGACGCCTGGGAAGAACGCAGCGTCCTTCCGTTTGCGGACGACATCGCGTTGGATCACAACGACAACGTCTTCTTCCTCGACACGCCGAGCCCCGACTTCTTCCCCACCTTGCAGGTCCTCCTTGGCAACGGTCTAGCGCTGACGACCGAGATCGTGGGGCATCGTATCGGCGAGTTGGAGTTCTTAGGGTTCGATAGCGAGAACCGACCCCACATCGCCTACAACAACACCAGCACGCAGCAGCTGATTCACAATCGCTGGACGGGTGAGTCGTGGGAAGCTCGGGTCGTCGCGACCGACGCCCGCTTCCGATTCGGCAACCCGGGCTTCGATTCGTTCCTCGACTCGTCAGACCAAGCCCACTTCGCTTGGAGGAACGACGCCGGCGTCTTGCGTTACTCCGACCCGACATCCTCGGGCTGGGTCACCTCGACTCCCTTCCCAACGCTCGACGCCCGGATCGTCGATCTGGCGGTCGATGAAGAAGGCGTCGCTCACATGGCGTACGACGTGTTCACCGGGTTCACTTTGACCGGGGGCCTTCACTACGCGAACAACGCTTCTGGCGGAGCCTGGCAGGGCGATCGGATCCCCAAGGCGAAGAGCTCGGGGGCGACCCGGGCGTCCCTGGTCCTCGACGACCACGGACGCCCCAACCTCTTCGACTACGAGTCGCCGTTTACGGGTCCGGTCGATCTGGTCCACTACCTGCTCGACGACGGTCAGTGGGAATCGACGATCCTGCACACGCACGCCGAGCCGCAGTTCAGCGGACCGGATCAGATCGAGGCCGCTTTCGACGGCGCCAACCTCCACGTGTTGTTCTCGACGGGCGACTCCGACGTCTACTACGCCGTGCAAGAACCCGACCCTCTCCTCGGCGATTACAACAACGACGGCGCCGTCAACGCGGCCGACTACACGGTGTGGCGGGACGGCGCTTCGATCAACAGCGGCCAAGCCGGCTACAACGTCTGGGCGAGCAACTACGGCGCGACCGCGGCCGGCGCGGCGTCCCAAACAGTTCCCGAACCTACGGCGGTCGCCACGCTGCTGCTGGCCTGCATCGGGGCGATGAACTACGCCCGGCGTTAGATAAGAAGCTCGTAGGTCAGGCTGTGCCTGACGCCCCACCATCACGATTCGGCTTGAGCGTCAGGCACAGCCTGACCTACTGAAATCAGCCATGCCAAAAATGGGTCGGTCAACTCGATGGCTTATTGCAGCAGTGCTCGGTCTGTTCCTCTACGTCGGATCGTACCTCCACCTGACCCTTCAAGGCGCCTACGTGCCCGGCGTCGATGGAGCCAGTGGGCCAAAGAGTTACCGCTGGGCGCCGCGGAATTTTGTCCGAGCTAATGGGACCATCAAGTACGAGTTGGCGTACTTCTACGCGCCCTTGTACATCCTCGACTCTCGCCTTTGGCACGTGCACCTGGATGCTGCCGGCGGACCTCTCTCCCCGTAGGTCAGGCTGTGCCTGACGCCCCACCAACTCGGTCCACTGTATGCGTCAGGCTGAACTTAGCGAGTGTAAGGATACGGGTATTTGCCGACATGCAGTAGTTGCTTCCAAGTCGGGGCGTAAGTCGTATTGAGGATCGTTCGCACCTCGTCAGGACTCAGGGCTGCACACCGTAGGTCGATCGAGTCGATCATCTCAAACCAGTCAGGCAGGCTCGCCCGTTTGTCGTGCGGCAACCACAGAACAAGCAAAGGGACGAGCCCGATGTTGTGTGCGTGCCCGCCAGCAACTAGGTAGAGTTCGCCTTCTGCGGGCACTCCCTCGACGAGTTTCGCAAAGTTCGTTCGCACGAACTCCATGAAATTAACCTCTCGATCGATGTCACCGCTGACGAACCGAGGGGGAGTGAAGTCGATGACCGTGTAATCGCGATCGCTTGCGTCACCCGTCAGGACGTACCCGAAAATGCTGGCCATACAATCAATCCCAAACACGATGCCGCTTATAGCTCGGTAGGTCAGGCTGTGACTGACGCCCCACCAACACGATCCGGCGTGTGCGTCAGGCAGAGACTGACCTATTGAATTGACCCTACAGATGACAATTCATGATGGTCACAAGAACGTTGTCCGGCGCGGACCTGAGTCTTCGCACAACTTCTTCCTCCCAGCGCTTCATCTCCGGGGAATCATCATTTACCCACGGACAACTGTGCCACTTGCCATCTTCGAGAACCGCCGCAACGTCTCCTAAGTTGCTTTGATCGATATCAATTTCGCAATTGCGAGCCTGCGATACGAATTCTCGGCACTTTGCGCCGAATAACTTGGCTAGGAACGCAGGCCGCTTCGGTTGCAGAAGCCTCAGGAGGTGTCGTTCGATTGCGATTCCGTAGTAATCGAACTTCACTTCGTTCGTGCGCTCGTCATCCGTCTCAGCCGCATATTCAGCAAACGGGTGCATCGCATCGTCGGGAGCATCGTCGATGACGAGCACAAGAAAGTGGCCCATATCGATTGATTCACTTGCTCAGAGCTTTACCTGACGGGCGCGGTACAAAAGCGAACGAGCTCGCTCGTTCAGCGATTCGACCGCCGCAGCGACTCGCGCAACTCCCGCAAGCGAGTCTCCGCATCGATCACCACCAGCTCCACACCAAGCATCGACGCCAGATCCTCGTAATGCTCCGTCGTCAGCGCTTGGCTGTACGTTGGGTGGTGCGAGCCGCCGGCGTAGATCCACGCGGCGGCGGCTTTCTTGAGGTCGGGGGCGGGCTTCCAGACGGCGCGGGCCACCGGGAGTTTTGGCAGCTCGTGCGGCGGCTCGATCGTTTCGACTTCGTTGACCACGAGTCGGAAACGGTCGCCGAGATCGACGATCGTGGCGTTCACCGCCGGGCCCGCGGGGGCGTCGAACACCAGCCGCACCGGGTCTTCCTTGCCGCCGATGCCTAGCGGATGGACTTCGCAGCTCGGCCGGTCGCCGGCGATCGACGGGCAGATCTCGAGCATATGTGAGCCGAGCACGAGGTCTTCGCCCGACTCAGGCATGTGGTAGGTGTAGTCCTCCATGAACGTCGTGCCGCCGGGCAGGCCGTGGGCCATGACCTTCGACGCCCGCGTCAGGGCGGCCGCCTTCCAGTCCCCCTCGCCGCCGAAGCCATAGCCCGCCGCCATCAGCCGCTGCGACGCGATGCCCGGCAGTTGCTTGATGCCAACCAGATTCTCGAACGTGTCGGTGTAACCGCCGAAGCCCCCCTCTTCGAGCATCGAGCGCAGGCCCAACTCGATCCGTGCCGCGTCACGCAGCGACTCACGCCGTGCGCCGCCGTGGCGCAGCACCTCGGCCATGTGGTAAGCGTCGTCGTACTCACGGCACAGCGAATCGACATCGGCGTCGCTGATCGAGTTGATCCGCGCCGCCAGATCGCCGACCGCGTAACCGTTCACCGAGACGCCTAGCACCTCTTGAGCGGCGACCTTGTCCCCTTCGGTGACGGCGACCTCGCGCATGTTGTCGCCGAAGCGCGCGATCTTGCCATTCGCTAGTTCGTGCCGGCCCGCCGCGGCGCGCGACCAAACGCCGACTTGCCGCACGACATCCTTATCGGTCCAGTGACCGACGACGACCTTGCGTTCGATTCGAAGGCGTGTGCAGATGAACCCGAACTCGCGGCCGCCGTGGGCCGACTGGTGCAGGTTCATGAAGTCCATGTCGATCGACGACCACGGGATCTCACGACCGAACTGCGTGTGCAGATGCAGCAACGGTTTGGTCAGCGCCCGCAGCCCGGCGATCCACATCTTCGCGGGCGAGAACGTGTGCATCCACGTGATCACGCCGATGCAGCGGTCGTCGGCGCTGGCGGCGGCGAGCGTGGCCTTGATCTCTTCGGGCCCCTTCAGCACCGGCTTGAAGACGATCTTCACCGGCACGTCACCCGACGCGTCGAGCGAAGCGGCGACGGCTTGCGCGTCCTTGGCGACCTGCTCCAGAGCGGCCGGGCCGTAAAGGTGCTGGCTGCCGGTGAGGAACCAGACTTCGTACTGGTTGAGATTGGGAAGAGCCATGAAGGAGAGGATCGATGCTAGAGGCTAGAGGCTAGGGAATGCGATCGGCATTTATCTGTAGGAGGCGTCTCCGACGCCGATTACGGTATCCAATCCCAAACGGCACGGAGCGCGAAATCGGCGTCGGAGACGCCTCCTACAATTTTGTGATCAATGCGGTTTCCCTTGCCCGTAATAAGCGCCGGGGCCGTGCTTGCGGTTGTAGTGCTTTTGGAGGAGGTAGTCTTCGACGGGGCCGAGCGAGGGCGAGAGCGTGAGGCTGTCGATCGCCATCGCGGCGCAGGCCTCCAGCGCGATCGCGTTCTTCACCGACTCGGCGGCCGACTTGCCCCAGGCGAACGGCGCGTGGCTCGCCACGAGCACCGCGGGGATCGCGATCGGATCGAGGCCTTCGAACCGTTCAAGGATGACGTGACCGGTGTTCGCTTCGTAAGCGGTCTCGATCTCTTCTTGCGTCAGCGCTCGCGCGACGGGAACCGTTCCCGAAAAGTGATCGGCGTGTGTCGTGCCGTAGCAAGGCAGCTCGCGCCGCGCTTGGGCGAAGGCGGTCGCCTTGGGGCTGTGCGTGTGCGTGATGCCGCCGACGCCGGGCCACGCCCGGTACAGCAACAGGTGCGTCGCCGTATCGGAGGAGGGTTTGAGGTCCCCTTCGACGCGCTCGCCGCTCTTGAGGTCCACGACCACCATGTGCTCGGGCCGCATGGCGTCGTACGCCACGCCGCTGGGCTTGATGACGACGTGCCGGCGATCGTCCGACAGCCCGCTAACGTTCCCCCAAGTGAGCGTCACCAACCCCGCCGACACGAGGTCGAGGTTCGCCTGGCAGACCTGCTCTTTGAGGGTTTCCAGCATGGAGGGGTTACGAGGCGACGCGACGAGAGAGGGGAAAAGGCATTCTTGAAGGCCGATCGAGGCCCACCCAATAATGGCCTGCCAGACCAACAATCTAAATAAAAATGACGCTATTTGCGAGTAGCCGCCGCCCCTCCGCCACGTTTCCCCCCGAAAAACGCCTTCTCGAGGGAAGGGGATGGTGGGGATGCTGGTGTTCAGGGGGATCGCAGGCGATTAGCGACGCCAAACGGGGGGCAAACCTAGCCCCAGGTCGGCAGGTCGCTTTTGCAGGATTGGTACGTGCGGATCGGCGCCGGTCCACCCGCCGGTGGAACATCCTCCCTCTCACCAACCTCCCCCTATCTCCTTCCTTGCAAGCGACTAGCGCTTCCGGGCGCGCTCGCGGATGGCGATGAGGTCCTTCATCACGTGGTGCAGCGAGCCGGTCCATTCCTTAGTCCCGAAGGCGTCGTGCAGGGTGCGGTAGACCTCGTACAGCTCGGCGTAGACGGCGGCGTTCTCGGGGATCGGCGTGTAGACCTTCTCCTTGACGCCGGTCATCGCCTTCTGGGCGTCGACCGCCGAGGCGTGAGCGCCGCCGACGACTGCGCCGAAGATCGCCGCCCCCAAGGCACAGGTCTGGGCCGAACGGCTCACCTTCATCGGGCGATTGCAGACGTCGGCGTAGACCTGCATCACGAAGGCGTTCTTCTCGGCGATGCCGCCGCAGTTGACGACTTCCTTCACCGAGACGCCGTACTCCTCGACGCGCTTGATGATCGTCAGCGCCCCGAAGGCCGTCGCCTCGACTAGCGCCCGATAAACTTCCGCCGCCGTGGTGTGCAGCGTCTGTCCGATCAGCAGGCCGGTCAGCAGCGGATCGACCAGGATGGTCCGGTTGCCGTTGTTCCAATCGAGCGCCACGAGGCCCGTCGCTCCCGGGCGGAGCTTGGCGGCCTCTTCGGTGAGGCGCACGTGGGCGTCGCCCCCCTCGCCGTAGGAGGCGGGCGTGAGCCGCTTCACGAACCAATTGAAGATGTCGCCGACCGCCGACTGGCCCGCTTCGAGGCCATAGTAACCCGGCAGGATCGACTCGGGGACGATGCCGCACAGACCCGGTATGTCGGGGAGCGCGTTCTCCAGCGGCGACGGCAGACAGTCGCACGTGCTGGTGCCCATAATCTTCACAAGCGTCCCGTCGCCGGCGCCGGCGCCGACCGCGCCGTGGTGCGCGTCGAACGCCCCGACCGCCACGGGCACGCCCGCCGGCAAGCCGACCTTCGCGGCGATGTCGGCCGTCAGGTCGCCCGCCTTGTGGTCCGACGGCACGGCCTTGGTCGTGTAGCGGAACCGGCTCAGCCCCGGCTCGACCGCCTCCAGAAACTCGGCGCTCGGCAGGCCGTCCCACGACTCGTGGTACAGCGCCTTGTGGCCCGCCGCGCAGATGCAACGTGCGAGCTTGTCCGGCGCCGGATTGCCGGTGACATAGGCGGGCACAAAGTCGGCCAGCTCGACCCAGCTCGCCGCCGCGGCTGCGACTTCCGGCGCGGTCCGCATGCAGTGCGTGATCTTCGACCAGTACCACTCAGACGAGTACACGCCGCCGCACTTGGCGAGGTAGGGCTCGCCGCGCTCGCGGGCCTTGCGCGAGATCTCTTCGGCCTCGGCGTACGAGGTGTGGTCTTTCCACAGCCAAGCGTGCGCGGCGGGGTTGCCCTTGAACTCGTCCTTACAGGCGAGGGCGACGCCATCGGCGTCCACCGGGATCGGCGTCGAGCCGGTCGTATCGACGCCGATCCCGACCACCGCCTCCGGCGAGAAGCCGGCCGTTGCCTTCGCCTGCTCGACCGCCTTCTTTACCGAGTCGATAAAGCCATCGATGTAGTCGGCCGGGTTCTGGCGTGCGACGTTCGGGTCGCGCGGGTCGAGCAGGATGCCGGCGTCGCCCGATGGGTAGTCGTAGACGGCCGTGCCGATCTCGTCTCCGGTCGCGGTGTTAACCACGAGCGCGCGGACGCTGTTGGTGCCGTAATCGACGCCGATCGCAAACTTATCTGCCACGGGCGAGAGCCCTCGTAAGCTGGTTGAGGAAAAGAGTATGGGCGGGCCAGGCGTCGCCGCGAAGCGAGCCGCGGCCTCATAGTCTCCCTTTTTTACTTGCCGCTAGCGACGGGAGGTAGGCGCCGCAGGGCCCGGTTTCCGGCGAGAACGCCTTGCTTTGCGACAAGAGGCTTTGCTTTGCGACACGGGCTAGAATGGAGGGGTACCGCGTCCCCGTGCCCCAAGAGTTGGTATGCCGTTCCGAGCCGCACTCCTCGTCGCATTCCTCGCCATCGCCGGCGCTCTCGCGCCCGTCCCCGCCTGTGCCGCCGACAAGCCGAACATCGTGATTGTGGTCGTCGATGGCCTGGGAGACCTCGCCACGCCGCTCGGCGGCGCCAACGCGATCCTGCCGGACCCCGAGTACCGTGCGCGGCTGACGCCGAACCTTGACCGCCTGGCGATGCTCGGCGCGACGTTTACCAACGCACAGGCGGTGGACACGCTTGAGCCGCCGGAAGTGTTGTCGCTGGGACGCGACGGCGATTCGGTTGCGCTACTGCTCAAGGCCGCGGGCTACACGACGGCAGGGACGGGTCTGCCAAAGGACGCGGAAGAAGGCTGGGACGAGGTGCGGACGTACGAGCAGAAGGCGGTAAAGCCTCACCGCATTGACGGCGGGCCGAAGAACGTCGAATTGAATTTAGGCTGGCCGATACCAACATGGGGACGACTTGTTCCGATCGATAAACGCCGCAAAGATGATCAGTCGATCGAGGCGTGGGAAGGGCTCACCGAATCTCTCGACGACCAACTCGCCGCCGCTTGGGCCGCCGAACAAGTACGAACCAAGGGCGCCGACACGCCGCAGCAGTTCGTCTACGTCGAACTATTAGGCCCCGCTGTGCCGTATCGCGGGTTCGTCGCGCCGGGCGTCTTCTTCGATCGATTCCCCCTCGATCAGATCAAAGTTCCTCCCTTCGATCCCGGGGACCTGAAAGACCTCCCCGAAGGACATTGGAAGAAAGGCCACGCCTCGGCGTCACTCTCCGACGACGACCGGCTCGCCGTCATCCAGGCGTACCTCGCCACGGTTTCCGCCGCTGACTACGCGATCGGCAAAGTGGTTGACGCTGTGGAAGAGTTGAACAGCGATGAAGTCAAATCCAACGACTGGACGCTCGTCGTGGTCTCAAAGCGTGGGACGCCCCTCGGTCAGAAAGGCGTCTGGGCGTTCTCACCCTGGGAGGCCGCTACGAATGCCAACCTCATGATCTACGCGCCCCAGATAACTACCGCCGAGCAGCGAGTCACGACACCGGTCGGCATCGGCAGCGTGGCGCCAACGGTCGCGGTGCTCGCAGGGGTCGAGTCGCCACGTCCTACCGGCGACAACCTCATGTCACTCTTACCCATCAAGGAACATTTGCCCGGCGTCGTTGCGCTGACGACCGTTGGCGAACGGGCTCTCAGTGTTCGCTCGCACCGCTTCCGACTCGTCCGCTACGATGACGGCGGCGAGGAACTTTACGACCACGATCACGACGGCGAAGAACTCTTCAACCTGCTCCATCCGAGTCAGGCGGCAAAGGTCAAACTCTTCGGCATGAGCGAAACGCAGGTCGAAGCGGTGAAGCAATGGCTCAGCCAACGTCTCGACGAGGCGCTTGCGCAGCGCGCCAAGCCCGGCCACCCCTCCGCCATCGACGATCTCCTCCCCGGAGATTTCAACAATGACGGTCGTGTTGACGCCGCCGACTCGACCGTCTGGCGCGACAATCTTGGCAAGGAAGTGCCCGTCGGCGCGGCGGGCGATGGCGATTTCGACGGCCGCGTCGAGCAAGACGACCGCCCCATCTGGCTCGATAACTACGGACGCAAGCGAGAGCCGGCGCCTGTCGAGTAATTAGCGGGTCGGCGCCGCTTGTGGGGGCTTCGTGCTTGAGCCCTCAGCGCGCGCGGGCTTGCCCGGCATGAACAGCGTGCATCCGCCGTTACCGGAGATGCGCAGCTTAACGTCTTGCAGCTGCTCTTCGATGCAGAGCCCCATTGTGCGATCAGCAATCGACGCGCCGGGCTCGATCTGCCACCACTTGCAGTCCTTACAAAGTCCCCAATGTTGGTCCTGTGAGTCCATGGCTGGTGCTCCTTGGTGTGTGAGGCGATAAGCGCGCTTGGCTAAAACGCTTTCGCTTCTACGCACGCAAACGCGATGCCACCGCGGTGCGAAGAGCCGGACGCTAAGGCGTGCCGGCTGATACGCTGGCGCTCCCCCCATCAGCCGGGGGCCTTCTCCGGCGGTTCCGTGGCGCGTGTGCTCACGCACCGATCAGGCTGGCTCCACCGACTCCAGCAGCCGCACTGGCACGATCCACTTCCGCCACACCGCCAGCAGCCGCAGCGTCGCGGCCGCCGTGATCGCTAGGGGTTGTGAGATCGTCGCCGGAATCGCCAGCGACTCCCCCGTTAGATAGACGATCGCCCCCAGCAGCGCGCACGTCGCGCAAAGCGGCGAGGTGCGGAAGATGTTCGGCGTCTCGTTGCAGATCACGTCGCAGATGACGCTGCCGAACGTCCCGGTGATGACCCCCATCACCGCGGCGATCAGCGGCGACATCCCCTCGTTCACCGCCACTGCCGCCCCCGCAACACTGAAGAGCCCGAGCCCCAACGCGTCGGGCCAGATGAGGTACGGCTCGATCCGCGCCACCATCCGCGGCGTCACGGCGCTCACCGCCGCCAGTCCGAACACTACCCACAGCAGATACTCGTGCTCAACCCAGAACAGCGGCGTCCGGTCGAGGAACAGGTCCCTTAGAGTGCCGCCGCCAAACGCCGTTGCCGCCCCGACGCACAAGAGGCCGACGATATCAAAGCCGTCGCGTAGCCCGCGGAGGATGCCGTACAGGGCCGAGGCGGCGACCGCGGCGAGTTCAATCGTGGGGATCATGGTTCATGCTGTTCGGTGGGAGGGGTCTCCAGACCCCGATAACGCGCACCATACCGTTGCGACCAAGCGACCGTAATCGGCGTCTGGAGAAGGCTTCCCACAGCGAGCGCGACGAGTGGGCTAGGCCGAAGGGACGTTAGGAGCGACCATCAAAGCTACAGACCAGCACGCCTCACCCTTAGTTCGCCCCGATGTCCAACGCCGCCTACGTCGTCGCCTGGGAGCCCCGCAGCGGCAAGTCGCTCGTGGTGTTGGGGCTCATGGAGCTGCTGTCGCGGCGGGTCGAACGGCTCGCCTACTTCCGCCCCCTGGTGGACGGCGATCCGGAAGCCGACCCCCACCTACGGCTGGTGCGTGAGCGTTACCGGCTGACCACGCCCGTCGATCGGATGGTCGGCGTGCGCCAAGACCGGGCCGAGCAACTGGTCGCCGACGGTCAGGAGGCGACGCTGATCAAGGAGGTGCTGGCTCGCTACCGGGCGATCGCGGCCGAGTCCGACTTCGTCCTCTGCGAAGGCCCCGACTACATCGGCGCCCAGGCGGCGTTCCAGCACGATTTCAACTCGGAGCTCTCAAAACACCTCGGCGCGCCGCTGGTGATGGTGGGGACCGGCGCCGGTCGGTCGGCCGCTGAAACGGTCCGCGATGTCCGCGCGGCGACGGCCGGCTATCACGAACAGGGCGACGTCGTTGCCGCGACGTTCGTCAACCGCGTGCCGCCCGACGAAGCCCGCGCCCTCCGCGAAGCATTTCAAGAGCGATCGCCCAGCGACGGGCCGATTTATGTCATCGAAGAAGAGCCCTCGCTCGCCCGCCCCACGCTCGCCCAGGTCGCCGACGCCATCGGCGCCCGCTGGCTCTACAAGCCGGACGACGTTCATCAGCGCGACGTCACCACCTGCCGCGTCGCGGCGATGACGCTGCCGCACTTCCTTGATCGCACCGCCGAGGGCGCGCTGGTGATTACGCCCGGCGACCGTTCCGACATCCTGGTGGGTGTCGTCGCGTCACTGGTCTCTGACGGCGTCCCGAAGGCGGCGGGCGTCCTGCTCACCGGCGGGCTCGAGCCCGAGCCCTCAGTGCGACGGCTCATCGAAGGCATGCGTCGTTGGGTCCCGCCGGCGATGATGGTCGATTGCGACACCTACCGCGCCGCCACCGCGGTCGAGTCGGTCCGCGCGGTGCTCGCCCCGGAGAACCTCACGAAGATCGCCACGGCGCTGGGCGTCTTCGAGCGCGAGGTCGATTCCGACGCCCTCGCCGAGCGGATCGCCGTCACCCGCACCGAGCGGGTGACGCCGCTGATGTTCGAGTACGACCTCATCGAGCGTGCCAAACGCATCCCGCGAACGATCGTCCTCCCCGAGGGGGAAGACGATCGCATCCTCCGTGCCGCGGCCGTGCTCTTGCGGCGGCACGTGGCGTCGCTGGTGATTCTCGGCGAGCCCGATGCGATCACCGCTCGCGCCGCGGCGCTGGGGCTCGACCTCGCCAAGGCGCGACTCATCAACCCGATTGCGTCGCCCGACCGCCGTCGCCTCGCCGAAGAGCTATCGAATCTCCGCGCGCACAAGGGCGTCACGGTCGAGATGGCGTACGACCTCTTGGGCGACCCCAACTACTTCGGCACGATGATGGTCCAGGTCGGCGACGCCCACGGCATGGTCTCCGGCGCGACGCACACCACCGCTCAGACGATCCGCCCCGCCCTGCAAGCGATCCGTACGCGCGACGACTGCTCGATCGTGTCGAGCGTCTTCCTGATGTGCCTCGAAGACCGGGTGCTGGTTTACGGCGACTGCGCCGTGAATCCCGACCCGACGCCCGAGCAGCTCGCCGACATCGCGATCAGCTCGGCAAAGACAGCCAAGCAGTTCGGCGTCACGCCGCGCGTGGCGATGCTCTCGTACTCGACGGGCGAATCAGGGAGCGGCTCGGCGGTCGACAAGGTCCGCGAAGCGACACGACTTGCTCGTCAAAGGGCGCCGGAGCTGTCGATCGAAGGTCCGATCCAGTACGACGCCGCCGTCGATGCCTCGGTCGCCAAGTCAAAGATGCCCGGCAGCCAGGTCGCCGGCCACGCGACGGTGTTCGTCTTCCCCGACCTCGACTCGGGCAATAACACCTACAAAGCCGTCCAGCGCACCGCCGGCGCCGTTGCGGTTGGGCCAATACTGCAAGGACTCCGCAAGCCGGTGAACGACCTCAGCCGCGGCTGCACGATCGACGACATCGTCAACACGGTCGCGATCACCGCCATCCAGGCCCAGCCCGAGGGAGACCGCCCCTCGTGAAAGTCCTCGTCCTGAACTGCGGCAGCTCATCGATCAAGCACCGGCTTTTTGAGATGCCCAATGATCATGAACCGGGTGGTATCGAGCTGGGCCGTGGCGCCATCGAAGGCATCGGCGCGGAGGGCTCGGTCGCCGATCACGCCGCAGGGCTACGGCAAGTGTGCGACGAGCTCGGCGTCGAGCCCGAGATCGTCGCGCACCGCGTCGTTCACGGCGGCGAGCGTTTCGTCGCGCCGATAGTGATCGACGACGAGGTCGTCGCTGAACTCGACCGGCTCAACCCGCTCGCGCCGCTGCACAACCCCGCCAACGTGCTCGGCATCCGAGTCGCGCGCGAGTGGTTCCCCCGGGCGACGCATGTCGCCGTATTCGACACGGCGTTCCACGCCACGCTGCCGCTCTACGCCAGCCACTACGCGATCCCAAAGCACTTGGCGACCGAACACGGCGTGCGGCGCTACGGCTTCCACGGCTCGTCGCACGCCTGGGCGTCACAGCGCGCCGCAGAACTTCTCGGCAGACCGCTCGAAGAACTGCGGCTCGTCATCCTCCACCTCGGCGCCGGCGCGAGCGCCACGGCGGTCCTCGGCGGTAAGTCGATCGACACGTCGATGGGCATGACGCCAATGGAGGGCCTCGTGATGGCGACCCGTGCGGGCGACATCGACCCGGGCGTGCCGCTCTTCCTCCAGCGCGAACTCGGCATGACCGCCGCCGAGGTCGACCGCCTCCTCAATCGCGAAAGCGGCCTCCGCGGCTACTGTGACGAGTCCGACCTTCGCGAAGTTCTCCGCCGCGCTGATGAAGGGGACACCGACGCCCAGCTCGCCGTCGAAGCCTACGTCTACCGCATCGCCAAGTACGTCGGCGCCTACGCCGTCGCCCTCGGCGGCCTCGACGCGGTGGTCTTCACCGCCGGCGTCGGCGAACGCAGCGCGCCGATCCGGGCGCTGGTTGCCCAGCGGCTGACGTTGTTCGGCGCGAAGCTCGACGCCGAAGCGAACGACGCATCGACTAGCGAAGACCGTGCGATTCAAACCGCCGACAGCCCCGTAGCCCTCTTGATCGTGGCGACGAATGAAGAGCTACAGATCGCCCGCGAAGCGGCGGCGCTGGTGGAGTGATCGCGAACCACGACAGAGAGGGCGAGCCGGCGACGTTAGTCGTCGGTGCGAAGCGGGTACCAGGGTTCCACCGACGACTAACGTCGCCGGCTCGCCGTCATTCGTTCGAGCAGCGCTACGTCAAGCGCCGACGGCCGTTGCCGCCTTCTTCTCGTACTCCTCCCAAAACGTCACGTACCTGCGGTGGTCCTTGGCGAACGACTCGCTGAACACGGCCTCGACCATCTCGTTCTTCTGCTGCACGAACTTCGCCAGGTCCTTCGGCTCGCCGGGCTTGAAACGCGGCGCGGGGCGGTCGTAGACGATCGTTGCGCCGTTGGCGCCGTCGGTGTGGTACTGCGAGAGGCCCACCACGCGGTCGGAGACGTACAGCGCCTCGTTCAATTCGTGCGTAACGATGATGATCGTGTAGGGCGGCGGCTCGTTCGCCGCGATCGCTGCTAAGTTCTCTTCGTAGAGTTGCAGCAGCATCAGTTGCAGTTCTTCGCGCGTCGCCTCGTCGAGCGCGCCGAACGGCTCGTCGAGCAGCAGCACCCGCGGCTTCATGATCAGCGCCTGAGCGATCGCCACCCGTTGCCGCATGCCGCCCGACATCTGGCTCGGGTAGAGGTCGCGCGCGGCGGTCAGGCCGACCTTGTCGAGCAGCTCGTCCGCCCGTTCGAGGTGCTCGGCGCGTTGACGCAGCCAACCGGGGTAGTTGAAGAAGCGATACGGCGCCGAGGTCTCGTTGAGCATCAGCCCGAACGCCACGTTCTTGCGCGCCGTCAAGAAGTCGTAGAGGCTGTAGTGCTGGTAGACGATCCCCACGTCGCGTGACGGCCGCAGCATCGGCTCGCCCGCCACCCGGACGACGCCGCCGGTGGGCGGATGCGTGCCGAGAATCGCGTGGAGCAAGGTGGACTTGCCGCACCCGCTCGGCCCCACCAGCGCCACGAGCTGCCCCGCCTCGACGCGGAGGTTCACGTCATTCAGCACCTTCTTGGGGCCGTAGGCGTGGTGGACGTGGTCGATTTCCAGATTTGCCATAGAGTCGCCCGAGAAAAAACCCAATGTCCAAGCCCCAATGACCAATAGCTCGTACACAAACCTCATTGGTCATAGGGGCATGGTCATTGGTCATACCACAAGCTGGAGCATAAGCCTTTCGCCCCAATCGTTCGAGTCTTGGAGTTCCTTTGCGTTTCCAACGTCTTCGCGGTTACCATCCCAGACATGGACCTCCAGTTCGATCCGTCGATCCCCGTCGAGGCCGCCACGACGCCGCCGGCCGTGTGGTACACCGACCCGCGCGTTCTTGAGCTGGAACGGCGCAACGTCTTCGAGAAGGCTTGGGTCGCCGTCGGCCGAGCGGACCAGGTCGCCGAGCCCGGCCGTTACTTCACCGGCGATGTCGTTGGCAACCCTTTCGTCGTCTTGCGGGACGAGTCGGGCAAGTTGCGGGCGTTCCACAACGTCTGCCGCCACCACGCCGCCGTCGTCGCCCAGGAGTGTGGCAAGGCCCGCGAGCTGGTCTGCCCCTACCACGGCTGGACCTACCGGCTCGATGGCTCACTGCGTACGGCGCCACGGATGGGCCGCATGGAAGGGTTCGACCCCAAGGAGTTCGGCCTGCCGCCGATCAGCGTCGCGACGTGGGGGCCCCTGGTGCTGCTCGACCTCGACGGCCACGCCGGCGGCGAAAACAACCCGCGCGACCTGGCCATCGACGCGGCCCCGCTGATTGGGCCGCTCGATGAACTCGGCTT
This sequence comes from Botrimarina mediterranea, assembly GCF_007753265.1. Taxonomy (NCBI): domain Bacteria; kingdom Pseudomonadati; phylum Planctomycetota; class Planctomycetia; order Pirellulales; family Lacipirellulaceae; genus Botrimarina; species Botrimarina mediterranea. The sequence continues at coordinate 4,912,644 of NZ_CP036349.1, forward strand.
CGAGCACATGCGGTGGGTCGAGCGCCGCACCTATGAGATGAATTGCAACTGGAAGGTGTTCGTCGATAACTCGCTCGACGGCGGCTATCACGTCGCCTACGCGCACGAGGGGCTGGCCGAGGGGCTGGCGTTCGACGGCTACCGCACGGAACTGTTCGAGCGCTCGGCGATTCAGGTCTGCGAGTCGAGCGGCGCCGACGAACGGCTCGGCGAGAAGGTTGTCTACGCTTGGCTGTACCCGAATCTCTTCATCAACCGCTACGGCCGGATGATGGACACCAACATCGTCTACCCCACGGCGGTCGATCGCTGCGAAGTGGTATTCGACTTTTATGTCGACGCCGATGTCCCCGACGGCGACGACCTTCAAGAGTGGGCCGCCAAACGCCGCCTCCGCAAAGCGATCGGCGCAAGCCACGTCATCCAGAACGAGGACATCGAGATTTGCGAATCCACCCAGCGCGGCCTGGGCTCGATGTCGTTCCGAACCGGCCGCTACTCGTCCCAACTCGAACGCGCGGTGCACGCGTTTCACGGGATGCTGTATCGGGATTTGAGTTGTGAGGCGACCTCCATTTCATCGGAGTCCCCGAGGGGCGGCAGCGTTTAGCAGGGGCGCAGGCCCCTGGAGATCGGCGCCGGAGCCTTGCTCGCCCACGGAGGAGCGAGAGCGGGTTGGCAGAATCCGATACTGTCGCCCCTCCGGGGCTTTTCATGCATCGCCCGTGCGGCGACCATCGCGGTTGTCAGCTGTCGTCTGCCTCCTCGGCCCCTAACGAAACATGTCCGATACCCCCGAGTTCTTCACCCGGCTGGCGCGACTCCTGAACTCCGGGCAATCGCGGAGCGTGCTGTTGGGGGGCGCGATCCACGACCTCTTCTGGGATGGCGAGCGGCACACGCCGCTCGTGCCATTCTTGCTCAAGAAGACCAAGACCAACGGGCTCTTACCGCTGGTCTACGAGCTCAACGGTCCCATCCGCATCGCCGACGCCGACCGCGACCGACTGCGCGGCGCCTGGGTGGAGTGGAAGTCGGGCGTCGATCCGGCGTTGCTCGGCCTGGAGGACCTGCGCAAGAAGAGCTCGCAGCTTGAGTTCCACCAGCAGGAGTTCGATCGCCACCTCACCAGCGCGATCGGCTCGCCGACCGCGGCGTTAGAGCTTTTGCGGCAACTGACGATCTGCTCCCGCACGGCGCTGCGCGAGCACCTGCTGATCATTGTCGAGGCGGCCGACATGCTGCTGCCCGAGACCGGCGACCTTTCGCGCCTGAACGACGCGCAGCTCCGCCGCATTAGTATCGTCGAGGACTGGTTCAGCGACCCGGACTTTGTCGCCGGCGACGACTCGGTCGTGTTGTTGGCCGAGTCGCGGAGCATGGTGCACAGCCGCGTTGCGCGGATGCCGCAGGTGCTGTCGGTCGAGGCGCCGGCGCCGACGCTTGGCGAACGCGTACGCTTCATCGACGAGTTCATAAAGACCGCCGAACGGAAGCCGCGGCTCTGGTCCACGCAAGAAGCCCTCGGCGAATGCACCGCGGGGCTCTCCCTGCATGCGCTGCGACAGATGCTCGCCGGCGCCGCATACTCGGGCGATCCGCTCACGCCCGCGGCGGTGTTTGGCAAGGTCGAAGAGTTCATCCAGACGCGGCTCGGCGACGATGTCGTCGAGTTCAAGAAGCCCTCGCACCGGATGACCGACGTCATCGGCTTCACGCAGCTCAAGAAGTTCCTCACCGAAGAGTTGATGCCACGCTTCAAGGCGGCGGCCGACACGGCGCTGCCGGGCGCGGCGGTGGCCGGCGCGATCGGCGGCGGCAAGACGTTCATCTTCGAGGCGGTCGCGGCGGAGCTCGACCTGCCCGTTCTGGTGCTGAAGAACATCCGCAGCCAGTGGTTCGGACAGACCGACGTCATCTTCGAACGGCTCCGCGCGGTGCTCGAAGCGCTCGGCAAGGTCGTGATCTTTGTCGACGAAGCCGACACACAATTCGGCCGCGTCGACGCCAATGCCCACGAGACCGAGCGCCGCCTCACCGGCAAGATCCAGCAGATGATGAGCGACCCCAAGCTCCGCGGCGAGGTGCTGTGGCTACTGATGACGGCGCGGATCCACCTGCTGTCGCCCGACATCCGCCGCCCAGGACGCGTCGGCGACCTGATCATCCCGGTGCTCGACCCAACGGGCGACGACCGCGTCGCGTTCATCAACTGGGTGGTCGATGCGATCAAGCTCGACGAAGCCCAACTCGAGAAGGAGGGCCTGACGCGTCTTGACCTCGTGCAGCGGATGAACGACGAGCTGCTGCCGCCAGAGTACTCGGCCGCGTCGTTCGCGTCGCTCCGCTCGTACCTTAAGGCGACGCAGCCCAAGACCTGGGCCGAGGTGATGACCGCCGTCCACGACCAACTCCCGCCCGCCATCGGCCCGACGCGCGAGTACCAAACGCTGCAAGCCCTAGTGAACTGCACGAGGCGATCGCTACTCCCCAATCCCGACTCGGCGCTCGAAGACCGCGTCGAGTGGGAACGGCGGATCCGGGAACTTGAATTAGAAGGGATCAGCTAACCGCCAAGACGCCAAGAGCGACAGGGATCGCCAGGAAGTTTATTAAGACAGGATTTGCAGGATCGACAGGATATTGGTTTTTTCAACTCATCGTGTAAATCCTGTTGATCCTGTCTAATTTTTTCTTGGCGATCTTTGGCGCCCTTGGCGTCTTGGCGGTTCCCCGTCGTTAGTGATTGATGATTGTGATCGTCGGCTCACCCTTTTCGCTCTCGAGCGCCACGTGGGCCGTGATGCGTTGAGTCGCCTCGGCGGCTTGGACCGCGTAGGCGCGTCGCGTCTCTCGGTTGTAGCGTTGTTCGAGAATGAGCTGCTCGCGCAGGTCGCGGAGGACCATGTTCTCGCGCATTAGTTCGAGGCGCACCTGGGCGGCCGACAGGGTCAGGGCGTTGCCCGTGCCGAAGCGGTTGACGCGGTTGTATTCGCGTTGCAGAAGGCGGAGCGAATCGATGCGCGCCTCGGCGTACTTGATCTCCATCCGCAGAGCGCGCATCCGCGCGGGGTGGTCGAGCCGGCGGTAGAGCCTCTCTTCCATCGCCGCAACCTGAACAGCCCTTCCACCCGACAGGGCGTCGCCGCACTCGTAGCACTGGTTGACGTTGATCTGCGCCGAGGCAATGGGAGCGAGCGTGGCGAAGCCCACTAGCGGGAAGAGCAACGCGGGGACGAGACGACGCATGGCTGAGCGGCTGATTAGGAGGAGCGGCCCACCCACGGGCCGATGACTCCACGCTAATCAGGGCCGCCGCCCGCCACAAAAAAGCGAACCGCCCGACGCCGCAACGGGTCCCTGAGGCCGACTCACCCGAACCGGATGCCGGCATGTTCGCCACAACGCTTACAACCGAACGCCTTGTCTTGCGACCTCCGTGCGTCGAGGACGCCGGCGCCATCTTCGAGCGCTACGCCAGCGACTCGGTGGTCACCCGGTATCTCTCTTGGCGGACGCACCAGTCGGTCGAAGAGACTCGCGCGTTCTTGAACCAGATCACGAATCCACCCATCGACAACCACGATCGACAGTGGGTAATCGGCTTCGAAGGCGATTCGCTCCCCTGCGGCATGATCACGGTCTTCGGATCGGGCCAGCTCGTCGGGCTCGGCTACGTGCTCCAGCGTTCACTGTGGGGACGCGGCGTGATGCCCGAGGCGTTGCGAGCGGTTGCCGCGGAGGTGTGGCGTGACGAACGGACGTGGCGCCTGCAAGCGCTCGCCCACGTCGATAACGTCGGCTCGCAACGCGTCATGGAGAAGTGCGGCCTGCGGCGCGAAGGCGTCTTGCGCCGGCAGTTGGTCATGCCGCAGATTAGCGACGAGCCGCAGGACTGTGCGCTGTATGCGCAGGTGAGAGATGACTTCAACGCGCGATGAGCGAATTGGTGGGGCGCCACGAACGAGGACGCCACCCACACCGCTCTCAACGCGGCTTCCGCGGCGCAGAGTTCGCCGCCGACAGATCGACGAGCTCCGTGACGTTCCCCGTCACGGGGCTCGCTTTAAAGCCGCCGTCGTGGGGCGGGGTCGCCGTGTGACGCTCGGCGATCATCGGCACGCCGTGCTTGGGGTTGAGCATCGTCGACTTCACCTCGGCGGACACCGTCGCGCCGGGGACGACCGAAAGGCGCCAGTCGCGGAGGAAGATCGGCAATGACGTACGGAGCACTTCCATCGCCAGCGGGCCGCCGATGCAACGCCGCGGACCACCGCCGAACGGGTGATACGCGTAGGGCGACGGGTTGATCGAGAGCCAACGGTCGGGGGCGAAGCGCGTCGGGTCGGGGAACGACGACTCGAGCCGGTGCGTGATCAGCGGCGTGAAGACGATCGGCGTTCCGGGCGGCAGGTCGAGCGGGCCGAGCTGTTCGCGCTCGACGTTCATCCGCACCGAGTAGGCCGACGCAGGCAGCACCCGCATCGCTTCTTTGATGACGCGCTCCAGCAGCGGTAGGCCGCCCGAGGCGTCGGGCTCTTCGACCGTCCCGGCGTGGATCTGTTCCCACAGAGCCTGCATCACCTCGGGGTGCTGCGCGAGCAGGAACGTCGTCCAGCTGAACGAGTGAGCCGTCGTCATATGGGCGGCGGCGAACAGCACGCAGCATTGGCCGACGAGCTCTTCATCGCTGAGCCCCCCGTCGCCGTCGTGCGAGCGGACGAGGATCGACAGCACGTCGTTGGCGGTTGGGTCGGGGTTGTCCTTGCGGCGGCGGATGAGCCGCATCACGTTGACCTCGAGCCCCTTGGCGAAGTCGAGCAGCCCCTCATAGCCGGCGTGGAACTCGGGCGTCGAGACCAGGGCGCCGATGCCGATCTCGTGGTTGAGCGTCACCCATTGGGCGATCTGCTCACCGAGTTCGTAAGCGAGCGTCGGCTCGTCGAGGCCGAACAGCAGCCGGCTCGTGACCCGCAGGTTGTAGCGGATCATCGCCTGATTGAAGTCGAACTCGACCCCGTCACGCCACAGCGCCGACTCTTCGCGGGCGATCGCGTCAATCGTCGGGCGGTAGGCGGCGATCGCCTTCGGGCCGAACGGCTCTTTGACCATCCGCCGGTTGCGCTTGTGCTGTTCGCCGTTCATGGCGAGCAGGCCACAGGTGACGCGGCGTTGGCTCGAGCGCTTGGGCCCGCGGATGCCGAAGAACCGGGCGTGGAACCGGTCGGCCCGGCTGAGGACCTGCTGGTTGTATTCTGGGGCGAAGAGGCAGACGATCATCTGCCCCGCCTGGCTGTCGCGGAGGGCGGCGATCGGGCCGTGCTCGCGGTGCAGCTGGAAGAGCCCCCCCATGAGGTCGCGACTGAACTCGACCAAGCACCCCTCGGTAATGGGGCAGGCTTCGTTCGTGGAGCCAGCCCCGCCGATCGGGTGGGCGCAGTCGCTCCCTACTAATGGCGCGACGACAGGAGCGGTGGGGAAGGACATCAGCGGGAGGGACGTCGGCGGAGTCATGCCTCTAGGATCGGGATTCCATAGCCATCATCGCTAGCAGGGCGACGACTCTCGACCCTATCTTCCCAATCCGTACGAATTCCCTAGTCTAGCTCCCCTCTGCGTCCCTCACTAGCGCCAAATCATTGCGGTGGACGGCCACCGAGTAGGGGGCGCGCCCGAGGATATCAGCGATGGCTTCGCTCGGCTGGCCCATGATCTTGCCCAGATCGGACGAATCGTAGTTGGTCAGCCCACGGGCGATTTCGACGCCCGCCTCGTCGATCAGCGAGACGAGATCGCCCTTGTCGAAGATGCCCGTGATCGCCTTGATGCCGATCGGCAGGAGGCTTTTGCCCCGCTCGGCGACGGCCTCGACGGCGCCGGCGTCGAGCGTCAGGGCGCCGATGGGCATGGCGGCCGAGCCGATCCAGCGCTTCCGCTCCGCCAGCCGCCCGCCCTGCCCAGGGATCAGTGTCCCTAGCGGTTCGCCAGCCATCAGGTCCACCAGGATGTTGGGGCTCCGGCCGTTGGCCAGAATGACGCTCTCCCCCGCATGGGTGGCGATCGACGCGGCCTGGAGCTTGCTCAGCATCCCCCCCTTCGAGAGGACCGGTCCCGATTTGTGCGTCCCCACCACGGCAAAGCCCGTCGTCGACTCGTCGATCGCCTCGACCATGCCAATGACTTGCGAGCTCTCGTCCGCCGGGTCGCCGTCGTAGAGGCCGTCCACGTCGGTCAGGATAACGAGGAGGGGCGCCCGGAGGGCGTTCGTAACCATCGCGGCGAGCTGGTCGTTATCGCCCACGGTGCGCGACAGCTCGGCGGTGCGGACCGTGTCGTTCTCGTTGACAATCGGGATGGCGCCGTACTCGAACAAGGCCCGGATCGCGTTGCGGAAATTGAGATAACGCCGGCGGTCGTTGATGTCGTCCGCCGTCAGCAGCACCTGGGCCGCCAGCAGGCCGTGCTCCTGGAACGCCCGGTTGTAAGACTCCATCAGGTGGCACTGCCCGACGGCGGCGGCGGCCTGCAGGCTCGGCAGGTCGGTGGGCCGCTCGGGGAGCTTGAGCAGCCCGATCCCGGCGCCCACGGCCCCGCTACTCACGAGCACCACGCGCCGCGTGGTGCCGGCCCCGATCCTCACCAGCTGCTCGGCGATCGACTCGACTTGGCACTCGTCGAGCGTCCCGTCCGGTAGCGTCAGGCAGCGCGTACCAACCTTTACAACCAGTGGGTCGGCGTCGTGAGCGAGCTGTTGGCGGGCGAGGTCGATCATAAGCGGGGGAGCAGGCGTTAGAGTCGACGCACCGTTATCGCCGGCCAAGCCCCAATGACCAACCCCCAACGACCAATCCGCTTGCCAGGGGGCAACCTATCTGTCGTCAGAGATCAGACAAGAAGCCGACGTCCGTGCGGCAGCACTTCATCGGTCACTGGGGCTTGGTCATTGGGACTTCGCCCTCAGGCGGGCTCCAGCGCCAGCAGCGTCACGCCGCGCGTCATGTCCGCGGTCTGCTGACGGAACGCGTCCATGTGCGGGGCGGCGAGGTGGGCCTCCAGGGCGGCGACGCTTTCCCACTTTTCCACGACAACGACCGCGTCGTCTCCCGCCGGCGCCTGCACGGGGATCGACGTCGGCGTATCGATCGCGGCGCCGTACTCGAGGCAGCCGTCCTCGGCGAGCACCAGCGGCGTCAGCTCGGCGAACGCGGCGAGGAAATCCTCACGCCGGGCGGGATCGACTTTGAGCGTGGCGATGACGTGGATCATGAATTCTCTCGACTGCTTGGTAACCCGAAGACGCAAACGCTCTTGACGGGATGAACAGGATCGACGGGATGAACCCTGAAAGTTCTCGATCCTGGTAATCCTGTCAAAAAAGAACCGCCGTGGCGATCCCTGACGCGTTTGGCGCGTCTTGGCGGTTACAGACCGACGGGCGCCAGACGGCCCGACATCAGGTCCAAGAGCCGCGACCGCACCAACGACACGGGCAGAGCGTAGCTCTCCGTGCGCCCCGCACGGGCGATGTTGAAGGCGACCACGCGCCCGTCGAGGTCCACCACCGGGCCACCGCATTCATTTGGCGAGAGCACCGTGTCGTGCTGCAGTGCGGTTGGGAAACCGAAGCGGCGTTCGCTGAGATCGCCGCCGAGATGATTCTGGTAGTGGGCCCGTTGCTCGGCGGGGTTGGGCGCCCAACCGTGGAGGGTCGCGACGATCTCGAGCCTCTCGTCGCCGCGCTGAACGGTGAGTTCGACGCGGTCGCCCGGGTTGCGATCGCCGATCGCTTCCTTGAGGCCTTGCGGCGAGGTCGTTGGCGTCCGACCCACGGCGGTGATGAAGTCGCCCGGTTGGATTCCCGCCTGCTGCGCCCCGCCACCATCGGTAACGGTCTCGATCCGCACGCCGATGACGCCGTCTTCCGTCGGGACATAGTTGAGATCGATCTGCACGCCAAGGAAGCCGGGACTCTTGTCGATCTCACGCGGGAGGACGCTGACAACGCCCACCGCGATCGGGTCGCGGCTCAGCCCCACTGTCGCCAGCCAGTCGCCCGCCTGGAGGTCGCCGCTGTTTTCCGTCGAAGACGCCGGCTGAGCCGCAACCGACGCTGGGGTCGCGGGCCTGATCGCGACCGTCTGGGTCTTCTCGACGGTCGGCTGACTCCCGAGGTTGAGCGTGGGCAGGTTCTTGGCGTCAAGCTTGAGCATCGCCAGATCGGTAGCGATATCGACGCCAACGATCGCCGCGTCGAACTCGCGACCGTCACGCAGACGGCATTGGACCTCGCCCTGGATGAGGCTCGCCTTGGTGACGACCCAGCCGTCGGGTCCGACGATCCCGCCGTAAGCGATCCGCCGCTTGCCGACCCGCACCTCGACGGTCGCTTCGCGGACCTCGGCGACCACCGGGCGGAACACGGCGCGCAGGTGGGGCCCATTGGTGTAACGCGACTGCGGCACCCAGAGGCTGTTGAACAGCGACTGGATCGACTCGCTAACGACGTCTTGCTCTGGCGCCTCCGCGGGCGCCGCTTCCGCCGTTGGGGGCTCGGTCGCGGGCGCCTCGGCCAAGGGAGTCTGGGCGTGGAGCGCCGGGGCCTGGAGCGTCGCGCCGATGGCCAGAAGCACCAGCGTTAGCCAGCGGTGATCGAATCGTCCGTTCGTCATCGGCGGTCCTCATTGTCGAGTCGGGCGCCGGGGAAGTCGGTCGTCGCCCGGCCGAGCCATAGCGTCAGCTCGATCTTGGTCCCTTGCCGATCGATCACGACCGGCACCCGAGTATACGGCTCGCTGTTGCGGATCGTGCGATCGACTTCCGCCAGGCTCTCCGGTTGCTTGCCATCGATCTCGAGCAGAATGTCTCCGGACAACAACCCCGCTTCGGCGGCGGAGCGGCGGGGGAAGACCTGGGTCACCACCAGTGCGCCGTTCACTTCACGCAACGTGAGTCCGGCGAAGGGTCGCCAATCGTCGGGGTCTTCGCCATCGGGGACGCCCGTCATCCGGCCGTCGTTGAGTCGTTGCCACTCGCGGCGGAAAGCGGTGACGGGGACGTGGTAGTTACTGGTGATCTGCTCGCCGATCTTGCTGTGGATCCCGACCACCTCGCCGCGGAGATTGAACAGCGGTCCCCCCGAGTCGCCGCCCACCAGGGTGGCGTCGGTGTTAATCATCTGGTCGTCGATCGACAGCACGCGTCCCAGGCGGACCGGCGGGTTGCGGCCTTCGACGAAGCCATTGGGCTGCCCGAGGACGACGACCCAGTCGCCCGGTTTGGGGGCTTCGGTGGCGATCGGCAGGAAGGGCCAAGCGGGGAGCGAGCCGGTCACCGCCGAGTCGGAAGAGTCATCGTCGGGCGACGGCGGCGGGACGCTGATCCGCACCATCCCGCAATCGAGTTCGTGGTTCACGCCTAGCGAGCGGCCTTTCACACGGTGGCCGTCGGGGAAGCGGACCGACACCTCACGGTTGGGTTCGATGCTGACGTGTCCCGCGGTGAGCACCAGCCCGTCGGCGGAGATGATGACGCCCGAACCGACCGAATCGTTCATCTCGATCGCCACCGTCACCGGCCGGCCGAGGGCGACCACCCGGCGGACTTGGTCCTGCAACATCCGGAGCTGTTTGACGGTCTTGGGCGGCCCGGGGCGGAGCGACTCGGCGAGCTCCGTGGGGATGGCGAGCGGGGCCGACAGCGGTTCCGCCGCGGCTTTGCTGGCGACGGTCTTGGCCAGGGGGGGCTTGGTGGCAACCGGCTCGGCGGCGCCGATGACGCCCCCAAACGCAAGCATCCAAGGCAGAATTACCGCCAAAAGCCCACCCCGCGCGCCGGCGACACGACCACGGGCTAGGAGATTACTGTACATCCGCACTTGACAGTAAACAGGTGTTTAGCAGAATAGATGAAGGCAGCGCCGGCTTGCTTCCGACAAAGACAGCCAAAGTCAAACGCAGCAAAGTCAAACGCAGCGCCGACGCCGAATTATAGCTAACCGCTCCCAATTGAACCGCCCAATTGAGCCACCCGACGTTAAGGACGCCAAGATAACGCCAGGAAGATCATTCGGACCGGATCACCAGGAATCTACGCCGTATGGCGCCCGATTGATCCGGTAATTCCTGTCAAAACTTGGCGATCCGTTGCGCCCTTGGCGACTTGGCGGTTCCCGAAAAAGCCTGAGGTCCCCGTGTCCGACTCTCCCGTTGTCTCGCTCAACTCGCTCACCGCTCGCCAACGGGAGGTGCTCGACTTCATCCGCGACAAGATCGAGAGTCGTGGTTACGGCCCGACGGTCCGCGAAATCGGCGAGTCCTTCGACATTGCTTCGCCCAACGGCGTGATGTGTCACCTCAAGGCGCTTGAGAAGAAGGGCCTCATCACCCGTGAGGCGAACCGCTCCCGTGCAATCCAGCTCTCGCCCGAGGCCCAGACGCAAACCGGCGTCCCGCTGGTGGGCTCGATCGCGGCCGGCAATCTGACCGAAGCCATCGAGGTCGCCGAGCGGTTCCAGTTCGAGGACTGGTTCCCTGCTAAGAAGAGCCACTTCGCCCTGCGAGTGAAGGGCGACTCGATGATTGAGGCCCAGATCGCCGACGGCGACCTCGTCATCTGCCGCAAGGCCCGGACGGCCAACAAGGGCGACATCGTCGTGGCGATCACCGACGAAGGGGAAGCCACGCTCAAGTACTGGTACCCCGAGGCCAATCGCATCCGCCTGCAACCCGCCAACAGCAGCATGAAGCCCATCTACTGCCGCAACGCCCAAGTGCAGGGCGTGGTGACGGGCGTCGTCCGGCGGTTGTGAGTTGCGGAGAGGAGAGAGAAGTTGGCGAATCGTTCGTTGCGCCGCCGCTGGTTTCCGCCCGCGGCGGCAGCGCCTCCCCCCAACGCCTCAGCGAGAGCTCCCTCACCAGCGTTAATTTCTTGCGGCCCCCGCTCGACAGCCCGCGCCGCATCGGCATGATGGCCCCATGCTGCGGAGCCGCCTGTTCTGGAAACTCTTCCTCGGGTTCACCCTGGTGAACCTGCTGACGGGCGCTGCGCTAGTGGCGGCCACCTGGGGCTGGCAGCGTGAGGGCGCTCGGCAACTCGTCGAGCGCGAGGTCGCCACGATGGCCGCGTTTCTCACCCCCGCCGCAACAGCGTGGGCGGAGAATCCGTCACCCGAAACCGAAGAGGCCGTACGGTCACAGGCCGCCAAAGTCGGCGCAGCCATTCGGGTTCGCCTCTCCGACGAGAAGCAGCTGGCGATCGGCAAGACTTCCACCGGGCGGAGCGACCGCATCCAAGAGCGCGTCAATCTCGGCCCCGTGACGAAGCCGATCGGCGAATTGATCGTCGAACGCCCGGACGATCGCCTCGGCGAAGTGCTGGCCCGTCTCGCGACGCGTTACGCGTTCTTTTTTCCGTTCATCGTCTTGGTGACGCTCGGCGCCGGTTACGCCGTCATCGCGCACCTCGTTTCGCCGGTGCAAGCGCTCCACAAAGCGGCGATCGCAATGGCGTCGGGGGCCTATCGGCAACGGGCGTTCGTCACCAACCGTGACGAGCTTGGCGCGTTGGCCGGTTCGTTCAACAAGATGAGCGAAGAGCTCGGCCAGCGGCTCTCGCAGCTCCAGGAGAGCGACCGCCGCCAGGCGACGGTGCTCGGCGGCATGATCGAGGGGGTCGTCGCGGTCGATGACCGCCAGCGTGTCCTGTTCGCCAACGACGCCGCCGGCCGACTGTTCGACTTTGATCCGCACCAGGTCGTGAACCGGCCCCTTTTGGAAGTGGTCCGCAGCCATCCTCTCCACCTGGCGGTGAAGTCGGCGATCGCGTCGCGCGCGCCGCAGCGTCTCGAAGTCGAGTGGGACGACCGCGTCCTCTCCGTGCAAGTGACGCCGCTCATCGGCGAGCCCGCCGGCGCCGTCATCGTGCTCCACGACACGACCGACCTGCGCCGGCTCGAGAACCTGCGTCGCGACTTTGTCGCGAACGTTTCGCACGAGCTCAAGACGCCGCTGAGCACGATCAAGGCCAACGCCGAGACGCTGCTCCTCGGCGCCGTGGACGACAAAGAGAACCGCATGCGTTTCATCGAAGGGATCGGCGTGCAGTCCGAGCGGCTCGAGGCGCTGATCCAGGACATGCTGACGCTCGCCCGCATCGAGTCGGCGCAGCAGCCGTTCGACATCGCCAAAGTCAACCTCGAGAAGGCGGTCGAGTCGTGCCTGCACGACTTCAAGGACCGCGCCGAGATGAAACAGATCGACCTGCGAGCCGTGCCGCCGCTGGGGATCGACAAGGTCCTCGTCCGCGCCGACCGCAACGGCTTCCGGGTGATCCTCAGCAACCTCGTTGACAACGCGGTGAAGTACTCGCCCGATGGCGGCGCGGTGACGGTGAGCTGGGCGCCGATGACGGTCAACGGGTCGCCGATGGTCCGCATCGAGGTCGCCGACACGGGCGGCGGCATCCCCGAAGAGAAGCAGGCCCGCGTCTTCGAGCGCTTCTACCGCGTCGACGAAGCCCGCTCGCGCGACCGCGGCGGCACGGGCCTGGGCCTGTCGATCGTCAAGCACCTGACGCAATCGTTCGGCGGCGACGTCGCGGTGGCGAATCGGGCCGAAGGCGGCGCGGTGTTTACCGTGACATTGCCGGCGGCGTGATGCTGCTCACTCGCCGATCGCGTACAGCGCCTCGAACGTCCGTAGGTAGAGCACGCCGTCGCCCGGCACGGGGGACGCGGACATCTCTTCGCCCAGTTCGTTTTGGGCGAGTTGCTCGAAGTCGCGGCCGGCGCGAGCAACCGTCACGATGCCGCGACGGCTGGTAAGGTAGAGCTTGCCATCGGCCAGCAGCGGCGACGCGCGGTAACGGTCGCTGACCGTGCGCTCGCGGTAGATCCGCTTGCCGGTCGCCGCGTCGAAGCAGGTGAGGTTGCCGTTCTCGCCGCACAGATAGACCAAGCCATCGGCGACGATCGGCGAGGGGACGTCGGGCGTCCCTTTGTCGAGCCGCCACGCCTCGTTCTCGGTCCCGGTGAGGTCCCCTTCGCCGCCGAGCTTCACCGCCGCGACGGCGCTCTGCTTGGCGGTTGGAATCACCACGATTCCTTCTCCTCCGTCGGGGCCCTCGCCCCAAGCGGGCGACGCGACGAAGCGTAGCGTAGCGTGGTACGTGCCCGGCGGGTTGAAGCCCATCTGCCGCCAACGCTCGGCCCCGGTTTGCGGGTCGTAAGCGACGGTCGCGTCGCCGCCGTGGGTGACGAACACGGCGTCGTTCCCTGCGCCGGCGAGGATCGGCGACGCGTACGAGTGCTCGCACTCGAGCTTCGCGCCGGTCAATCGCTTGACGGACCACAGCGTCTCGCCCGTCGCCAAGTCGAACGCCGCTACGCGGGCCTCCTCGGTCTCGGCGTCGCCGTCGCCGTGGAGCCACTGCACGAGGACCTTGCCCTCATGCACGATCGGCGACGAGGCGTAGCCGAACTGGATGTCGAGCGGCGTCAGGCGTTCGCTCAGCGACAGACGCCAGACGGGCTCGCCCTCCGTCGTGTAGCAGGCAAGCACGCCATCTCCCATCGCGGTGACGACGAGCTTGCCGTCGGTCGCGGGCGACGGCGAGGCGAGGTTCCCCTCGTCGCCGCGGAACGAAGCTTCGCCCGTCGTCACGGTGCGGCGCCATAGCTCGTCGCCGGTCTTGGCGTCCAGCGCCATGAGCAGCAACTCCGTGCCGTCGGGCGTCGTCAGGTACAGCATGTCGCCGACGAGGATCGGCGTCGAACCCGCCGGCCCCGGCAGCGGCGTCCGCCAGCGGACGTGCTCGTCGGGCGACCACGTCGTCGGCAGGCCTTTCACGTCGGCGACGCCGTTGGTCTTCGGCCCCCGCCAGTGCGGCCAGTCGGCCCACGCCGTTTCATCCAGCGCCGGCAAGACGGCGACAAGCAGCAGCGTGAGTGTCCGACAAAACCGCATCGAATGAACCTGAGGGAAGCGTCAACGGCGGGACGCGAATTGCGCAATTACGCGCCGCCCCGGGGGGACCTAGAGTTAACATGAGTATTTTAATCGATTCGGTGGCCATTTTCGCGGCAAATCTGGCCAACGCACCACCCTCAGGCGTAATGAAGCTCACGTCGATCCCGCAGATCTACCGCAACGCCAACCGGTGGCGCGATATCTTCGCGATCCTCAGCAAGCACGGGCTCGCCGACTGGTTTAGCCGGTTCGACCTGCCGTTCACCAAGCGGCTGCGCGGCAGGGGCGGCGCCGGCAAGCCGACGGTGCGTCGCGAAGAACGCGTCCGCCGCGCGCTCGAAGAGCTCGGCCCCGCGTTCATCAAGTTCGGCCAAGTGCTCGCCACTCGGCCCGACATGGTCGGCGTCGAACTAGCGGACGAACTCGCCAAGCTCCAGACCGCCGCCCCCGCCGACCCGCCCGAGGTGGTGCGCCGCTCGATCGCCATGGCGCTCGGCAAGCCGGTCGAGGAGTGCTTCGCGACGTTCGACGACGTCCCCATCGCGTCGGCGTCGATCGGCCAGGTCCACCGCGCGCGGCTCTTCGACGGACGCGAGGTCGCCGTCAAGGTGCGCCGCGCCGGCGTCGAGCACTTGCTGCGTGTCGACACCGACATCCTCATCGGTCTGGCGGACCTCGCCGAGAAGCTGCCCGAGTTCGCGCCCTACCGCCCGCGCGCGACGGCCATTGAGTTCAGCCGCACGGTGCGGCGTGAGCTCGACTTCCGCGACGAGCTGCGCCGCATCGAGCAGTTCCGTGAGGCGTTCGCCGGCGACCCGCGCGTCCTCATCCCGCAGCCGCACGCCGAGCTGTCTTCGGGGCAGGTGCTCACGTTGCAGTGGCTCGACGGCGCGAAGCTTTCGGACCCCAACTTCGCGTCGCTAGCCAACACCGACCTCAGCGAGGTGGCCCGCCACGGCGCCGAGGTCTTCCTCGAAATGATCTTCGATCACGGCCTCTACCACGCCGACCCCCACCCGGGGAACCTGCTGATCCTGCCCGGTGGCGTGATCGGGCTGCTCGACTTCGGCATGGTCGGACGGATCA
Organism: Botrimarina mediterranea; assembly: GCF_007753265.1. Lineage (NCBI taxonomy): Bacteria > Pseudomonadati > Planctomycetota > Planctomycetia > Pirellulales > Lacipirellulaceae > Botrimarina > Botrimarina mediterranea. The sequence continues at coordinate 4,927,694 of NZ_CP036349.1, forward strand.
GCGACGCCCTTCGCGAAGACCTCGAGGACATGCTCATCGCGATCGTCGCCGACGACCCGCCCGAGCTGACCGCCGTGCTGCTGCGGATCGGCGTCTGCCCCACGACGCTCGACGAGGACGCCTTCTCCGCCGACATCGCCGACTTCGTCGATCACTACGGCCAGATGGACGTCGATCGCTTCGACCTCGCCGGCGCGCTGACCGAGCTCTTCCGCTTGGTGCGGCGGCACGGCGTCTCGCTGACGCCGCAGCTGGCGATGCTGCTGAAGCTGTTGGTGATGCTCGAAGGGACCGCCAAGCGACTCTCACCGCATTTCTCGCTCGTCGAGCTGCTCGGGCCGATGCAACGGCGGATGATCCTCCGCCGGCTCAACCCGATGCGACAGGCGAAGAAAATCCGGCGGCTGTACGGCGAGGTCGAGCAGCTCGCCGAAGAGATGCCCCGCCGCGTTCGCGACCTGCTAACCCAGTTCCAGTCGGGTCGCTTCGAGGTGCACCTCGAGCACCGTGGCCTCGAGCCCTCGGTGAACCGCCTCGTGCTCGGCCTGCTGACCAGCTCGCTGATCCTCGCTGGCGCCCTGATGGTGCGCACCGAGGTGTGGCCGATCTACGGCGTCTCGGCCCCGGGAGCGATCGCCTTCGTGTTCAGCGGCCTGCTAGGACTGCGATTGCTGCGGGCGATCAGCAAATCGGGCTGGCTCGATTCGCACTGACCACGGCCGATGGACTCAGCCGCAGGCGGAAGCCTGCGGAGCCCCGCTGAACAGCGTAATCGCCGCCTCGACGCGCTGATTCAGCGAGTCGAGTTCCGACAGCAACCGCTGCTGACGCTCATCGATGGCCGCCAGCCGTTCGGCGGGCGTGGGGCCATTCGCGGGGCTGGGAGGCTGCGACATCAGAAGCCGGCGCGGAAAGCTTCGCGACGGCTCTCCGGCGGCGTCGCAGGGAAGAGAATCGACCGCCGGACGGCCAGGCCCGCAGCCCCTGTGGGGCCCAGGGGGATGAGTCTTCCCCCCGAGGAAGCCGGTCGTGCCGGCCGCTGGAAACGGGGGGAATAGGCGGGCTATTCCGCCGCCAGTAAGGCCAGCAGCGACCTTCGGCAGAGACCACCCCACCGGCAAAAGCTCCAGAAACCGGGTGGCGTCCCGGACGAGAAGGCGTTATTCTTCCGGGTCTGCCGAAGCCGCCACGGCTCGGCCGTAGAACCCCATCCCCCGGCGGGCGGCCAGAAGCCCTTCCGCCAAGCGTCACCGGAGCGAGCGACAAACGTGGTTAAGCTGACCCTTCGCGACAAAGAGACGGCTCAAGAAGCCGTGCGGCGGTTCCGCAAGTTGGTGGAGCGGAGCGGCATCAAGAAGGAAATGCGGATCCGCGAGTTCTACGAGAAGCCCAGCGCGACCAAGCGCCGCGCCAAGATCCGCGCCCAGCGCCGCAACAAGCGTGAGCGCACCGCGCCCCGCGGTTGATCCTGCGACCCGCCGCCAGGCGCAGAACGCCCGGCGCCGAAGCTGACAGCGAGAGCCGAATAGGCCTCCGCCAGTCGCCCAATGAAACAAACGCGGCCCGCGTCGGGATGCTCCCGACGCGGGCCTTTCGTTTGGGATGAATGGCAGGTACCGCCTGTGTCGCCCCCGTCCCTTTGCGGGACGGTCGTCATGTCAGAACGCGGCCGTCGCCCGGATGAAGAAGCCGTCGAACATCATCATGTTCGCGTCATCCATCGAGTAAACCTGGCTCGGGCTCACCGAGTAGTTGTACTCCGTACGATGCCCCAGGTCGTGCCAAGCCGACAGCAAGTATCCGGCAGACACCGACAGGTTCTGTGTGACATAGCCCGTGAGGCCCGCCTCGATCTCCGTTACCGGAATGACCTCGGTGGTCGTGATCGACGTGTCGGTGAAAGTCGTGCCCGACACGCCATGCTCGACATCGCCTAACAGCAGCGAGATGTCGCCACGGAGGTAGGCGCTGAGCACGCCGGTGCGGCCGAAGTAGCGACGACCCGTCAGGCCGAAGCGGAGGCCGGCGCCGTCGAAGTTGACGGTGCTCTCCGCGAACCGGTTGGGAACGTTGCTGGTCGAAGCGCGGGTCGTGCCGTAAGCGAGCGAGCTATCGACACTGGCGAAACGGACGCCGCCGCTCCAGGTAATGTCCCACGCCGCACACGGCTGGCAACAAGGGTCGCAGCAGTCGCCGCAGTCGCCGCAGCCGCTTTGCAGCGGGCATCCCAGCGGAATCGTCTTGGAGAAGCCAATGTCGTAGTTGTCGACGTTCACCTTGGCCCGTCCGTACACTACGTCGCCGTCGCCGAGGGCGAGCTCATACGGCGCGTAGTAGATCGTATCGGTATTGTCATTCGGGTTTGGGGGCGACGTGAATCCGCCGTCGCTATTGAAGTTGGTGTAGGTGAAGCGAACCTCGCCACCGCAATTGCAGAGGCGATAGCCACCAAACACGCGGTAAGAGCTGCCGTAGTCCATGTCGAACTGGTGAAACGTCTCCAGGTCGTTCGCCAGGCTGTACTCCCGATAGGCGGTTGCTTCGGAAAACGTGCCCCGCACACTGAGCCACTCGGCCCCCACGAAGACCTGACCACCGCCGCCAACGCCACTGCCGCAATAGCCCAGGTCGCACGTCCCGCATTCGTCGCCGATCGGGCCGCAATCGCAGCTGGCCTGCTGCACCGCGTTGGCCAACGCCATGTCGCTATCGAACTTGGCGGCTACGGCGCCCTTGTCGATCGACTGTGCCGAAACTCCGCCCACGAAGCCGGCGGCTAGCAGGAGCGCGCACGCTCCGCGCATGAGAATCGTCATCGGTTATCCCCCCCGGGTGTTTTGTCGTTTGGCGACGTCTCGGCTGGCGGCGCCGCTGGCCTTCATCAAGCCAGGGCGGCCGCATTGAGGGACGTTACACAACGTCCCCACTAGGGCCCGAGCCCGCAGGATCGCCAACTCCTTCCCAAGAATCGGAATCGGCGCAACGCGTCTTGCGTGCATTTCGAGATTTACCGGCGCAATCGCTCGTGCTGGAACAATCGGCCCAACCGGACCCGCCACGGGTGGAGCAAGCAAGCGTCATGCGTAACGAGTCGAGAGGACGCGTCCACCCCGCGGTTTCGCCCGATCCGTGACGCGAGGCCCCGGAGTGAGGCTCGCTCTAGGGGCAACTCCGAGGGCTAACGCTCAGACGTTCTACGGCTGTGGGCCTTGAGTGGGTTGGGTCGGCGAGACCAACCGCGCCGCCCCCCCCCTCATGGGTGGCATCGCCAGGAAGGCCCCTAGCAGGCCGCCTACGGCGTCTAACGCCCCAGCCGACAAAACCCCGAGGAGGGCGCCAAGGGGCGTCTACTGGCCCTCTCCGTGGCTGTAAACGCATGTCCATGACCACGCCGGGCTGCCTTGCCGGAAGACGACTCCTCAGCCCCTCTGAAGGTGTATAGAAGTCTCCCTCGTTGCTGATCCCCCTCCGGAAACGAAAGAAGCCCTCTCCCCAAGCGAATGGGAGAGGGCTTCGAAGGTCGCTCGGGGCAATCGCTCCGTCCTTTGAACGGCAGCCCCAGGGGGTCGTCGTGCTAGAGGCGCCCAAGCCACGGCACGACAACTGAAAGCGAATCGGACGGGCTAGGCCTTGCGGCGAGCGACAACCGTCGCGGTCGCCAACGCCGCCAGCATGCCGGCGGTCGGTTCGGGGATCTCGGGGAAGCCCACCGGCACGTCCGGAAAGACGTCGATCGGCTGCATCACCGAATAGGGACGCGGCGTCGTTAGAAACCCAGTCGTCGCGTCCGACATCGAATAATTCGGGAGCGTCGTCGAGGTAGTCTGACTGGTTCCCACGTAGCTCATCTTGATCACCGAGTTGCCGGTCGTGTCGGCGCCGCCGTTGGGCGTAAAGAAGACCGAGGGGTAATCAGCGAACAACTTCATGCCACCGACATCGGTGTCGCGATCGATATCGACCTGGAATCGCACCACCTCGCCCGGTTGCAGGCCGCCGCGGGCGCTGAAGTCCACGAGCAGCGTGTCACCGCCGTCTTCGATCCCTGTGGCGAACTCGATGTCCGGCGTTGAAAAGCCCGTCAGCGCGTACTCGCCGTTGGCCGTGAACGGATAGGAGTTAGTCTCTTCCTTCCGGAAAAAGACGTTCGAGAAACCGTAGTTCTCATCACCGATCGACATGCGGAACGTCTCTACCGCAAACGGGGCATTGGAGTCGTTCTTCAACTCGATAAACGGCATGTTGTACTCGTAGACCTGTGTGGCCCAGCCGGTCCACAGCGCAGTCATCTTGTCGTTCATACCCATCGGGTTAGCGAGGACCGTCTCCAGGCTGCTGAAGTTGATCGTCGTCTGGGCAGCAGCCGGCGCGGTGATCGCCACGAGGGCGAGCAGGCCGGGTAATAGTAGGAAGGGTTTCATCGGTGGGCGCCTCAAGTTGGCCCGTGCCGGCTCAGCCAGCGTCGGGCGGGTGGGTTTCAACGGAGCGAAATCTTCTCGGAGGGGCGTTGGTGAGCGTCGTTCTGCGTAGCGCGGGCGGTTCACCGGAGAACGGACAAGGGGCATTCCCCAAAGCCGCGGGTGGGTTGCCGGCAGAAGGCCTGGCTGCAGAAGAGTCCGGCGGGAGGAGACGCTGGCGCCACGGAGGCGAGAGGTCTCAGCCGCTTCGCGTCGAGCGCATCGCAACCCCCTTCGGGCTTGCCACAGCGCGCATCGCGAGCGGGTTATCGCGGCCGAGTCGAACGGTCGCGGGGCCGGTCTGGCTAGCTGAATCCGCGCGATCGATGTCGCACGAGATAACTGGAAGGCTTCGACCCAAGAGCCCGTTAGAGACGGGCAAGAAGGGCTGTTCGCCATCCACAGAATGCCAGAGGCCGCACGACGGATCGCTCCGCCGCCGCCGGATTGACACTCACGAGGACGACTCCCAGCTTAGGGTGAAAACGGGTCACAGACGCTGTGCAAAACACAACGCCAGCCAGTTCAGAATAGACGTCCGGAAGGCCGTGTCAACGACTTTTCACGCCCGTTTCCGTGAAGGGCGGACTATTTAGGCGGCCAGCCGCATTCCTGGCAGATTTGACGGATTCGAGTGACAGATCATCGCCAATCCAGCCCTAAGTCCAGCCCCACCGCCGAATGGGTTAGCGCCCCGACGCTGATCCGATCGACGCCGGTTGCAGCGATGGCGCCGATCGTGTCGAGCCGCACCCCGCCGGAGGCCTCAAGCACAACGCCCGGCGCCTCCGCCGCGCGGATGGCGACCGCCTCACGCAGTTGGTCTAGCGACATGTTGTCGAGCAGCACCACGTCGGGCCCGGCCGGCAGCACGTTGCGTAACTGCTCCAGCGAATCGACCTCGACCTCGATCACCCGCCCCGGCTGCTTATCCCGCGCCCGACCGACCGCGTCGGCAGGGGTCATACCGGCCTCGTCGGCTAGTGCGAGGTGGTTGTCCTTGATCATCACCGCGTCGTAGAGCCCCGTGCGGTGGTTCACGCCGCCGCCGCAGTGCACGGCAAACTTGTCCAACAGCCGCCAGCCCGGCATGGTCTTGCGCGTGTCATAGACCTTCGCCGCCGACACGCCGACCGCATCGACGTGCCGCCGAGTCAGCGTCGCGACGCCGCACAATCGACTCATCAAGTTGAGCGTCACGCGCTCGCACCGCAGCAAGTCACGGGCGCTGCCTTCGAGCTTGCCGACGACCGTTCCGCGCTCCAGCGCGTCGCCATCATCGGCCGCGGGAAACCACGACGCGTCGGCGCCCGCTTCTTCAAGCACTAGCGCCGGCAGCCGCACGCCGGCTGCAACGCCCGCCTCTCGCGACACGATCGCCGCTTCGCCCCGCCGTTCGGCGCCGACCACCGCGAGACTCGTGATGTCCCCCGCGTCGCCCAGGTCTTCGCGCAACGCCATCCGGACCAGCTCGCGGCAATCGCGAACAAGGCTGACGTCCCATTCAACGGTTCGAAACTTCGCAGCCATCTCTTCGCCTCAAGGAGAAAGAACCACAGATGAACACGGATAAACACCTCCTACATTCTCATCGGTGTTTATCCGTGTTCATCTGTGGTTCCCCTTATAACCCAAGGAGTTGCTCGAACTCTTCTTCCGTCACAACCTTCACGCCGAGCTTCGCGGCTTTGTCGAGTTTACTGCCCGCTTTCTCGCCGGCGACCAAGTAGTCGGTCGAGCCGCTGATGCTGCTGGCCGCTTTGCCGCCGGCTTTGGCGATGAGGTCGTGGGCTTCGTTGCGGCTGTGGCGTTGGAGAGTTCCTGTTACCACGAGAGTCTTACCTAACAGCGGGCCGCTGCCAGCCGCTTGCGGCTTAGCGTCCTCGCTAAGTTTGACGCCTTCGTTGCGCAGGTCCTCGATGATGGCTTGGCCCGACTCGCTGTGCAGGTAGTCGTGAAGCGATTTGGCGATCTCGGGTCCGATGCCCGACTCGGCGCCGTTGATCTTGAAGTTCTCGATTTCCGCGACGCTCGCCGCCGTCAGCGCGTCGATCGATCCGTAGTACTCCGCAAGGATGCGTGAACCGCTCGAACCGACGTGGCGGATCGCCAACGCCGCCAGGACGCGCGTCAAGCCGCGGTCCTTCGCCGCTTCGATGCCGGCGAGCAGGTTATCGACCTTCTTGGCGCCCATGCGTTCGAGCGCCAGCAGCTCGTCACGCTTCGTGTGCAATCGAAAGAGGTCGCCGTAGGTGTGGACGAGGCCGGCGTCGAGGAGTTGCTCAACGACCTTCTCGCCGAGCCCCTCAATGTCCATCTGCCCGCGACCGGCGAAGTGGATGAGGCGTTCTTTGAGCTGCCCCGGGCACTCGGCGTTGGGGCAGTAGCGGCCCGATTCGTCAAGCTCTGATAGCGGCGGCGGCTCGGCGATCGTCTCCGGCTCGCGATCCTCTTTTGCGGCGAGTTGCTTCTCGCGCTCGACGCGTTTGGCCCACTGGGCGATGTCGTTTTGCCGCCGCTGGTCGTACTCCATCTCCAAGGTGTGGCCGCAGATCGGGCAGCTCGTCGGCAACTCAACCGGCTCGTTGCGATCCGCGCGCTCTGGGTCGAGCACACGCACCACTTGCGGGATAATCTCCCCCGCCTTTTCGATGATCACGGTGTCGCCAATCCGGACGTCCTTGCGCCGCAGCTCGCCGACGTTGTGTAGCGTCGCGTGCTGCACCGTCGTGCCGGCGACGAAGACCGGCGTCATCTTCGCCCGCGGTGTGAGCTTGCCGGTCTTGCCCATCTGCCACTCGATCTCCAGCAGCTCGGTGGCCGCTTGCTCGGTGGCGTATTTGTAAGCGAGGCGCCATCGTGGGAACTTGCTCGTGTAGCCGAGCCGCTCTTGCAGTGCGAATTGATTCACCGTGACGACAACGCCATCGACGTTGTACGGTAGGAGGTCCTTCTCCTTCTCGAACCAATCGACATAGCCGACGACCTCTTTGATTGTGCCGAATTGCTTCGACAGCGGGCTCGTGATCAACCCGAGCTTCTGCGCGGCGGCAACCAGTTCGACGTGCGAAGCGATGTTTACGTCTTCCGACAGCTCACCGTAACCGTGCAGCACGAACCGCAGGCCACGGCGTTCGACGTTCTTGGGGTCGAGTTGCTTAAGCGTCCCCGCCGTGGCGTTGCGTGGATTGACGAACAGCTCCTTGTCTTCCGCGGCGAGCTCGCGGTTGATGCGGTCGAACTCCTCACGCGGCATGTAGACCTCGCCACGCACTTCAAGAACTTCGGGCGCGTCGCCTTCGAGCACCAGCGGCACGCTGCGTAGTGTCCGCAAGTTGTGCGTGATGTCGTCACCGCGATAGCCATCGCCACGCGTAAGGCCCTGCACGAGCACGCCGCGTTCGTAGCGCAAGCTCGCCGCCACGCCGTCGACCTTGGGTTCGGCGACGTAGCCGCCCGGCAACGGATAGCCCTCGGCCGCCGCCGCGGCGAGGCGGTCGGCTCGCTGTTGTTGCAGCGCTGTCCGGTCGCTCGCTAGCGCCTCACGGCTCTGCTTCGACTCCGCGTCGCGTTTGCCTTTGAGATCGGCGTCGCGTTCGTCGAGTTCCTTCAGCCGCTCATTGATCTGTTGAAGCTCCGGGTCGAGCGCCTCGAAGCAGCGCTGCGCCCAACGCGTCAGCTCTTCCTCATCATACGAGTTATCGATCGAGTACATCCGCCGCGCGTGGGCGACCGTTTTGAAGCCAGCGATCGGATCGCCGCCAACACGCTGCGTCGGGCTGTCAGCCGTGAGCAGCTCTGGATGCTCTGCTTCCAGTGCGCGCAGTCGCTCCAGCAACGCGTCGTACTCACGGTCCGAAATGCTCGGCGCCGCCTCGACGTAATAACGCCGATCGTGCTCACGAATGATCTGCCGGAGGCGTTGAATCTCTTCCACTTCTTTTTAAGCCGCAGATGAACGCGGATAGACGCAGATGTTTGTAAGCGCTTCGAACCTGCCCCGCCAAACCGCATCCGCGTTTATCCGCGTCCATCTGCGGCTAAAAAACAGCGGCGGTGGCGGGCCGCTTGGCTGCGGGGTATCGTACGGGACTCCCCCGAGGACAGCCACGCCCGCTATGCCCGTCTCTCCAGAATCCGGCGCCCCCGAAACTGCCGAAGCGGCTGCCCCCCTCGACGTGGACAACGCCGTGATCCGCGTCCAGGGCGCCCGCACGCACAACCTGAAGGACGTCGATCTCGACCTCCCGCGGAACGCCCTGATCGTCTTCTGCGGCGCCTCGGGGAGCGGCAAGACCTCGATGGCGATCGACACCCTCTACGCCGAGGGTCAGCGCCGCTACATCGAGAGCTTCAGCGCGTACACGCGGCAGTTCCTCGAACAGCTCGACAAGCCCGACTGCGAACGGATCGACGGCCTGCCGCCGGCGATCGCGGTGACTCGCTCCAGCGGCTCGCGCTCGAACCGAGCGACGGTCGCGACGGCGACCGAGGTGGCCGACCACTTGCGGGTCCTCTTCGCCCGCATCGGCGAGATCGTCTGCCCGGATTGCAAGCAGGTCGTTCGTCGAGACACGGTCGATTCGATCGTCGACGCGCTCGGCGGCCTCGCCGAGGGCCAGAAGGCGATGCTCGGCTTCGAGGCAAAGCTCGATGACCAACCCGCCGCGCGCGTCGCCGACCTCGTCGAAGCGGGCTACGTCCGCGCACTGGTGGGCGACGAGGTGGTGTCGCTCGCCGACCTTGCGCACAGCGAATCAATTCCCGAGAAGCTGACGGTTGTCGTCGATCGCTTTGTTGGCGGACGCGTTGACGCGGATCGTTTGGCGGAATCGATCGAGACGGCGATTGCTGGCGGGGATGGAGCGTGTGTCGTGATCACTCCGACGACTAACGTCGCCGGCTCGCCTACGTCCTCTAGCCTCCAGCCTCTAGCCTCTAGCCTCTCCTTCGACACCCGTCTCCGCTGCAACGGCTGCGCCCGCGAATTCGCGCCGCCCGAACCGCCACTGTTCAACTTCAACAGCCCCCTCGGCGCGTGCCCCGCCTGCGAGGGTTTTGGCAGCGTCGTCGAGACGGACATGGACCTCGTGGTCCCTGACAAATCGCTCTCGCTCCGCCAAGGCGCCGTCGCGCCGTGGCGGACACCGGCTTATGCACATGAACTCGAAGAGTTGATTACGCTCGCGCCCGATTATGGCATCGATGTTGATGCCCCCTATTCGACGCTGCCCCCCGAAGTCATCCGCATGATTGTCGAGGGCGTCCCCGAGCGTAACTTCGGCGGGCTCAACGGTTTCATCCAGTGGCTCGAACGCCGCAAGTACAAGATGCACCTGCGGGTGTTCCTCAGCCGTTGGCGATCGTACCTGCCGTGTCCCGAGTGCGGGGGCGACCGGCTGAAGTCCGAGGCCCTCGCGGTGAGGGTTGGAGGGAAAAACTTTGCCGACATCTGCCGGCTCGAGGTGCGCGAAGCAACGGCGTGGTTTGACCAACTTGTCCCCCTCCCTTTTAGGGAGGGGCTAGGGGAGGATCTGAAGTCTCCAGCGGAGGGAGCGTTATCTAGCCCATCTCGCGTCAACGCGGAGAAGTCACAATCAGAGTCCACTCATGATGAACGCGTACCCCCTCCCCCCGTTTCATCTAAGAACGGGCCTTTCTCCAAAGGGAATGGGGATACGACGGCGCTCACCGCGTCGCAAGCCGAAATCGCTCGCGCTGTCCTCATCGACGTCACTTCACGGTTGCGTTACCTCGAAGAAGTCGGCGTCGGCTACCTGACGCTCGACCGCACGCTGCGGACGCTCAGTACGGGCGAAGCGCAGCGTGTCGCGATGACGACGACGCTCGGTTCCAACCTCGTCGATATGCTCTACGTGCTCGACGAACCCTCGACCGGGCTGCATCCAGTTGATGTGGCGCCGCTAGTCAGCGCGCTGAAACGGCTGCGGGACCGCGGCAACACGGTGCTGGTCGTCGAGCATGAAGAAGAAGCGATCCGCGCAGCGGACCATGCCGTCGAGTTCGGGCCGCTTGCCGGCATCGAAGGGGGCGAGATCGTCTTCCACGGACCGCCCGATAGACTCGCTGACGAGAAGCAGAGCCGCACGGGCGATTGGCTCTCGGGGCGGCGGATGGTCTATCGCACCGCCGAGAATCGCCGGCCACCCGAGCAAGGCAAACTGACGCTTCTCGGCGCGTCGGGATCCAATCTCGTTGGCGCGAGGGGCGCTGGCCTCGACGTCGAGTTCCCGCTCGGCGTGCTGACCGTCGTCACCGGCGTCAGCGGCGCCGGCAAGAGCAGCCTCGTACGTCGCACGTTGTTTCCGGCCCTCGAATCGCGTTTACACGACGGCGCCAACATCACCGAGGCAAAGCACGAGGCCGACCAGCCGCTGCCTTACACCGACCTCTTAGGTTGGAAGCAGCTCGACGACGTGGTGTTCGTCGATCAGTCGCCGATCAGCCGATCGCCGCGGTCCAATCCGGTAACCTACGTGAAGGCGATGGACCCGATCCGGGCGTTGTTCGCCGAACTGCCCGACGCCAAGGCCCGCGGCTACACGGCGAGCCACTTCAGCTTCAATGTCGATGGCGGCCGCTGCGAGGCGTGCCAGGGCGCCGGCTACGTCGAAGTCGATATGCAGTTCCTCGCCGACGTGACGATGCGTTGCCACGAGTGCGAGGGCCGCCGGTTCCGCGACGAGGTGCTCGAAGTGCACTACCGCGATCGAGACATCTCCGAAGTGCTAGAGATGACCGTCCACGAGGCGATCCGCTTCTTCCGCGGCGAGACGAAGGTCCAGCAGCGGCTGCGGCCGCTCGTGGACGTGGGCCTCGATTATCTCAAACTCGGCCAGCCGGCGAGCACGCTATCAGGAGGCGAAGCGCAGCGCCTTAAACTAGCGGGCAGGCTAGCGACGAAGACAGCGGGCCGCACGTTGTTCCTCCTCGACGAGCCGACAACGGGTTTGCATTTTTCCGACGTCGAGCAGCTCGTCGATTGCTTCAACGCGCTGGTGGACGTGGGCCATTCGCTCGTGGTCATTGAGCACAATGTGCCGATGATGATGGCGGCCGACTGGATCGTCGATCTCGGCCCCGGCGCCGCGGCAGAGGGCGGTTGCGTCGTCGCACAGGGAACTCCTGAAACCGTCGCGAAGTGCGCCGAGTCGGCGACGGGACGTGTGCTCGCGGCAGCGCTGGCGCGTCGCGACGCGGCGATGGCGGCGTTGGAGGCGGAAGAAGCAGATGAAGAAGAGGACGATCCATCGTAGCGCACTCCCGGCGCTGGCGCTTAGGGCTCCCACCGACGAGTTGCTGAACCAATCTTAGATCGGGAGCCCTAAGCGCCAGCGCCGGGAGTGAACCCACAACACGCCATGCCCGCCGATCCCTTCACCCGCTACGCGAAACAAACCCGCTTCGCCCCCTTGGGGGACGCGGGCCAAGCGAAGCTCGCGTCGAGTCACGCCCTTATCTGCGGCTGCGGCGCGCTGGGATCGGTGATCGCCGGCACCCTCGCCCGCGCCGGCGTTGGCAAACTCACGATCGTCGATCGCGATTTTCTCGAAGTCTCCAACCTCCAGCGGCAGGTTCTCTACAACGAGAACGATGTCGCCTCGGGATTGCCCAAGGCGATCGCGGCGGCGAATCACCTCCGCGTCGTTAACTCGACCATCGATATCGAACCGGTCGTCGCCGATGTGACGGCCGCGAACCTGCCGTACCTTGCCGCGGGCTGTGACCTCGTGCTTGACGGCACGGACAACTTCGAGACGCGGCTGCTCCTGAACGACTACTCCGTGCGCGAGGGCGTGCCGTGGGTCTACGGCGGCGTCATCGGCGCCGAGGGACGCGTCATGCCGATTGTCCCCGGCGAGACCGCGTGCTTGGCGTGCCTCATTGCCGAGCCCCCGGCCGCCGGCGAAGCAGAGACGTGCGACTCGGCGGGCGTTCTCGGCCCCGCCGTGGGCGTCGTCGCATCCCTGCAAGCGATGGAAGGAATCAAGCTGCTCGCCGGTCTGAAGGACTCGCTTGCCACGGGCCTTACGGTTGTCGATCTGTGGGCGGGCCGCTGGCGCCGTCTTGCGGTGCCGCGCGATCCGGCGTGCCGTTGTTGTGGCGAACAAGAATTCGACTGGCTCGAAGGCCGGCGCGGCAGCCGGGCGGTTGTCCTTTGCGGTCGCGGCGCCGTGCAGATCAGCCCGCCCGAGGGTTCGCCCCCGGTGGACCTCGCTGCGATGCGCGCGAAGCTGGCGCCGCTAGGATCGGTGACGGGCAACGCCTACCTCTTGCGGCTCAACTACGACGGCCACGAGGTGACGCTCTTCGCCGACGGCAGGGCGATCATCGCTGGCGTGGAGGACGAGGCGCAGGCGCGGAGCGTTTGGAATCGCTGCTTGGGGGGTTAACAAGCGAAGGCGATCTTGTGGGAGGCGTCTCCAGACGCCTCCCACAGACACTGCGCTACAGACTCTTGCTAGCGTCAGTCAGCAAGTCGCAATCCGCATTCCCTAATCCGCAATCAACTTTCCTCCTCCCACCTGCCGACCTTACCACTACGGTCTGCATCCCGGGGGGGACTCGGCCGCTTTTCTTCGCGAGTCGTGTGGACGTTATGACGACGGCAGAACAGGCCGCAGTGGCGACGCCACGGTTGGGGCTTAAGCAACAGCCGCCGCGGAAGGTGTTAGGCCGACTCGGGCCGTGGCAACTGCTGCGGACCCTCGGCGAGGGGTCGATGACCCGCGTTTATCTGGCCCGCCCCGCCGAGGCAGAGAACTCGCCCGGCTCGTACGCGGTAAAGTCGCTCAAGCGTGAGTGGTGGAACGAACCCAACGCCATCGAGATGCAGCGCCGCGAGGCGTGGGTCGGCCAACGCGTCCACAGCCCGCACGTCGCCGCGGTGCTTTCGGCGGGGCTGACGGCGCCGCCCTACTACACGGTGATGCCGCGGCTTGAAGGCAAGACGGCGGCCGAATTGCTCGCATCAGGCGCGAAGCCGGCGCTGCCGGTAGCGCTATGGATCGCCCGCCAAGCGGCCCAGGGGCTCGACGCCATCTGGCGCACGGTCGGCATGATCCATGGCGACGTGAAACCGGCGAACCTGATGGTCGGGCCTGACGGGCACACGACGCTCCTGGATTTGGGTTTCTGCCAATCGCCACGTGACTCGAAGAGCTGGGCAGAACGCCCGGTCGTGGGCACGCTGCGTTACCTGGCGCCCGAACGCGTCACCTCGGCGATGACGATTGATATCCGCAGCGACCTCTACAGCCTTGGCGTCACGCTCTACGAGCTCATCGCCGGCCGCCCGCCGCACGACGGCGACACGCCCGCCGCCCTGATCCATCAGCACCGAAGCCAGCGCCCCGAGTGCATCCGCAGCGTCGCGCCCCACACGCCCAAGCCCGTCGCGTCGCTCATCCACCGCCTGATGGCGAAAGACCCGCTCCGCCGCCCCGCGACGCCGGAAGAGGTGGTTAATGAACTGGCGCCGCTGGAGATTGAGTGCTTCGGCTTGCGCTGACGCGGAAGAATGACCAATGTCCAAGCCCCAATGACCAATGTCAGTGAAGGGTCAGGGGCTCGTGGGCCAAGGGCTAGGAATCCGTACAAGCCCGTACGGCAACACGCCATTGGTCATTGGGGCTTGGACATTAGGGCTCTCCTCCGTGCCTTTCTCTGTGCCCTCAGTGGCTCTGTGGTTAACCTAAGGCGGTGTCCCACGCCTTCCTCCGCCGCGCCGATCAGGCTGTCATCGCGTCGCTAACGGCGATTGCGATCGTGGGCGCGATCGTCTGGTGGGTCCGCGCTGGCGGCATGCGGGGCGAGCTGGTTGATATCGATTCGGCGGCGCCCCTCGATTACCGGTTCCTCGTCAACGTGAACGAAGCCGAGTGGCCTGAGCTGGCGCAGCTGCCCGACATCGGCCCGACGCTTGCCAAACGGATCGTCGAAGCCCGCGCCGCCGGTGGCGAGTTCCGCACCGTCGAAGACCTACGCCGCGTCGATGGCATCGGTCCGCGCCGGCTCGAAGGGATGCGGCGATACCTAGCGCCGCTGCCTGACGACGGGCAGGTGGCGGGTAAGATCCAGCAAAAAGAAGGGGACGCGGATTCGCGCGGATGAAGAAGGATTCAAACAGATTATATATTAATCTGCGTCCATCCCTCACATCCGCGTTCGTCCGCGTCCCATTCTTTATCCGGAGAAAGGCCAGCGTCAGTCCTCGAACGTCCCCTCCGGGATCACGCCGCCGTCGCCCACGGCGGCCATGCTGTTGAAGAGGTCCTGCTCGATGTCGTGCTGGATCACGTGGACGCTGCCGTCGAGGTAGCCGAAGTGCGACATGCCGCCGTGCTCGCTGCCGAAGGCGCCGCGGTTACGCAGGTCGCGGCTTTCTTCGGCGCTGGCGAAGTAGCCCTTGTCCTTCGGGAAGCCGGCCGTGCTGCGGCGCACCGCGCCGTGGCGGTTGTCGCCGGCGAAGAACGCCGTGTCGCCGCGGCGTTGGTCTTCGGTGCCGGGTTCGGCGTCGGGGATCGGCGGCGGCAGGAACTTCTCGCCGATGCCGAAGGTCTTCGACAAACCATCGACCACGCGTCGCGCGGCGATCGCCGAGTTGGTGAACATCGGGCCAAAGGTCTCGGCGTTGAACTTCTGGAGGTTGTACCCCTCCATACCATTGCGGGTGCTGAGACCGGCGTTAGCGGCGTAGTCGCCCGAGGCGCCCGCCTCTTGCACGATCGCCGGCTGGTCGTTGTTGTCGAAGTCGCGGTCGGCGGCAGGCTCACGACGCGACGGGCAAGTGAAGAGGCTCACCGGGGTCCGCATCGCTAGAGCGTTCGCCTCGTCATCAACACGCAGCGTTGGGTCCCACGCATCCCACAACGCTTGCTCCTCGACGTAGGGCGTCAAGTAGAACGCCCATGAGACCGAGTGCTGCTCGGTCCCCGTTGGGAAACGCGGCGAGCCGGCGCGGCCGGGCGGGAACTCACCCTGGCTGTCGTGGTACGTCTGCAACGCCAGGGTTTGGTTCTTCAAGCGGCTCTTGCAGTCGGTCTTGCGGGCGGCCTCACGTGCCGCTTGCACCGCGGGCAGCAGCAGCGCGACCAGAATGCCAATGATCGCGATCACGACCAGCAGTTCGACGAGCGTAAAACCAAACGGGCGGCGGGACTTCATGACAAACTCGCTCCGGAGGGTGGAGTGGCGGCCCGTACAACCGAGCCACACGGCGGGAACGGGGCACTGTACGCGCCTCACGGATCGCCACAACCGCTCACTGTTAGCTGCCTAACGACGGTTGCTTGGTCCCGAACGGTTTCTGCCAGAATGCCGCCAGGCAGCGAAAAATCTGTTCGCAAAGAGACCGCTCCCCCGCGGGTCCTGGACGCCTTAGAATACGTAGTCTCGCCACTCGCTCACTCGCCCCGTGCGGCCCCCATGCCCGTTGAAGACGACGCTTCCCTGCACGAAGTTGGCCCGTACGAAGACGGCCTGCAAGACGACGGGCCTCGGCACGAATGTGGGATTGCCGCGCTGTACCACCTGCCGGGCGCCACAAGCCCGCTGTGCCCGCCGCAGGGACCCGGCGAGGTGTCGCGCCTCTTGCCGCGGATGCTGCTCGATATCCAGAACCGCGGGCAACTGTCGACCGGCATGACGACCTGGGCGCCGGGGCGTGACCTGCTGCTCGAGACCTACAAAGAACTCGGCGGCGTCAGCGAGGCGTTTCGGCTCAGCCACCGCGGCAAGGCCGAGGCGCTGATGGCGCGCTACGCCGGTCGGGCGGCAATCGGCCACGTCCGCTACGCGACCTGTGGCAAGGACGACATCAACTTCGCCCAGCCCTTCGAGCACCGCCACCTGCAAAAGCGGAAGTGGTTCGCCTTCGGCTTCAACGGCCAACTGGCCAACTACGGCGCCCTGCGCGAAGAAATTCTCTCGAAGGACGAGCACCACGTCGCGCTGAAAAGCGACACCGAGATCCTCATGCACGAGCTCGCGCGGCAGCGCTCGAGCGAGCACCTGCCGCCCGGCGCGCCGCAGCCTTCATTGATCGATGTAATGCGCGGCGTCGGTAAGCGGCTCGACGGGGCTTACAGCATCGCGCTGCTGAACGCCGAGGGCGAGATGCTCGTCGCGCGCGACCCGCTGGGGATGAAGCCCGTGGCGTGGGGCTTGCAGGACAACCTCTTCGCCGCGGCGAGCGAGAGCGTTGCGCTGCTGAACCTCGGCTTCGAGCAAGAGAACATCCACGCCCTTGGCGCCGGCGAGGCGATCACGATCGCCGACGGTCCCGACGGCCACAAAGAGCTCAAGATCGAGCAGTACGCCCCCTCGCCTCGGCTCGCGCACTGCTTCTTCGAATGGGTTTACTTCGCGAACGTCGCCAGTTCGCTCGATGACCGCAGCGTCTACCTCGCGCGCAAGGCGCTCGGCGAAGAACTCGCTTCGATCGAAACGCTGCCGATCGACGCCGACACGGTCGTCGTCCCGGTCCCCGACACCTCAAAAGCCGCGGCCGACGCGATGGCGTACAAGCTCGGCGTGCCGAGCGTCGAGGGCCTGATGCGCAACCGCTACTCAGGCCGCACCTTCATCGAAGGGGGCGACGCCCGCTGGGCCAAGGTCACCAGCAAGTACACGCCGCTCCGCGAAGTGCTCGAAGGGAAGAAGGTGATCCTAGTCGAGGACTCGATCGTCCGCTCGACGACGATGCGGGCCCTCATCGGCCGCCTGCGCGACGTGGGCCGCGTGCGCGAGATCCACGTCCGCGTCGCCTGCCCGCCGATCGTCGCGCCCTGCTTCTACGGCATCGACATGTCCACGGTCGGCGAGCTCTTCGCCCCGCCGTTTGTCAGCGAAGGCCAAGACCCCGAGTCCGCCTACGCCGCGATGGCCGCCGAACTCGGCGCCGACTCGCTCCGTTACCTGCCGGTCGAATCCATCGCCCGCGCGATCCAAAAACCCGCCAGCGACCTCTGCCGCGCCTGTGTCACGGGCGACTACCCCACGGCCGAAGGCCAACGCCTCTACCAAATCGCCCTCGACCAAGTCACGAGCGGCGCCGGCGAGACGCGGACCTACGAAGGGGCTGGGGTTTAAGACTCGCGCAGAGACGCGGAGACGCAGAGGAACGGATCGCAGCGATTCGTCGGAGAGCCTACGAAGCGAGTCGTGGGAGGACTCACGCAAAGACGCCAAGGCGCGAAGATGCGAACCAACGTTTGCTTTCGCTACCCAGCTCCGTTTGTCCCGGTCCCCGACAACGAACTGCTGCTCTCAACCGACGGGGCGATCTGGTTCGTGGACCTGTTGCGAAAGGTTCCGAATCTTCAAATCAACGAAGAACTCTGCCAAGAAGATTGGGGAGTCGTCGTTTTCGTTAACCGCAACAGCGCACGATACTGGGTGGGGATCGGCCGCCTCCAAGATCAGAACGAAGGCGATTGGCTAGCGTTCTTCAATCCCTCTCCTCTCAGCTGGTTGCCATGGCGTCGTCGGCATTGTCGCCGTGAACTCGGCAACCTCATCGAAGCCATGCACGACGTTCTCCAGGAGGACGCCAGCGTTTCTCAGATCGTTTGGTACGAAGAAAAAGAGATGCGTACGCCGAACCCAAAGGGCTTCGCCACTCCGACCTAGCGATGCCCTTCGCGGCATTGAGCCTTTATGTGAGGCCCTCCCACGACTCGCGTCGTGGGCTCTCCATTTCTTTCTCTGCGTCTCTGCGCGAGACCTAACTCAACGGCGCTGCCGGGCGGCGCCGCCGGCGATGCCGAGGGTCATTAGCGCCGCGGCGCCGGGTTCGGGTACGGCGCGCAGGGCGGCGAAGGCGCCTTGGCCGTTCGCTTTGTCGTAGTCGGACTGGAACAAGCGGAAGTCGTCGAAATCGTTGTCGCCGTCGCCATCGAGGTCGCCGCGGAGGGAACGCTCGAGCTCGTTGTAGGGCGCGAGACTCGTCAGGTGGTTGGCGTTGAAGATCGTCCAGTCGCCCGTGTCGAGCATGCCGTTGTCGTTGAGGTCGGCGCGGGCGGCGAGGCGCCAGCCGATATCGTCCTTGTCGGCGATGAACACCGAGCCGTGGCGGGGGTGGTTGACCGGGAACGAGAGGTCGTCGGTCTCGTCGGTCCAGGTCGTCAGGTCGGGCGACGACGCCATCGAGTAGTGGCCGTTGCCGTACGAGTCCCAGTACATCAGCCACTCGTTGTCCCAGAAGACTGTCGATGAGCCCTCGGCGACCTCGTTGCCGCGGATCGGTGTGCCGGGACCGACGACGGGCTGGGTCGTTTGGCCGAAGCTGCTCGGACCGATCGTGGCGTCGCTAAACGCGAGGCGGATGTTCTTGCCCCCTTGCTCGGTCCCCTGCTCTTTCTTGAGCGACATCACCCAGCGACCATCGCTAGCGCCCGATCCCGTCGATTGCCAAACGACGTGCGCGTCGATGACGCTGTAGCCTTCGTCTTGGAAGAGCAGCTCGGGCGTCGAGAACGACTGGAAGTCGGTCGTCTCGATGTAGTACATGCGGTGGTCGCCGTTGTGCGGGTCTTGGCTGCCGTCGCCGTCGTTGAACTCGCTCGGGAGCGTCGAGGACCAAACGATCTTGTAGTCCTCGGCGACGTGGTCGCGGAAAATCTCCGGCGCCCAGACGTTGTTGGGCTGCTCCCCGCCCTGGGGGAACGGCTGGACTTGCTGCGGCGTGGACCAGGTCACCAGGTCGGGCGACGAAGCGTGGCCGAAGATCGTGCCGCTCCAGTTGGACGTCCACACCATGTGGAACAGGCCGTCGTGGTAGACGATCGAGGGGTCGCGGGTAAGGTTCTGCCCACCGCCCCACTGCGGCGGCGTGAAGATCGGCTTGCCGCCGTTGGCCTGCTCGAAGTTGCGGCCGTCCTTGCTCCACGACAGATAGACGCCGTTTTGCCCATTGGCGTCGAAGTACGGGAAGAGGATCACGTCCTCCGCCAGCGAAACGCCCGGCAGTGCGAGCGGCATCAGGGCCAGCAGCATTAGGGCCAAGAAGGGGCGGAGCCGTAGCAGCGAGCGAGTCAGGGACATCGGCGCGAAATCAGGGAGGAGAGGCAAGAGCGTGGGGCCGAAAACCCCCAACGACGCCGTCATCCTAACCGAAGAAAACTAAATTCGCGAGCGATTTCCTGCGGATCACTCCGACGACTTGCGTCGCCGGCTCGCCAAACAATCGCTACGGAACCGCATCCTTGGCGTCTTTTTCTTCGCGCCTTGGCGACTTTGCGTGACACCTAACGCCCGCTAGATCAGGTCGAGCGGCGAGATCTTTCGATGCCGCTTCTCCGCGCATGCCCGGCAGACGCCGCTGATCGTCAGACGATGGCCGGTGACGCGGAAGCCATAGCCGCGGGCGACCGCTTCGCGGAGGGCCAGCAGCTCGTCGCTGCGAAACTCGATCAGCTCGTCGCACTCGGTGCAGTGCAGGTGATCGTGCTGGGGGTAGCCGTAGTCGTGCTCGTAGACGCTGCGGCTGCCGAGCGACATTTTCCGCAGGAGACCGGCCTCGACGAGTTCGTCGAGGGCCCGGTAGACCGTCGCCCGACTGACGCGATCCGCGCCGCGGGCCTTGCGATTGAGCTGGTCGATGAGCTCGTCGGCGTCGAAGTGCTCGTGGCGGGAGAAGACATGATCGACCAGCACCCGCCGCTGCGACGTGGTCCGCTTCCCCTTGCTCTGCAGGTACTCGTCAAACCGCTCCTGCGGCGTCATCGAGACGCGCACCTCGCCGAGGGAGAAGTCGGTGTGAGAATCCTGGATCATTGCCTTGCCATCGAGAATTTAGCGGTTGCTCAATTCTAGGCCCACGACCTACCGGTCACAACCAAGTCGTCCGGCGGGGCAAAGAAGAGCGAGCCACAAAAAGGCGCGGAAGGCACAAGGAAGAAGCCCACGAATCCTAAGATTCGTGGGCTTTGAATTTTGTGCCCTTTGTGCCTTTTCGTGGCTCAACTGAGAAACTAGGGCAAGGGGCCGCAGCGGATCAGCCTACCTCGTCAAGCAGTCGGTCCAGGGCGGCGTCGATCTTGTCGGCCGACTCGTACGTGCCGGCGGCGATTTCGTTACGTAGGCGGGCCACCAAGCCCGTCCTGACGCCATCGGGGCCCTTCACGTGCTCGGCTGCCCGAGTCTCGACCAACTCGGCGACGCGGGCCGCCTCGGAGGCCTCGGCCGAGATCTCGACGCGGTCCGCCGGTTGGCCCGTCGAGGTCGCCTCGCTCGGGGCGGCGGTACGGCGGAAATGCGGGCCGCTGAGCCCCTGGGCGCCGTGAAGCTGGTTGGTGCCGTGGATCTGCATCGTAGGGACTCCTCGCTTGCGGGCGATTCAGAATCGCAATGCCGCTAGCGGCTACGTTAAGGATGGTCGATTCGGATGAAGGTAAGCGATCCCGGCTGGCAGCCAAACCCTAATCGGGGGCAACCCACTGGAAAACGCCGCGGGACTCTCTCCCGGCCAGCTCCGTCTGACCCGTTCGCCAAAGCAGCACTCGCTGGGATTTGAGAGGCCCGTATCCTACGGGCCGGCCCAGCGAGGGTTCGACGACTCCGCCCCTTTCGGGGCCCTCCATGTAGCGGCCGCTGCCAGTGCTAGCTGTGAGGCGAGCGTTCCAGCGGCTCCGCGATGAGTCTGTCTATGGAATCGGGTCAATCCCGAACCAGGCTGCAAAGAATTGCCTCCGCGGCGGATCAGCACACCCACGCCCACTTTGCCGACCGGGCAGGATGAACGGGCGACGTGAGGCGTGGAGGCGACACGGGATGGCCGGTGGCGTGTGGCGTCGGGGCAACAAGGCGAGCCGGCGACGTTAGTCGTCGGTGGGAAGCGGGTACCAACGTCACTCCGACGACTCGCGTCGCCGGCTCGCCACCCGCTTTACTGCGGAAATCCCCGCCAATTCCGTCACATCTCGGGCGAAGTCCCGCTTGGAGATTTAGCGGGGGAATCGCGACGGGTTGAGCAATCCGCTCAATTGCCCCGAACCAGAGAACCCCCCCGATTTGTCCTCCGTATTGCAAGCACCAGGGCGCAGGTCCGACGTTCGATCGGTCAGTCGTTCCCGGGCTCACGGGAAGAGGCTCCCATGAACACCAAGGCCCCCGCCGAAGAGGTTTTCGCCGTCGATACCTTCGGCCAGTTCCACCCGATCCGCCTCCCGGCCGAGGCGTTTGAGACGCTGCATCAAGAGACTCTGGACTCGCTGCGCGAGTTCGTGAAGGGCCACCGTGAACGATTCCCGAAGGGACCCAAGGCGCGGAAGCCAAAACCTCGCTGAGAAAGGGCTCGGCGAAACTAAGCCGGTAGTCTGGTAGTCGGCCCGTAGTCTGGTAGTCAGATAGTCCGTTAGGCTATCGCGTCGTTTGCGGTTCGTACTCCGAGCCCTACCGTATTAACGGTCTACCGGACTATCTACCTCTATGCGCGTTCTGCTCGCCAGCCCCCGTGGGTTCTGCGCCGGCGTCAACATGGCGATCGACTCGCTCGAGCTCGCCCTCAAGGCCTTCGGCGCCCCGATCTACGTCTATCACGAGATCGTCCACAACCGGCACGTCGTCGAGCATTTTCGATCCAAGGGCGTGGTGTTCCTCGATTCGCTCGAAGACGCCCCCGTCGGCTCGACGCTGCTCTTCAGCGCGCACGGTGTCTCCCCCGAGGTCCGTGCGAAGGCCAAGGCCCGTCAGCTGACGGCAATCGACGCCACTTGCCCATTGGTGACGAAGGTCCACCTCGAAGCGATCAAGTACGCAAAGGAGGGCCGCACGATCGTGCTGATCGGCCACCAGGGGCACGACGAGGTGATTGGAACCATGGGCGAAGCGCCCGAGGCGATCCTGCTTGTCGAGTCACCCGAGGACGTCGACGCTCTGGAAGTCGCCAACCCCGAGCACATGGCCTACCTGACGCAGACGACGCTCAGCGTTGATGACACGAGCCGCATTATCGCCCGGCTGCGCGAGCGGTTCCCCCTCATCGCCGGCCCCGCCAAGAGCGACATCTGCTACGCGACGCAGAACCGCCAAGAAGCCGTCGCTAAGCTCTCCGCCGAAGCGGACGTGACCCTCGTCCTCGGCAGCCAAAACAGCAGCAACAGCCAGCGGCTGGCGGAACTCTCCAAAGAACGCGGCGTAGCGGCCTACCTCGTCGACGGCCCCCAAGACGTGCGGCCCGAGTGGCTCGAAGGCGCCGAGACGGTCCTGGTCACCGCAGGCGCCAGTGCGCCCGAGACGGTTGTTGACGCGATGCTCGATTACCTCAAAGAAACCTTTGGCGCGACGGTCGAGCCGCGGCTCGTGCGCGAGGAGAGCGTGTCGTTCCCGCTACCAAAAGAACTGCGGCAGTTGGCTTCGTCTTAGGTCGGTTTCTTATCAGAGAGCTGTCCACAAGAGACGTGGTATGTCTTCTTGCAATTGCATCGAATTCGCAGACCTCGAATTGCTGCGTAAAGAGATCAGCTCGCGAGCTAAGCATACAAAGCAACTGATCAGTCTGCTCAAGCATCGCTGCACCGACTCCTCGGAAGAGCACTGGCTACTCGAATGTGAGTCGTGCTCTCAGTATTGGCAGCGAAGCTTGGCTTGGAATTGGGGAAACATCCCCTATCTCTTTCGTGTTCCCCCCATCAATGACCTTGAATGGGCTGATCGACCATTCGTGCAGCCTGATGAGTTGCTGATTTTTTTAGCGGTGGTTGGCAAGTTTTATCGAGAAAAGTGCTCGGTGCTAGGTGTGTCAAATTGCAAGATTGATGATTGCGATTCACCGAATGTGAAATTTTCAACGTTCTGCAAACGACACCACATCGAGCACTTACAGGCGAATAACCTTCTACCTAGATTCCCCATAGGCAGATGGTTCGCTCCCTATGAGGAAGCCAACTTTCGAATCCCGGGTCTAGGCGAAATATAGGATCGACCGTGCGAACGTGTGCGGCAATTTAGGCCCTTTGCACTGCTGCCCGTAAGCTACGGTCCGCACAGCGGACCCTATGAACTCGCCGAGCGATAGCTCTCCAGCGCCCGTTTGAAGACCCAACGACTTGCCACCAAAGCAAGGGCTGTCGCCACCAGGGCGAAGACCGCTAGACCCATATAGTCGCCTGTCAGCGGCTTGGCCAGCACTCGGGCGGGGACGTTGATCACTACCAGCACCGGCAGCAGGTACGTGAACGTCAGGCGGAGGCCGTCGCCGAGCCAGTTGCCCTGGTAGATCTCCATCGGGTAGCGGCTGAAGTTGGTGATGTAGAACCAGAAGTCGTAGAGCGTCTGGTTGCGGCCGAGCCAGATGCTGGTGGCGGCGAGCGAGATCATGATCGAATACATGATCGCCACGCCGCAGAGGATGTAGAGCGGGTACAAGAGCCACGCCACGAGCGTCGGCGTCGAAGCGAGTTGCGGCACGGCGTAGCCAATCAGCAGCAGAGCAACGGCGAAGTTCCCCAGCGACGACCAGCTGCTCTTCCGCAGCGAAACGAGGAACTGCGTGTCGATCGGTTTGAGCAATGCGAAGTCGAGGCCGCCGGTGCGGACCAGTTCGCTCAGTTCCTCGGCGTTGGGCATGAAGAACGCCTGCACGACGCTGTTGACGAGCATCGTCGTGGCGATGAACACCAGAAACTCCGGCTTCTCCCAGCCGGCGATGTTCGCCTGCCCGCTGGCGGCTTGGTTCTCCTCGATCTTGAGGAACACCAGCAGGTAGAACCCCAGGTTCATCGCCATCCAAACAACGCTGCTCACCGCCTCGATAAGGAAGTTGGAGCGGAACGTCATGTCGCGGATCAAAGAGTTCCGCGCGAACGTCCAGAACAACTGCGGGTAGAGCCAGAGCGAGTCTTTCATTTTTTAACCGCCAAGACGCCAAGAGCGCCAAGAATGCCTAGGTCTTAACCGACTCAATCGTTGGGTCTTGAGCTACTGCTATTTATTTCGCAACACGCAACTGATTCCAGACGATGTTTGCCGAGAGGACGCCAACCACCCAGATGGGCATGACAATCAGCCATGTCCTAGTCAATGGTCCCATATGCCAAGCTGGTAAGACTTCTTCGTCAAAGATGAAAGCCGACACGGGATAGCCAAAGTTCCATACCGGCCGATCGGGATTACTTCCGGTATATCTGAATTGCGGCGGTCCCCAAGTGGGCCAAACGGTCGCGATCACTAACAGCAAGAGATGCAATCCATGAAAGAAAAACTGCCGCTTGGTCAATGCAGTGATTTGGGGTTGTGTTGGCATACTTTCTTTCCTGGCGATCCTTGGCGCTCTTGGCGTCTTGGCGGTTCCCTACCCTCCGAACCCGCTGTAGCGTTTCAGGCCGCGGTGTAGCGCCACGCGCGCAGCGACGTAGAAGAACACGACCCAGACGGCGAGCAGCGCCAGGTTTTGCCATAGCTCGGGGCCGTGGATCTTGCCGAGGTAGACCGCCGCGGGGAAGTAGGCCAGGAACTTCAGCGGTTGGAACCAGAGCAGCGACGCGACCCAGCCCGGAACCGAGTCGGTGAGGAAGTCGAGCGGGAACATGTGGCCGGAGAAGAAGAAGTTCGCCAGCATGTAGACGAACAGCAGCGAGCTGACTTCGAGGAACCAGAAGCCGATCATGCCGAGCGTCGCTTCGAGGTAGAACCCCAGCGCGAAGCTCATCACCAGCGACAACAGGAACGCGGCCCACGTCGTCGCGTCGGGCCACTTCTCCGGGAAGTAGTCGCCGCACAGCCAGAAGACCAGCGCGAAGGGCGCCGCGGCCACCGCGTAGTAGACGATCTTATGGGCGAGCCGCGCCAGCAGCAGGTACTCCAGCAAGTCGATCGGTTGGATCAGGAACTTCTTGATCTCGCCCGTCCGGATCTGCATCGCGATGCCCGACGCCAAGCCCGGCATGCTGCTGAACGCGCGGCCGAGCATCGTCAGCAGGTAGTAGGCGATGACGTCGTTGCGGGTGAAGCCGCCGATCGACGAGCCCGCTGCCTTGTAAACGGCCGTCCAGAGGAAGATCTGCGTGATGATCGGCAAGAACCGCATCAGCGTCCCCAGGGCAAAGTCGCCTCGATAAACGAGACGCTCTTCGACGCAGGTCCGAAAGATGATCCACGCCGCCGAGAGGCCGGTCGGCTGAGCGGTTGCAAGAGGCATGCTGCGTGGGTTCGTGAAGCAAGAGTTGGGGAGTGGCGTCTAGCCGGCAGGGACTACCGATCCTTGGCCTTTGGGCCGAGATTTTCCAGTGGTCGACGGAACGCCCACGGCCAGCCACAATAGAGAGTCCTGCTCTTAACCGCCCCGCAACCCGCCGCTCGCCGCCCCGGTATGACGCGACTCTTGGCCCGCGCCCTGACCGTTACGGCGTTCCGCCTGCTGGCCATAGGCCACCTTTCCTTAGGCCTCGCCCTTTGGGGACTGGTTTCTGCTCCGGCGTTGGCGGCCGAGAGCCCGAAGATCGTCGGCGCCCACCTGGGCCTCGGCGACGGCTACAAGGTGGGCTTTTGGGCGCCGCTGCGGGTGGTCGTCGAGGGGGGTGACGCGCCGGTCGGAGTCACCGTCCTGGCGATCACGCCCGATAGCGATGGCGTCGGCGTCGCTACCACGACACCCAGCGCCCGCCCCTTCTCCACCCAGCCCGGCGTCAAGTCGGAGGAACGGCTCTATGTGCGGGTCGGCCAGCAGAACGCTCCGATCGAGGTGCGGGTCTACGCCGACGGCC
The DNA here is from genome assembly GCF_007753265.1 of Botrimarina mediterranea. Taxonomy (NCBI): domain Bacteria; kingdom Pseudomonadati; phylum Planctomycetota; class Planctomycetia; order Pirellulales; family Lacipirellulaceae; genus Botrimarina; species Botrimarina mediterranea. The sequence goes on from NZ_CP036349.1 coordinate 4,953,876, forward strand.
GGCAAATCGATCGCCGCGTCTTCCCGGTCACCAACGGCGACTTCGAGAAGATCAAAGCCGGCAAGGAACTGCCGCTCGCCAACTCCGCTATCAACCGACTCTTCGTCCAACTGGGAGCGGATGTCGGGGCGGCGTTCGAATCCGACGCGGAGGGATACGGCGCCGTCGGCAACGCCGCGACGTTGATCACCAATCCCGACGACTTGCCACCCGATGCGATCGGCTACGACGGCGTCGATGCGGTTGTCCTAACGACCGGCGCCCGTGCGTTGGATGCTTCTGCCGGCTGGCTCGGGCAACTAACAGCAAATGACCCGCGCCTCAGCGCCCTGGTTGAATGGGTCCGCGGCGGCGGGCGATTGGTGCTTTCCTGCGGCGCCGCCTCAGCGACGATGCTGGCCGAGGGCGGCCCGCTCGCCGAACTCCTGCCCGGCGACTACGCCGGCCCAAGCAGTATCGCCGACACCAGCGCCATCGAACGCTTCGCCGACGTGTCGGGCGCCCCCGACATGGGCGTGATCAATCAGGGAGTCGGGACACTCAACTTGGCCCTCGTCGAGAATCCTCGGGGCCAGGTCCTCGCACACGCCGGCCGCACCGCGACCGAGACGCCGCTGGTAATCCGCGCGCCGGTCGGCTTCGGCGAGGTGACATTCGTCGCCTTCGACCTCGACGCGCCGGCGATCGCCAATTGGAACGGTCGCGACGCGCTGGTGCGTCAACTCCTGCGGCTCCCTTTCAACCCGCCGGACGAATCGCGCAGGTACGGCGATTGGCGGGTTTGGCAACAGGACCTTGTGAACACGCTGCTGGCGAAGCTCGACGACGAGTTCGTGGGCGTCCGCACGACGCCGTTCTTGGCGATCGTAGGCCTCGTGGTTCTGTACCTGCTCTTGATCGGGCCGGGCGACTACTTCTTCGTCAAGAATGTGCTACGCCGCGTCGAGGCGACGTGGGTCACGTTCCCGATTCTCGTCGCCGCGACGAGCGCCGCGGCGTACTTCGGCGCCTACTGGCTCAAGGGGGACAAGCTCCGCGTCAACCAAGTCGAGATCATCGACATCGACACAGCCGACGGCGCAACGCGGGGCCGATTGATCACGCACCTCTTCAGCCCGACGGCGAAGCGCTACGATGTGTCGCTAGCGCCGAAGACGTTGACAGGCGAATCAATGACGCCCACCGCAAGCGGCACGGCGTGGCTCGGCAAGCCCAGCATGGGGCTCGGCGGCATGCAGTCGTCCAGCAGCAACAGCCAGTCGGGCGTCGCCCCCAACTACCAGATCGACGCGACGCCGTTGGTGGCGGGACCTCTACAAGGCCCCACGGTCGCCGGCATGCCCGTGCAGGTCTGGAGCACCAAAACGCTCGTCTCACGTTACTCGGGCGAGACCGGCCGCGTCGTCGAATCACAACTCGCCCCCGACGGCGGCGGCCTCGTCGAGGGGAGCGTCACCAACGACACCGGGATCGACCTCGCCGACTGCCGATTGCTGTACGGGACCTGGGCCTGGAAACTCGGCGCGATGGGAGACGGCGAGACGAAATCGGTCGACCCAGGCGTGTCACCCTTGCGGATCACGACGTTGCTCGGCAAGGCCTCCGAAACGAATCCCTACGCACGTAACAACCGCTGGACCACCATCGCGGCGATGGGAGATGCCCTATCGGTTGGCTCACTTACCTCCAGCGATGGCGAAGCGGCGAGTCGCTACCTGCACGACCTCGACCTCGCTAATCACCTCGCTGCGGGCAAGGCGATCCTGCTCGCACAGATCGATGACGGCCCACGCACCGAGTTGGTGCGCGCCGAGGGGCCGCTGGTTGAACTCGGCGAGAACGAAGAGACCCTTCCAAGTCAACGCAGTTGGGTGTTCGTGCGGTTCCTTCTACCCATTGAGAAAACAGGGCCCGACGAAGAATGAGTGGTCGTTCGCACCGACGGCTACCGCCCACGGCTCCGATTTTCTCGTGTTGGTCCGGCTGACAACCAGCGCCTAGCGCCTCAACAACTCGCGTCTACCCATGATCGAAATCAAAGGCCTCACGAAGAAGTACGGCGAGCTCTTCGCCATCCGTGAGATCAACCTCTCGCTCCAGGCGGGAGACGTCTTCGGCTTCATCGGTCCTAACGGCGCCGGCAAGACGACAACGATGCGCATCCTGGCGACGCTCTTGCAGCCGACCTGGGGCGAGGCGTACGTCGCCGGCCACTCGATCTACACCGCGCCGAAAGACATCCGCCGCGCGATCGGCTACATGCCCGACTTCTTCGGCGTGTACGACGACATGAAAGTGATCGAGTACCTCGAGTTCTTCGCCGCCGCGTACCGCATCCGCGGCGAGAAGCGTCGCAAGGTGTGCGACGACGTGCTCGACCTCGTGGACCTCGGCTACAAGCGCGACGCGCTAGTGACGAGCCTCAGCCGCGGCATGACGCAGCGTCTGGGACTGGCGCGGGTGCTGCTGCACGATCCGCAGGTGCTGCTGCTCGACGAACCGGCCTCGGGCCTCGACCCCCGCGCCCGCATCGAGATCCGTGCGTTGCTGAAGGAGCTCCGCAGCATGGGCAAGACCATCATGGTCAGCAGCCACATCCTGCCGGAGCTGGCGGACGTCTGTAACAAGATCGGCATCATCGAGCGCGGCGAGCTGATCGTGAACGCCGACGTCGCCGACGTGATGAAGCAGGTCCGCCAGCAGACGGTGCTCAAGGTCGCCGTCGCGGAACGAGACGGCAAGACCCTCGACGGCGCCGCCGAGTTGCTCACGGGCCTCCCGCAGGTCGAATCGGTCGCCCCTTCCAGCCAGCCGGGCGCCCCCCTGACGGTGACCCTGCGGGCTGAGGCCCAAGACCCCAGCGACATCGCCCGGGCACTGTTCGAGGCCGGCTACGCCCTGACGCTCCTCAAGGAGGACGAGATCAACCTCGAGACGGCGTTCATGACGCTGACGCAGGGAATTACGAGCTGATTGCGGATTGCCGGATTGGAGATGGCGTTAAAGTCCGCCCTACTAGAATCCGCAGTCCGAAATCTATAATCCGCAATCCCAAGGGGGTCCTTGCCCGCCCGCCCTAAAACGCCGATACTATGTGGCTCGGCTGAAACCAGCCGAGCTGTCCTGCCCCGTTCGTCTAGTGGCCCAGGACACCGCCCTCTCACGGCGGAGACAGGGGTTCGACTCCCCTACGGGGTACTGCGGCTCTCTCCAAACCCCGGGAAACACTGAGTTTCGCGGGGTTTTTCGTTTGAGGTGGAGCGCTACTTGCTACTCGATTCTGGCGTTTTCCGCCCCCTTGCGCTCCACCCCCTGCGTCACCCCTTCGGCCCTCTACGTTGGCGTCTTGACCAGGGTGGCGGACGCCGCCCTCCCCCCTCGCCATCGCTAAGTGCTCAGCCGTCACCGTGCGGTAGTTCCGCCTAGCGACCTCCTCGGTATGGCCGAGCCATTCGGCGCCGACATGCGACGGGAAGCGATCGGCTAAGTCGGTCGCTCGGCTCGCCCGCAAAGCGTGCCACAGTCGCGGCCACGCCTGGAGTCCAGCGCGGTCAATGAGTCTCGCCATTTGAGTCCGCAGGTTGGACTCGCGGTCGCGGTAGCGGGAGATGCAGAACTCGGATTCCGGGCGCACTTCGCGGGCGTCCAGCAGGTAGGGCAGTAATTCTTCGAACAACGGCACGACGCGCGACGCTTTGCCTTGCTTCGCTGTCTTTGGACTGGTCACCCTCATTACACCGGCCTCCCAGTCGATATCCGTCCAACGTAATCGCAAAGTCTCGGACGGGGTTCGCAAACCCCCGTAGCGAGCCAGTGCAATCATCAATCGCCACTCGGCGTCGGGAGCGACATCAATGAGCTTCTGAACGTCGTCGACCGACACGTAAGCCTTCCGCTCGGCGTTGCTGTCGTCACCGGCGACGAGGCCCTCGAACGGTGAGGTTTGCAGATAGCCCCTTTCCACGGCCTCACGAAAGAACTGCTTTGCCCGTTTCACGTGAGCCGCCACGGTGGCGGACGCGTGCATCTCGGTCAACCACACGCGCCAACCCTTCGCTTGCTCGGGAGTTAGTGCCGAGAGTTTCGGGTCCTCGACGAAGTAGTCGCTAAGCTTGCGCCGCGCCGCCTTCCAGTTGATCAGTGTTCGTGCCGCGGGTTTGGCGTTTCCTTCCCTTGCCTCCCACTCGGCGATGAGGCCATCGATGAACGCGGTGAGCGTCGCGTTGCGTCGCGTCTGACAAAGTCCAGCGGCCGCCAACTTCGAGTGCAGCTCATCCCCGATGCCAGCAACCCATTCGGCGACGGCATTTGCGAGAGGCGCCCCTGAGATTCGCGCCGACATAATCGCTTGCACCTTTGACGCGATCTCGCCGGCGTCACGCTTGCTGACGCCGACCAGCCGAATCGCCTTGCGAACGCCGTGCTCGTCGCGGAAGGCGACGCGGTAACGCTTGCGGCCGCTCTTGGTGGATTCGGTGATCACGGAAGCCATGGGTCTACTCCTGACGCTCACGCAGTTCTAAGTGGTAGTGCTCGGCAAGCTTCGCCGCTACGGAGAGCCGTAGCCCTCCCTTTCCCTTGGCGAATCGCATCAGTGTCGGGTGCGTAATCCCGGTCGCCTTGGCGATGGCATAGTAACTCGCCGGATCGCCGGCGAGTCTCTCGCGCAGTACATCTTCGATCGTCTTACGCTTGGCTGACATGTATACTACTTTACACAAAAGGCGAACCGAGTCTACTTGCTTTGGCCGCTCTAGAGTGGGGCCTGACGCCTCTGCCCTAGGCCACTTTCGCCCTTTTCAACTGAGTTGAGTCCTCGCCTTGTTCGAATATCGTTCTGTCGTCGACAGCGACAGAACCTAGCTACAGTCGGGACTCACGGGGTTTCGTCACCAAGTCGCCCTGGGCATCGGATGGCGAAGGTTCGCCCCACAACCATGTCTCTCCGCAGGAGACGCAACGCTCGAGGAGTTCACCCTGATGGTCCGTCCGATACGCGACCGAGTCGCCCTTAAGGTCCGCCCCACATGATCGACACTCGGTTGGATAGCGAGCGGCGGTTGATTGGTAGTGTGCATCCACGGGGGGGTCTGACAGCAGCCGGACGAGGTCTGCCGCGTACGCCCGTACCATCGCCCGATCTGCCGTGGTCAGTCGCTTTTCTGGGTCTCGAAGCTGTAAGTCGCCGTTCACGACTCGCAGCGCGACGCCCCAGCTATCGAGCAGCGTGACAAGCATCTGCATCGAGGTTGGTGTGGCTGAGGGGTACATCGTCATGCGGCCTCCCACCCGTCGTCATCCCATCCGCTCGCTTCCGGTGACAGAACCGCGTCACACGCCGTCCCTAACGGGGTTGTGTCGTCTGTCACTGCATCGGTAAGCGAGAATCGTCTAGTTGGTCGCCCGCCTCGCTCTCCTGGGCCGACAGATTCCCAGGCGCCCACTCCGGCCGCCACGAGAGCCTGCAGCACCGCCTCGGCATCCGCGGCGGTCTTGAGCCGATTGAAGCCACGTTGAACTTCGCGGACAGTTGCTGACCCGCCCTTCAGGGCGATCCATTCCGCTATTCGCCGCTGGTCCCGGGCGTCGTCACTCTCTCGTAGCACCCGGTAGACGCGACGCACCTCACGCTTGAACCACTCGACCAACCGGACTGCCGCCGCCATCGTCACCCCGTCGATGCGATTGGCTTTGAGAACGTCGCCGTCGGCCCAACGCACCAAGTGCAAGACGCCAGCGAGCCGTGCCGCGTAGGCTTCGAGTTTGGCGTAGGCTGCCGACTCATCGCCGGTTAGGTCGGCTGCTTCGCGCCCGTGGGCGTTAACAAATTCCACCAGTAGCCGCTTTGCCTCTGCATCGAGCGTCAGCAACATTGGCTCCGGGTCACCGTTGTCATCGACGGCGTGCTGAAGATCGTAGAGACGCATCACCAGCCGCTCGTACCGATCCTCCTCTTCGGGAGGCAGGCCGTGTTCACTCCATTTCTTCGGTTGCCGGGGGGGATACGCCAAGAGCAGCCGCGCCAGCAGCCCGTTCTCACGATGGTCGCCGCCGATGGCGCGGTCGAGCACTCGCGGCTGGATCCCGCCGACGATGCCTACAACAGCCTCAGGGACGAACAGCGGATCCGGATTGGACCTGCGGTCAATCACCGTCGGTTGGGCATTGAACCATGACAGCCAGTGCGAGACATCGCTGCCCCCTTTGCCGTTCTTGGAATAGCGGTCGAAGTCGAGCCATCCGGCCAGCTCGTCGCGGGCTAGAAGAACGCCACGGGGATTCTGATTGAGGATTGGGCCGAGCGACTCGACTGTTGCGTCACCGACTAGTACGCGGCCGATAGGGAACGGGACCGGCTTGCTAGGCGCCGGGCTGTCGCCGCGTTCCCGCTTCCAGACGGCAAGAGCTTTCTCGTACTCGGCTACATCCGCATCGAACGCTTCTCGAACTGCCGCGGCAGCCTTCATCAGCTCCGCCTGCCGACGTTTCAGCGGCCGGATAGCCGCAGAAAAAGCCGGTGTCTTCTGAGAGCCGCTCTCGCCGACAATGGCGGCCCAGATGCACAGGGGTTCGGCCCAACCGGGCTTGAGCAGCACCCGGCGAGTGGTCCCAATCGCTGCTCCGCAAACCGCTAGGACAGGTAGCGCGATGAAAGACTCGTCGCAGCCGATCGATCGGGCAGCCGTGCGAGTGAATTCAGCAAGCCTTGCAGGCAGAGAGTCCGTCGGAAACGGCCGCCAAGCGTCGGGTGGCGCGGCTGCTACGGTATCGGGCTTCGACTTTTGGACAGCGGCAAGGTCAGCTTTCACTACTTCGGTGGCGATCCTCGCTTCGATCTCGGATACGGCGTCGGCGTCTAGCCCCAGAACGACTACCGCGGCCTCCGCAAACTTCGTCCGTTTCCAGGCGATTGCCGGGTCGAAGCGGTCGAGGTGCACTCGCCCATCACTTACGGCCACCACCTTGTGCTCACCATCTCGACCGGTCTCGCCGACGGCAATGTCGATAGTCGTCATCGGACAGCCCCCCCGCGAACGGCTTCCGTCAGGCCGGCGAGTTCCGCGGCCGCAAAGGATGTGACTGGAACAGCCGGCTCTCGCCCGAGGCGGCTCTCCTGCCGTTTCTGTCGGGCGACATTGGCGACGCCCTCCGTTCGGTTGGCATCGGCTTGAGGGCGTGTAGACGTCGCCACGATGCGGCGGCATCTCTCGATCGCCGCGTCGCGGAGCCACCCATCCATAGGACCGAGTGCTGCAGCGAGGAAAAGCTTATTGGCTACGAGCTGCTCGCCGAGCGTCTTCAAACTTGGCGCAAATGAGTCTTCACCATCCCCATCAAGTTCCGCCTTGCGAGCAGCGCGGTCGATCTGAGAAAAAACTCGGCGGATGGCGGCGGATTCGCTTCGCCACGGAGCTTTATAGGGTAGCATTAGAAGTACCTTGCGGAACGCCCGGGCGTCACGTTGTTCAGACGCGCCCGAGCTAGTGAGTTTCAGAGAGCGCCCCGCGCCGGTTGCCGCCGGCGCGGGGTTGCTTGTTGAGGGAAGGACTCGTTCGCTTCACCAGTTGCGGACCAGGTCCTACAAGCCCGACCGCCGGCGCCAATCCGCTGCAGTCGGCCGGGCGCTCCGACTCGGACTGGTTTGTGACTTGCCGCTATCAGCGGCTGTCGGCATCGCCTCTTCGGGAGGATTGGCCGGGCCGCCTTCGAGAAAGGCGAGCACGGCCAGGCGACTGAACCGCCATTGGTTGCCGACGCGGCGGGCGGGCAGATCGCCACTCTTCGCAAGGCCGGCGAGAGTCTTGTCACAGACTTTGAGCAAATGGGCAGCCTCGCTCAGTGTGAGCACATCGGATGGGTGCTCCGATCGGGAGCGGGGTTGGGTCAGCATCGTCCGGCCCTCGGGGTGATTGGCTTTGCCGAGGCGTGATTGCCAAGGCTCTCACTCATACCGAGCCGTCCACTAAATCCCTTGCCAGGAACCTGAGTGGACGGCTTAGAAGCCGAGGAAATCCCGAGCAATCCGCAAGAAATGCGGCGAAGAAAAAAACTGAGCCCGTCCACTAGGAGAAGTGGATGAGTGGACGTGGCAAGTCGCCCGCCACTTTTCTACAAATTGAGCCCGTCAAGGTCTGGCCCGTAAGCCTCGCGGGCCGGCGAATAGTCGTTGGCTAGTTGGCGCAGCTTCGCGACGAAAGCCTCGCGGTCTCTGTCGCGGCGACTCGCATTGTCGCAGGCGGCCTCGTACTGAGGCTGCCCTCCCCAGAGCGATTTAATCAGGTTGGATACGGTGGTGTTCGATTTGATGTCACACTCTCTAGCCAGCACTGTTGGGGTCGTCGACTCCAGGTTGCTAATGCTGTCATCGGAATATCCGTGGTGCTCTAGCAGTCCGGCTATCGCTTTCGCTTTGGCAAGAGGATCCCGTCTCGTGCCGGACCCGGGGTTGCGATGGCCGCCGGAGCCGTTCTCCGACGGCGCCGGATCAGGCTTCGATTGCAGCCCCGCTGAGTTCTCCCAAAACTCCGCCTCTTCCTCGAATAGGTGAGCGATCTTCTTCGTGGTCTCGACCAGCCTACGCGTCTCTCTAGCGTAGTTGCCGAGAACGACATCGAACTCGCTGCCTGGATAACCCTTAGTACCTCCGTACCCAAGGCGGAGCAAGCGACTCCACGTACAGTTGGTGATGGTGAAGAGCTGCGCATAGGCGTCCTCGATACGCTCTTCGTCGAAAGCTACAGCAAGCTCATAGAGGTACGGTATGTCGCCCTGAAAGGCGCCCGCTCCGATTGCCCAGTAGATCGCCTCACCGACTTTGCGCTGGAGAACGGAGACAAACCGCTCGCGTTTGTATTGCTTTTCCCGATTGATGTCGTGAAGCCTCTGCTCTCCCAGCCGAGCGATATTCGAATCCGTCCACTTCTCTTCCTCTCCCAACAGAGGAGCACGGCTCTCGAACTCATCGACCAGGCTCCGTATCTCGGCGGCGCAATTGCGAATGACCTCCGCGTCGGGCGTCGCGTGCTGCTCCCAGGAGGCACGGAGCCGGACTGCCGCCGCACCAAAGCGACCAGGTCCGTACCGGCCCTCCAGGTATCCCAGGAACGCAAGCCGCTGACGTGAGAATGCCCGCGCTACCTTCGGATTGAACGCCACTGCCTGATCGCGAGCCCTGTGGCAGTTAAAAAGGTAGAAATCGGTGTCGCACTTCTCGGTTGAAGGCGAGTACCGCTTCAGTAGAGCCAGGTGCTCGGCGTCGGCTCGCTCATCACCAGCTGCAAGACGTTTTCGAACGTCGTCAAAACGGCGAAAGACTCGCCCAGTACGCAGGTAGTACCAACGGACGTGGTGCAGATTGCCCCGTTCGAGTTGCACAGAAGCGTCCTCCAATATCATCCAAAGGCTGCACTTTGACCGCATCGAGGGGAACCTTGCCGTTCCTGTACAGAAATCAACTGCATTCTGCTCCCGGCGACTAGGGGCCTCTACGGTCGAAATCTCCGAGTCGAATAGCTGTTCTGGCGCCTTCTCCACTGGCCCCAAAACCTCTGTCCCTTCCCCTCCGTTGCCTAGCTATACTGCCCCTTTCCCCTTCTCGAAGCCTCGGTCACCTCGGCCCCGCCCTACGTGGACCCCGAAGCCCAAGCCCGCCGCAATATCGACCGCCAGCTCGTGGCGGCCGGGTGGGTCATTCAGGACGCCAAGGCCATCGACCTGTCGGCCGGGCTGGGGATCGCCGTGCGTGAGTTCCCGCTCACCGGCGGGTTCGCGGACTACCTGCTCTACGTCGACGAGAAGATCGCCGGCGTCATCGAGGCCAAGCCCGAGGGGCACGCCCTCATCGGCGTCGAGCTGCAGTCGGGCAAGTACCTCGCCGGCGTGCCCAAGCGGCTCCCGGCGTGGGCGTCGCCGCTACCGTTCGCCTACGAGTCGACCGGCGTCGAGACCCGCTTCACCTCGACGCTCGACGCCGTGCCCCGCAGCCGCGAGGTTTTTACGTTCCACCGGCCCGACGAGCTGCTCCGCCTGCTGCGGCTGGGCCCGGCCGGGCAGGTCCGCACGCGGCTGGCGTCATTGCCGCCGCTGGTGCCGACGCGGCTCTGGGCGCCGCAGATCGAGGCGATCGAGAACCTCGAAAAGTCGCTCGCCGAGGGCCGCCCCCGCGCCTTGATCCAGATGGCGACCGGCAGCGGCAAGACCTTCACGGCCTGCTCGTTCTGCTACCGCCTGCTCCGCCACGCCGGCGCGAAGCGGATCCTGTTTCTCGTGGACCGCAACAACCTCGGCAAGCAGACCGAGAGCGAGTTCCAGAACTACCAGTCGCCCGAGAACCAGTACAAGTTCACCGAGGAGTACCCCGTGCAGCGGCTGAGCGGCTCGGCCGGAGTCGCCGGGGCCAGCAAGGTCGTGATCAGCACGATCCAGCGGCTCTACGCGACGCTACGCGGCGAGGAGCTCGACGACGAGGCCGACGAGGGATCGCTCTTCGAGTCGGGCGACGCCACGCTCCGCAAGGAGCCGATGCCGGTCGACTACAAGCCGGGCTTCCCGATCGAGACGTTTGACTTCGTCGTCATCGATGAGTGCCACCGCAGCATTTACAACCTCTGGCGGCAGGTGCTCGACTACTTCGACGCCTTCCTGATCGGACTCACCGCCACGCCCACCGACCAGACGCTCGGCTTCTTCCACCGCAACCTGGTCCAGGACTACTCGCACGCCCGCGCGGTCGCCGACGGCGTCAACGTCGGCTACGACGTCTACCGCATCGAGACCCAGATCACCCAGCAGGGCGCCAAGCTGGCCAAAGAGCCCGGCGTCATGGTGCCGCACCGCAGCCGGCTGACGCGCGAGAAGCGTTACAAGGAGCTCGAGAACGACGTCACCTACACGGCCAACCAAGTCGGGAAAGACGTCATCAGCGGCGACCAGCTACGCCTGGTCATCAAAACCTTCCGCGACCGGCTCCCCACCGAAATCTTTCCGGGCCGGACCGAGGTCCCCAAGACGCTCGTCTTCGCCAAGACCGACAACCACGCCGAGGAGCTCGTCGACGTCATCCGCCAGGAGTTCGGCAAGGGGAACGAGTTCTGCCAGAAGATTACCAGCAAGAGCCATCGCTCGCCCGACGACCTGCTCGCGGAGTTCCGCACCGCCTACTTCCCGCGCATCGCGGTGACGGTCGACATGATCGCCACCGGGACCGACGTCAAACCGCTCGAGTGCCTGCTCTTCATGCGCTCGGTCGGCTCGGGGCCCTACTTCGAGCAGATGAAGGGGCGCGGCTGCCGCGTGGTCGATCCGGCCGAGCTCAAGCAGGTCACCAGCGACGCGGTGATCAAGGACCGCTTCGTCATCGTCGACGCCGTCGGGGTCTGCGAGCGCGACAAGACCGAGTCGTGCCCGCTGGACCGCAAGCCGACCGTCGGCCTCGACAAGGTGCTTGACCTGGCCGGCAAGGGCGTCGCCGACGCCGACCTCGCTAGCGCGCTGGCCGCCAAGCTGACGCGGCTCGACCGCAAGCTCACCCCCGAGCAGCGGCAGACGATCGAGCAGGCCGCCGGCGGGCAGTCGATCGCCTCGCTGGCGGCCGACCTGCTCAGCGCGGCCGACGCGGACGCCGCCGCCCAGCAAGCGGCCACCGACCACGCGCTCGCCTCAGCCGAGGAGGCGACCGAAGAGCAGATCGCCGCCGCCGAATCGGACCGCGCCCGCGAGGCCCTGCGGCCGTTCCGCAAGACCGAGCTGCGTGACGCCATCCTCGCCACGTCGCGCGTCGCCGACATCGTCTACGACGAGCAGAACCTCGACGCGCTACTCGGCGCCGGGTTCGACGCGGCCGCACGCGCGAAGGCCGAGGGGCAGCTCGCCGACTTCCGCCAGTACCTCGAGGAGAACCGCGACCGGCTCGAGGCGCTGCAGATCCTCTACAGCAAGCCCTACCGGGCCGGGCTGCGGCTGCGGCACGTCAAGGAGCTGCGCGAGCAGTTGCGGGCCGCCCTGAAGCTCGCCGAGCCCGTGCCGCAGCTCTGGCGGCTCTTCGAAGCCGTCGAGCCCGACCGGGTCGCCCGCCGTGAGGGGGACGCCGTGGTCGATCTGGTGGCCCTGGTGCGTCACGCCCTCGACCGCGCATCGCCGCTCGTGCCGGTGCGGCAGACGATCCACCAGCGTTACGACGCCTGGCTCGCCCAGTGCGCAGCCGGGGGACGCGTCTTCACGGCCGACCAGCGCCGCTGGCTCGACGCGATCCGCGACCACGTCGCCGAGAGCCTTACGATCGCGCCAGACGACCTAGAGTACGTGCCGTTCAACGCGATGGGGGGGCTGGGCGCCGCCCACCGATTGTTCGGCCCCCAGCTGCCGGAGATACTCGCCGAACTCAACACGGCCCTCGCGGCATAGTCGCATAGCGCTGAAGCGGTCTGTAATCATAAATGTCTGATTTCGATGATGTCCCTCGAGGCTGGTCCACAGCTCTTATCGGTGAGATCACGACAACGCAAACGGGCGGCACACCCAGTAGAAGCAACGCCTCTTACTTTGGCGGATCTATCCCCTGGGTGAAGTCAGGTGAACTCGGGGATAGCGTTGTTCGGAGCACCCAAGAATCTATCACTGACCTAGGGCTTGCAGCATCCAACGCGAAAGTTGTCCCTGCCGGCACACTTTGTATTGCTCTGTACGGAGCAACAGTTGGTCGCCTCGGAATCCTTGGGATCGACGCAAGTACAAATCAAGCCGTATGTGCAATCCCGGTTCCATCGGGATTCGACACGCGGTTTGCGTATTACTACCTCTTCTCTAAGCGTGCTGAGCTCGTCGCCCAAGGAAAGGGCGGAGCGCAATCGAATATCAGCAACGGGCTTGTCCGGTCTGTAGCCATTCCAGTTCCTCCGACGAACGAGCAACGCCGCATCGTCGCGAAGCTCGAAGAGCTGTTCTCGCGGCTGGAGGCGGGGGTGGCGGCTTTGGAGGGGGCGCGGGCCAAGCTGCGGCGGCTGCGGGCCAGCGTGCTGAAGTCGGCCGTCGAGGGCCGGCTCACCGCCGACTGGCGCGCCGAGCACAAGGACATCGAGCCCGCCAGCGAACTGCTCGAGCGGATCCTCGTCGAGCGCCGCGAGCGCCAGCTCGCCGCCCAGCTCGACAAGTGGCGCGCCCGCAAAGCGAAGGCCGGCTGGACCGCCGAGCGGATCGCCGCGGCCGAGCCCGCGGAGCGGACGAAGCTCGCCGCGAAGTACCAGGAGCCGAAGGGGCCCGCGACCGACGATCTGCCGGAACTGCCGGCGACGTGGTGCTGGGCGACGGTTGAAGCCATATGCGACGTGTTTACGGGCACGACGCCTAACCGTGGTACCGCCAGGTTCTACGAGAACGGCAGCATTCCATGGATAACAAGCACCGCGGTAAATCACGACTTCGTCGATAAAGAAACCGAGTTCGTCACGGAAGCGGCAACTTTGGAAACAAGGTTGGCTCTCTATCCCGCCGGCACTTTGCTGATTGCGTTGTATGGCGAAGGAAAGACTCGCGGGATGGTTACCGAGCTTCGAATTGATGCAACTATCAACCAAGCGTTGGCGGCCTTGTGTTTCCCGCGCAATCAGACTGGCCTCCGCGACTATTCAAAGGTCTTCCTCAAAGCGAACTACGCTTCACTAAGGCGCAAGGCTGCAGGCGGAATGCAGCCCAACTTGAACCTTAGCCTTGTCAATGCAATCGCCGTCGCTGTACCGCCGCTCGCCGAACAAGCCGAGATCGTCCGTCGCGTTGACGAGCAGCTCAGCCGGATCGACGCGGCCGAGAAGGTGATCGACACGGGGCTCGCCCGCGCGAAGCGGCTGCGGCAGGCGATCCTCAAGCGGGCCTTCGCGGGGCGCCTCGTCCCGCAAGACCCCCGCGACGAACCCGCCAGCATGCTGCTGGAGCGGATCCGCGCCGAACGCGCGGCCGCGGCGGCGAGCAACGGGAAAACGACCCGCGCATCCATCAAGAACGGAACCGGGGGCGGGGACGCCCCGGCTCGCAAGGGAACCAAGAAGGAGGCCACCCGCGTCGCCGCCGTCGCGAAATCGACGCCCCCAACGGAATCCGCAATCCGCAATCCCCAATCCGCAATCGCCCCCAAGCAGCTCTCGCTGTTGGGGGACGAGCCGGAAGCCGCGCACGCGATCGACGCCGAGCAGATCGCCGCCGCGTTCCAGCGTTCCCACGACGGGTACTCGACCGACTACGTCCTCGCCTCGCCCGAGGCCAACGCCCGCTTCCTCGACGCGGCCGCGTCGCTCGGCGTCGACGCGCCCGCCGTGGCGATCAACAAGCACCTGCTGATTGTCCGCAAGACACAAAAGGGCCTGCTGCCCAAGACGTCGCGGCGTTACCGCAACCCGGCGGACCTCGACCCCTTCGAGTTTGTCGCCGAGTGGGCGGTCCGCATCGTGCAGCGGAAGGTCAAGAAAGAGCTGGGCCGCGAGCCGTCGCTCGACACGCTGCTCTGCGACCCGGAGCTCGCCAAGCGCTTCGACGAGATTGCCGCGAAGCTCAAGGCGTTGGACGGCAAACGGCTGCCGTACCGCTGGTTCGCCCTCGCACTGCGGAAGCGGAAGCACAGCGACGCCGGCGGTCTCGTGGCCGAGTTCGCCGAGCCGCTGCCGCTGGAAGAAGCCGTCGCCAAGGCGCCCAAGGGCCCCGGCGTCTATCAGGTGCTCGCCGGCGACCGCCCTCTGTACGTCGCCGCGGCCGACGACGTGCGGAAGCAACTCCTCGTCCACGGCCTCACCACCGGCGACGCTCAGCGCGTGGTGCCCGCCTGGGAAGCCCGCAAGCCGCAAACCGTGGCCCTGCTCGCGAGCCGCCAGCGGGCGGACGAGCTGGCGTCGGCCGCGCGGAGCACGCTGCGCCCGCAACTGAATCTCGTCCTCTAATAAGCTCCTCGCCATGCTCCGCATCGACCGCGCCCAGCAATCGCTCTCGACGCTCGCGACGCCCTCCTTCGCCGGCGCGTCGATCACCGAGCGCTACGACTTACAGGAATTCATCGCCAACAGTCCCGAGGCGTTCTTCGGAGAAGTCGGTGAGCGACTGTTCGTCATCGGCAAAGAGATCGTGCCGTCAAAGAATGTGATGGACCGCGTTGACCTGCTTTGTGTCGACCAAGAAGGCGCCACCGTCATCGTTGAGCTGAAGCGGGGCAATCACAAGTTGCATTTGCTGCAAGCAATTTCGTATGCGGGGATGCTCGCGGAGTGGTCGGCCGACGACGTCCTCGAGCGCCTCAACGAGGACCAGCAGGAGGCTCTTGCCGAGTTTCTCGACGTCGAGGTTTCATTGCTCAACCGATCGCAGCGGATCATGTTGATCGCCGAGGGCTACGATTACGCGCTGCTGGTGGCGACCGAGTGGCTGAACGAGCAGTTCGGCGTTCCGATTACTTGCTGCCGCGTCGGCATGGCGACGGACGCCGCTTCGAACGCGGAGTATCTGGTCTGCTCGACGGTGTACCCCGCCCCGGAGCTGGCGCAACAAGCCGCGCCGCGAGGCCGCCAAGCGATCGAGCGCCGCAGCGGTGGCAAATGGGCGAGTTGGGAGGATGCCTTGGCGTCGACGGAGAATCCCATCGCCGAGGCGTTCTATCGAAAGCAACTGGACGACGGTCGGGAGAACCGACTGCGTTACAGGCTGTTGAGATTCCGTGTGCACGGGAAGCGGCGGTTCGTCACCGAGCTTCGTCGCATTGGCGCCACCGCCGTGCAATTCGGCCGTTTTCCCGGCGACCTCAACTTCTGGCGTGAGCGCATTAGCGATCCACAGTCGTTGGCGACCCGTGTCCAAGACAGCGAGGTGCGGTTTCATCTCCGAACAGAAACCGACTTTGCGACCTTTCTGGATTGCCTCGACGGCGACTTGCAACGAGTGGACTGGCTTCGAGAGACCATTGAGCTAAGGGAAGACGATGAGCAGTGACGTCATCTGGATGGTCCGCGCCGGCAAGGGCGCCCAGTGGATCGACGACTTTCTCGACGACGGGATGGTCGCCATTCATTTTGGGATTGGTGACGTCGCTCCCGACCTTGAGAAGCCGAAGATTTTGGAGTTGCTGCATCAGGCTTTTCCCTCCGCCAGCAAGGGGACCACGGCGGTCTGGGCGTCGCAGGTGCGGAGGTTTCAGACGGAGATCAAGGTAGGCGACTCGGTCGCCACCTACGATCCGACACGCCGGCTCTACTTCTTGGGCGAGATCCGATCGCCGTCTCGCTACGACGCCGAGTCGGGCTGGTCGATCAAGGACGTCTCGTGGTCGCAGCAAGTCAACCGCGACGCGCTCTCGACCAGCACCCGCAATAGCCTCGGCTCGATTGCAACGCTCTTCACGATCCAGGATTCGGCCGCCGCGGAGATGCGCCGGAATGCCGGTCCGATCGGCTCCGTACAAGCGGCCGACGTGCCCCTTTCGCCCGACACCGACACGAGCATCGAAGACGAGTCGGTAGTCTTGCAGGATGTCGGCACCAAGGCTCGTGAGTTCCTCGAAGACCGCATCGCCAAACTCGATTGGGAGCAGATGCAGGAGCTTGTCGCCGAGATCCTGCGGGCGATGGGATATCGTGCGCGGGTCGCCCCAAAAGGCGCCGATCGGGGAGTCGATATCATCGCCTCCCCGGACGGGCTCGGCCTCCAAGAGCCACGGATCTTCGTCGAGGTGAAGCATCGGCCCGGCTCGCAGATCAGCGCCGATCAGGTGCGCTCGTTCATCGGCGGACGCCAGACCGGCGACCGCTGCCTCTACGTCAGCACCGGCGGTTTCTCCAAAGACGCCCGCTACGAGGCGGAGCGCTCGAGCATCCCCCTGACGCTGATCACGCTGCCCGAGCTCCGCGAGCTGCTGACCGAGTACTACGACAAGTTTACGCCCGCCGGCGCGGCCCTGATCCCGCTCGAGCGGATCTACTGGCCGATCTCCTAAGCCCATTTCAAATCTTTCAAAGCCTCCCCCAGCCGATTGACGCTGTCGATTTCGGGGATCGCCGCCTCCCCAGCCGACCTGTTTTCCGAGGTTGGGCCCGCCTAATCGGGCATCATGGCATCTGCTATCCTGGGAGCGATCCCAGCAGCCCCTGCGAGAGACCCGTGGTCAACGACCTCGAATGGAATGAGCCAGAGCCCGCGTCCTTCTATGAGGAAGCCTGCGACTGGCTGGGCGAGGGCTTCGCGACGATCGACGCCGCGCGGGTCCGATCGAAGCAGAAGCTGACGGAACTTTCGGCGTGTCTCGAAAGTCAGACCTTCGGCGAATCGACGGGCTTCATCGCCTTTGGCTCGCTCGCAAGGCTGGAGTTTACCGATGGCAGCGACCTGGACTGGACGCTCCTGGTCAACGGCCCCTCTGACTTAGGACAGTACGAAACCTCGTTGGCGATCAAGAGAAGTCTGGAAGCGGCGGACTTTACCAAACCAGGTCCGTCCGGATTGTTCGGAGGCGTGTCGAGCAGCTTTGAGCTGATCCACCAGATTGGTGGCCTCGAAGACACCAACGCCAATATGACCCGACGTCTCCTGCTTCTCCTGGAGTCCGTCGCCGTTGAGGGCGATATCGTGCGGCAAGGTGTGCTGCATCAGTTGTTGCAGCGGTATGTCCGCTACGGCCGTAGCGTGGAAGGGAGCAAGGCAGAATCATTGAAGCCGCCACGATTTCTCCTGAACGATTTTGTCCGGTTCTGGCGGACGATGGCGGTCGACTACGACGCCAAAAAATGGCTAGCTCCCGATGAGAAGTGGGCGCTGCGGAACGCGAAGCTCCGATTCTCGCGCAAGCTCATCTTCGTAAAGGGGTTGTTGCTCGGCCTCGACTGCCAACTTTCCCCGGATGCTTGGCCGTGGTCGGCGCTGCCAGCCGATGAGTTCCACGAGGCGCCTGAGGAAAGGCTGCAACAGGGCCTCCAGCGATTGATCGAACTTCCGGCGATCGATTCCGTCTGCCGCACTGCCAAGCTGGTCAATGCAAGCGATTCTCTCCGCGAGATCCTGCTCGCCTACGATCAGTTCTTGAGCGTGCTTGCGGACGAGTCGTCCCGGGAGCAGCTCAAGACCTTGCGCTTCGATGAAGCGGAGAAGAACGCGTTGTTCTCCGACCTGCGTGTCGCGGGCAAGAAGTTTGGTAACGCCCTGCAGGATTTGCTATTCCGATCGGACGACAAGTTGACTGCTCTGGCAATGGATTACGGAGTCTTCTAATGGAACGGATATTCGGTTTCTCGACGGGCGCTCTGGCGTTCGGTGATTTCGCCCGCGGCATCGAGCTGCAGGACCGCGATGGCGTCAGCGCGATAGAGCTCTCGGCGCTGCGTGCGCATGAGCTAGCGGGAGCGATTGCGGCCCTCCCACTCCTGGAGAACGCGCGTTTCAAGTATCGCTCGTTCCACGCGCCGAGCGATTTCGGCGGGATGAGCGATCGCGAGATTGTCGATCGGCTCCGCCTGGTAGCGGAGAAGGGATACCCGATCATCCTCCATCCCGATGCGATCACCGATTACCAGCCTTGGAAGGAGTTGGATGAGCTTCTTCTGCTGGAGAACATGGATTCGCGGAAGAGGGACTTCCGCACCGCGCGAGAAATGCTGAACTGCTTCAAAGAGTTGCCAAATGCGAGGTTGTGCTTCGACATCGGACACGCCCGTCAGATCGACCCCACGATGGGCGTCGCGATCGACCTGTTGGCACGCTACCGGACGCGAATTGCTGAGGTCCATTTGAGCGAGGTCGATTGGACCTGCCATCATGTGCCGATCAGCACCTCCGCCGCTCTGGCGTTCCAGCGAGTGGCCAGTCGCATTCCCGCCGAAATCCCTGTCATCATCGAATCCGTCGTGAAGCCGGAGGCCATCGACGCCGAGCTCGTGATGGCCCAGCGTTGCCTCGATCCGGAAGACAACCTCCTGTCCCGTCCTTCGGTCCAGACCATGGCGGTTTGATGAGCGGCAACCCGACCCAGCAGATCGTCAACAAGGCGTGGAGCTTCGCCCACGTGCTGCGCGACGACGGTCTGTCGTACATGGCCTACACCGAGCAGATCACGTTTCTGCTCTTCCTGAAGATGGCCCACGAGCAGTCGCAGCCCCCCTACAACCGGCCGGCGCTGGTGGAGGCCGAGCTCGACTGGGCCAGCTTGCTCGCCCGCGACGGCGAGGAGCTCGAGACCCACTACCGCCATATCCTCAACACGCTGGCCAACCGCACCGGGATGATCGGCGAGGTCTTCAAGCGGGCCCGGCCGGAAATCCAGAACCCCGCGACCCTCAAGAAGCTGATCGTCGACCTGATCGAGCCGGTCGAGTGGATGGCGATGCAGGCCGACGTGAAGGGGGATATCTACGAGGGCCTCCTCTCCAAGAGCGCCACCGAGAGCAGCAAGGGCGCCGGGCAGTACTTCACGCCGCGCGAGCTGATCCGGGCGATCGTCGACGTCATGCAGCCGCACCACAGCGATCGGGTGTGCGACCCGGCGTGCGGCACGGGCGGATTTTTGCTGTCGGCGTACCAGTACGTCACCGACAAGCACTCCGCGGAGATGGACAGCGACGAGAAGAAGCGGCTGAGCCGCGACTTCGCCCACGGGTCAGAGCTCGTCCCCGCGACGGCGCGGCTCGCCATCATGAACCTCTACCTCCACGGCATCGCCGCCGACCCCTGCCCGATCGCCTCGGGCGCCGACAGCCTCGCCAAGCACCCGGGCGAGCGCTACGACCTGGTCCTCACCAATCCGCCCTTCGGCAAGAAGAGCTCGATCTCGATCGTCGGCGAAGACGGCGACCTCGAGAAGGAAGAGACGGCCTACGAGCGGCAGGATTTTTGGACGACCACCAAGAACAAGCAGCTCAACTTCGTGCAGCACGTCCGCACGCTGCTCAACGACCGGGGCCGCTGCGCGATCGTCGTCCCCGACAACGTCCTCTTCGAGGGAGGCGCCGGCGAGACGATCCGCCGTAACCTGCTGCGGCAGTTCGACGTCCACACCCTGTTGCGGCTGCCGACGGGCATCTTCTACGCCCAGGGCGTGAAGGCCAACGTCCTCTTCTTCGACGCCAAGCCGGGCCGCGAGAAGCCCTGGACGGACCGGCTGTGGGTCTACGACCTGCGGACGAACAAGCACTTCACGCTCAAGACCAACCCCCTGAAACGGGCGGACCTCGACGAGTTCGTCGCCTGCTACCAGCCGGGCGAGCCCTACGCCAAGCGCGAGGCGACCTGGAGCGAAGACAACCCCGAGGGCCGCTGGCGGTCCTACGACTTCGAGGAGATCGACCGCCGCGACAAGGCGAACCTCGACATCTTCTGGCTCCGCGACAAAAGCCTCGAGGACAGCGAAGACCTGCCCGAGCCGGACGAGCTAGCGCGGGAGATCGCCGACGACCTGCAGACAGCGCTGGAGGAGTTCGCGGCGATCGCGAGCGAGCTTGAGAGCAAGTAGTCGTGAATGGCCTTCCAACGAGACGGCGGTTACCCGCGTTCAGATTGAGGGCGGTATCCGTGGCGATTAGGCACTCTGCGTCATCTGTCAGGCGGTGGTATCCGCCGCATCAATAATTGCTTGAAGCTTCTCGCGAGCCGATCTCGAAAGTCTCGCCAATCCCACTTCCCGTGCAAAACTGAGCGCAGGGTCATCGGCCTCCAGTAAGTCGGGTCGACTGTGGATCAGCCCCAGCAACTCCGGCGTTAGGATCTCGTCCCGGCTGCGACGCTCATCGCCGGGCGCATGGTAGCGGACATTCCACGAGTTCGCGGACTGTGCGCGAATCCACTACCCGTGGACAAAGACCCGGAATGCGAGACGCGTGTTCCGATGCTCTCGCTAGTACACGCTGCGACGCCAATCCTGCTAGGCGCCCCAGGTGAACACTGGTCGCTTTCAGACCATGCCTCTGGAATAGATAGCGCGAGCGTTGGCTCACAATTGAGCAGTTCCGCAGCTAGAATTGCCGCATGACATCACCCCATTCAGACGACTTGTTCCAAGTTACGCTTGCGTCGATCGGCGACGCGGTAATCGCTACGGACGCAATGGGGCGGATAACTTTCCTTAACGCGGTCGCCGAGACGCTTACCGGTTGGCGAAAT
Organism: Botrimarina mediterranea; assembly: GCF_007753265.1. NCBI lineage: Bacteria > Pseudomonadati > Planctomycetota > Planctomycetia > Pirellulales > Lacipirellulaceae > Botrimarina > Botrimarina mediterranea. The sequence continues at coordinate 4,974,984 of NZ_CP036349.1, forward strand.
GAAGACGCGAAGGGACGTTCCCTTACGGAGGTGTTTCGAATCATTAACGAGCACACTCGGGCGCCGGTCGAGAATCCCGCCGATAAGGTTTTGCGGCACGGCCGCACTGTAGGGTTGGCGAACCACACAATCTTGATCGCGAAGGACGGACGCGAGATCCCCATCGATGACAGCGCGGCGCCGATCCGCGGGGCGAACGGAAACCTGCGAGGGGTAGTTCTCGTATTTCGCGATATTAGGGAGCGGAAGGAAGCAGAGGAGCGTCTACAAGAGAGCGAGCTTCGCTACCGACTCATCGGGCAGGTCGCGAATGATGCGATCTGGGACTGGGACCTCATCACCAACGTGGTCGTCTGGAACGAGGGCGTGCAAGCGAGCTTCGGCTATCGTCCGGACCAGATCGGCGCTACCGCCTCGTGGTGGCTCGACAACATCCACAACGACGACCGCGAACGCATCTCGAAGAGCATTCACGCCGTCATCGACGCAGGGGAGTTTTGGAACGAAGAGTACCGCTTCCGTCGCGCCGATGGCGACTACGCCACCGTCTTTGATCGCGGTCGAGTGGTTCGAGACAGCGGTGGCGCGCCGGTACGTATGGTCGGTGCGATGCTGGATCTAAGTGAGCGATTGCGGACGCAACGACAGCTAGCCGAGCGTGAAGAGCGACTCCGCATGGCGGTCGAATCGGCCGCTATCGGCGTTTGGGATTTCGATCCTCAGTCCGGGTCCCTAGAGTGGTCCGACCGTTGCAAGGCAATGTTTGGACTGCCCCCGGATGCTCACATCAACTACGACGTCTTCCTTGAGCGTTTGCACCCAGATGACCGGGAACAGACGCATCGGGTCGTCATGGATGCACTCTCTCCTGACGGCGACGGCAGCTACGAAATCGACTACCGCACCCTCTGGCCAGATGGAACGGTGCGTTGGCTCGTCGCTCGGGGTCAGGGGTACTTTGAGGAAGAAGTAGGCGTAAGAAACGCTGTACGATTTGCCGGCACGGTGCTCGACGTGACGGCACGGAAGCGGTCGGAAGAGGCCGCGGTAAAGCGGTCGGCGCAACTCCGACGCTTAGCGGATGTAGCAAGTAGGATCGGCGTGGCCCACGACGTGACGTCGGTACTAAACATCGTGACTGAAGAAGTGCGGCATGTCATCGAAGCCCACCAGTCGATCGCTAGCATGACGGTCGATCAAGAATGGGCGCAGGCAATTACCTCGGTTTCGATGTCGGAGAAGTACGCGCAATGGCGCAACTACGACAAGCCTCCTGACGGGTCTAGCATCTACACCATTGTCTGCAAGACGAACAAGCCGATGCGCCTCACCCAGGCCGAGTTAGAGGCCCACCCGGCGTGGAGAGAGTTTAGTGGCGACACTATGCATCCGCCGATGCGGGGATGGCTCGCCGCGCCGATGGTGGGGCGCGATGGACGGAATCTCGGCCTCCTCCAGCTCTCCGGTAAATTGGAGGGCGAGTTTACAGAAGACGACGAAGCGGTGCTTGTGCAACTTGCCCAGATGGCCGCCGTCGCTGTTGAGAATGCCCGGCTCTTGGAGAGTCTCCAACAAGCCGATCGCCGTAAGGATGAGTTTCTGGCGACGCTAGCCCACGAACTGCGTAATCCGCTCGCCCCCATCCGGATGGGTTTGGAGGTGATGAAGATGGGTGGTCTACAAGCATCCGAGATTGAAGACATACGCGAGATGATGGAGCGGCAGACGAAGCAGCTGATAGCGCTCGTCGATGATCTGCTTGACGTGTCACGCATCACAAGCGGGAAGTTCGAACTCCGTAAGTGCCGTGTCGCTCTTGCCGATATCGTGCAAAGTGCTCTCGAGGCTTCCACACCCTTTATTGACGAAGCGGGCCACAACTTGGCCGTCGCTGTACCGGATATGCCGATTCTTTTGGAGGCCGATCCGCACCGACTCGCCCAGGTGATTTCAAACCTGCTCAACAACGCCGTGAATTACACCCCCGAGGGTGGAGAGATACGGCTCTCAGCTAGCCACCAAACTGACACCGTGGCGATCGTCGTGGCGGACAATGGAATTGGCATCCCATTGGAGATGCAACAACACGTCTTCGAGATATTCGCCCAGCTCGACCGACCGCTCGAGAAGGGTTACGTGGGGCTAGGAATTGGACTTACATTGGTCAAACGGTTGGTTGAGATGCATGACGGAACCGTCGAAGTCCACAGCGACGGCGCAGGAAAGGGAAGCACCTTCACCGTTCGACTACCCATCGTGAATGCAGACGAGTTGCAGAGGCGCCCGATAGAGTTTTCGAGCGACCAAGCGTCTACGAAGAAGCGTCGCGTGCTTATTGTCGACGACAACAAAGCCGCCGCTGATATGCTGGGGCTCGTCGTGAAGATGCTCGGTTGCGACATACGCACCGCCTACGATGGCCAGGAAGCGGTGGAAGTAGCGGCGGAGTACCTTCCCGAAGTCATCGTGATGGACATCGGCATGCCGAAAATGAACGGGTACGAAGCCGCCAGCCACATCCGGCGAACTCCATGGGGGAAAGACATTTTGCTGGTCGCCCTCACCGGATGGGGTCAGGAAGAAGACCGTCTACGGACAAGAGAAGCTGGCTTCGACCATCACTTAGTCAAACCCGCCGATCCAGACGCCCTCCAGCAAGTCCTGTTTGAATCTCGGGATTAGGGCGGCAAACACCATGGGAGTCGGCATTACTCTTTCGTCACCATCTACAGCTCTCAAAGCGGCCTCAACTAGGGCGAATGCGTCGACTTGCTGTATTTCCGTGACGGTCAGATCGCCTGATGTCAGCTGACGTCGAGGAACGGTCTACGGCAGCAGGGACAGTGCCGTCGAATCCACCGGCCAGCGAGAAGAACGCCGAGGGCTGCGGCAGCGTCGAGATCGCCATAAACACCAGCGGCGCCCGATCGGCGTAGTGACGGTAGGCGATCCCGCCCACGGAGTGCCCGAGCGTCATCGGCCACACAGCTCGCAGCGGCACCTCCCCTCGGCAGTATTTGCCGCCCGCTGCCCCACCTCCGCTCCGGGGCCTGCTTCGGTTGCGGAGAGCCAGCGGAGTAGAGTCTAAACACAATGGTTCTCTCATCGCACGTGGCCCATAGATCGGGGGAAGGTCAGCGTGAGGTGGTAAGTATAGTTGAAGTTCTTCTGCTTGCTTTCGCCGATTAGCATCGACGGGATTAGAGAGCGAGAGCGCCGCGACGCGAGCTAATTGTTGGCTAGCCCGCGTGCGAAGCTATTCCTATCGCGACCGCTGAGATCCCTGCCAATGCGGTAGCGGGATAAGGGCTTTAATCGCAGAAAGCCTCGCGATCCCCTGGCTAGTGGATTTGACCCAATTCCGTTCGAGCGGCGGGCAGAGGGGGCTGGACGAAGGGAGACAGTTCTTGCGCTCTCGACTAAACTGGGGGTCTCGGTTCAATCGCCGTCTGCTGCCCAGAGAGTCGGGAGAGCGCGCGGAGAACCATGATCTCCCGCCCTGTTTCAGCTTATTCGTAGTCGATGAATCCCAACGATGCCCGTGGAAGTCGAAGGGTAAGGCGAACCCGAAAGTTGGGAAGCTCCCGCCGTTGGTCACTTGGACCGGCGCGGCTTGGCAGGAAGCCCCTCCTTGAGCTGTTGGAGGACCGTCGCCTCCTGGCCGCGGACTTCGGCGACGCCCCGGCGCCCTACCCGACGCTGATGGCCGTCAACGGGGCTCAGCACGCGGAAGTCAGTCCGGGCGGGCTGCAACTCGGCGCCGCGATCAGCTTCGAAGCGGAGGGCCAACCCTCAGCCTCCGCCAACGCCGACAGCGGCGATGACGGCATCGACTTCGGCATGGTGCGAGTTGGTCAGCTCGACGCCGAGGTGACCGTCACTGTCACCAATGCGCCGGCCGCGGCGAAGCTCGACGGCTGGATCGACTTCAACGGCGACGGCTCGTGGGGCGGCGCTGATGAACGTGTCTTTGCCAGCATCGACGTCGCCGAGGGCGTCAACCTGTTGACGTTCGACGTGCCGAGCGCGGCGATGTCGGGGGAGACCTACGCGCGGTTCCGGCTGAGCACGGCGGGGGGGCTGGGCGTGACGGGTTTGGCAGCGGATGGGGAGGTAGAAGACTTCGTAGTCTTCATCGCACCGCCTACGGAACGTACCGCAGCATTTGCAGACCACGGGGTTATCGCTACCGACCCCTTCAGAATTACGAAGTTCATCACGACGGATTTAGACGACGATGGTGATAGCGATCTGATTGTCTACGCGACCAATTCAAGCTCGCCTTTCGAAGACACACTCGCATGGTACAGCAATGACGGCGACCAAGCGTTTCAACGGAGAGTGATTGCGACGAGGGATGGATTCAACCCGACTAGTATCCGAGCTGCTGACATAGACAATGATGGCGATCAAGATCTCCTCGTTAGTTACCCCGACAGCAATCTCACCGGCGATGTTTACTGGTACAGAAACGATGGTTCCGAGAACTTCTCGAGTCATCGAATCGCGAGCGGGAGTTACGCCTCTGACGCCGCCCTCGGTGACATCGATGGCGATGGCGACCTGGACCTCGTAACGGGAGGTCTCAAGTGGTACGCAAATGACGGACAAGGAATATTTTCCTACCAGGCGGCTGTCCCCAGCACGCTTCAGAATGATTCTCGGGTTAACCTTGCCGACCTCGACCAAGACGGCGACCTCGATATCGTTGTCGGGTCTTACTTTGGGGACTTCGTCTGGTTCGAGAACAACGGTCTTCAACAATTCACACAGCGGAGCATTGCCAACAAGCCGGGTTACAGCCCATTCCCAATCGCTATCGACATGGACGGGGACGGCGACCTCGACGTCTTCCCGCAGGAAGACAAGGCGGACGGGCTCGAATGGTATCAGAACAGCGGCGCCGGGACGTTTACGAAAGTCATTGTTGACAGCGAAACTGTGTCGCTGCGCGACCATCGCGCCGCAGATTTCGACGGCGACGGCGACATTGATATTGTCTCTTCCCATGTGGACGGTTCACTCGTTTTATACGAGCGCCAAGGCCAGGGTTACGTGAGGAGAACTCTCGGCGTCGCCACGAGCGATATCGCAGTTGTCGATCTGGACCGTGACGGTGACCTCGATGTTCTGACGTTACTGACGGGCAGTGTTCGAGACCTTGTCTGGTTTGAGAACCGACTCGCCGTGCACCTCGGCGCGTCGACGCCGACCGCAGCCGAAGAGACCAGCGAGATTGTTTCTTTCGACTTCTTCGTTGACGCGCCCCACTCCGAATCGCTTCTGCTCGCGTTCCGCGTGGAAGGGACAGCGCGTGTGGGTAGCGATTTTACGCTCTCTGGGTACGAGAGCTTTGACGGCGCCGAGGGAACGGTCCTACTCCCAGCGGGACAGACGTCCGTGTCGTTGCTCGCCACGCTGACCGATGACGCTTCGGCGGAGGTCGACGAGTCGATCGTCGTCACCCTTCTTTCGACGCCCAGTTACGCGCCGAGCGATGTATCGAACGCGGTCACTCAAATTCTAAGTAGTGAAGTTGGCGCCGATTTCGGCGACGCGCCGGGGCCCTACCCGACCCTGCTTGCCGAGAATGGCGCTAGGCACAGCAATATCGGGCCCGGCGAACTGCAACTAGGTGGAGCGGCGAGCTACGAAGCCGACGGACTACCCTCGGCAGCCGCCGACGCCGACCTCAACGACGACGGCGTCGTTTTCGGCGAATTCCGAGTAGGGCAGAACGGCGCGACGGTTGAGATTACGGTCACGAACGCACCGAATGGCGCGAAGCTCGACGGCTGGATCGACTTCAACGCCGATGGCTCGTGGGGGGGGCTGAACGAGCGACTCTTCACCGCAGTTGGTGTGACCGAGGGCGTCAACTTGCTGACTTTCAACGTGCCGGGCTGGGCCGTCTCCGGCGTCACCTACGCACGTTTCCGCCTCAGCACGGCTGGCGGGCTGCCCACGACTGGCTTCGCTGCCGACGGTGAAGTCGAAGACTACGCGGTGATGATCGAGCCCACACAATCCTATTCGACCGCATTCGGGACCGCGAATGCCATCAGGGAGACGACGGGCGCCTTTATCAGCGTCACTACTCTGGACATCGAGGGAGATGGAGACGTTGACATTGTTGCAACCACATCCGGCAGTGGGGCTATCACTCTTTTCGAAAACGACGGGGCGAACGCGTTCACCAGCCGCAGTCTCTTCAGCACGAGTTCTACCAAGATCACATCCGTCGAAGCGGCCGACATCGACGGTGACGGCGACACCGACATTGTCGCGTTGCCGGAGGACGGTTGGGTCCTTATCCTTGAGAACGATGGCTCGGGAACGTTTTCTTGGTACTCCCTCCGCCCAAGTTCGACCTCGCCAGGCGATCTGTCGCCCGTGGACATGGACGGTGATGGCGACATCGACCTCGTCGTTTCGTCGCGTGACAGCGACCGCATCGCTTGGTACGAGAACCGCGGCGACAAGGAATTTTTTAGAAGGACGATTACGACCGACGCCGATGAAGTATCTGACATCCAAGTCGTCGACCTGGACCGCGACGGTGACCTCGACGTAATCTCGAGAAACCCGGGAGATTCCACGCTCTCTTGGTACGAGAACGACGGCGCTCAGTCTTTCTCGCCACGGTTGGTCGCGACCGGCGTCGGCGCCACCGCGTCGCCGCTGCATGTTGCCGACTACGACCGCGATGGCGACCTCGATTTGATCACTTTCTCGATCGTCGACGCCTCAATCGTTTGGTACGAGAATGACGGCGCCGAGGCGTTCTCTTCCAGAGCAATTCCCAGTTCGGTCCGGTCGGGCCGTGTGCGATTTGTTGGCGACATCGACGGAAACGGTTTAGTCGACATTGTTGCGGAGTCTTTTGTTTCTAATTCAACGGCGATCTGCCTCTTTAATAGGGGTGACGGCTCCTTCACGGAGCAAGTGATCGCCTCGCGCGTCGGCCGGGTAGCGGATGTCCACGCCACCGATATCGATCGCGATGGGGACATCGACCTGTTGGCGACGCACGACTATACGACTCCCGGCGTGGTGTGGTACGAGGCGGTCTACAACGCATCGTTGACGTCGATTCCGGGTGATTGGACCGAGGGCTCGTCGGACTGGGCGGTCGAGTTCCGCATCCCCGAAGCGATTGACCGCCCCACCACACTCGCCTTTACGGTAAATGGCGAGCCGGCTTATGAGTTCGACTACACTCTAGCAGGAGCAGCTTCATTCGATGGTGCGCGCGGCTTCGTCGAGATCCCCGCTGGAGAAACTGTCGCGACGATTTTGTTGTCAGCACTGGACGATGGCCTCTATGAGCTCGACGAAGCGGTAACGGTGACTCTGCTCCGAGGACCGGGGGAGAACGCTAGGCCGCTGAGCGCCCACACGAATTCGATCCGCAGCACGCAGGCCGGCGCCAGTTTCGGCGATGCACCACAACCGTATCCCACGCGGCCGGCGGAGGGCGGCGCCGCGCATACCCACGTCGGCGACGGATCGCTCCGACTGGGCGAGCTGGTCGACGGCCGGGCCGACGGAGTACCCTCGCCGGGCGCAGACGCCAACGTCAGCGACGACGGCGTCGTCTTCGGCGCGATGCGGGTTGGCCAGCTTGACGCCGCGGTGACGGTGACCGTTTCAAACGCACCGGACGGCGCGAAGCTCGACGCCTGGATCGACTTCAACGGCGACGGCTCGTGGGGGGGCGCCGACGAGCACATTTTCGCGAGTGTTCACGTCGTTAACGGCGAGAACGTCCTGACGTTTGACGTCCCCACCGTGATCACTTCCGGCGTCGTCACTTACGCGCGGTTCCGTCTCAGCAGCAGCGGCGGCTTGGCGCCCGGCGGCATCGCGGCCGATGGTGAGGTCGAGGACTACGCCGTCACGATGCTGCCCCCCACGCCGACCAGCGGCGAGTTCGGCGAGCCGACCCAAATCTTGCCACTTTCGGCCATCCGTCCGATTGATGTGACCGCTGCGACCTCGGTCGTGCCCGCCGACATGGACGGCGACGGCGACATCGACCTGGTTCTCTCCCGAGGCTTGAAAAACGATAATTTGTATTGGTACGAGAATCAGGCGGGGCAATTCTCCACCGCTCACCTGATCGGCCAGCGTGGCGACTTCATCCGCGTCGCCGACCTCGACCGCGACGGCGACCTCGATGTTGTCGCGACGGATCAGGGCCAATTAGCTTGGTTTGAGAATCGGGGCGCCGAGGGGTTTGTGCGAAATGTGATCGCCTCCGGCAGCCTTCTCTATCCGACTTCTCCGATTGCGATCGCAGACTTTGGTGGCGATGGCTGGCTCGACATCGCCGTCATTAACAACGCCGGCAGCGTACTGCTTTGGAGACGTGGCGAAGAGTCAGCGACCTACACCTCGACGCTCATTGGCGGAGCCGCTGCTGGCACCGTGAGCATTGAAGCTGTCGACCTGAATCGAGATGGTCGGCTTGACCTTGTCGCATCGGGACTCAACTTCCCTTTCGGTGAGACAGTTGGGCTTTTCCAAGGCGAAACGGGTCAGTTCAGTAGACGGACGCTTGACGGCGGGCGCACCTCGGCTTCTAGCCCTATTGATATGGACCGCGACGGCGACATCGACGTTGTGATTCAGATCGAGAACGGCGTAGCTTGGTTAGAGAACGACGGTTCGGGAAGCTTTGCTTTCCGTGCTGTCGGCTCAGTGAGTGGCTTTAACAACGACATGGCGGTAGCGGACTTCGACGGCGACGGCGACTTCGATATTGTCGACACGCACCGCCGAACGTCCTTTGAGTCGAAGAGCTTCACGCTCTTCAACAACGACGGCGCCAACAAGTTTCAAGCGACAACGATCGACTCCAATCCATCGGAGTACTACTACTCGGTGTTCCCCGCCGACATCAATGGCGATGGAGCCCTCGACCTCGTCGCCGTCGTCCCGAATGTCGGCGTGCTGCTCTACACCCAGATGCTCCGGGCAGTCCCCACTTCCAGCAGCCCCAACCTTCTCAACGAGGGTGACGGGCCGATAACGATCCGGTTGGCGCTACAAGCCGAGACCAACGCGGACGTCGCCGTTCCCTTTACGATTTCGGGCGAGGCGGTTTACGGCGTCGACTATGTGATCGACGGCGCTGATTTCATCATCGGCGGATCCGGGGTGGTGACCATCCCCGCGGGGACACAATGGGTCGAGCTGACGCTGACGGTGATCGCCGACGGCGAAGCAGAGCTCCACGAATCACTGGCGATCTCGGTCGGCGACCGCCCCGGCGACCGACTGGTATGGCGGATCACCGCCGACGCCGACGTGGGTGACTACGGCGACGCTCCAGCGATCTATCCGGTAGGGGTTGAACAGGCGGGCGCCGCGCACCTGGCGGTTGGCCCACGGCTGGGCGAGACGCGAACCGCCGAGCCTCAGGGCGTCGCAACAAGTGGGGCCGATGGCGACGCGGGGGACGATGGCGTTGTGTTCGGCACACTCGTCGTCGGCACAGGGACTTCGACGATGACCGCGGATGTCCAGAACGCCCCGGAGGGCGCTTATCTCGATGCCTGGATCGACTTCAACGGCGACGGCTCCTGGTCGGGTGAGCGCGAGCAAGTCTTCACACGCCACGCCGTTGTCGAAGGGGAGAATGTTTTGCGGTTCGAGACGCCAAGTTGGGCGACCATCGGGACCACTTACGCCCGAGTACGGCTTAGTTCCATGGGTGGACTTGGAGTTACAGGCAACGCCGCCGACGGCGAAGTCGAGGACTATCAAGTCACGATCGCTACGGCGCCAGGCGGTTGGGTTGATTACGAGGTCCAAGGCGTCGATCCCGTCGGGGCACCGTCAACGCTGGCGAAGGTCGTGGACCTGGATAGCGACGGATTCGTTGACATGACCAGCGTTGGCTTGCCAAGCGACCGAAGCCTTTATTGGTTGCGGAATACTGGCGACGGGACGTTCTCGAAGCAGGTCTTGGCGGTTGTCGATTTCACCATGCGGGACTTCGCCATCGACGACATTGATGGCGATGGCGACTTGGACATCGTTGTGATCTCGCAAACCTCTCCAAGCACCAGTCGGCTTGTACTGCTACGTAACAACGGGGCAAATGCTTTTTCGCTCAACGTGATCGCCACGAGTATCGAAGCTTCGATGACCGTAGCTATCGCTGATATCGACGGCGACGGGGCGATGGACATCATGGCTGGGGGGGACCGCAGTAGCTTCAGCGGCGTTCTTCCCTCGACTGGAGAGATTGTTTGGTACGTAAATGACGGCGTTGGCGGCTTTAGCCCTCGTCTCATCGACAGCCAACTCGGCCCGGTGAGAAGCCTTGGCGCCGCTGACCTCGATGGCGACGGCGATCTCGACCTCTACGCGTCGGCCATGAACGCGGGTAGCCTCGTGATGTACCGCAACGATGGCGCCGCCAGCTTTACCAAAGAAGTGATCGTCGCAACAACGTTCACCGGTCCCTACATGCTACCGGGCGGCAAGGTTCGAGCCGCCGACTTCGACGGCGATGGCGATCTCGACCTCATTCCAACGCCAAACGGTTACAGTCCACCAAAATTAGTATGGTACGAGAACGACGGGGCGGGCCTCTTCATTGAACGCATGATCTACGCCGGCGTCTTATACTCCAACGACGTCCTCCCTGTGGACCTCGATGGCGACGGCGACCTCGACTTGGTGATTGGGTTGGCGACCACCGCCCCAAGCGACAAGCCGGCTTGGATCGAGACCCGTCTCGCCGGTGACGCCAACAACGACGGCGTCGTCGATCTAGCGGACCGAGACTTCTGGGGAGCGAACTACGGTTCGACCAGCGGGCCCGGTCTCCTGGCGGACATTACCGGCGACGGCCTCGTCAACGCGGCGGACTACACAAGCTGGCGAGACGCATACGCCAGCGGGGTTGCTTCCACGATTTACCTACCACGCGTGGCTGACTGGCGGCTCAACGCCAGCGGCCTGGCGGTGGGGGACCTGGACGGCGACCTCGACTTAGACCTCATCGCGGCGACTTCTACGGGCGTCACAGTGGCGATCAACACCTTCCTGTCGCCGCCACCCACTACCGCTCCCTCTAGCGCACCAATGACGCCGATTTTCGCTACCTCTGAGGCGCCGCTGGTTGCGGGTAGCCAATCCGCTATCTCGTTCACCCTTCCCGAACCCAGTAAGATCCCAGCTACCACGCCTCGGCAACGCTATGCGTCGCCGGTTCGCGAGTCCAATGACAATCGATCGATCAGCTTGCTAATGCTTCACAAGCAAGAGCACGCCAAGGGGCGAAAGGCGCCGATTCGTGACGAAGCGTTCGCCGTTGCTGCGGACGAGGGGGAAACAGCCGACCTCACTACTGAATGTGAAGCAGAGCCGTTAGATCAGCCTGTCGCGATCGGACCTTCAGAGAGGGTTTGGGAGATGTGGGGCTGAAAATTGCAACCCATTGTCCTACCCAGTTGGTCGTTGCGGGCATTTAACGTCCCAAGCTTCGACTTCGAAAACCATCGCGCGCTCGACCCGCGCGGGGTAATCTCGTTCGGCGAGCTCGGCGTTGAGTTCGTCGTCCCCTTCAACGAATCGGGCATTCCCCAGACTTTCACCCGGCGTTGTTTTTCGTAGTTCATTAAGAACAAGAACGCCTTTGCGTTGTCCTGGAGGTTGCCGAGCGTATTGTACGGGCGATTGCCGCCGAAATCGGCGAAGCCGAGCGTCTTGTCGTCGATCACTTACAAGAACCCGGCCGGCCCGCCGCGGTACTGGATGTACGGCTGACCGTCGGCGTTGGCGGTGCCGAGGTAGAACATGTCGAGCTCGGACAGTTACTGCTGCACGTCGGGCGTGACTGTCGTCTGCCAGCCGCCACGCTCTTCCTTCCCGTGATAAGCCGGCCGCGAACCTTTCGTCTCTTGGATCGCCTTGACCGTTGGTGTGAAGGCGACGTCGCACGGGTAGTGATTCATCGCCTCACTGTGATGCAAGGGAAACCAAGTGTAGTTAAAAGAAAGCCCGCCGCCGCGAGTTCGGGACGGCGGGCAATGGCGACTAACGATTCACTTTGCGATCCAGGAAGTCTTGCATCAGTCGGGCGATCTCGACGCCATCCTCTTCGAGGGCAAAGTGCCCGGTTTCGAAGAGGTGGAACTCGAGGTCCTTGAGATCACGCTTGTAGGGGTAAGCGCCTGCATCGGGGAAGATCGGGTCGTTCTTGCCCCAGACGATCAGGGTTGGCGGCTGATGCATCCGCAGATACTCCTGCCATGCCGGGTACAGCGGCGGGTTGCTGCCGTAGCTATGGAAGAGGGCGAGCTGGATTTCTTGATTGCCCGGACGGTCGAGCAGTGGTTGCACGTGGCTCCACGTGTCGGGGCTGATCGTCTCGATGTCCCGGATGCCATGGGTGTACTGCCACTTTGTGGCGTCGATCGTCAGTAGAGAGCGGAGCGCGTCGCCGTTCGTATCGCTTCGATCGGCCCAGTACTTCTTAACTGGGGCCCAAAACTCATTGTCGATACCTTCGTCGTACGCGTTGCCATTCTGAATGATGAGTGCATCCACACGCTCCGGCGCCGCGGCCGCGATTCGATAGCCGACCGGCGCACCGTAGTCCATCAGGTAGAGCGAGTACTGTTCGATCCCAACCCTATCGATGAAACTGGTGACGACCTTCGCCAAGTTGTCGAAGGTGTATTCAAAGTCGTCGACCAACGGCGCCGAGCTATAGCCGTAGCCCGGGTAGTCGGGGGCGATGACGTGGTACTTCTCGGCGAGCCGTGGGATGAGGTCGCGGAACATGTGCGACGAGGTCGGGAAGCCGTGCAGCAGCAGCACCGTGGGGGCGTCCTTCGGGCCGGCCTCGCGGTAGAAGATGTCGAGGCCATCGATCTCGACGGTTCGGTAGCGAATAGTGGGATCGGCAGCATTCGTGGGCGTGAAGGCTGTGACGAAGAGGGCGGCGAGGAGCCAGCTGGTACGGAAGCGTGGCGAGAACATGAAAGACTCCCTAGGTGATGACCGTCCCAGCAGGGACGGACGAAGTGGGGACCGAATTGGTCAGCATGGGGGTCAAGCAATGCAAAGGACGACGGCAGGTTCGGCGGGACGCGGCTCGCCGAGCGGCCAATGGAACTTCCGCTGGGCGTCGGGGATGGCCAAGTCGTTGATGCTCGCTTCGCGGCGACGCATCAGACCCTCCGTGTCGAACTCCCACAACTCGTTGCCGTAAGCACGCCACCACTGCCCGGCGGCGTCGCGGAATTCGTACTGAAACCGGACAGCGATCCGGTTCGACCCAAACGACCACAGGTCCTTCATCAAACGGTACTCCTGCTCCCTCTCCCACTTCCGGGTAAGGAACACTTGGATTTCTTCGCGGCCTTGCACGAATTCCTGGCGGTTACGCCACGTCGAGTCCTCGCTGTAGGCGAGTGACACGCGGACCGGGTCGCATGAGTTCCACGCATCCTCGGCGGCGCGCACTTTGGCGGTGGCGGACTCGTTCGTGAACGGAGGTCGTAGAGGAAGTGAGTTCGACATGGATTTGCTCGTGTAGGAGGCTGAAGTAATCCCGAGCCGGCCATCAGGCCGGCTCGGGTTAAGTGATCCGTCACTTCAGCCACGGGCGGGCGAGAGGACAGCTTCGAGCGGCTTGGCGGCCGGGAAGTCGACGTCGGTCTCGGCGAGGTTGTTGAAGTAGTTCGTGAACACGTTGATCGCAACGTTCGCAACGATCTCCGCCACCGCGTCGTTACCGAAGCCGGCGCTACGGAACTCTTCGAGGTCGGCGTCGGCGACGCGACCACGCGACTCTATGACGGACTTAGCGAAGCGAGCTACCGCGCGATTCGCGTCGTCGATCCCGTCGCCGCGACGGGCCGCTTCGATAGCGTCTGGCTTCAGGCCGACGATCTTCCCCACCGTCGAGTGGGCGGCGAGGCAATAGTCGCAGCCGTTCTCTTCGGCAGTCACCAGCGAGACAATCTCGCGCTGCTGCGCGGTCAAACCGGCGCCGGCGCTGAGGGCGGCAGAGAAATCGAGGTAACCACGGAGGGCGGCGGGCGAGTTCGCGAGAGTCGTGAAGAGGTTCGGTACGCGGCCGAGCTTCGACTTCACAGCCGAGAACAGCTCAGCTTGCAGGGGGTTGGCTTGCTCAGGAGCGACTTGGGTGAGGCGGGGCATGTTTTGATTCCTGCTGTTTTGAGGCGGGATGATGAAGGTCAGCAATGAACCTCCCTTAAACACTTCCCATGCCAATCCGCGTGCAAGACCACAAGTCCTTTATGCCGAATGCTTTACGCATAATCGACGAATGATGGGCAGTTACGAAAAGTCGTTGAACGACGAAGTGTCGTCGCTGCGTGACGAAATGTCGTATCCTTGGGGCATGCCTAGCCTCACCGCAAGCACTCCGCTCTTCAACGACCCCAAACGGTTGCTCCTCGACCTCGCTCAGCAACGCGAGCTCTCGGCGCTGCTCGATCTGTTAGTCACTCGGATCGCCGGATCGGAGGCGGTCGCCCTAGCCCGTCTGTGGCTCGTACGGCCCGGCCAGGGATGTGAGACCTGCCCGATGCGTGAGGAGTGCCCCGACCGGTCGCAGTGCCTGCATCTTGTGGCGAGTAACGGAACTTCGCTAGTCGATCCGAGCAGCGATTTCTCCCGCATCGACGGACGCTTCCGACGATTCCCGATCGGCGTGCGGAAAGTCGGACGCATCGCGATGACCGGTGAAGCGATCGAGGCGCCGGACATGGCCGAGCTGCCAGACTGGGTTGCTGATCCCGAGTGGGTGCGCTCCGAAGGGATCATCGGCTTCGCCGGCCAGCCGCTGAGCCATCGCGGTTTGGTGCTCGGAGTGCTGGGCGTCTTTAGCCGCGTACGCATTGGCGACGAGTGCCTCGACTGGCTGCGGATGATCGCCGACCACGCGGCCGTCGCGATCGCCCACACGCACGCTTGGGAAGAAGTGCAGCGGCTGCGTAACCGCCTTGAGGAAGAGAACGAGTACCTCCAACAAGAGGTCGCTGCTGAACAAGGCTTCGGCGAGATGCTAGGCGTTAGCCCCGCGTTGCGGAACGTCTCGCATCAGATCGACCTGGTAGCCCCAACCGACTCGAGCGTTCTCATCCTCGGCGAGAGCGGCGTCGGCAAAGAGCTCGTCGCCCGCGAGCTGCATCGTCGCAGCGACCGAGCCGATCGGCCGCTCATCAAGGTGAACTGCGCCGCGATCCCGCGTGAACTCTTCGAAAGCGAGTTCTTCGGGCACGTCCAAGGCGCGTTCACCGGCGCGCTACGCGACCGGACCGGACGCTTCGAACTCGCCCACGGCGGCACGCTATTCCTCGACGAGGTCGGCGAGGTGCCGCTAGACCTTCAGAGCAAGCTGCTTCGCGTGCTTCAAGAAGGAGAGATCGAACGAATCGGCGAGGAGCGAACGCGGAAGGTCGATGTACGCGTTATCGCTGCGACGAATCGCGACCTCCGCGAGGAGTCTCGTGAACGTCGGTTCCGAGAAGACCTCTACTATCGCCTCAGTGTGTTCCCGATAGAGCTGCCTCCGCTCCGTGAACGCCGCGAGGACATCGCGATCCTTGCAGAGCATTTTCTGCACAAAGCAGGGCAGCGCTTTGGAGTCAGTGCCCCACGCCTCACCAAGGCCGTAGCGCGACAGCTCGAGCGATACGACTGGCCCGGCAATGTCCGGGAACTTCAACACGTCGTCGAGCGGGCAGTGATCCTGTCCCGCGGGGGTCCGCTTCGGATCGATTTTGAAGAACCCGTCCAAGTAGCCCACCGAGAAATAGCCCTCGACGAATCCGAAGTGCTTACCGACGCACAAGTCCGCGAGTTCGAGCGGACCAATCTGCGGCGAGCGTTGAATGCAGCCGGCGGAAAAGTGCATGGCCCCCTCGGCGCCGCGCAACTGCTAGGGGTCAAGCCAACCACCCTGAGCTCCAGATTGAAGGCGTTGGGCTTGAAAGCAAAGTGAGTCGCTTTTTCTTACTCCTACGCGATCACTACACCAGACTGTGTCGCGCGCCTCGTGACGTCGTGTCACCAATCACGTCCAGGCATAGAGGGGCAACAAGTAAGTTTCATGTCGCTCTTGACTTACAGCTAGCCTGCTATTGCTCAACCCGCATCGGTTGCCCGTGACATACACGTGTCACCTCTGCGGCGAACACGATCGCGTTGTCCTACGTCGCCCGAAAACGCCGTCCAGCATTTACGTTCGAAGTAAGTTGGCGCCTGCCGGCGAGGCGCCGCTTCCCGCCATCGCGACATGCACGGATCAGTCCGGTTGCTGGCGCGAAAATCGACTACTCTTCCTCAGAGGTCTTCGCCACCGCCCGCATTTGGACACGAGGTGAAAGCTCAACGGTTAGTCCACCTTCGGCAGATTGGAACTGCAATCTATGGGCGCCGCTGTCCGGCTAGTCCGGCAGTGGAAGCCGCGTACCCGATTCGGACCGCTGGCAAGCCAGCAGCGGCGCCCTGCGCGGTGAGGCGGGGCGTACTTGCCGCAAGGTTCTTGACACGACGCCGCGCGGGGGGCGACAGAATCGCCGTCTTCGCCTCGCAAAACATTGCCTCGAAAAGGTTTAGGCATTCTGTAGCCCTCCTGAGGCCACCCCGTTGGCGGAACAATGCGGAGCTCAATTCCGGCGTGCGGGGGGGGCGATGTCGACTCCATCACACGCCGCCACCGCGCATCGGCTGTCGTGACCTATGGAAGGGCGGGTCGCCAGCGTCGCCCAAGAAAACCTGCTGAGAGCGTCCGTCGCACTGGCGGAACGCCCGTGGCGCACTTAGAACGGCATTTACCAGTGCCACCCGCCGGGCGCCCTGCCGATCTCCGGCCCAGCCTTTCGTTTGGCTTTTCAGAGTGCACTTAGATCGGCTCACCTGATTCTTCCTCGTCGCCCGCTATGCCCTCGCTTGTCGCCGTGTTAGCAGCGGGTCACTCGCTGATAGTGCCGATCCCCGCTGCCGTCTTAGCGCTCGCAGCGCTCGCTCAACTTGCGCCCGCTGCCGACGCCCCACCGAACGTTCTGGTGGTGATCGCTGACGACCTCGGCTGGGGCGACCTGAGTGCCCACGGCAACAAGCAACTCCAGACGCCGATCGTCGATCGACTCGCAGACGAGGGCGTGTCGTTCGAGCGATTTTATGTGCAGCCGGTCTGTGCTCCAACGCGGGCTGAATTCCTGGTGGGGCGTCACCATTTACGTGTCGGCGTGACCGGCGTGTCGCAAGGGTGCGAGCGCCTTGACGCCGGCGTCCCAACGATCGCTGACGCGTTTAGGGCAGCCGGTTACGCCACTGGGTTGTTCGGCAAGTGGCACAATGGGACCCAGCCGCCCTACCATCCAGTCTGTCGTGGCTTCGATGAGTTCTACGGCTTCACGTCAGGGCACTGGGGCCACTACTACGATTTCTGGCTCGACCACAACAACAGGATGGTCATGGGTCAGGGTTACTGCGCGGACGACTTCACCAATCACGCGATCGGCTTCATGGACGCGATGTCCGACGCGCCGTTCTTCGCGGTCGTGGCGTTCAACACGCCGCACTCTCCAATGCAGGTCCCAGACCGGTGGTGGAACCGCCACCGCACGCAGACGATCACGCAACAGGGGACCGATGCAAATCGCGAGGATGTCGATCACACGCGGGCAGCGCTCGCGATGTGCGAGAACCTCGACTGGAACGTCGGCAGGTTGCTCGCACACCTGGAATCCCGCGGCATCTCCGACAACACGATCGTCGTGTTCTTCTCGGACAACGGGCCGAACGGCCATCGATGGAACGCCGGGCTGCGCGGCGTGAAGGGATCGACCGATGAGGGCGGGGTCCGGTCGCCACTCATAGTCCGTTGGCCGAAACGATTGTCACCAGGCACTATCGTCCACTCGCCAGCCTGTGTCCTCGACTTGCCGCCGACCCTCGCCAGTCTATGCGGCGTTGCGCTAGCGGCCACGGAAGAACTCGATGGAGCCGATCTTTCGACAGAGCTTGTGGGCGAGGCCGCGCCGGCAAGCCAAGACCGGACGCTGCTGTCGCATTGGAACGGCCGCGTGGCGACCCGCCGAGGTCGGCACGTTCTCGACGACCGCGGCAGGTTGTACGACCTCGTCACTGACCCAGGTCAGACTCAAGATGTGGCGGCGAGAGAGCCGGAGATTGCTACCGATCTCTCGAGCGCCGCAGATGCTTGGCTTGAGAGATTCACAGCGAAGCGGCTGGGGAAAGCCCAGCCCTTCACTGTCGGGCATCCCGAATACCCAAGAGCTTACCTTCCAGCGCGCGACGCCGAAGGGGTTGGACGGGTCGTGCGATCCAATCGATTCCCGAATTGCACCTACTTCACTGGCTGGTCTGGTCACAATGACGCCGTTGTCTGGGACGTCGAGGTTCTGACGCCAGGCGTTTACCATGCCGAGTTCTACTTGGCGGTCCCGCCGGCGGCCGTCGGGGGATCGCTTGTGCTTGAGACGAGTATGGGAGCAACGCGGATTGCACTTACGGAGGCGACGGACTGCGAGCCCTTGGGGCCGGCGATGGATCGTGTCCTCAGGCAAGAGGGACCCGTCATGAACTTCCGAAGCTTCGACGGCACAGCGCTCAAGCTAGAGGCGGGTAGGCAAGAACTGCGGGTTTCGTGGGACGACTTCTCGAACAAAGGTCCGCTCTTGTGGCAGCTATGTCTTGAACGTCAATAGCGATGACGCTCACCGCTGAGGTTGTGTCAGCTGCGGCGGATTTCCGGCTTCGCCAACCCGCTAATGTGGTCTTGAAGGTATTAGACCGCTGCGACGTTAGCGCCTAGCGAAGCCGCTGACGCTGATCCACCCGCTGAAACTTGAACCCGTCGCTCGAGGCCCTGCTAGGAACTTGAGTTAACGGCGATCGCACGGTTCGAACAGCTGCGACCACTTGACTCCGTCCCCGCGATTGAATCGCAATCTGTGCGTTTCCAGTGGCTAATCGGCTTCTGCTTTGCTTTGCCCCGCGAGACCTAGCCGGCTCAGCATCGGCCCCATGGTCAGTCCGCCGACGAGGATCGAAAAAGCGACGACGACGTAAGTCATGGTCAGGACAAGTTCGCCGACGTTGTCGTACTCCGATTGCTGAGCGTGGATCTCTTCCTTGAGCGACAGAGCTAGCGCAACACTGATCCCGCCGCGCAGGCCGCCCCAGGTCAAGACCTTGATCGCGTGCGGCGTGAACTCTCGGCCGGTCGCCTCCTTCAAGGCGGTAACCACCGTGCCAACGGACAGGAATCTCGCCAGCAGCACAGCGGGGATCGCCAGAGCCCCGGCCAGCAAATACTGCTCCGTGAAAGACAGCACCAAGACCTCCAGCCCGATCAATACAAACAACACCGCGTTCAGCAATTCGTCCACCAACTCCCAGAACGTGTCCAGGTGCTCGCGCGTCGTCTCGGACATCGCCAGCGTTCGGCCATGGTTACCCAGGATCAGCCCTGCGACCACCATCGCCAACGGTCCGGAGAGGTGAAGCTTCATCGCCAGCGCATACCCGCTCGTCACTACCGCCAGCGATAGCAAAATCTCCGTCGCGTAGTGATCAATTGAACGCAACAGTAAGAACGCGAGCAGTCCCAACGCAAATCCCAACGCAATCCCACCGCCTGCTTCGAGGGCAAAGAGCTTGGCGACATCGATTGGTTGCGTCTCTGTCGTCTCCCTGCCTTCTTGTAAATCGTGCGGATGCTCGCGTTCGAGTTGTGCCCCACTAGCTGGTTCGTCAAGCAAGACGATTGGTGGATTACCATCGACGTTGGGTCGTTTACCGAAATTTTCTTGGATCTGCTCTACGACGCCATCAAATCCATCATTCGTCTGTCGGCTTTCATGCGTCTCACCATGCCCGCTCAACCCCGCGATGCCCAAGAGCGCAATAAAAACCACCACGCCCACGCCATCGTTGAATAACGACTCGCCCGCGATCTTGGTCTCCAGCGACTTGGGTGCGCCGAGGCTCTTAACGATCCCCAGAACGGCGATCGGGTCGGTTGGCGCAACGATCGATCCAAAGATCAGGCAGTAGATGAAGCGAACCTCGATGCCGAGCCAGCCGGTGATGACGTAGGTGAGCCCGCCGACGATGAAAGTCGTGGCTAGGACGCCGACGGTCGCGAGCAGGACGATGACCGCAGTTTGTTGCTTGAGGTCGTTGAGGTTGACGTGCAACGCCCCGGCAAAGAGCAGGTAGCCGAGCATGCCCTGCATTAGAGTTTGGTCGAAGTCGATCGATCCGAGGAGCGTCTCAGCCAAGGTAAGCACGCCCGCCCCCGGTACAAGCCAATCAATCAGCAGCAACGCAACCGCGTGCAGCATGGCCAGTAGCATCAGGCCCACCGTCGTCGGTAGCTTGAGCAGTTTGTGGTTGATGAACGCGAAGGCCGCTGCGAGGGCCACGAGGATGCCGGCGATGTCGAAGAAGCTCATGACCAGCGTTATACGGCACTACGTCGACGGAAAAAAATGGGGGACACTTTCTAACCGTCTGCGGATACGTCGAACACCGGCTCGCTTCGTGACGGGCTGATCAAGAGCCCACCAGATCTGCGAAGCATTTCGTTGTGGAGTTCGCCGGTTGCGGAAATCAGAACCCGGTGCGAAGCTACTATCGCCGTCGCCGATACGCGTTTGCAAAACTGGATCGAGCGAGCGAACGACCCGTCGGCTTGATTGGAGCTCGACACAGTCTGACGCTGCGCTCAGCGTGGGTGCCGATTGGGGGGATAAAGGCTGGTGTTGGAATCATACGTGCAATGCTTGAATCTCGAGTCCACCATATAATTAGGAGTGCGGCCACAGCTCCAGGTGCTAACCGATGAGTGCAGTAACAAAGGCTGATCAGTCCTCTTGCCGAATGCTAATGCCCAGCTGGCAAACTGGCTATTAGCGATCGCACTCAACGGTGGCACCTGAACCCTTATCACTCCGTCCACGAGGTTGCATCACGTGGGGCGGATTGCCGGCTCCGCCAACTCGCTGACGTGGTCTTGCCCGACTTAGACCGTTGCGACGTTGGCGCCTAGCGAAGCCGCTAGTGACGATCCAACCGACTAATTTTCGAACAGGACCTCATCCAGGTCGGTTGATCCAATCGACGCCGTTGAGCATGCTCCTGCGTCGAAAACGTTCTCGGTAGGTTTGCGTATTGAAGTACACGTATTAGTGTCGCTTGCTCAACAAGACTCCTCAAGCAGTCCGCTCTGTCACCGATTGGTTATGCCCTAGTGCTTATCGGCGGAATTCGGCCCAGCGAATTCCCAGCTTGCGCATCCGGGCACGGAGCGTATGGGGGTTGATGTCGAGGATCGCCGCCGCGCCGTCATGGCCTTCGATCTTTCCCTGGGTGCTTCGCAACGCGACTTCGATGTGGCGGCGCATGGCGTCGTCCAGCGTGGCGGGTTTCCCGCTTTGCAGAGACGCGGTGCTGCTGGCGTTGGCTTCCGAAGTGAGTGGTGAAAAGCCTAGGGCGGCGCTGATTTCCAGGGTGCGTCCCTCGCCAAGAATCGCCGCACGGTCGATCACCGCGCCGAGTTCACGGATGTTGCCTGGCCAGCGGTAGCCAGCGAGCACTTCGAGATCGGATTGGGTCGGCGCGACGGGAGTTAGGCCGAAACGCGTCGCCGCTCGCTGGGCAAAGTGATGGGCGAGCTCGGGGATGTCGCCGACGCGGTCGCGTAGCGGCGGCAGCAAGATTGGAAAGACCGCGATTCGATACCACAAGTCTTCGCGGAACCCGCCGGACTGGGCCATCGCGGCGAGGTCGCGGTGCGTCGCAGCGATTACGCGTACATCCACACGCAACGGGTCACCGCCACCGACGCGTTCTATGATCGAATCCTGCAGGACCCGCAGGAAGCGAACCTGCGCGTCAGGTGGAAGCTCGCCGATCTCGTCGAGGAACAAAGTGCCTTGGTCCGCACGTTCGAACCAGCCCTTGCGTTGCTCCGAAGCGCCGGTAAACGCGCCCTTCTCGTGGCCGAAGAGTTGCGAGTCGACGAGTTCGGGAGGGATGGCGCCGCAATTGACACGGATAAAGGGACCCGAGTGGCGGTCGCTGCGCTGATGGATCGTACGGGCGATGACCTCCTTGCCGGTGCCCGTCTCGCCCAATAGTAGAACCGGGGCGTCGGACCCGCTCACGAGGTCCACTCGACGCATAACCTGAGCGAGACCCGTCGCTTCGCCGACAACAAGGTCCGTGAGGTCGGTGCGACCCAATCGACGCAAGAGACTCCGCTTGTCAGCTTCAGCCGCTTCGCGCAGCGCCACTAATTCGTGCCAGCGATGATCGGTTGCGAGCGAAACCGCAATCGGCTCTTGAACGGCGCTGAGCAGGCTCGCATGCCGCGGACCAAAGGGCTTGCCGTCGAGAGAGCTTGCCAACAGCAGTCCGATTGAGTCGCCGTGCAGTAGTCCGCCAGCCCACCCGGGGGACATGCCTAGCGTCTCAGCAAGCGGCGACAGAGGCCGTGGTATTTCGTTCGGGTCTCCCGCCGCCCAGCCGACCCCGTTCTTCTCTGCCCACGCGATCAAGCGTTTGAGATTATCGGGCGCCTGAGAGATTAGCCCTGTCGGCGATCCTGCGGGGCCGGTGGCGACGTGGGCGGCATGGCCGTGCTCTCGGTCCAATCGCACAACATCCAGGCGGCTGACTGGCGCGACCGTGGTGAGGGTCGACGCCACGGCGTGCAGCGACGGTCCGATCTCGTTATGCCGAGAGGTTTCTCGCCACGCTTGCAGAACCAAGTCTTGAATACGCATGCCGGCTGGGCCTGGGGAGCATATATCACAGCTGCCGTTGCTAATGCTAGCCATTGCCGTCTTATTTGCTAGTCGATTAAGGCGTGACGGGACGGGATCACGGGGCGGGGTTGAAAACACCGGCAATTCCGCGGGGAGTGATCGATTGGCGCGGTAACTGCATACCCGGCGCCGGAAACCCCTTCTTCCTTCCAACGGAAGCGACACGATGACCCGCCTTGCTCCATACGCCGCCCTTGCCCTGCTGCTCGCGCCGATTGCCGGGTGTGGTCCTTCCTCGCAAGCGGATGCTTCGGGACGAACGCCATCGGGCGAGCCCGCGAAGGCCGGCAAGGTGACGCTGCTCAACGTTTCCTACGACCCGACCCGCGAGCTTTACCAGGAATACAACAAGCTCTTCGCCAAGAAATGGCGAGAAGAAGCGGGCCAAGAAGTCACGATCGAGCAGTCGCACGGCGGCGCCGGCAAGCAAGCCCGAGCGGTGATCGACGGCTTGAGAGCCGACATCGTGACGCTCGCAATCGGCTACGACATCGACGAGATCGCTCAGCAGACCCAACGCTTGCCGATCAACTGGCAATCGCGGCTCCCGCACCGCAGCTCCCCCTACACATCGACGATCGTGTTCCTTGTCCGCAAGGGGAACCCTAAGGAGATCAAGGACTGGGACGACTTGGTGAAGACCGGCATTGAGGTGATCACGCCCAATCCCAAGACCTCCGGCGGGGCCCGATATAACTACCTCGCTGCGTGGGGATATGCCCTCCGTCAGAACGATAAGAACGAAGACAAGGCGAAGGAGTTCATCAGCGCCTTATTCAAGAATGTCCCGGTGCTCGACTCGGGCGCCCGCGGCGCTACGACGACGTTCGTGCAGCGGGAGATCGGCGACGTACTACTGACGTGGGAGAACGAGGCGCTGCTCGCTCTGCGTGAGCTAGGTGAAGGTGAGGTCGAGATGGTTGTCCCCTCGGTGAGTGTCCTCGCCGAGCCTCCGGTTGCCGTCGTGGATAAGAACGCCGAGGCCCACGGCGC
Organism: Botrimarina mediterranea; assembly: GCF_007753265.1. Classification (NCBI taxonomy): domain Bacteria; kingdom Pseudomonadati; phylum Planctomycetota; class Planctomycetia; order Pirellulales; family Lacipirellulaceae; genus Botrimarina; species Botrimarina mediterranea. The sequence continues at coordinate 4,998,836 of NZ_CP036349.1, forward strand.
GCTTGAAGCCGCCAATGCCTACTTGCAAGGCTTGTACGCCCCTGAAGGCCAGAAGCTCGCCGCCAAGCACTTTTATCGTCCCCAGAGCACCGAGCACGCCGACAAGGCCGACCTCGAGCGCTTTGCCGAAATCGAACTGTTCTCGGTAGACGACGAGTTCGGAGGCTGGCAAGAAGCGCAGAAGAAGCATTTCGTCGACGGCGGCGTGTTCGACGCGATCTACCAGCCTTGATCTTCCTCTCTCTCGCACTGTCCACAAGGTCTTCCGCCGCTAGGGAGGGCGACGCATGTCACGCACATCCGCTATCGCCGCGCTGCCCGGGTTCCGACTCACGGTCGGTTACACGGTTCTGTATCTGAGTTTGATTGTGCTGCTGCCGCTGGTCGCCCTGTTCCTCAAGGCGGCCGGCCTGGGCTGGAACGACTTCATCGCGGCGGCGTTCAACCCGCGAGTGATGGCGTCTTACTGGCTCACGTTCGGCACAGCGTTCATCGCTGCGGTTATCAACGCGGCCTTCGGCTTAGCGGTGGCCTGGACGCTGGTCCGCTACCGCTTCCCGGGCCGCCGGCTGATCGACGCGTTGGTGGACTTGCCTTTCGCTCTGCCGACCGCCGTATCGGGTATCGCCCTGACGGCGGTTTACTCGCAGAACGGCTGGATCGGGCAGTGGCTCGAACCGCTTGGCATCAAAGTCGCTTTTACTTCCACGGGGATCGTCGTGGCGCTGGTGTTCATTGGCTTGCCCTTCGTTGTGCGGACGCTCCAACCCGCCCTCGAGGACCTCGAAAGGGAAGTCGAAGAGGCGGCCGCGAGCCTCGGCGCCACGCCGATCCAAACTTTCATTCGCGTGACGCTCCCCGCCATCTTGCCGGCGCTGCTGACGGGGTTCGCGCTCGCGTTCGCTCGGGCGATCGGTGAGTACGGCTCGGTGGTCTTCATCTCGGGCAACATGCCGATGAAGACCGAAGTGACTTCGCTGCTGATTGTTACCAAGCTTGAGCAATACGACGCAGCCGGCGCCGCCGCCATTGCCGTAGTGATGCTCGCGGTGTCGTTCACTCTGCTGCTGGGGATCAACCTCTTGCAGCGTTTGTCAGGCCGTCGTCACCTGGCGGGAGTCTAAAGATCACATGAACGCCATGACCTCTGTCGGAACGATCGCGGCGCCCACGAAAGCCGCCCGATCCCGCTCGATTGATTGGAGAGAAGCCCTGCCGCGTTGGACACTGATCAGTCTGACCTTAACCTTCCTCGCCCTGTTCTTGTTCGTTCCGCTCGCGGCGATCGTCGCCGAAGCGTTACGCAAAGGACTCGGCGCTTACTTCGCTAGCTTCACCGATCCCGACTGCCACTCCGCGATTCGCTTGACGCTGCTCGTGACGGCGATCGCCGTGCCGCTGAACCTTGTGTTCGGGCTGGCGGCGTCGTGGGCGATCGCCAAGTTCGAGTTCGTCGGCAAAAGCTTGCTGCTGACGCTGGTGGACCTGCCGTTTGCGGTGTCGCCGATTGTGTCGGGCTTGGTCTACGTGTTGCTCTTCGGGGCGCAGGGGTGGTTCGGTCCTTGGCTGGCGGAGCATGACATTGAGGTCATCTTTGCCGTGCCGGGGATCGTGCTGGCGACGATCTTCGTGACGTTCCCGTTCGTGGCTCGCGAAGTGATCCCGCTGATGCAAGAGCAAGGCAAGGACGAAGAGCTCGCCGCGCTGTCGCTCGGCGCCAGCGGATGGCAGACCTTCTGGCGCGTCACGCTGCCAAACGTCCGCTGGGCCGTGCTGTACGGCGTGATCCTGTCGGTCGCCCGGGCGATGGGCGAGTTCGGCGCCGTGTCGGTGGTTTCGGGCCACATCCGCGGCCGCACCAACACGATGCCGCTGCACGTCGAGGTTCTTTACAACGAATACAACTTCGTCGCCGCGTTTGCGGTGGCGTCGCTGCTAGCCCTCCTCGCGCTGGTGACGCTCGCGCTGCAGAGCGTCGTCGAATGGCGTCTGAGCCGCGAGACCCGCGGCGACTCCCACTAAAACACAACGCGTCTAGCCGACGCCCGCACGAGGAAGAATTCATCATGAGCATCGAAGTCCGTCACGTCTCGAAGTCCTTCAGTGCGTTCAAGGCGCTCGACGACGTCAGCCTCCGCATCAATGGCGGCGAGTTGGTCGCGCTGTTGGGCCCGTCGGGCTCGGGCAAGACGACGCTGCTGCGATTGATCGCGGGGCTCGAAACGCCCGACGATGACTCGCGTACGTCGGTCCTGTTTCATGACCGCGACGTCTCTGAAGCCAAGGTCGCCGAGCGCCGTGTGGGGTTTGTGTTCCAGCATTACGCGCTGTTCCGCCACATGACGGTGTTCGACAACATCGCCTTCGGCCTGCGGGTGAAGCCCCGCAGTGAGCGGCTTCCCGCCGATCGCATTCAAGCAAAGGTTGAACGGCTGCTCGAACTCGTGCAGCTGAAGCAGTTCGGCAATCGGTTCCCGTCGCAACTCTCTGGCGGCCAGCGGCAGCGTGTGGCGCTCGCCCGGGCGCTTGCCGTCGAGCCGAAGGTTCTGCTGCTCGACGAGCCGTTCGGTGCGCTCGACGCCAAGGTGCGGCAGGACCTGCGGCAGTGGCTGCGTCGTCTGCACGAGCAGATGCACGTGACCACGGTGCTTGTTACGCACGACCAGGAAGAGGCCCTCGAAGTCGCCGACCGCGTTGTCGTGATGAACCATGGTAGGATCGAGCAAGACGGTTCGCCGGACGAACTGTTCCACAACGCCCAGACGCAATTCGTCATGGAGTTCCTCGGCCAAGTGAACATGTTCCACGGCCGGGCGGTCTCTGGGTTCGCAACGGCGGGTCCGCTACGCGTCGAGTTCCCCAACTACCGCAGCGACGAAGCGGCGCCCGCGCGGGTTTACTTCCGCCCCCACGACCTCGAAGTCCGTCGGCGCCCCAACGGTGACCCCAGCCTGGCGGCGACCATTCGCCGGATCAACACGGCCGGTTCGCTCGGCCGCGTGTCGCTGACGACGCTCGACGGCGTGCCGGTGCTCGTGGAAATGACGCTCGACGAGTTACGCGAACTCTCGCTCCAAGAGGACGAACTGGTTCACCTCTACCCGAAGCAGGCGAAGGTGTTCCTCGATGGTTCCGCCGTCGGACATGAAGGCAAGCTCACCACACCCGCGAGGTCCGTCGCATCGTGACCCAGTCAACCCGCATCAACGCTACGCGGCACATCGGCCCTACGCCCGACGAGCTGCAAGAGGTCGCCGACGCTCTGCGTGGCCTGCACTTCGGCGTTGTGCAAGTCGTGGTGCAGGACGGCGTGGTCGTTCAGATCGAACGCACCGAGAAACGCCGCCTGCGAATGCAGAAACCCGCCGAGTAAGCGGCACGAACTGTTGCCGCACTTTTATCAGCCCCACTGCATCGGCAGAGGGCTCTCTCCCCACTCAAGTCCGACCGGACATCCGGAGGCGAAGCATGACCAGGACTGTCTCGCCATGTCGCCTCTCCGTTCGCGCCTTTCGATCGCGCTGTCGCTGCTGAGCCCGCTGGCGTTTGTCGGCTGTGTCGATTCGGCGCCGCTCACCGTCGCCACCTATCCAGTCGAAGCCCCGATCACGTTCCAGGGAAAGCCGACGCCGGGCGCGTTCATCGCGTTCCACCCGGTGACGCCTTCCGAAGATGTCCCCGCGCCGCGTGGCGTTGTGACACGTGAGGGGCAGCTCCAGGTATCGACCTTCAATGGCGGCGATGGCGATCCCGAAGGGGGGTATGTCGTCACGGTTCAATGGAACCGCCTCATTCGTCGCGGCGACGAGATCGTCGCGGGGCCGAATGTCATCCCGCGCAAGTACGCCTCGCCGCAAACGTCAAACCTGCGGGTCCGCATCGCGGCGGGCGACAACAAGCTGGACCCCATTCGGCTGTGACGAGACCTCCAGACTCTCTCGATCGTTTACCCCTGTAACAACTGAATGAAGGGATTTGTCATGAAACCAGTCCGTCGCGGCTTCACCTTAGTGGAGTTGCTCGTTGTGATCGCGATCATAGGGATTTTGGTCGCGCTTCTGTTGCCCGCCGTTCAGGCGGCGCGTGAATCGGCCCGTCGGGCGCAATGCATCAACGGCCTGAAGCAGCTCGCGTTGGCCGTCCACTTGCACCACGACGCCAAGAACGCCGTCCCGGTCAGCGCCCGGCCGGTGGGACTGACAACGGCGCCGCGCATCGCCGCGATGACCCATCTGTTGTTCTATCTAGAAGAGGGCAATGTTCGGAACACCTTCGACCTCGATAAGAACTGGGGCCACATCGACAACCGACCCGCCGTGAACACCGTGATCTCGGTGCTCAACTGCCCTTCGACTCCCGAGAGCCCCAATCGGCTGGACGGTCTACCGGAGGTCAACCCTTGGACACCCGAGGTTGGCGTCCCCACCGACTACTCCCCGACGGTGTGGGTCGATAAGCGGCTACTCGAGGCTGATCTGGTGGACCGGACCAACAACGCCGACGGCCTCGCGAACGACGAGCCCGGCATCATGGAGTACAACAATCCCAAGTCGTCGTTCCGCAACGTCACCGATGGGCTGTCCAAGACGGTATTGCTCGCCGAGTCGGCAGGGCGCCCTTACCTCTACCGTAAAGGCAAGAAGATTTCTTCAGACCTCGTGCAGGCCCGCGTCAACGGCGGCGGCTGGTGCCGGCCGGCCTCGGACATCCTGGTGGTCGGTGTAGCAGCCGACGGGACGGCGCAGGTCGGCCCGCGTGCGATCAACGCGACCAACGGCTTCGACATCGTCGAAAGTGGCTACCCCCACCCGGTGCAGAGCACGTTCGGTACCAGTCAAACGTACGCGTTCCACCCGAGCATCGCTAACCACGCTATGGGCGACGGCTCGGTGCGTTCGCTGAACGAAGACCTCGACATCCGTCAGTACGCCCGCCTGGTGTCCCGAGCCGGTGGTGAGATCTCGAAGGACTGATCTGTCAGCACGCCTAGTCGAGAGAAAGCCCGTAGAGGCCGCGGCGACTCACTAGTTCGCCGCGGCCTCTACGTCATTTCTGTGCGCTTGTTCATTAAAAGCTAGCCCGACACCGTGAGCGGCCCGTTAAGAAAGCACTTAGGCCGACACTTCTCGTCTGCTTTGCAATGCCAGCTGCACCACATTGGCCCGACCGACTTCTTCGTTTAAGCAATTTTTTCCAAATGGCGGCTGCATCACTCGACCTGAATTCGAGCTTCAGCCAACTCACCGAGCTGGTCCGTCAACCAATTCACCTTGGACGGACCCGGCCGCGGTCGATCTGACGGCGCAGTCGGGACACCGATGGTCCCGAGTACGACCTTCTTCCACCGCCTTGGCTCGCCGCTCAGAACTGTGTAGCACCGACGCGCTGAGTGGTAATGCCAACTAGGTCCAATGTGCATAAGTGCGAAACGTCGTGGCAACCTTGCGTATTGCAGAGATCCTCGTCGGTCCAAATATTTCACCATCCCGGAGCTGGCAGAAGGCCGAATGGATTGGTCGCGCAGTATCTGATTGGCAACAGGCTTTGATCCATGCAGTCATCAGAGAGACCTACTTGCACTTCTCGACTGCCGCGTAGCTAGAGCTCACTTTCGGTGAAGTAAACGGTGTCCCTAACCGCCCCGCATTCGCGTAGGCGGTCGGCGGCCACAATGCGGCCGAGGACCCAGACAGGGTCCGGAGGCACTTAGACACTAAACCGCATCGGAACGAATCGGACGTACTTCGTTGGCAGGGCGACTATGACTCTAAGAGGTCACAAACTCTATAAAACAAGGGGTTTGATGGGCAGAGTCATACTACTACTAGTCGAAAAGTGATGCCCGCCGCACATGAACTTCCCTCGATCGCGGGTTTCACCCACCGCCCAGGGGGCCGGCGGAGGACCCGAGGGGGGGCGCCCCTGCCTACGGCCTCGGCAGGGCCACCAGAGGCCGCGCCTGCGGCCTATCGAGGGGCGGGGCGAAGCTATTGACGATCGCCCCGACAGTCGAAAGAGTGACCACGTCAGCGGGCCACAACGGCCCGCGATTATCCCGCCGCCGCCACACTGGCGGCCGCCTATCTGGAGAGCTCTACAATGTCCGTCGCTACTTCCTGCGCTGCCTCTGTCGTTGCTGTCTCGCCCGCCGGTCGTGCTCACGACGCCCCCGCGGTGGCCACGTGCGATCGCAAGGCGCTGCTTGAGGCGCTTACGCTCGCCTGCAAGGTCGCCCCGCGTCGCTCCCCTAAGCCGGTTCTGCAGAACGTCCGCTTGGCGTTCTCGGGATCGGAAGGGGTGACGGTATACGCTACCGACCTAGAGCAATCGCTCTCGGTGCACGTGACGCGTTGCGACGTCTCGCAATCGGGCGCCTTCCTGGCGCCTGCCCGCGAGCTCTTGGCGGTCGTTCGCGACTCGGCCGACGTCGTCATCAAGCTGGACGCCTACCGCGGCCGCGTTCACGTTGTCGGCGACAATACGTTCGCCGAGCTCACGCCCGCCGGCGCCGGCGCCGGCGTGACAGTCGATGATTACCCCGCGCCCGTGGCGGCGGGCGCCGATTGGCTCGGCGCCGTGAACGTCGACGCGGCAAGCCTGCTCGAGCTGATCCGCGGGACGATCGGCGCCACCGATACCGAGTCGAGCCGCTACGCGCTCGGCGGTTCGCTCTTCCAACTCGAGCCGCCTACCGAGCTCGAGGCGGAGACGCGGCGGGCCGCTGGCTTGGCGCCGGTCGCTACGCTCTTGGCGATCGGCACCGACGGGCGCCGATTGCATCGCATCGCCTGCGATGTCGTCGACTTTGACGCGGCCGAGGGCGCGTTCTCGGGCGTTGATACGATCCCCCCGGCGCGGTCGCTCAAGACGCTAGCGGCCGCGCTCAAGGGCCGCACGGATAGCGTCACGTTCGCCAAGACGCGCGACGCGGTGACGTTCTCGGCCGAGTCGTTCACGTTCTCCAGCCGCCTACTCGAGGGCCGCTATCCGCGCTGGCGCGACGTCGTGCCGTCGCGGCTGGAGTCGTTCAAGGTCTCGGCCACCGTCGGCGAGCTCGCCGCGGCGCTCAAGGCCGCCAAGGTCGCGACGTCCGAAGAGAATCGGGGCGTCGACTTCACGTTCGGTAGCCAAGCGATCGCCCTAGAGGTCGAAGAGGGGCCGCGCGACGCCCGCCGCTGCACGTTCTCGCGACGCCTGGCGGCTGTCACGCCAAGCTGCGGCACGGTCGAGGTTACGCTCGACCCGCGCTATGTTCTCGACTTCCTGGCCGTTCTCGACAAGCGCCAAGCGGTCGAGGTTGAAACGGTCGACTGCGACAGCGCCGTCGTGCTCCGCGCCCACAACGCGCTAGCGGTCGTGATGCCGCTAGCCCGCGACCGCAACTAGCGCCCCCGGGGGCGGGCCGTAGGCGGCCCCCCGGCGCGGTTCAATTCCGCGCCGCCCCCTTCGCCGCCGCCACCCTGGCGGCCGCGTTTCCCTTACCCCTCGAGGTTTCACGATGGACGATAAGAAAGCGGCCGAGCTCGAGGCGATCGGCGCCAGCGCGGCCGAGTCGATCGCCGATATGGTGGCGGCATTAGAATGCGATTACGACCGCCTGGCGGAGCTCCGCGAAGAGCTTGAGGCGTTCGGCGAATCGCTCGGCGAGCGGCTCGAGGAATTGCAGGAAGAGCGCGACGACGACGACGCGGGCGCCGACGCCTGGCGGGCCGCGAATCCCGACGCGGCCCGCGAGCTCGCCGAGCTCGAGGCGCTAGCCGAGCTCGAGCGGACCGATAAGCCCACGGCCCGGGCCGCCCTGGCGGCCCGCTGGGCGGTCGAGAATCCCGACGAAGCGGAAGAGCTCGCCGAGCTCGAGGCGGCCGCCGGCGATTGCGACGACGCGGACGACGCCCGGGAGCGGATCCTCGAGGATCCGCTCTCCCTGCGCATTTTCGGCGAGCGGACCGACGGCGAATGGGAAGCGACTAGTTTTGAGCTCTTGCTCGCTACGGGCGGGCCCGCGGTGCGGATCCTTGGCGACATCGATCACCACGGCGAGCCGAGCTCGCCGCGGCTCGAGGTTCAAGACTGGTTCACCCCCTGGCGCCAGTATTTCGACGTCGACGCGTCGACGCTCGACGCTTACTGCTCTTGCTTCTATTTCGGCGAGTAGACACGCCCCCCCACCGGCGACAGCGTGAGCGGGTTTCGCAACCCGCCGCCGGTCTCGCTACCGCCACACTGGCGGCAGCTATTCAACCCCTCGAGGTCTCACGATGACACGCAAGCCCTGTTCGGTCCCGATCGACAATGCCCGCTACGCAACGGCGCGTCTGCAGCGCCTGGCCGGCCACCACGCCGCGCCCACCGATCCACCCTGGCGCGACGACTGCCGCGAGCTCGCGGGCGTTCTCCGTTTCTTCGCGGGCTACTTCGACGGCGTCTCGCGGAAGAGCTGCGACGACTGCCCCGCGCAGACGCGGGCCGTTGCGGTTCACTTGCTCGCCTGGCATGCCAGCCGCGGCGCCCGCGGCGTGGCGTTGCGTGAGGCGTTCGCCATTGTCGAGGCGCGGCCGCGACTGTCGCGGGATATGCTCGGCGCGTCACTCGACGACTGGCGGCGCCGTTTCGACGCCTTGGCGCCGCCGTACGATACAACGCCGATCGTCTAGCGCCCCGCGCCCACAATCCGAACCACGCCACGCCCCCGCGGATCCCGCGGGGGCGTTTTTCGTTGCGCCCTCGGGGCGGCGCGGACCGCCTGGCGTTCTCTCTACTCGCCGGGCCCGCGAATCTCTAGCGGGCCGCATGGCGGCCGCCTGCGCCCCTATCGACGCGTCACGCCCGCGGATCCGCCAGGGCCGCCAGGCGCTGCGCCAACGCGAACCTATCGGCCGGCGCCAATCCCTCGAGGATCGACGGACGGGGCTACGGTTCGCGCCCGCTGTCCGCCAGGGCCGCCAGGCGCTGGCGTTCGTCCGCGCGCTCGGCCGCGAGCACCAGCGGCGAGACGGTCCAGGGCGCCGCGCTGTCGTGGTTGCTTTCCATTCCGCAAGCCTACCGGCCCGCCGGGGGCGGGTGGCTAGGTCGCAACGGGCCGCGCGGGAAATATTTCCCGAAATAATTCCGGCCGCCCATTTAATCAGCGGCGCCACCCACTGTTTAGGCGGTCGCGACGCGTGTTGCAAAATCCCTCACCCCTCAGCGGGGCAACGAGATTCAGCGCTTTTCCACCCCTGCTAATGCGGGCGTTTCCCGCGTCCCCCGTCCCTCGCCCCTCACCCCTGCTTTGCCCGATGCGACTCGTAACGGAACCCACTACGATTCAGTACAAACCCCAGCACTTTTGGTCCTCGTTTTTGGCGACCGCCTCCGCCGATCGGCCCGTTTCGATCCCCACCGCGCCCATGCCCAGCAGCCCCTGGCCGTCGCTCACCGCCGCTTACGGACCCGGCCGCCAGTCGGCCCTCTTGAACCGGGCGATCCGCGCCGAGTTCCCCGGCGGCGCCGAGCTTATCGAAGCGCTGGCGCTGGGCAACCGGACGCAGAAGTGGGACAACCCCGGCTGGCGGCGGTTTCTGACGCTGCTCGAAGCGGCTCACGAACGGCTCAAGCACGGCGGCGTCCGCTCCCATGTCTTTCAGGTGAGCGAGCGGGTGCGATACCTCCTCAACGAGAGCGACCCGGCCGCCTCGGCCGCCGACCTCGAGGCGATCCGCGACGGCCTCCGCGCCGCCCGCGACCTGGCCCGGCGGGCCGTGCTCGACCGCCATGCGGCGGGCGGCTGAATCATGCGGTGATCTCTTTGGCGCACGCCGCGGGGATCGTCCCCGCGCCCTCGTCGCCGACCGACGCCGCTGGGCAGCACGGGCTGGGGCGAATCGGCCGGGGTTGTTGGTAATGCCCGCCGGGCAATCGAGGATCGCGCCCGATTCGAGGTAGATCTGCCCCGAGTTGACGAACGGGCATGTGATCTTGAGCGTCGCCCCGGCGCGGACGCGGTCCAGCCCGGTGTTGACGCACTCGCCGCCAAAGACGTCTTTCCTTCGTTCACTCGCCTGCGTCGATCGACGAATGGCCATCGCCTTGCTCAACTTCGATGCGGCAGTTGTTGACGCGGCCCGTGCGGCTATAAAGCGGCCCTCTGAAAAGGACCACTGTGCCCTTTTTCGGTTTCGATAGTCGTGGGGGCGTAAAGGCGCTGCAGCCGCAAGCAAGACTTCGCTGCTGAATCACTAGCCGCGTCTGTTGAAGGCGACGGCAAGACTCGAAGCAGAGGGACTCGCGCAAGCAACTGTTCACTTCACCGACGCGTAGGCTTCTCTAACTATTGTTAGCACGCAGCGACGCACGTCATCGGCCAAGTGTGGCCAAGCGTCTGCAATAGTCGCTAGTTCAGCGTCGAGCGCTCCACATGCTGCGTCACCTGCGGCCGCTTTACCACTGCCAGTCGATGATTGCTTTGGTTGTTCGGCCCCCCTACGGGGTACTGCTTTTCTGCGAGAGCCTTGAAGGCTTGTTCGCTAACGGGCCGTCGATTTTTTAGCGGTCGCCTCCAAGTCAGTCTTTTGCCCAATTCCGTCCTGGATTTGGTCCGCCCCGGATCGAATCGCCCCGCAAAGTACCGGGGCGCCGGTCATGAGGCTCGCTGCGGGGCTCGGAAGGCGCGCCTGCCGCTCGCTGAAACCAGGCCCGCTGTATCAGAGGTCGAGATGGCGTCCTCAGGCGCGATCTCTCCACCAACCGCCAATCCGAAGGTGTCGTAGAGTTGTTGTTGCGTCAGCCCAACGTATGCCGACGGGACCCCCTGCAACGGCTCGGGGAACGGAACGGCGTCGGCTCGTTGGACCGGGAAGTAGAGCCGATGGTTCGAGTAGGGACCGTACTGCAGCGTCAACGCCACCGGGTGGAAGACGACGAGGGGATCGCCGGTGACGTTCTGCGTTCGGAAAATCGCCGCTACGTCTTTCGCGCGCGAGTCGCCCACACTTCCGAAGTGGATGTCGCCGGTGATCAGCACCTGCAACCCCTCTGGGATGACGGCGGGGTACGCCACGATGTTCATCGATCGACTGATGAAACGCCCGCCGTCGACGACGTTCACGCCTCTCTGAGGGAGGTAGAGCCCCAGGCGGTAGCCTTCGACGCGCAAGTTGTCGTAGTAGATATCCTGCGTATCTCCGTTGCCCTCGACGCCAAAAGTGGTGCTGGCCGTTGGATCGATAATCACCGTGAAGTCACGCAGGATCGTCCGGTTGGCGTACGGAAGCGAGACGCCGGTGGTGTTGTTCCAGAACGTCGAATCGCTAAGAACGCTTCTTGCGCCATGCTCCGACCGCCACAGGTTGTACCGGAAGGTGAGGCCGACCTTCGACGAGTAGCCCACGTTGTTCTCGAACTGCTTGATCGGCACGCTCATCGCAGGTAGCGTCGAATCGCCGCCAGCGAGCGAAGGGTCATCCAGATTCTCGGCAAGGAACGGGGTCTCGACCCCTCCGAAACGCAGACCACGGGTGTAGTAGAAGAACGCGCTTCCGGTCGAGCCGGATACGACATTGTTGGTGACCGTCAGGGCCGCACTATGCAACCAGAAACCATCGCCGTTGAAGCCGAAGTCTTGACGGTAGACCCGGCTATGGACGTCCTCTGTCGTGCCCGTGGTGTGGAGGGCGATATTGCTATCGAACGAGCCAATCTCGTCGCCTACTTCGGACACGTACGCAGCGCCGTTCACGCCGTAGGCGACGTTGCCCGTGAAATCCACGTAGCTGCTGTGGTTGACAAACCCCCAGCCCGGACCGCCATTCACAACACTGCCGACCACGGTTGATGGCGGAGTCGTGGACGTGACGCCGTTGCGGTGGAAGTGGACCGCGTACCGCGCTCGCGTATTGTCGCCGGTTCCATCGACGAGGTTCCAGTCGCTATCGACCTGCGGATCGGTGAGCGTGAAGCTCTTGTCCGTGCGGCCGAGACCGTTGAACGCGGCGTAGCTGATGTGCACGTCGCGGTTGTGCATGAACATCGTGTGGCCGCGTTGACTGTTGATGTTCGATTCCGATTCGATCACGACGTTCCGCGTCAGATTGGCGACGTGAACCTCGAGGCCCGCTTCGAGCGGGACGTGGTTGAACGCGAGCGCGTCGATCGATACCAGGCGACCGCTGATCGCGCGGATGACGCGAAGTTCTTCTTCCCCGCCACCCGCGGAGGTCCCGGCGATCGCGATCGTGTCTCCAACTTTCCATCCCACCGGCGTTGAAGCGAGCTGGAAAGACGTCGTGCCGGCGACGAGCGCGCCGCTGGTGGCGACGAATCCGGTCACTTCGGCGCCGTACATCTCGACCGCGCCGTGGGTCACAAGGCCACGCCCCATCAAGAACGGGTCGGCTTCGGCATCGATCGGCCCATCGCTTGTGATGACGAGCTTCGCCGTAACATTGGGCTGGACCGGAGCGGCCTCGGTACCCATCTCAAACTTGCCGGTGGGCGCAACAACGATCGTGTCGACCCGGAGTTCGGAGTTGACCCCCGTCGCGAAAGAGAGCGTCCCATCCACCCGCACCGACTTCAGCTCCGGTTGCAAGCGGGCGTTGACCATGACGTGGGCGCCGTAGGGAATCAGCACTCTCGCGCCGGCCGTTGGCACACGGCCACCCTCCCAGGTCGCCGGGTCGGACCAGGCGCCGTTCTTCACCGCGGTGTGCGAGACATCGGCGTAGCGGACGAGCTGGAAGAGACTGAGATGCTCTCGCAGCTTGGAGGGATCGTCGCCATGGCTCATCAACGAGTCGACCATCTCATTCGCCTCGACACCGAGCATGCGGTCCATCGAGTCAATGAGCGCAAAGCCCTCAACCGTAGGCAGCGAGTCGAGCAGGATCTCGTTGTGATGATGCCCGCCGCTGTCGTGATGGTCGTGTTCCATCTCGATGCCCAACGGGTTGTAGACCCCGTTGAAGGCGGACAAGACGAACCAATCCTGGCCAGCTCCGCCCTCGAGTTGGTCGGACGCGTCATCGGCAAAGACGGTCTCGTGCGCGACGAACCGGGCCGGCCCGTGGTGACCGGTCAGCATGGCGACCCGCTGGTCGTAGCCGAGATTACTATCCCACATCGCGAGCGCGGCCTGGAGCGCTGTCAGGTTGTCGTCGTAGGCCGTTGAGCCGTCGATCACCAGATCGTCGCCTGCCGAGCCATTGATCGTGTCGGCGCCGCCGCCGCCGATGAGGAAATCGCGCCCGTCTCCACCGATAAGCGAGTCGCTATCGTCGCCACCGTGCAAGATGTCGGCGCCGTCTTCTCCTTCGAGACGGTCCTGGCCGGCGTCGCCGAACAAGGAGTCGGCGCCCAGGCCGCCGCGGAGGAGGTCGTTATCAGAACCGCCCCGTAGAACATCGTTGCCCGCTCCGCCGTCGATGTAGTCATCGCCGGCGCCGCCGGTCACAAAGTCGTCGCCGTCACCGCCGTACAGCGTATCGACGCCTAGGCCCCCGTCGATTCGATCCGAACCGGCTTGACCGTGAACACTGTCCGCGCCATCGCCACCGGAAAGAAAGTCGTCGCCGTCACCGCCTTCGATGTCGTCGTCCCCGCCCCCACCAATCACAAAGTCGTTGCCGTCGCCGGCGCGGAGGATGTCTCTGCCCTCGCCGCCGTTGATAACATCGTCGCCGGCGCCTCCTTCGATGTAATCATCATTTGCGCCGCCATCAATGACGTCCGCGCCATCTCCGCCGTAGAGGAAGTCGCTCCCCGCCTCGCCTTCGATACGGTCAGCGCCCGCCTCGCCATGGATTACGTCCACGCCGGCGCCGCCGGATAGGACATCGTCACCATCGCCCCCTTCAAGTCGGTCGTCGCCATCGTCACCAGACAGGAGGTCGTCGCCGAGCCTGCCGAGTAGGTAGTCGTTGCCGTCGCCGCCACGGAGTACATCACTCCCCACGCCACCATCGACGTAGTCGTCGCCGGCGCCACCGAGAATCAGGTCATCGCCGTCGCCTCCGTAGAGGAAGTCGCTGCCATTCTCGCCCTCGATCCGGTCTGCGCCCGCCTCTCCATGGATGACGTCGGCGCCGTCGCCGCCGAAGAGGACGTCCGTGCCGTCGCCGCCCTCAATCCGGTCGTCCCCCCCCTCCCCGAGCACGTAGTCATTGCCAGAGCCGGCGCGCAGAGTGTCGTTGCCCTCTCCTCCATAAAGCTGATCGTCGTCGGCGCCCCCCTCAACGTAGTCATCGCCATCGCCGCCGCTGATGACGTCTTCACCGTCACCGCCATAGAGCGTGTCGTTGCCGTCGCCGCCATTGAGCCAGTCGGCTCCGGCGCCGCCCGATAGACTGTCGGCGCCAGAGCCGCCATCGAGCGTATCGTCCCCGTCGTCCCCTTCGAGGCGATCGTCGTCATCCCCTCCCACCAGGGTGTCGTTGCCCCCGGCGCCACGGAGCAGGTCTTTGCCGGCCCCACCTTCGAGGTAATCGTCGCCCTCGCCGCTCTCCAACAGGTCGTCGCCGTCGCCGCCATACATCAAGTCTTCGCCGTCACCGCCATCGAGCAAGTCGTTGCCCGCGCCGGCGTCGAGGTAGTCATCTCCGGCTTGACCATATAAGCGATCGACACCTTCACCGCCGTGTAGCGTATCGTTGTCTTCGCCGCCTTCGAGGCGGTCATCTCCCGCGTCGCCTTGCAGGTAGTCCTCACCCTCGTTGCCGCGGAGCAAGTCGTTACCCAAACCGCCCGCGATCCGGTCGTCTCCCGACCCGCCCTCGATATAGTCGTCACCCGCTCCGCCTTGAATGGTGTCGGAGTCGTCACCGCCGTAGACAAAGTCGTTGTCGGCGCCGCCATCGAGGTGGTCCTCCCCTCTCTGGCCGTGAATGCTGTCGACGCCATCCCCACCGAAGAGCGAGTCATTGCCGTCTCCGCCCTCCAGCCTGTCGTTGCCGGCCCCGCCGAGAAGGGTGTCCGCTCCAGCGCCGCCGATTAGCGTGTCGTCGCCGTCGCCGCCATCGGCGTATGAGGCGAGCGACGTGAGGTTCGTGAACCGGTCGTTCCCGCCATTGCCGGTGAAGGTGATCGACGAGACCGATGAACTCGAGAACGAAGCCGTATAGTGCTTGCCGAGTTCAACATGGGTGACGACGATCTCCCCGAGAGCGCCCTCCGCCACCGTAACCCTGTCGGCCTCGTCACCGCCCACGACAACAATCGTCGAGCCTTCCAGCGTTGCCGGGGAAACCGACAGAACGCACCGGTCCTCAAGCCTCTGTGCGGTCATACGGCGGTGAGTCCGCTGACGCCGAGCGCTACGGCCAGTCTTGAGAAGCTGCTTGAGACGTCGCCAGTGATGGAAGTAAGAAGACATCGCTTGGAATAGTCCGTTCCGAGATTGGCGCCGGACAAGCAATCCTGCTCGCCGGCGATAGACGGGTAGAGTGCGGATTTCGCACCGTACTAGGCGGTTCCTTCGAGCGGGCCTAGTGCAAAAATGGGTCGAAACCTCTACAGAGGGGGCGCGGCTTGGGGGTGACTCGTACTGCGGAGGGGTTTGACTACCTGCCTGTGAAAATCACGTCGAGCAGTTCTTCTCGTGGACCGGTTGCTTCAACCTGCCCCACGAGGTGCGAAGGGCGAGCCGATGTCGGCTTGGAGCGCCGGGCGGTGGCGTCAAGCGACGGTGAGGAGTGTTGACTCGTCCGCGGCGCTTGATTCAACCAAATCTCCGACTCTCAGCAAATGGAAAAATGTCGGTTTTATCGACAATTTCTTCTGACAACCCCATTCTGGGCAGGCATCTGCATTCCGTCGCGACGAAAACCGATGCAGCGAGCCGCCCTTTAGCGAGAAGGGTCGGGCTATTGAGGGCTTATTGAGGGCTGCTGTCGGGTCAGCCTTCCAGGTAGAAGACAACCGCGACGGAAAGGTACATCCCTTTAGATTCTTCTTGCGGCGGGATGTCTATTGCTTAGCCGATCGGTTTTCGGATTTCCGGTTCGCTCGCTTGGGCCGTGACCCGCTGCCGCGTAGGCCCGGCGTCACTCCGTTTCATACGGCGCGAAGTCTGCCAAGTCCGCTGAGTACAGAAGCGCCGTGGCTTCGTCCGCGAACAGCACCCGTTCAGGGCCATCGAAGCAGACCGCCTCGACGTTATCCCCGTTGAATGGCAACCGCGCAACGGGCTTCCGCAGTGGGTCGTCGGCTTCCTCCACGTCGAAGAGCCAGATCGTGTCGTACGTCGTTACGACCAGCTTCGAGCCATCGGGAAGGGCGTCGGCGCCGACCGCTTGGCCGCCCAGTTCGAAGCGGCCCAGCAACTCAAGCTCGTGCGTCAGCCCCTCGGCAATGTCGCTGAGCCGGTAGACCTTCGTCGCCGTGTCGCTGCGGTGCTTCGTGAGAAAGTACAGGCTGTCGCCCAGCGAGAAGACCGCCTCGCAGTCGTAGTTGAAGTCGTCCCGCGGCGCCGGTGTGCTGGCACGTTCGGGGTAGCGGATGAAGACCTTCTTCATGAACGTCGTGCGACCCGCTGCGGGCGTCGGCTCGGGGACGAGGTAGACACAGAGGTCGCGGCGGTCGTTGCGGTTGTCACCAACGTCCGCCACCACCAGCGTGCCGTCCTCCATCACGGCGATGTCTTCCCAGTCGCAGTTGATGGCGCCGCCGATGAGCACGCCCGGCGTGTCGGGGTAACGCTCGCTTTGGTAGCCGGTCGCGTCACGACGCACCGCGTAGATGCGGGGTTCGTCGCCCGAGTCGTTCTGCATCCAGAACAGGTTGTCGTGATTGCAACTGGCGACGATGCCCGAGTTCTCCGCCGCCGGGCCGGCCGGTAGCTTGCCAACCAGCTTCTGCCCCGGCGCAAGCTCCTGCGCAGAGACGACGGCGCTGACGAGCAGCGTTAACACAACAGCGAAGGGCGCGTGGGTCATGGCGTCAAGCTAGACCGTCTGCACGCTAGCGGGCAACGATCTTCGCCAAGACTTCATCGTCTTGGACGCTCGACGCACGGCGCGCGCGATCCTCACGAAATGTATTGGGTTCAAGGAGCAATTCTTCGCACAATCTTTGAGCGTGCTTAACTTAGCCGTAGCGCTTCTTTCCTCACGCTGATCCAGCGAATAACGTCGGGAAGTCTCGCCCAGAGACACGGAGACGCAGAGCCGGATGTCTTTAAGACTCACGCTAAGGCGCTAAGCCGCAAAGGTCGCATTACGGCGAGATCGTTTGCGGCTGAGCTGATTTCTAAGAGAAACTGTCATTGCGCCTTTGCGGCTTTGCGTGAGTCTTCGTTTCCTACCCCCCGCATCTCCGCGTCTCTGCGCGAGACCTACTGCAATGGGAACAACGCGATAACGCTCACGCCCCCGCGCCGCTGACGCTCACTTCGAGGTGTCTATGGATAAACTCGGGCAGCTCGCTGCTCGTCAGCGCGTCGGGCGAGTCGAACCGCAGACGGACCGTGTCGCGGTCTTCGCGACGTGTGTCGAGCTCGGCGTCGCTGGCCAGGGCGGCGAACTGCCCGAGCTGAACGGCGCCCTTTGGCCCGTTCAGCGCCAGCTCCACGTTCTCCGCCCGCTTGGTGACGATCGTCGCCCATGGGTCGGGCTGCCCCGGGACCATCCGGTGCACCAGCACCTTGTTGTTCCACAGGTACTCGCCCCCCGGCGTCGCCTCAGCGATCAGTTCCAGCAGGTCTTCGAGCAACTCCGGATCCCACTTCACCTTCTTGCCTGGCGTGAAGCCCTTGCGGGCGAGGTGCCACTTCTGGCCCAACACCTTCCAGGGCATCAGGTCCTCGGGCTTCTTCTCTTCGCGCCCGACGAACTTCTCGAAGCCGGCAACCGCCTGCTCGATCATCTTCCAGAACTCCGGCTTGTCGATCTCCTTGAACGTGTGGGCGGCAACCTGAACCTCTTGCCAAGGGCCGCGCAGATTCTTGCACTGCACCCGCGACGTCGAGCCGTAGGCCTCGATGTCGTCCATCTCATTGAGCGGCGGCAGGTCGAGCTCGGCCGCTAGGGTGTCGCGGTTGAAGGTCCGCTTGCCGGTGCGGAACTTGAGCTTCACCAGCCAGCGCTCGCCGGTCAGGGCGTGAAAGAACCAGCCGTCCGACTTCTTCTGGCCGGTGACCTCCACGACCGAACGGTGGTTCCAGTTGGTCGGCGCGAAGTCGCCCAGGTCCTGGATGCGGCGTTCGACCTCGTCGAGGATCCGCCCGTCCCAACGGCACGGTGAGCCGTCGCGGCCGATGCGTTCCTTGACGTGCCAGCGCCGCCCGTCCGCCTCCCACGGCATCGCGACGCCGTCGCCGACCGAATCGAGGTCGAGGTCCCCCGCCTGTGTCTCGTCCTGCGGCTTGTAGACGGCGCGCTTCTTGTGCGGGCCTTCGGCGAGGATGGGGCGGAGGGCTTCGGCGGTGTGAGAAAATGGCGAGCCGGAAGCGTCAACGCCCGGAGTTGCAGCGGTTTGGATTGTCGACTGGCGATTCACTCCGGTCGCTGGCGCTCCCGGCTCGCCGCAGATTTGTTCCGGCGTGCCACATCCGACCAGCGTCCCGCCCCCCTTCCCCGCCTCGGGCCCAATGTCGATCAGCCAGTCGCACTGCTTGATCACGTCGAGGTTGTGCTCGATTACTACCACGGTGTTGCCGAGATCGACGAGGCGGTGCAGCACTTCGAGCAGCTTCGCTAGGTCGTCGAAGTGCAGACCCGTGGTGGGCTCGTCGAGCAGGTAGAGCGTCTGCCCGGTGTCGGGTCGCGACAACTCGGCAGCGAGCTTGACACGCTGCGCTTCTCCGCCCGAGAGCGTCGGCGCCGATTGGCCGAGCTGGACGTAGTCGAGTCCGACGTCGCACAGCGTTTGCAAGACGCGGCGGATCTTGGGAATGTTGCTGAATAGCTCCAGCGCCTCGGCGCAGCTCATCGCCAGCACGTCGGCGATCGACTTCTCTCGGTACCGAACGGCAAGCGTCTCGGGATTGTAGCGTTGGCCGCGGCACGTCTCGCACTCGACCCACACGTCGGGCAAGAAGTGCATCTCTACGCAGCGTTGCCCGGCGCCCTCGCACTCTTCACAGCGCCCCCCAGCGACGTTGAAGCTAAACCGCCGCGCCTGGTAGCCGCGGAGCTTGGCCTCGGGGAGCTGCGCGTAGAGCTGACGGATCAGATCGAACACGCCGGTGTACGTGGCCGGGTTCGACATCGGCGAGTTGCCCAGCGCCGACTGATCGACGCGGATCACCTTGTTGATATGGTGCAGCCCCTCGATCCGGTCGTGCGCGCCGGCGACGGTGCCTGCCCGGTGCAGCGACCGGGCGAGTTGGTTGTAAAGGATCTCGTTCACCAGCGAAGACTTGCCCGACCCCGACACGCCGGTGACCGCGATAAGGGTTCCGAGGGGGAATTCGACGGTGATGTTCTTGAGATTGTTGTGGCGGGCGCCGACGACGCGGAGACGCGGGCCGTCAAATGACGAATGACGAATGTCGAATGACGAAGAAGTATCTGCGGCCGACTTTCTCTTCTTGTCGGCATTCGTCATTCGTGCTTCGTCATTCTGCGAAGCAGTAATCCGTCGGTTCGTCGGCACCGGGATCGACTTCTTGCCGCTCAGGTAAGGGCCGGTGACGCTGCCGCGCTTCTTCGACACGGCGGCGGGCGTTCCTTCGGCGACGACCTGCCCGCCGTTGCGCCCTGCGGCGGGGCCGAAGTCCATCAACTTGTCGGCCGAGGCGACCACGTCCTTGTCGTGCTCGACCACCAGCAGGGTGTTGCCAAGATCGCGCAGCTTGTGCAGCGCCTTGATGAGCCGTGTGTTGTCGCGGGGGTGGAGGCCGATCGTGGGCTCGTCGAGCACGTAGAGCACGCCTACCAGGCCGCTTCCGACTTGGCTCGCCAGACGGATACGCTGCGACTCGCCGCCCGACAGGCTCGGCGCCTGACGACCGAGCGTCAGGTACTCTAGGCCCACGTCCACCAGGAACGTCAGCCGGTTGTGGATCTCACGGACGATCTCGCCGGCAATCTTGCGTTCGCGCTGGTCGAGTTCCCACGAGGCCACGGTCTCGATCAGCTCACCGAGCGGCGAACGCACGATCTGCTCGATCGTCAGCCCGCGGAACCGCACCGACGACGCGTCGCCGCGCAATCGGCTGCCGCCGCACTCGCTGCACTCGATCTCATCGACAAGATGTTCGAGCGTCGTCCGCAAATGCGGCGAAAGTTTGGAGGCTTCTTCGAGAGCGGGGTAGAGGCCTTTGAACTGGAACTTCAGCGCGGGGATGTTAACTCCACTCTTGGCAGTGCTCGCCTCGACCGAGACCCACTCGTCCTTCGTGCCATAGAGCAGGGTGCGGCGCTGGCGGGCGGTGAGCTTGCGATAGGGGACATCGAGTGGGATGCCGGTGTGGTCGGCGAGCGCGGTGAGCATCGCCCGGGCAAGGTCGTTGTTGAGCGAAGGCCACAGCAGCACGGCGCCCTCGGCGAGCGTCAGCTCTTCGTCGCGCAAGAGCGCCGCGGGGTTCGCGCCGGTTTGCGTGCCAAGGCCTTCGCAGGCGCCGCACCAACCCAGCGAGCTGTTGAACGAGAAGTTGTGCGGCGTCAGCGGCTCGAAGCTGCGGCCGCACGACTCGCAGGTGAGGTGCTGGCTATGGACACGGACGGCCCACTTCCCCTCGGGCTTGTTGGGGTCGGGATAGACCGCGAACATCACGCCACGCCCCAAGCCGAGCGCGGCCTCAACCGCTTCGGCGATACGCCCGCGGGCCTGCTTCTGGATCGTGATGCGGTCCACCACGACCGCGACGTCGTGCTTGCGGCGGCGGTCGATTTTCGGGGCGTCCTCGAGTTCGTAGGTCTGCCCATCGACCCAGACACGTCGGTAACCGGTCTTCAAGAGGTCGCTGAACAAGTCGGCGTACGAGTCGCCGGCGCCCAGCTCGATCGGCGCCATCAGCTGCAGCTTCGTCCCCTCGGGCTCGGTGAAGAGCTTGTCGGTCACGTCGTCCGAGGTCTGCGTGCCGATCGGCGTCTCGCAGTCCGGGCAGTGCGGCGTACCGAGCCGGGCCATCATGACGCGGAAGTAGTCGTAAATCTCCGTCACGGTGCCGACCGTCGATCGCGGCGTGTGCCCCACCGTGCGTTGCTCGATCGCGATCGCCGGCGACAGGCCCTCGACGTGTTCGACGGCGGGCTTCTGCAACTGCCCCACAAACTGGCGGGCGTAGCTGCCGAGCGATTCGACGTAACGCCGCTGCCCCTCGGCGTAGATCGTGTCCATCGCCAACGACGACTTACCCGAGCCGCTCGGCCCGCAGAACACGGTCATCTGATCGCGGGGGATCGTCGCATCCACGCTGCGCAGGTTGTGCTGCGACGCCCCACGGACCTCAATCGCCTTGACCTCTTTGGCCGCTCGCTTCTTGGATTTGGCCGCGACGACATGGCCGGCGCCGTTGAGGAGCGGGGCCAGTGCTTCGGCGGTGTGGGAGCGGAAGTGGGATGTGGGATGGGGGATGTGGGAGCTGCCGCTTGTGCTCGCCGGCTTCTTTCCTTTCTCCGACTTCCCACTTCCTGCTTCCAACATCTGAGCAACGATTTGCTCAGGGGTGCCGGCGCCGATCAACTCACCACCGCCCGCTCCGCCTTCGGGACCGATGTCGATGATCCAGTCAGCTGTCTTCACGACATCAAGGTTGTGCTCGACGACCAGCACCGTGTTGCCTTGATCGGCGAAGTTGTGCAGCACCTTCAGCAGCATGTCGATGTCGGCGAAGTGCAGGCCGGTCGTCGGCTCGTCGAGGACGTAGAGCGTCTTGCCGGTGGACTTCTTCACCAGCTCCTTGGCGAGCTTGATGCGCTGCGCCTCGCCGCCGGAGAGGGTTGGCGACGGCTGGCCGAGCTTCAGGTAGTCGAGGCCCACGTCGTGGAGCGTCGAGAGCTTGTGATGGATCTGCGGGATCGCTTCGAAGTGCTCCATCGCCTGGACGATGTCCATCTCCAACGCGTCGGCGATCGAAGCGCCCTTGTACTCGACTTGCAGCGTTTCACGGTTGAACCGCTTGCCCGCGCAGACCTGGCACGTCACCCAAACGTCGGCCAAGAAGTCCATCTCCAGCTTGTTGGCGCCGTTGCCGTCGCACGCCTCGCAGCGTCCGCCAGCGACGTTGAAACTGAAGCGCCCCGCCTTGTAGCCCCGCCGCTTCGACTCGGGGAGCTGCGCGTAGAGGTTGCGGATGTCGTCGAAGACCTTGATGTAGGTGCCGGGGTTCGAACGCGGTGTGCGGCCGATCGGCGACTGGTCGATCGCGATCACCTTGTCGAGGTGCTCGACCCCCTCGATGCGGTCGTGCTCTCCCGGCTCGCCGTTCCCCTTCATCAGGTCGCGGCGCAGCGACTCCATCAGGATGTCGTTGACGATCGACGACTTGCCCGACCCCGACACGCCCGTCACGCAGACGAAGACGCCGAGCGGGATGTCGATAGTGATGTTCTTGAGGTTGTTGTGGCGAGCGCCGACGATGCTGAGACGGGGGCCGTCGAAGGACGAATGACGAATGACGAATGACGAAGAAGGATCGGCAGGCGACTTCCCCTGCTTTTCGTCATTCGTCATTCGGGCTTCGACATTCGGCGCAGCCTTAATCCTTCGCTGTTTCGGCACCTCGATCTTCCGCCGCCCGCTGAGGAACGCGCCGGTCTGGCTGCGATCGGCTTTGGAGACCTCTTTGGCGTTGCCGACGGCGACGACCTCGCCCCCCTTCACGCCCGGGCCGGGGCCGAAGTCGATCAGCAGGTCGGCGGCGCGCATCGTGTCTTCGTCGTGCTCGACGACGACAACCGTGTTACCGAGGTCGCGCAGACGCTCAAGCGTCTCGATCAGCTTGACGTTGTCGCGGGGGTGCAGGCCGATCGACGGCTCGTCGAGCACATACGTCACGCCCACGAGGCCACAGCCCACCTGCCCGGCAAGGCGGATACGCTGCGTCTCGCCGCCGGAGAGCGTCGGCGCAGTACGGTCGAGCGACAGATAGCCGAGGCCCACGTCCGCCAAGAAGCCAAGCCGGCCGCGGATCTCTTTCAGCGCCTCGGTGGCGATGAACTGCTGCGAGTTACTGAGCACGAGGCCCTGGAAGAACTCCCTGGCGTCGTCGATCGACAGGCCGCACACGTCGGGCAGCGTCTTGACGGCCGAGCCGTTCGGGAAGCGCTCGCTCGACGTTGTCAGCCGTACGGCGGACGCTTGTGGGTTGAGTCGGCGGCCGTCGCAGTCGGGGCAGTGCATCACCCGCATGAACTTCTCGAGCTGCCGGATCTGCATCTGGCTCTGCGAGGTGCGGTACTTCTCGAGCAACTCGGGGATGATGCCCTCGAATTGCCCGCCGTACTTCTGCGTGGCGCGGCCTGTCTTCCAGGTGTAGGTGATGTGCGTGTCGCCCGCGCCCCACAGCCAGACGTTACGGTGCTCTTCGGCGAGCTCGTTCCACGGCGTTTCGAGGAGCGTCCCCTCTTCGAGGTGGAGCTTCCGCTCGATCGTGTCGGCGACGCCCTGATAAATGTGCCGCTTCCAACGCCCTAGGTCTCGCCAGCGACCGATTAACGCTAGCGCGCCGCCGGCGAAGGACTTGGTCTCGTCTTCGATCAGCGCGGCCGGATCGAACGAGTACATCTCGCCGATGCCGTCGCACGAGAGGCACATCCCCTGCGGGCTGTTGAAGCTGAACAGCTGCGGTGTCGGCGCGCTGAACGACAGGCTGCACTTCACACAGGCGAAGTCGGCCGAGAGGACGATGTCGCCCTCCTGAACGCCGACTTGCTTGCGTTTGGCTTTCCCCCTGCGCGGGCCTTCCTCCGACGCTTCGTCGATCTGGGGGACTTCCTTTTTCTCGCCGGCGTCCATCGCGACGATGATCGTCCCACCGCCGACGCGCAGGGCCGTCTCTACCGCTTCGCTCAAGCGGCCGCGGATCGTCGGCCCGGCGACGAGACGATCGACGACCACCTCGATATCGTGCCGACGCTGGCGGTCGAGCTGCGGGGCGGCCGTTAGGTCGTAGACCTGCCCATCGATGCGGACGCGGACGAAGCCCTTCTTCAAGAGGTCCTCGAAGAGGTCGCGGTGCTCGCCCTTCTGCTGCCGCACGACCGGCGCCAGCACCATGTAGCGCGTCTTCGCTTCGAGCGCCAGGATGCGCCCGAGGATCTGTTCACGGCTCTGCGCGGCGATCGGGTCGCCACAGCTCGGGCAGTGCCCCTGCCCGACGCGGGCGTAGAGCACCCGGAGGAAGTCGTAGATCTCGGTGATCGTGCCGACGGTCGAGCGCGGGTTGTTGCCCGACTGCTTCTGGGCGATCGAGATCGACGGGCTCAGGCCCGAGATGTGATCGACGTCGGGCTTGGGCATCTGCCCAAGAAACTGCCGTGCAAAGGTCGAGAGGCTCTCGACGTAGCGGCGCTGGCCTTCGGCGAAGAGCGTGTCAAACGCCAGCGAGCTCTTGCCGCTGCCCGACACTCCGGTCAGGCAGATCAGCTGGTTGCGGGGGAGCGTCACATCGACGCTACGCAAGTTGTGCTCACGGGCGCCGCGGATGACGATGTCGGAAGCGGGCATAGGGCGGGGCGGCTCCGAGCCGCGACGCGGCGGGGTAGATTCGGGGAGGGCGACCCGGCATTTTAGAACGGTTGTACAGATCGGAGAAGCGGCTGCGTGCGAATTGGGGGGAGAGTATACTCTGGTTGCTTCCGTTCCCTGCCACCCCCCCACGCCAGCATGCACGCTATCGCCCGTGAGCTTGACGAGAACGGGTAGCCGAAGGAGTACTTCAAGGCGTTGGCTGGTTGCCTGAAAGTAGAGCCCTTTGATTACCCCGACGATCCGCCGGCGGAAGTCCGGGGGGATTAGCAGGCTCACGGTTGACGATTAAGCAACCGACTCTAACCCCGACCCCACCGCTCTCGGTTGTAAGCTTCGGACTCGCCCCGAGGGATCGTCAGCGTCCGCCAGTCGTCGCCGGCCACGATCCGCGCCGTTTGTACGATCTGCCCGATGTGGTACGAGCAATGGCAGATCGACCGCAGGATCGCTTCGGGTACCGTCAGCTTAGCGCCGCGGATTTCGACAAGTCGTTGGCAGTCCTCGGGCGCCAGCGCGGCCAACTCTTCAAAGAGCATTCGCCAGCCATCTTCCCAATCCGACAAGATCGAGTCCCGGTCCGGGTAGTCATCGACGAACTCCGAGTCGCGATTGCGGTCGGACTTCTCGCCGTCGGAGGTTAGAAAGCCTATCCAGCGGGAACGTAGGTTGCCCGCGACGTGCTTCATGACGATGGCGACGGAATTCGTCTCAGCAGTGAGTGATCGGCGGATCTGCTCGTCGCTGAGTTGGGCAATCGCCTCGTCGGCGAACTCTTTGTTCCGTCGCCACACACTAGAAACTTCTTCGAGCCATAGAGAACTGGGATTCTTCTCGTTGTCGGTGTTCATGATGGCGTGCCTGCGTAAGGAGGGGTCACCCATTCAGCGACGCCGCCCAAGCCAGCGCCGCCAGCATCGCCGCGAGCGCGGCCCATACCACCCAAATCCGCGGCTTGGGGCCCTCGTCGAAGGTCGCTGATTGCAGGGCGTCGAGCTTCGTCAGCTTTTTGGCCTCTTCTTCGCCGAACTCGTCGAGCAGGTGTTGCAGCAGCACGCCTTCCACCGCACGGGCGTTGAACGGTCGTTCGTGCGGCTTCTTCGCCAGCAACTTACGGATCAACTCGTCGAGCCACTCGGGGCACGTGACGCGGACGCCCGCTTCGGTCTGCGCGGCGCGGACGCTCGGCGGCTCGGCGTGCATGTGCTGGTCCCACACCTGGGCAAAGGTCGCCCCCTGGTAGGGCGGCCGGGCGGTGAGCATCTCGAACAGCAGGCACCCCAGCGAGTAGAGGTCCGCCTTGCCGTCGATGCGGGCGTCGGCCGTGATCTGCTCGGGCGACATGTAGCTAAACGTGCCGACCGTCATGCCGTGTTCGGTGATGTCGGCCTGGGCGTGCAGGTCGCGGGCGATGCCGAAGTCGCCGAGCACGAGGTTCCCCTCACGGTCGTAGAACAAGTTGCTCGGCTTGAGGTCGCGGTGGACGATGCCGTGGTTGTGGGCGTGCTGCAGGGCCGAGGCGATCTGCACGCCGTACGCCGCCACCTGGGGCCAGGCGAGCGGCCCGCGTCGCAGCCGGTCCTTGAGTGACCCGCGGTCGAGCAGCTGCATCGCATAGAAGAGCTGCCCGTCCATCTGGCCGCCGCCATAATTGCGGACGATGTGCGGGTGCTTGAGCCGCTCCATCACGACGATTTCGCGCTCGAAGCGATCGACGATGTTCTTATCGCCCGAGACGTTCGGGTTGAGCAACTTGACGGCGACCGGCTCGGGCAGGTCGGGGCTGGTGGCCTTGTAGACGACGCCCACCGTCCCCGTGCCGAGCTGCTCGCCGAGCTCGAAGGTCGCCTTGGTCGGCAAGAAGCGGAGCTTTTGCTGGCTCATCCGCGGGCGGCCCGGGGCGAGGAAAAGGGGAAACGGCTAGCCAGCAGTGTGACGCCCTGCGCCGGAAGGAGCAACTTGGGTTGATGAGAAGGGGTTAGGGGCTGAGGGGCTGAGGGGACGCGCAAGCGTTCCTTGATCCTTCGCTCAGGCCCTCCGGCCACTCCCGCTGCAGGATATACTAACCATGAAGCGTCACCGCTGCCCCCTGAGTCGGAGCCCGAGGCGATGGACTGGTCCGAGATCGTCGATAACCCGTACCTGCAAGACCTGCCTTTCAAGATTGAGCAGGACCGTTACGGAAATATTCTCATGAGCCCGGCGTCGAATTGGCATGGTCGCATCCAGGTCCGCCTGGCTAAACGGCTAGAACGAGAACTCTCCGGAGGCGAGGCGTTCGTCGAATGCTCGGTCCAGACGGCCGAAGGGGTGAAGGTGCCGGATGTCGTCTGGCAATCGGATGCACACTTCGCCGTCCACGGTGACACGACGCCGATGACCGTGGCGCCCGAAATCTGTGTCGAGGTGCTTTCGCCGCGGAACTCCCGGGCGGAGATGGACGAGAAGCGGGCCCTCTACCTCGCCGCGGGCGCGGTCGAGGTTTGGTCGTGCGACAAGACAGGCAAGATGGAGTTCTTCGATCTCAGCGGGCAGCTTGCCGAATCGAAACTAGCGCCGGGCTTTCCTTCGCACATCGTCTGACACGTCGTTGCGTGTTTGTCCAGGACACGGCCGGGCGCTACGAAAGTTGTAGGAGGCGTCTCCGACGCCGATTACGCGCACCAAACGTTGTCGGCATGGTGCGCGCAATCGGCTACAGACGGATTAACCACAGAGACACGGAGAGCACGGAGAAAAGCACAGTGGTAATGCAAAACTCTGTGCGTCCTCCGTGCCCTCCGTGGCTCTGTGGTAAATAATCAAGTTGCCAGCAAAAAAACCGCGGCGGCCTCGGTTGAGACCGCCGCGGTTCGACATCTCTATTTCACAAGTGATTGGCCGCTAAGCCCCGTTCACTTGTTGACCGTCACTTGATGAACAGCATCTCCTGGTACGTCGGCAACGGCCAGAGGTCGTCGGCGACGATCGTCTCCAGCTCGTCGGCGTACTTACGCACTTCGAGCATCGCCGGCAGGATCTCGTTGCAGCACTTGTAGATGTCGTGGTACCCGTCCTCGGTGGCCTTGTCCAGTTGCGTGATCGCGTCCTGGAGCAGCTTCACGAGGGCCGTCACCTTGTCGAGCGTGTCGGTGTCGAACGAATAGCCGACGGCCTTCAGGTTCGCACAGGTGCTGGCCAACTCGTTCTGGAAGCGGATGGCCGCCGGGAAGATCATCGTCTTCGCCATCTTCTTGCAGAGCAGCGCCTCGACCTCGACGGTCATCCAGTACTGCTCGGCGTAGATCTCGTAACGGCTCTCCAACTCACGCTCGCTGAGCACCTTGTACTTGGAGAACATCTCCTTGACGTGGGGCTCCAGCAGGCCTTGCAGGGCTTCGGGCGTCGTCTTGCGGTTGAGCAAGCCACGCTTGGCGGCCTCGGTCTGCCACTCTTCGGAGTAGCCGTCGCCGTTGAAAATGACCGAGCTGCTCTCGGTCATGATCTCCGTCAGCAACGACTGCACCGCGCTGTTGAGCTTCGATTGGTCGCCACCCATATCGGCTTCGAGCTTCGTCGCGCAGTAGTCGAGCGACTCGGCGACGATCGTGTTCATCGCCACCAACGGGCCCGAGATCGAGAAGTTCGAGCCGACGGCCCGGAACTCGAAGCGGTTGCCGGTGAATGCGAATGGGCTGGTGCGGTTGCGGTCGCCGGCGTCCTTGTCCAGCGGCG
Organism: Botrimarina mediterranea; assembly: GCF_007753265.1. NCBI lineage: Bacteria > Pseudomonadati > Planctomycetota > Planctomycetia > Pirellulales > Lacipirellulaceae > Botrimarina > Botrimarina mediterranea. The sequence goes on from NZ_CP036349.1 coordinate 5,027,156, forward strand.
GCAGCGTATCGACGCCCACTTCGAGCGTCCCCTTGGGGAGCGACGACTTGGCGCCGCCCACTTTGAGTTGCTCGAACACGTCGCCGAGCTGATCACCTAGGTAGACCGAGATGATCGCGGGCGGGGCCTCGTTGGCGCCCAGACGGTGATCGTTGCCCGCCGACGCGATCACGGCCCGCAGCAGGCCCTGGTGCTTGTGCACGGCGCGGATCACGGCCGCGGCGAACACCAGGAACTGGGCGTTGTCGTGCGGCGTGTCGCCCGGATCGAGCAGGTTGCCGACGGCGCTAGAGCCCAGCGACCAGTTGAGGTGCTTGCCGCTGCCGTTGAGGCCCGCGAAGGGCTTCTCATGCGTCAGGCACTCCATGCCGTACTTCTTCGCCACCTTCTTCAACAGCATCATGCAGAGCTGCTGGTGGTCGCTGGCGAGGTTGGCCGTCTCGAAGACCGGGGCGATTTCGTACTGACCGGGCGCGACCTCGTTGTGACGCGTCTTGATCGGCACGCCGAGCTTGTACAGCTCACGCTCGACCTCCAGCATGAAGGCCAGCACCCGCTCGGGGATCGCGCCGAAGTAGTGGTCGCAGAACTCCTGCCCCTTCGCCGGGGCGGCGCCGAACAGCGACCGGCCCGCGGTCATCAGGTCGGGGCGTGAGTAGAAGAAACCGCGATCGACCAGGAAGTACTCCTGCTCAGGACCGGCGGTCGAAGCGACGAACGCCTCGGCCGTGTGGCCGAAGACCTTCAGGATCCGCTGCGCCTGGGCGTCGAGCGCCTGCATGCTACGGAGCACGGGGGTCTTCTTGTCGAGCGCTTCGCCGGTCCACGACACGAACGCCGTCGGGATGCAAAGAGTTGTGCCGTTCTCATTCTCGAGGATGTAGGCCGGGCTGGTGACGTCCCAGATCGTGTAGCCGCGGGCGCGGTGCGTCGCACGGATGCCACCGGTCGGGAAGCTCGAACCGTCGGGCTCGCCCTGGATCAGCTCCTTGCCGCTGAAATGAGCGATGGTGCCGCCGTCGGCCGTGGGGGCCATGAAGCTGTCGTGCTTCTCGGCGGTGCCGCCCGTCAGCGGGTAGAAGACGTGCGTGTAGTGCGTGGCGCCCTTCTCAACAGCCCAGTCCTTCATCGACGAGGCGACGATGTCGGCCGCGGTCGGGTCGAGCTTGGCGCCCGCCTCGATGGTCTGCATCAGTGACTTGTAGATCGTCTTGGGCAGACGCTTCTTCATCACCGACTTGCTGAAGACGTTCGCGCCGAAGACCGACTCCGGCGTCGTTTCGAGGAATTCCAGCGGAACCGCCGGCGCCTTGTAGTTTGTCGCCGCCGCCACGGCCGACTTACGGGGGTTCACACTCGTCGCGCCGTTCTTGGTCATGGTTTCCATGCTCAGAGGACTCACTTTGCCTTGTACGAGGGGTCCGTCACCCGGGACTGCCGGAAGCGATCTCTCCCCTCAGGCCGGGGAGCGGCAACGCGACAAGCGAGGGAGGCAGGACCGTCAGAAGGGAAGGACGTTGAGGCGACGCGACCGGAGCCCCAGAAGGTGGAGGCCATCACCCAGGGGTGACCGCCTCCAGGGACCGGACCGTGGAGCCTCGCAACCAGGCCGGCGCATGATAGCAAATCCGATACCGTCGTTGCAGCCACCCTCAAAACGCGGGCGATTCGCCCTCGACTTCGCGCAACGTGCCTAGTTGGCGCGCTGTGCAAGCGCAGATTCGCGGCGCCGTCCGACTTCTCCTTTGTCGAACTAGCGGGCGCTTTCGACGGGTCGCGACACTTCCCCGAAGGACTCCCGTAGGGGTATGGTCTGAGTTGAAACCGCTGGTTTTCGCGATCAACAGCTGTGTCGTCGTATGACAACGACGCCCGCCGCTCAGCGCGTCGAACCGCGGTTTGACCTCCTTGTCTACCGATTCAGCCGCGATGGAAGTGGCAAATCACATTCCCGTCCGTTCGACCCCCTCCACCTAGGGACCAAGATGACCCCCCAAGAAGTGCTGGCGATGATCCGTGAGAAGGACATCAAGGCCGTTGACCTCCGCTTCATGGACTTCCCCGGTATCTGGCAACACTTCACGATCCCCGCCGGCAAGCTCGACGAGGGGACCTTTGAAGACGGCCTTGGCTTCGACGGTTCAAGCATCCGCGGCTGGCAGGCCATCAACGAGAGCGACATGCTCCTAATGCCCGTGCCGGAGACGACCTTCGTCGATCCGTTCACGGAGCTGCCGACCATCGTGATGATCTGCAACATCCAGGACCCGATTACCCGCGAAGACTACACCCGCGATCCGCGGAACGTCGCCCGCAAGACCGTCAACTACCTCAAGTCCACCGGCATCGCCGACACCGTCTACATCGGCCCCGAGGCCGAGTTCTTTATCTTCGACGACGTGCGCTACGACCACACGCCGTCGCAAGGCTTCTACTCGATCGACAGCTCCGAGGCCGAGTGGAACCGCGGCGCCGACGAGCGCCCGAACCTCGGGCACAAGCTGCGGCACAAGGAGGGCTACTTCCCCTGCCCGCCGGCGGATCAGCTGATGGACATCCGCAACGAGATGATGCAGCTGATGATCGACAGCGGCATCGACATCGAGGCCCAGCACCACGAGGTCGCCACCGCCGGCCAATGCGAGATCGATATGCGATTCGACGAGCTGGTGCGGATGGGCGATCAGGTGTGCCTCTACAAGTACATCATCAAGAACGTCGCCTTCCAGCACAACAAGACCGCGACCTTCATGCCCAAGCCGCTGTTCGGCGACAACGGCTCAGGGATGCACACCCACATCTCGTTCTGGAAGGGGGAGAACCCGATCTTCGCCGGCAGCGGCTACGCCGGCCTCTCGGACGAGGCGCTGTTCGCCATCGGCGGCATCCTCAAGCACGCCCCGGCGATCCTGGCGTTCTCCAACCCGACGACCAACAGCTACAAGCGGCTGGTCCCGGGCTATGAGGCGCCGGTCAACCTCGCCTACAGCCAGCGGAACCGCTCGGCCGCTTGCCGGATCCCGATGTACAGCCCGAGCCCCAAGGCGAAGCGCATTGAGTTCCGCTGCCCCGACCCCAGCGCGAACCCCTACCTGACCTTCTCGGCGATCACGATGGCCGCGATCGACGGCATCCAGAACAAGATCCACCCGGGCGAGCCGCTCGACAAGAACATCTACGACCTGGAGCCCGAAGAGCTTGCCCAAGTCCCCAAGGCCCCCGGCTCGCTCGCCGACGCGCTCGACGCCCTGGAGAAGGACCACGAGTTCCTCCTCCGCGGCGACGTCTTCACCGAGGACGTGATCAGCACCTGGATCAACTACAAACGCAAGAACGAGGTTGAGGCGATCAACCTGCGGCCGCACCCGTATGAGTTCTGTTTGTACTACGACGTTTGAACGCATTGCGGGGCGGACCGGGGGCTACCGCCCACGGCTAGGACCCCCCTGCTAGCAAACCTGCGGTGCGCTCTCAGCCGTAAGCGGCAGCCCGCGGCGCGCCACCAACCACTCTCGCCTCCCCAACCCTCTCCAAGGGGGTTGGGGATTTTTCTTTCTATTTTTCGTGTCACATCGTGCGCGCCTTTTACGCCTAGCGTTGTAAGGGAAGCAGCGTCGGTGGTTGGCGCTGTCTTCTGCCTTGCCAACCCTCCGCCTTGCCAACCTCAGTCGTCCGGAGACCCTGCCATGCGCGCCTTGCTCGCCTTCGCCGCCGCCCTTGTGGTCGGAACCCTCGTCGCCCTCGCCACGAAGCCCGCCGAAGCTCAAGTTTCGACGTGGTCGATGGCGAGCGATAAGTACTCGGGCGAGGTCCCGTCGATGCCCTTCCAGACGCCGAGCTATGCGCCGACGCCCCCCAGCGCGATCCAGCACCACGCCTCCACGGCTTACGAAGGCGCCGCCCGTGGCTACGCGTCGCTCATCCGCGCCTATACCGAAGGCCAGATGTCGCTCGCTCAAGCGCGGATCTTGTTCGCCGAAGCCCACGCCCGCGAAATGCGGAACGAAGTCATCCGCACCCAGACGTTCCTCGCCCGCAAGAACGCCCTCAAGGAAGACTTCCGCCAAGACCAACTCCGCAAGTGGGAATGGCTCGACCAAGCCCGTGAGCGTCGCGAAGAGCGTGAGCAGACCGTGCTCCGCAGCGTCTACCACGTCCCCAGCACCCAGCTCAACCGCCTGACCGGAGAGATCACTTGGCCCGCGGCCCTCACCGCGCCGCAGTTCGAGTCGCAACGCAACGACGTGCAAGAGATCGTCTCCCGACTCGCCTCGCACGGCGCCGAGTACGCCCGCCAGAATAGCGACGAGGTGGCTAAAGCCGTCGAAGCGCTGCGGAGCGCGTTCCGCGATAACCGCGAACCCCTCGGCGTCGAAATGCGTGACTACTTCGAGTGCCAGAGTTTCCTCGTAGGCCTCAAGCTCGAAGCCCAAAGCTGGGGCATCGACGAGCAACTCGACATGGTCGCCAGCCGCTAAACGGCGCCCCTCAAGCCCATCAAGCAATCACCTCTCTCCGCAGCGGCCGCCGTCTTTGATGGCGACCGCTGTTGCGTTGGGTTCACCACCGAGGCACGGAGTGCGCGGAGGACGCACAGAGAGTGGATTATTCGGAAGTGACCAACGACCAAGTCGCCATAACCATTGAGGTCTACCGCCCCAACCTTGTCCTGAACCCTGATACCTTCATTGGTCATTTTGTTATTGGGGCTTGGTCATTTGTTGGCTCCCTCTGTGCTTTACTCCGTATCCTCTGTGCCTCGGTGGTAAGCATAAAAGGCCATTCGATCAGCGATCTGGCCCAGGAAATTCTCGTCTACGGTGAACCGAAACGGGTTGTCGTTGGTCCCGTCGAGCGTCTTTCCCGCTCCCGGAGTCCACAGCCATGGTCCCACCACCCTGGCGATACGACCAACCGCATCAGCCGTTCGAAGCCAACTGCTCGAACGAGTTGCGCCTTTGGGCCACGCTGGAATCCAAGAGCGACACGACTTGCGGCGACCTGCTCCGCGAAGCCGCAGCGCCGCAACCAACGCCGAAGGTGAGTCGGGCGTTCACCGTCAGCCTCCTCTTCAAGACCGCCCTCTACATGTGCAGGGTGCTGTTCACGGATCGGTGAGCGTCTTCTTCTAAATTAACCACGGAGGCACAGAGAGCACGGAGGACGCACAAAGGGGATTAACAGAATTACCAACGACCAATGAGGAGCTACCGCTCCGACCTCTTCCTGAATACTGACTTCCTGACTCCTGATCCCTTCATTGGTCATTGAGGCTTGGTCATTGAGGCTTGGTCATTGATCATTCTTCCCCTCTCCGTGCCCTCCGTGCCCTCCGTGCCTCCGTGGTGAACTTATTCGACGAGGCACGCAGATTGCCGCCCCGCTGCGCGTTATCCTAGTGGTGACCCTCCACGCCGCAGGACGCCAACCGAGTGACCCAGCCCAGCGCTACCGCCGACGCCACTGACGGCGCCACCGCGACGCCGACCGCCAACGACCGCCTCGCCGCGATCGACATCGGCTCCAACAGCGTCCGCATCGTCGTCGCCAGGGCGGTCGATGGCGGCTACCAGGTGCTCGACGAAGAGCGTGAGAACACCCGGCTCGCCGCGTCGCTCGCCGCGACGGGGCATCTCTGTCCCGACACGATGGCGGCCACCATCGCCGCGCTGCGCAGCTTCGTGACGATGGCCCAGGGCTACAACGTCGCGAACATCCGCGCCATCGCCACCAGCGCCGTCCGCGACGCCGCCAACGGCCGGGAGTTCTGCCAGCGCATCCAAGAAGAGCTCGGCCTCAAGGTCGATATCATCCCGCCCCGCGAAGAGGGCCGGCTGTCGTTCCTCAGCGTCGCCCGCGCCTTCGACGTGTCGGATAAGGCGGTCGCCGTCGCCGACATCGGCGGCGGGAGCACCGAGATCGTGCTCGCCGCCGGCGGCGTTGTCGAAGAGGTCTACGCCACCCGACTCGGCGCGGTGCGCGTCGCCGAGGCTTGCGGCCTGACCGGCGTGTGCACCGCGAAGCAGATCGACGGCGCCGAGCGCCACATCGATGACGTGCTCCGCCGCCACGCCCGCAAGCCGCCGCTAGCGCCGGCGATGGTCTACGGCGCCGGCGGCACCTTTACGGCGCTGGCGTGGATGATGCTCGGCCGCGAAGGCGCCGGCGAGGACGCCACCGCCCGCGGCTACCGCGTCAACCGCGCCGACCTCAACCACCTGATCGCCGACCTGGCGCGGATGACGCTCGAAGAACGCTCGAAGGTCTCGGGCCTCAACCCCAAGCGCGCCGACATCATCGTCGCCGGTCTCATGGTCATCGACCGCATCCTCAAGCACTTCGGCGTCAACGAGGTGCAGGTCCACACCGGCGGCGTCCGTGACGGGCTCCTCTTAACGATGGTCGAGTCGTCGAAGACCAGCGGCCGCGCCCTCACCGCCACCGAACGCCAAGAAGCCGTCGAGCGCTTCGCCGAGCGCTGCGGCACCGACCTGCCGCACGCCCGCCAGGTCGCCTGGATGGCGTCGAAGCTGCTTGAAGAACTAGCGACGCAGCTCGAACCGTCGCTCGGCCTGCGGGTCTCGGACAAGCCGCTGATCGAGGCCGCGGCCGTGCTGTCGAACGTCGGCTACCTCGTCAACTACGACGGGCACCACAAACACAGCTACCACCTGATCATCAACAGCGACCTGCCCGGCTTCGAGCGCGACGACCTCCGCGTCGTGGCGAACGTCGCCCGCTATCACCGCGGCTCCCGCCCCAAGCAGAAGCACAAGCCGTTCGCGGCGCTGGGCGTCGAGGACCAAGAACGCGTCGCCAAACTGGCGGCGATCCTCCGATTGGCGCTCGCCCTCGACCGCACGCACCAGCAGCAAGTGAACGACGTGGCGGTGAAGGTCACGAAGTCCACCGTCGAGATCGCCATCCGCGCCACGGGCGACGCCGAAGTCGACCTCTGGGCGGCGCGCCGCAAAGTCGACCTCTTCGAACGCGTCTTCGGCCGGAGCGTCGAGTTCGTGGTGACGCCGTAAGGATTCGCGCCGGGAAGTTTCGCGCAGAGACGCGGAGAGGTTGATGGCGAGCCGGCCACGTTAGTGGTCGGTGGACTCACGCAAAGGCGCGAAGGCGCAAAGGTCCTACTGCTCGAATCGAATGATTGGCGCCGCGTCCCGTGATGTGACGGCTCTGAGGCAGAGGAATCGGCCTTCCAGCAAGGAAGGGCAGATGATGGGTGACGCGCCGACTATGTCCTCGGGCGTCTGACGGTGAATGCCTGCCCAGACGTAGAGCACCTTATCGTTCAATGCGTATGGGCGTGGCTTTGATTGCGGACCCGCGAACCGGTGGTCAGCCGTTAGAGCGACGTTCTCGGCATGCGCTAAAGCCGTCAGCGAGTTAAGATCCTTGACGGTCGATGGCTTCGCTCTTGGCTGATACTTCAACTCGACGATAGCGACGACGCGTTGCGAGTTGCAGATCACCAAGTCGGGGAAGAGGCTAGTTGTCCCATCGTCGGGCGAAAGTCGAGGCTCGATAAAGATGCGATGCGTTTTAGGACTAAGCGCACCATTAAGCTTTGCCCAATACGCCGCTTGAAGGCTTCGCTCCGAGTTCACACGACGTTGGGAATATTCATTCTCAACAAGTTCCTTCCAGCACTCGATCAAGGTTTTCTGCAAACGTGGTCGCAACAAGCTCTAATCCTTTGCGCCTTCGCGCCTTTGCGTGATTCCTCCGGCCACTTGCGTGGTCGGCTCGCCGTTGTCTCTCTGCGTCTCCGCGTCTCTGCGCGAAACCTTCAGCGAGACTCAAACGAAACGCCCGGCGTCGCATGGGAGCGGCGCCGGGCGGCGTTGATTCGATTGTCACTCTTCTGAGCCGCCTCGGCGATCAGTCGATCGCTTTGACGTTCTCAGCGCGGGGACCCTTCGGGCCTTGCCCTTCGGTGTACTCGACCTGCTGACCTTCACGCAGGCTGTCGTAACCACCTTCGAGCACTGCCGAGCAGTGGAAGAAAATGTCTCCCCCCTGGCCCTCGATGAAACCAAAACCCTTTTCCGTCAGCTTCTTTACCGTACCAGTCAACTCATCATCTCTCAGAGCACGCAAAAACAGTCGCTTGTGGCGGCCGCACCGTGCTGCTTGCGGCGGCCCAACTCAGGAAAAAACCTCGTCGTCTCTCGGGGGAGCCTTCTGCGGAACAGGCTGGGGGCTCCAGACGGGCGGCGGCGAAGCGGAACGCAGGGGTCAATTTCGGTGGGCCGCAATCGCGACCCAAACCGGCTGCAATCTAAGGCAGAGTGCCCCGGGGGTCAAACTTTCTTGGCCAAAAGTTTGCCCTGTTTTTAGAGGTGTTTTTGGGTCCTTTCTTCTACCCGGCTCGCCGCCCCCCTGAGCTAAACTGAAAGCATGGCAAGACTTGTGGCGCCACCGATCCTCCTGCTGCTAGCGGCGAGCCTCGCCCCGGCCCAGACTTGGCTCGGCCAGGTTGTGCCGATTGCGCCGGATGTCTACACGGAGGGGCTCGGGCAGATTGCGGATTGGGGATTGCGGAAGGCGGATTCCTCAACGGAACACGCCCCCCCATTTCAATCCGCAATCCCCAATCCGCAATCCCCAATCGACGCCAGCGCCCTCTTCTCCCAGGCCCAAGCCGCCGCCGAGGCCGGCGCCTCCTCCGAGGCCTTCGACCTCGCCGCCCGCACGCTGCACGCCGACCCCGACCACCCCGACGCCCGGCGGGTGCTCGGTTACGAGCTGGTCGAGGGGGTCTGGCGCACCCCGTACGAGGCGTTCAATGGCTTGAAAAACGCCTCTTGGCGGCCCCAGTATGGTTGGCTAACCGACGACGAAAACGCCCGCTACAAGGCCGGTGAACGCCTCTACGGGCGTCGCTGGGTGACCGCCGAGATCGACGCCGCCCGCCACACCGAGATCGAGGACGGCTGGACCGTCCGCACCGACCACTTCGCCGTCACGACCAACCACTCGCTCGAAGCCGGCGCCCGCTTGGCGGCCGAGCTGGAGGGCCTCTTCCAGGTCTGGCGGCAGGCCTTCGCCGGCTACTGGCTCGAAGACCGCGAAGTCCGCGCCCTCTTCGCCGGCGACCGCATGGCCCGCAAGCGGTCGCGGCCGATGCGGGTCTACTACCACCGCGATAAGCGGGGCTACGTCGAGCACCTCCGCCGCCGCCAGCCGCGTATCGCCGAGACCCTGGGCATCTACTTCGACGACAGCCGCGAAGCCCACTTCTTCGCCCCTCCGGAGGGCGCCGACGCCGCCGAGCTCCAGCTCGCCCGGGCGACGCTCTACCACGAAGCGGCCCATCAGCTGTTCGCCGAGAACGGCCCCGGCCGCCGCGGCGCGGGGCGCGACGCCAACTTCTGGTTGGTCGAGGGCGCTGCCTGCTACTTCGAGCTGCTCGCCCCGGGTCAGGAGCCAGCCACTTACACCCTCGGCAACCCGGCCCAGGGGCGGCTCCCCTCGGCCGTGGCCCGCGGCCCGGTGCTGCCGCTGGCCGAGCTGGCGGCGATGGGCCAGACCGACCTGCAGCGCCGCGACGACCTCGCCCCGATCTACGCCCAGGCGACCGGCCTCGTAGCGATGTTCCGCCACGGCCCACACGCCGCTGCGGACCGCGAAGCCCTCGTCCGCACGCTGCGAGCCGTCTACAGCGGCCGTCCCGACGGCGAAGAGATCGTCCGTCAGACGGGCCGCTCCGCCGCCGAACTCGACGAGGACTACCGGCGGTTTTTGGGCGAACTTGTCCCGGCCGGGCCGGATCACTAGTCTTGGTGGTTCCCCCACACAACTTCCCAGCTTAACGGCCCAACTTCACGGATAGCCAACACCATGGCCCTGCTCGCCCACCTGACCTCGTTCGACCTCCCCTCGCTAGCCGTCGCGTTCGCCAGTGGCCTAGCCGTCGGCGGCGCCGCCGTCTGGGGCCTGCTGCACCGCACGGGTCGCTGATGGGGGGAGGGGCTGAGGAGCTAAGGAGCTGAGGGGCTAAGGGGACGCGCAAGCGGACCCGTTCATTCCCTCAGCCCCTCAAATCCTCAGCCCCTCCACAAACGCCGACCCGTTGACCGCGGCAAAGGCGTGCCGATACGATCTCTGGGCTACGCTTCGCGGCCAAACGCCGGCGGCGGCCGTAGACAAATGGTGGCTGTAGCTCAGTTGGTTAGAGCGTCGGATTGTGATTCCGAAGGTCGTGGGTTCGAGACCCATCAGCCACCCCTTTCCTGGCGGTTTCAGCTTGGCTAACGCCAAGACTTCGCCACGCTCGATGAACGGCAATAGCTGTTCGCGTTCCATCGCGATTCGCGGCGAGCCGGCGACGTTAGTCGTCGGTGTGCTACTGGTACCCGCTCCCCTCCCACGACGGCGACAATTGAAAAGGGCGTCGTGGGCTCTCCTTCCTCTCGTTGGTGGAAAGCCCTCTCTCATCGATGCCCTGGGCGACCCCCGATAGCTACTTCGATCAGCTTGAGCATTGGCTCGCCATGGAGGGGGAGGCCGAACGCGCCCGGATGGCGGAGCGGCGCCGTGCCGAGCGGGGCGGCAACCCCGAGCGGTCGGGCGAGACGATCATCAACCTCCGCCGCGTCGACAACCGCACCGGCCTTGGCGGGCGCGAACTGGTGGACTTCGCCAAGGGGGGCGACGCCTTGCTGCCGATGAATCGGCTGAAGGTCGGTTCGCCGGTCGTGGTGAGCGACGAGGACCGGCCGCACGAGGCGGGCTTCACGGGCGTCGTTAGCCGTCGCAGCTCGACGGCGATCGAAGTCGCTCTGGACGACTGGCCCGCCGGCAAGCACTTCCGCATCGACTTGGCGCCGGATGAATCGACGCGGCTGCGTCAGCTCGGCGGCATGGCCCGGGCGCGGATGGCGACCGGCGTGACGCGTCGGCTGCGCGACATCCTCATCGGCATCGATGAGCCTCGCTTCAACCCCGAACACAAGTACGACTTCGTCACCCGGCTCAACGGCCCGCAGCAAGACGCAGTGCGTTTCGCTCTCTCGGCCCGCGACGTCGCCGTGATTCACGGGCCCCCCGGGACCGGCAAGACGACGACGCTCGCCGAGTTGATCGCCCAAGCCGTCCGTAGTGGCGAAAAGGTCCTCGCCTGTGCGGCCAGCAACACGGGCGTCGATAACCTGCTCGAAAAGCTGGTGCCGCTCGAACCCTCGGTCGTGCGCGTCGGCCACCCGGCGCGGGTGTTCGAGGCGCTGCGGGGGCACACGCTCGATGAGCTGGTCGAGGCCGACGAAGGGACGGCGATCGTCCGCGACATGTATCGTGAAGCGGAGTCGCTGATGCGCGCCGCGTCGAAACCCACCCGCGCCCGCAACGCCCATCAACGCCGCAACGATCACTACCAGGAAGCCAAGGAGCTGCGCCGCCACGCCCGGCAACTCGAACGGCACATCGTTCAACAGGTCCTCTCCGGCGCCGACGTGGTCTGCACGACGCTGACGATCGACGAAGACCTGCTGGGCGACCGGCGGTTCGATCTGGTCGTCGTGGACGAGGCGGGCCAAGCGGCCGAGCCGGCGCTGTGGCAAGCGGCGCTGCGGGCCGAGCGGATGGTGCTCGCCGGCGACCACTGCCAACTGCCGCCGACGGTTGTGTCCCGGGAAGCGGCCCGCGAAGGCCTGGCGGTGAGCCCGATGGAACGGCTCGTCACACAGCACGGCGAATCGCTCTTCCGCCGCCTCACCGTGCAGTACCGCATGAACGAGGCGATCATGCGTTTTCCGAACGAACAGTTCTACGACGGCGACCTCATCGCCGACGAGTCGGTGCGCGACCATCAACTCGAAGGACTGCCGACGTTCGTCCCCGGCGATGAACCCGCGCCGGTCATCGAGTTCTGGGACACCGCCGGCGCCGGCTGGGACGAGGAGCTTGAGCCCGACGGCCAGAGCAAGCGCAACCCCCGCGAAGCGCGGTGGGCCGTCGATCAGGTGCAGGCGTTTCTCGAAGCGGGCGTCGAGCCGTCGCAGATCGCGGTGATCGCTCCGTACGCCGCGCAGGTCCGTTTGATCCGCAACCGCTTGCGTGTCGAGGGCCTGGAGGTCGATACGGTCGATGGCTTCCAGGGCCGTGAGAAGGAGGTCGTCCTGATCACGCTGGTCCGCAGCAACGCGATCGGCGAGATCGGCTTCCTCGCCGACACCCGCCGCACGAACGTCGCACTAACCCGCGCCCGCCGAGCGCTGCGTATCGTCGGCGACAGCGCCACCCTCGGCGGCGACCCGTTCTACGCGGCGTTGCTAGAGCACTTCCAAACCGCCGGCGCGTATCGAAGCGTCTGGGAACTCGGCGAGTAGGGTCCGCTATGCGGACCGTAGATTTGACGTTGTCCCGGTTGCAACTCCGCTTCCTAACGGGCGCGGCTCGAGCCGCGCCCGTTAGGAAGCGGAGTTGCGGTGTAATGCCTGCCGCCAACGACGGTCCGCACAGCGGACCCTACTCAAGGCCTTCGTAGGCGATGGCGAAGATCTCGGGGGCGTAGTAGGTCTTGGGGTACTGGTCTGGCAGCTCAGCAAGGATCTTGGCTGCAACAAGCTTTTCAACGTCGGTGCGCGCCGTTTTGTAGTCGATGTTGAAGCGGTCGCGCAACTCGGTGATCCGCACCAATGGCGACTCAAAGACGCCATCGACAATCCCTTGCAGCCGCGCCGATCCACCGATCGCTTGAGCGCGGTTCTTGAAGTCCTCACGGGCATTCAGAAGTCGTTTACAGCGTTCGACCGTTGTCGTCGCTTGTGACGCGACGCCTTTCAGGCAATACGCGATCCAGCGGCTCCAATCGCCATCGGTGCTGATGCCGAACAGTCCGCCGTAGTATTCTTCACGGCGGCTCTCGAAGAACTCGCTGAGGTGCAACCACGGCTTCGACAGTCCACAAGCTTGCTGCACCATGATCGATAACAACAGCCGACCCACACGGCCGTTGCCGTCCGCGAACGGGTGGATCGTCTCGAACTGATAGTGCGCCAAGAAGCAATCGACCAAAGGATGGTACGGTCGATCCTTGCGATGCAAGAACGCCTCGAACGGTGATAGCAGGTCCCCAATCAAGTGAGGCGGCGGCGGCACGAAGCGTCCCTTGGTTCCGATCGCCACTTGCAGACGGCGGAACTCACCCGGCGTGCGGTCGGCGCCACGCACGCCTGTCAACAGGATGTGGTGCAGTTCGCGCAGCAGTCGCAGACAGAGCGGTAGCTCGGTCTGCTCGGCATGTTCCAAAGCCCGCCGGTAGTTCAGCACTTCGCGCTGGTCATTCGCCGGGTCTTCCGCCGACTGCGACTCCCGCGGCTTGAGTTCGAACAGCAACAACTCACGGGGGTTGGCGTAGGTCCCCTCGATCTCCGATGAGCGGATTGCCTCACGGTCACGGAGCGGTCGTAGCAATAGACCAGGATTCGGTAGCGTGCTCCCGATCCCCTCCAGCAGGCTCAGCCGGTTGGTCGCCTCGTTGAGCAGCGGCCAGACCTCGATCGGAAACTCCCAAGCCGGCGGCAGCGGGTGCGGGACGTAGGCGTAGTCCTTCCCCCAGACGGTCTCGATCGAGACGAGATCGCCGGGCGATTGGCTGGTAAACAGGGAGGGGTCCATGTCGAACTCGCTTGGCGGAGTGATCGTCAGCAGATTGCCGACAATTCCAAAGTGCCGCCAGAGATTGGAATAATAGGCCGAAAATTCCAATCTTGCTATTTTTATTTGGAGTCCTCCGCGCCTAAGATCATTCCCAACAACGACTTACAATTCCAATCGACAGCTCCCATGCCCGACATCGACAGCCCCAACCACTTCTACCTGGGCAGGGACCACGACCTGGCGACGGGGGAGAACTCGGCGACGCCGTTGCTCTACAAGTCGGGGCAGCTCACGACGCACGCCGTCTGCGTTGGCATGACCGGCAGCGGCAAGACGGGGCTCTGCCTGTCGCTGTTGGAGGAGGCCGCTCTGGATGGCGTACCGGCCATCTGCATCGACCCCAAGGGGGATTTGGGGAACCTGCTGCTGGGGTTTCCCAAGCTGGCGGCGGAGAACTTCGAGCCCTGGATCGATCCGGCCGTCGCCGACCGCAAAGGGATCACGCCCGCCGAATTGGCTGCCGAGACGGCGCAGCTGTGGAAGAACGGACTCGCCAGTTGGGACGAGTCCCCCGAGCGCGTCCAGCGTTACGACGACGCCGTCGAGCGACTTATCTTCACGCCCGGCGCCTCGCACGGCATCCCGATGACCGTGCTGAAGAGTTTTGATGCGCCGCCTCAAGCGCTTCTTGATGACACCGACGCGTTCCGCAGCCGGGTTCAGTCGGCCGTGTCGGGGTTGCTCGCACTGCTCGGCATCGACGCCGACCCGGTGCGGAGCCGTGAGCACATCTTGCTATCGAACATCCTCACGACGGCGTGGAACAACGGGCAGGACCTGTCGATCGCCGAGATGATCCGTGAGATCCAGAAGCCGCCGTTCACGACGGTCGGTGTCATGGACCTCGAGACGTTCTATCCGGAAAAGGAACGCACCAAGCTGGCGATGGACCTCAACAACCTGCTGGCGAGCCCCTCGTTCGCCGGCTGGATGACGGGGCAACCGCTCGATGTGCAGCAGCTGCTTTACTCGCCGCCCGGACCCGACGGCGTTGTGAAGCCGCGGCACTCGATCATCTCGATCGCGCACCTCGACGACGCACAGCGGATGTTCTTTGTGACGATCTTGCTCAACGAGATCCTCGCCTGGACGCGCACGCAAGCCGGCACGAGCTCGCTGCGGGCGCTGGTCTACATGGACGAGGTCTACGGCTACTTCCCACCGTCGAAGAAGCCGCCGAGCAAGGAGCCGATGCTGACGTTGCTCAAGCAGGCGCGGGCGTTCGGCGTCGGCATCGTGTTGGCGACGCAGAACCCGGTGGACCTCGACTACAAGGGCCTCTCGAACACCGGCGCCTGGTTCCTCGGCCGTCTGCAGACCGAGCGCGACAAGATGCGCGTCATGGAGGGGCTCGAAGGCGCGTCGGCGCAAGCGGGGAGCGTTTTCAATAAACAACAGATGGAGCAGACGCTCGCCGCGCTCGGCAACCGGGTGTTCCTGCTCAACAACGTCCACGAAGACGAGCCGCGGGTCTTCCAAACCCGGTGGGCCATGTCGTACCTCGCCGGCCCGCTGTCGCGGGGGCAGATCAAGAAGTTGATGGACCCGGTGCGGGCAAAGTTCGTCGGCGAAGAGCGCGCGACGAAGAAGCCCGCGCAACTCGAGCCGGCGGTGTGGACCGATCCGAACGAAGCTCCGCCCGAGGTTGCGCCCGATCCGAAGCCCGACCAAAAGAACCTCGAGACGCCACAGCCCGTTGTCGACGCCAAGAAGGTCGAAGCCACGCGGCGCGAACTCCAGAAGCGTGAGTCGGAACTCCTCGGGAGCATCCTGCAGCTGCCGCTCGGCGGGATCGAGGTGCTCTACCGGCTGTTTGATTTGATCTTCGCGATGGCGAACAAGAAGGCGACGCAGCGCCGCACCAGCTCGGTCTTCGCCGCCGCGGGACGCGCCGGAGGAAAGCTTTCGAAGCCCGTCGAAGCCCGCACCAAATGGCAAGAGGCGTACAGCGAGCACGCCGCGGCAAGTGGCGCGGCTTCGACCGACGCGCCGGTGCTGCCGCTGTCGGCATGGATTGCGCTGGTGGTGGAGCTGGCGCTCGTCGTGATGGTGATCTTCGTGGCGATTTACTTCGTCGTGAGGTTCGTTAGCCCGGGTTGAAGTTGCTCGTGCTGCACTCCGGTCGCTGACGCTCCCGGCTCGCCTTTTGCTCGCTGGCGAGCCGGGAGCGCAAAAGCACTTTGCATCCATCGTCGTAAGTGGAAGAACCGGACGCTAAGGCGTGCCGGCTGAACTTACGGGCGAGCGCTTATTAGCCGCGGGGCCTTAGCCCCCGGTTCTTTGCCTAGCGTTCGACATAACCTCTTGATCGCCAAGACCGGCAAGATGCTCGTCAGCGACCGGAGGGAACCACCGGCGAGGGCGCCGAAGCAACGACCCTGGGTTTCGGTCCGGCCGCGTTCCGCCCTAGACTTCGTGGCATGAACCGCCCCGCCCTGCCGCCTCTGTTGCCACGATTACTGCCGCTAGTCTCCGCTGTCCTTTTCATGGGGTGCGATACGCCGCTGTCGCTTTCGCAGCGGCTCGACGGCCGGTGGGTTGGCCGGCCGGAGTCCGCCGCCGAGCGCACCGTCCGCGAATGGCCGACGCGGGAGTCCGACCCCGACGACCCGGCGATCGCCGAGGCCGCCGCCGAGACGCCGCCGACCGACCTGGAGGCGTTCAACAGCGTGCGGGTTGAGTTGGAACTCGACGACTCGGGCGCCGCACGCATGAGCCTCGCCGGCGGCGAGCCGCTGGTGGGCGAGTGGCAACTGTCCTCGATCGAGGGCCGCCGCGGCGTACTGGAGATCAGCGTCGAGCGCGGCGAAGTGGACGGCAAGCAGACCTTCGAGACGCGGCGGTACGACGTCGAGGCGCTGCGGCCTGTCGATGGCGAGGGCTTTGTGCTCCGCGAACAGAACGCCGACCGGCGTTTCGGGCGCTTGCTCTTCCGCCGCCCCGGCGACGAAGGGCCCGCCGCTGGCGCCGCGACGGCGGCCGCCCAAACGACCCCCGAGGCTCTCCCCAAGGCCGTGCCGTGACCGACCGCGAACGCTGGATCGTCTACCCGCTGCTGTTCCTCGCCCTAGGGTCGGCGCTACGCGACAAGCTCGCCAAGCAGACGCAGGCCAAGCAGATCGTCTGCGAGCAGCTGCTGTTGGTGGACAACGAGGGTCGCCCCGCCGCGGCGCTGACGGGCAACGAGCTGCGGTTCGATGTCGGCGGGATCGGCAACGGGCACATTGTCGGCGGCAAGATCGAAGCCCTGGGATTCCTGCAGCGCGGCCAGCCGGTGCTATCGCTCGGGCCCCAGCAGTCGATCTCGATCCCGCAGCTGTTGCAGCAGCTGCTGCCGCAAATGCAATTGGCGCCGGGTTTGCCGCAACTCCAGGCGCCGCCGCAACCGCCCGGCCAAGAACCGCCGCCAGCCGACGAAATGCCAGCCGACGAAGCGCCCGACGAACCACCGGCCGAAACGCCCCAACCCGCCAATCCCGCCCTGCAGGAAGCCGAACCGGCGCCAGCTGCCTAGCGTAATGGTGAGTTGGGCGTGCTGGTGAGCTGATAGCCACGCAACGCCGTCTCAGGCCAACCTTCGAACCACCCAAAATGATCCACTTCGACCCGATGTATTTCGTGTTCATCGCGCCCGCCTTTGTGCTGGCGCTATGGGCACAGGGCCGCACCAAGGCGGCATACGCCGCCGCCTCGCAGGTCCCAGCTCGTCTGAGCGGCGCCGCGGCGGCGCGGCACCTGCTCGACTCGGCGGGCCTGCAGGACGTTGGCATCGAGGCGATCCCCGGCGAGCTCACCGATCACTACGACCCCAGCCACCGCGTCCTGCGGCTCAGCCAGGGCGTTTACGGCGAGCGGACGATGGCCGCCGTGGGCATCGCCGCCCACGAAGCGGGCCACGCCTTGCAGCACGCCAAGAACTACAGCCCATTGATGATCCGCAACCTAGCCGTCCCCGCGGCGAATTTCGGCGGCGGGCTTGGCGGCTTGATGATCATCGGCGGCGCCATGCTCAACTTCCCTGCGCTGTTGTGGGCCGGCATCGCCGCGTTCTCCGCCGTGGTGTTCTTCCAGCTGATCAACCTGCCAGTCGAGTTCGACGCCAGCAACCGCGCCAAGGCGCAGCTGGTGAGCTACGGCATCGTCCCGCAGCAAGAGATGTCCCACGTCAACAGCGTGCTGAACGCCGCGGCGTGGACCTACGTCGCCGGCACGCTGCAATCGATCATGATCCTGCTGTACTACGTGTGGCGGTTCGCCGGCAGCAGCAACCGCTGAGGTCGCCCCGTAGGGTGGGTCGCGACCCACCAGAAGCAGAGCGGACTCGGGGGGCATGGTGGGTCGCGACCCACCCTACGGTTGCATTGCCGGCAGCAGCAGCGAGCCTTCCGCTTGTTCCCAGTCGCTCGATCGAGGTACGATCCTGATAGCAACCTCTCTCCACTGGAGCCCCGCAGGATGAAGGCCTCCCCCAATTTCTCGTCGGCCAGTTTCTCGTCGATCAGTCTCTGGCTTGTCGCTGTCGCTTGCCTCGCCACGGGCGTCGCCGCCGGCGTGCTGGCGACGCGCCATAGCGAGCCCGCGCTCACGCTGCCGCCGATCGACGTGCACGCCATGGCGACCGCTTCGCACGACAACTTTGTCATCGCGACCGGGGTCGTTGAGGACGGCACCGAGGGGCTCTTCTTCCTCGACTTCCTCACCGGCGACCTCAAGGCGACGGTCGTCAACAGCCGCGGCTCCGGCTTCAACGCGTACTATCAGTACAACATCGCCAACGACTTCAACACCGGCGCGGTGCAGAACCCCAAGTACCTGATGGTGACCGGCCTCGCCCGCGACCAGCAGGCCCGCGGCTCGGGCCGCATGGCGCAGAGCATCCTCTACGTCGTCGAGGCCACCAGCGGCCAGCTCGTCGCCTACGGCATCCCCTACAGCCGCGCCAACCAAACGGCGGGCAAGCCCCAGGTCGGCACGTTTATCCCGCTCGCCAAGGCGAGTTTGCGGAACGAGTTTGTTCGGGATCAATGAGAAACGAAGTGGGCCACCACGTAGCCCCCGGTCAATGACCAGGGGCTAAATGGGATGGCCCACTGCCCACTGCTATGCAAATCCACCTCAACGGCGAGCCGCGCGACGTCCCCGAGGGGGTGACGGTTGCGCAGTTGCTCGAACTACTCGAGGTCCGCATGAAGGGCGTCGCGGTCGAGCGGAACCTCGACGTCATCCCCCGCGCCGAGCATGCGACGACCAGCCTCACCGCTGGTGATCGGGTGGAGGTGGTGACGCTGGTGGGAGGCGGCTGAAGTTAAAGGGGAATGCGGAAAGGGGAAAGTGGAATGAGCGGAGTGGGATTCCGTGGGGCGCTGTTAACGACCCCTGTGGAATGCGATGATCCTCTAGCTGCTTGGCTTTCCCCTTTCAACTTTCGCCTTTCCCCTTTCCCATGTCTTCCTTCCGCGTCGGCGCCCACACCCTCTCCAGCCGGCTGATCGTTGGCACCGGCAAGTACGCCACCTACGCACTGATGGCCGAGGCGCTGGAGCGATCGGGGTGTGATTGCATCACGGTCGCGGTGCGGCGGGAGCGGCTCATCGACGCTGAGGGGCGGAACCTGCTCGACTTCGTCGACACGTCGCGCTACACGATCCTGCCGAACACGGCTGGCTGCTTTAGCGCCGAGGACGCGGTGCGCGTCGCGCGGTTGGGGCGTGAGATCCTCAGCGACCTCGGTAATCCCGGCGCGGATTGGGTGAAGCTTGAGTGCCTCGCCGACAAGCGGACGCTGCTCCCCGACCCCGTCGAGACCGTGAAGGCGACCGAGCAGCTGGTGGCCGATGGCTTCGACGTGCTCGTTTATACGAGCGACGACCCGGTTGTCGCCAAGCGGCTCAAGAACGCCGGCGCCGTGAGCGTGATGCCCGCGGGGAGCCCCATCGGCTCGGGCCAGGGCGTGCTCAACACCAATAGCATCAAGATCTGCCTGGAGTACCTCAAGGAAAACGATCCGACCTACCCGGTGATCATCGACGCGGGCGTCGGCGCGGCGAGCGATGTGGCGGCGGCGATGGAGCTGGGCGTTGATGGCGTGCTCTTGAACACCGCGATCGCCCACGCCAAGGACCCCGTGCGGATGGCCGGCGCGATGAAGGCGGCGTGCGAAGCGGGCCGCGACAGCTACCTGGCGGGCCGCATCCCCAAGCGCCTGTACGCCACCGCATCGAGCCCCGACGAAGGCGTCATCACCTGGCAGCCGCAGGACTGATGGGGCTACCGATTTATTTTTGTGGGAGGCGTCTCCAGACGCCGATTGCGGTCTCCATCCGGAAACGGCCTGGTGCGCGTAATCGTGGTCTGGAGACCCATCCCTCAGTAAAGGCGCCTATCGGAAGGTGAGTCCCTCGTTGGTGAATCAGCTAACCCCCACCCTGTCGCCACGCTTGCCCGCCGCGGCGCGGTAGGGACTAATTGCAGCATGATCTACCCCGAGAAGAGCGGTGAGCGCCTCCATGACATGCTCGGGCTCGCACAGGCGTTCTTCGAGCCGCTAGCGGAACTCGGGTCGATCACGCCGGTGGGCGAGTCCGACCTGCCGGGCGACTACCTGACGCTGCTGGCCCACTCGGGGCACATGACAATCACGCTCGAGGCCTGGCACGAGTCGCTCGTCAACGTCCATGTCGAGGGCGAGGTCCGAGAGCCCGACCGCTACGCCCGCCACAGCCTGCTATCACGGCAGTCGGACGGGCGGGTGGTGCAGTCGGGGATCATGCGGATCGACCTGACGGGGCTGCCCGCCGAGGTCCGGCGCCAGATCGAGGTGGGCGAAACGCCGCTGGGGCGTATCCTGATAAGGGCGGAGTTGCTCCGCGAAGTCGAGCTGCTAGCCCTCTGGCGCATTGCCGCCGGCCCGCGGCTCGCCCGCGAACTGGACCTCCCCCAGGGAACCATCGTCCACGGCCGCAGCGCCCGGATCCTGGTCGAAGGCCGCCCGGCTGTCGAACTCCTCGAAATCGTCCGACCGTAAAGTATTCACCACGAAGGAACAAAGGAACGAAGGAAGACAGAAGTAGTAGCTCGTTTTGTCGATCGAAACTTTGTTCCTTCGTTCCTTTGTGGTTCAAAATCTATGAGCCCAAAATCCGACTCTTACGATTGTGTTGTTCTTGGCGGCGGGCCGGCGGGTTGTACGGCGGCGGGGCTGGTCGCTAAGGAGGGGTTCTCAACCCTGCTGGTGGAGCGTGAGCGGATGCCGCGCCATCACGTTGGCGAGTCGCTCATGCCGGAGACCTATTGGACGTTTGAGAAGCTCGGCGTGCTCGACAAGCTGACCGCCAGCCGCTGCGCGAAGAAGGTGGGCGTGCAGTTCGTCAACTCGACCGGCCACGAGTCGAAGCCGTTCTTCTTCCGCAACCACTACGACCACGCCTCGAGCGAGACCTGGCACGTCGAGCGGCCCGAGTTCGATCAGATGCTGTTCGACAACGCGACGGAGCTCGGCGCCGAGTGCCACGACCAGACGCGGGTGCTCGAGGTCTTGTTCGATGGCGATGACGCCGCGACGGCGCGGGCGACCGGCGTGCGGCTGCGCACCGCCGACGGCGAGCGGACGATCACCAGCCGCGTCGTCATCGACGCGACGGGGCAGTCGTCGCTGATCGCCAACCGCTTCGCGCTGAAGGAGATGAACGGCCATCTGCGCAAGGCGGCGATCTGGCGGCACTACCGCGGCGCCAAGCGCGACGAGTCGGGCGGCGGCGTCAAGACGCTCATCATGCACACGCAAGACGAGAAGTGCTGGTTCTGGTACATCCCCCAGTCGAACGACATCGTCAGCGTCGGCGTGGTCGGCGACAACGACTACCTACTGAAGGGCCGCGGCGCCCCCAACGACGTGCTGAACCAAGAGATCGCCAACTGCCCCGTGCTGGGCGGCTACCTGGAAGGCTCCGAAGCGCTCGACGACCTCGCCGTCGCCAAGGAGTTCTCTTACACGACCAAGCAAGCCGCCGGCGCCGGTTGGGTGCTAGTGGGCGACGCCTGGGGCTTCATCGACCCGGTCTACTCGTCGGGCGTTTACTTCGCGATGAAGTCGGCCGACATGGCGAGCGAGTGTGTCGTCGATGCCCTGCAAAGCGGCGACCTCTCGGCCGAACGCCTCGGCGCTTGGGCGCCGACCTTCGCCGAGGGAACCAAGTGGGTCCGCAAGCTGGTGAACTCGTTCTACTCGGGCAACTTCCGCGTCGGCAAGTTCGTACAAGAGTACCCGCACCACGCCGGCCCGCTGACCGACCTCTTGGTAGGCAAGATGTTCAGCCCCGACATGCCCGCCCTCTTCGCCGACCTCGACCCGTGGCTCGAGAAGATGGCGTCCGCGCCGCGCACCGGCGACGAGCCAATTATGGCGCTCGGCTGAAAACGATTGCCAGCCCAACTACAATGGAGTACGGTACTTTGCGAACCTCACTCTCAGCGGAGTTTCTCCATGCGCCTTCATTCGCAGATTGCCGCGGTCATAGTGTTCGTTGGTTTGTACGCATTCGGCGCCTCAGCCTCCGCTACTTTGAAAGTCTACTATGACCCGCTTACGGGTAACGTATCGCTCGATACCGCCGAGACTCGCACAGGTGGCATCCACACCTACGGCTTTGGGCTGAATCCCCATCAAACCGACATTCGGTTCAATAGCGAAAATCAAGTTCGCCTTTCGAACTCGACGCTCTACACGACTGAATCGCTGGTTCTATCGGACGCTTCGCTATCCACGGACATCCGCGGACTGGTGACCATAGGCAACGTGCTGCCAACCGGAATTGGCTCTGAGACTTGGCAAGACCTCTTCAGTGTGAAGAGGACGACCTTTAGCCTCGGCGATATCGCCTTGGGCGGCGTTACTTATGTAGATGCCATCGGAACGGGAACCCCGGCGCTCGCACCCGAGTTTATCTACGGGCACCCCGGCCGTGAGTTCGATAACCGCTGGGACCTCTTCGACCCCGATATGGTGCAGTGGGCATCTGCTGCAAAGCTGGTTTATCGTCCCTGGAGCGGAGAGGTCGTGCTAGATACGACTGGTCCCAGCGGCGGCTATATCGCGAGCTTTCTGCTCCGTTCTTCTGCAGGCCTCTTCGACCCGGAGGAGTACACGACACCCACCGACGGCCTCTCTCTGCCCAACGCGTCGTCAATCGGCCTCATCGCGGACGCCATCTATCCCGGTCGCTATAGCCTGGGCGACATACTCCCGACGAACCTCTCTGAACCTGAATTGCTGTCGACGTTTACCGAAGCTACTTTCATCGCACGTGCGGGGTTCAAGCGGGGAAGCTTCGACTTCGAATCCGATGGCTTACCGTTTCATTTTGTTGTCGCGTCAATTCCTGAGCCTACGAGCGCTGCTCTCCTGACGATTGTCGTATTGGGAGCCGCCACGGCGTCTCTGAAACCTGGGAAACACTAGTTCTCGTTGGTAGTGTAGGGCGAAAGCATTGTAGTGTAAGCCGAAACAAGCGCAGAGCGGATCCGGCGCGGCGCCATGGATAGCGCCAAACGGACCGTGGCTTGAGAAATGGCGTCCTCGCCGTGGGCCTACAACGAGCCGATGATGACGTTGGGGAGAACTGGTGGGTAGGATGCAGGGTGTTGAAACTCCTCTAGCTTCGGAGCTTGCCCATGCGACTGGCCATCCTTCTTGCGCTGGTATTAACTGCTGCCCAGGCAGGCGCCGCGACAGTCGTCATACCCGATTCGGTTGACTTCTACACGGATGGACAAGCCCAGATCGGTAGCCATCAATTAGCGGTCTATCAAGAATCTACCCTGAACGACCATACCTCCTTCTTCTTCGACAGCGAGTTCGATCCACTTACTTCAATTCCTGTTCTCAAGAATCTCGGCGTCAACCTCGACGAAGGGTCTGATTGGTATCTCGTTCGCAAAGGGGATTCTTTTACGCCTCAAGCCATTGCGAGCGGCACTTTTCTTCGGCTAGTAGGGCCGGGCCCCACTTCTATCACAAGCGCCACCATTGATCCGAGTTACTGGTCCAACTGGCCTATCCCCGGAGTTGACCCTTTTCCACTCCAGAACTGGCAAACCAGCTTCTATCTCGGCTTTGCAACTTCTCTGGGCTTCGAGGACTTCCCAGAACGCGATATCTACGGCTGGGTAGAGTTACAGTTTTACCCCTATCCCTTTCCGTCATTGCCGCCCAACCGACTGCGATTGCTTGGCAGCGCCACCGCCTTTGACTCAGGCGGGATCGTCATCGGCTCTCTGCAAGCAGTTCCAGAACCATCGTCTCTGCTGATTGCCGCGATGGGACTGCTGGCCTGCGGTTGCCGGCGACGAACGGCGTAACCACCCAATAGGCTTGCTTGAGCAGCAGGCGATTGTTCCACGGAACGACGATGAGCCGACGATGGCATGGGGCTGAGATGGTGGGTAGTATGATGGCGGCAGAATCTCTCATCCCTCGGAACGCACCGATGCGCCTGGCCATCCTATCGATTGCAATCGTCCTTGCCGGGCAGGCGTATGCGGCGCCGGTTGTGACAGCCGACACCGTTGAGTTGAATTTTGATACTTTCCCCGTACGTGATGTTCAACTCACCGTAAAGCAAACACTAGCGGGCGACTTTACTTCGTTTTGGTTCGATCTTGATGTGCAGACACATCCCGGGACCTACGATATCGCGATAAGCAACTTCACCGTCAATCTCGACGAAGGGTCCGATTGGTATCTTGTCAGGGAAGGAGATATCTTCACCAATGCAGCGATTGACGATTGGGCGTTCGTTGGGTTTGGTGGGGCTACTCAGCTGATTGACTTCAGCTACCACTCTGGATCGTCACTCTCAAGCCCCAGCTTCTACTTGGCCTTTGCGACTTCGGAGCCGGGCACTTTCCTTCCTCGCAATGTGTTCGGCTGGGTGCATCTGCGGATGCCAACAATTTCCACCGGACCATCGCCTTTCTTTCCTCCTCTAACGGTAGAGATATTGGAAAGCGCTACGGCATACGGCTCGTCCGGCGTCATCGTCGGCTCGCTGCAAGCAGTTCCGGAACCATCGTCTCTGCTGGTCGGCGCTATGGGACTGCTAGGCTGCGGTTGCTGGCGTCGGGCGGCGTAGCGATCCACTAAGCACGCTCGACCCCTGGCTCGAGAAGATGGCGTCCGCGCCGCGCACCGGCGACGAGCCAATGATGGCGCTCGGGTAGGATTAAGAATGGGACGCGGATGGACGCGGATTATTCGGATGATCGCGGATAGACTAGAAATCATCGGCGTTCATCCCTTTGATCCGCGTTCATCCGCGTCCCATTCTTTCTTTGCATGCCCGCGCCCGCACTGATCGCCGTTGATTCTGAGCAGACGAGCGCTTCGCGGGTCAACATCTTTGTGCATGGCTATCGCTCGATGGCTTCGCCCGCCGAGGTCGAGGCGGCGCGGTTGCGAGTGCAACGCACCGGGGTTACGGGGGCGAGTTACCTGTTCCGCTGGATGGCGGGGAGCTGGGGCGATTCGGCGACCTTCACGGGACTGCGCGCCGCGGCCAAGGCTGGGCGGATCCGTTACGCGTTGTCGCCGATGTCACTGCTAATCGACGCGGGAGTCATTGGCCTCCACGAGGTGGCGCAGTTCAAAAGGATGGAGCGCCGCGCCGAGCAAGTCGGCCGTGAGCTGCCGTCGCTGATCGCTGAGATCGCCGAAGGCCGGCCGGTGAACTTGATCGGGCACTCGCTCGGCGCGCGGGTCGTGCACCAGACGCTCCGCGGAGCGCACGCGGCCGACCTGACCATTAGCGACGTCGTGCTGCTCGCCGGCGCCGCGGACCTCGACGCGGCCGACTGGGAGCAGTGCGTCCGCGGCATCCACGGCACGCTCTACAACCTCTACTCGCCGCGCGACCGCATCCTGCGGATGACGCCCGACCTGCGGCGGCGGATCGGCTGCCGCCCGCTGCCGGACGTCGTCGTCGACGGCGTGTCGAAGGTCGTCAACCATGCGTCGGCGGACGTGTCGCACGTCGCGCACTGGACGCAACTCGCCGAGCTGTTGCCGAAAGTGTGGACGGCATGCCAAGCAACGCCGGAGACCGAGGCGACGCCGGCCGTCGAGCCGTGAGCCGTTCCTGCGGGAGTTGTGTCGACACCCCCCTGACGATGGGGTCACCCAGGAGGCTCCAGGACGCCATTTACGGCGTCGGAGGCGGGGACCCGCCTAAACCCCTAGCGAGGCGTCGAAACGCCCGTATGGGCCCTCTGTGGCCTTCTAAACGCATGTCCATGGGCACGGCCCGTCCTACTCCAGGCGCCAACGAAAAAAACCGCCCCGGGCCTGATGGCGCCGGGGCGGCTTTTCGATTGGTGTGCGTTACTGCGTCCGGTTCCTAGAGAACGCGAACGTGCTCCGCGCGAGGACCCTTCGGGCCTTGACCCGATTCGTAGGAAACCCGCTGTCCTTCGCGGAGGTCGTCGTAGGCCACGCCTTCCACATTCGAGTGGTGGAAGAAAATGTCCTTGCCCGAGCCGGTGTCGATGAAACCGAAACCCTTGTCAGTCAGCCGCTTGATCGTGCCTTCAGCCATTACAGTTCTCAGAACTAAAAAGATTGCGACGAACGAAATCTGGGCGCCAATGCCCGGTGTTGCGTCGCACAAGACTCTGAGAGTAGCGACTTCTGACGAGAATGGGAGAAATATTTGGAAGGATTTACGAGATTCACGCCCCCTCAGGCGGGCCTAGCCATTCACCAGAGGGGGTAGCGCCGGATTAATTGGCGTCACCGATACCACTGCCAGCCCCGGCGCCGGTCCCTGCCCCAGCTCCGGCGCCTGCCCCAGCTCCGGCGCCTGCCCCCGTGCCGGCGCCAGCGCCGGCGGCCCCCCCGCTACCGACTCCCTGCGGCGTGTTGAGCCCCGAGTTCCCGAGACCGGGATTATTCAGTCCCGGGTTGTTGAGACCGCGGTTATTGAGGCCTGGATTCCGTAGTCCAGGATTCGCGGGCATGTTCCGGTTCGCGCCGGGAGCCGAACGGGCGAACTCCGACATGAGCTGATTGCGCTGGATCCCCAGCAGGTTTTGGCGCTGCATCGGCGTCAGCGCGCCGGACTGCGCGGCTCGTTGCAGGCTCTGCATCTGCTCGGGGGAGTAGCGCGTCGGGTCGGCGTTTTGGGTTGTGTTGGCGAACTGCGAGAGTTGACGCAGAGCGGCGAACCGTCGGGTTTGGGCCGCGGTCATGCGGCCGCCAGCCGCTTGCATCGCCTGAAGCCGCTGCATCTCGGCCCCGAGCTGACGGGCCCTCTGGACTTGCTGGGCGCGAGCCCCTTGTTCAGCGGGGTTCGATTGCTGCATCCCGGGGGTCGGCTGACCGTCACCGATGCCGGTTCCAGGCGTCGCCGTGCCGTCCATTTCGCCCGTACCGATGCCAGACTCCGGGACCTGCGCGCCGGTGTCGGTCGCCGTTGAGCCGTCGAAGGCGTCGACCGGCTGGCCGTCGGCCCCGGGGCGTTGCCAGTTCGAGCCGCTAGAGGGCCCCGGCGAGACGGTCGTCGTCCCCGACGGGGGACCGCCCGCGACGCCGCCCACGCCGCCCCAACCAAAGCCGCCGCCAACAACGACCGTCGCCAGTTCACCGAAGCGACGCTGATCGCGGGCGGACAGATCTTCCTCTTTCGCTAACCGAGCGAGTTTCAGGTACTCTTCGATGTCGGCCGTGGACGGCATCGACTCCGTGGCGTACCTGTCCATCGTCGGTCCTGCGGGCTCCAGCTTCTCCTCAATCGCCTTCTCCGACTTCGACTGGAGTTTCCGTATGTCCTCGGGCGAACGCCCCGCCCCGGGGACTTCGAGCGTGTGTCGACGGTTGTCGCGAAGGATGGTGACGTTGAAGGCCTCGCCGTCGTAGGTCTCCGACGCCGTATCTCGGAGACTCTCGAAGAGTTTGTCATAGGGCACGTCTTTCATCTCGCCGACCGCGACGAGGTAGTCCCCTTCGCGGAAGCCGGCCTTCCAAGGGCGTGACTCGGGCTCGACCGCCTTGATGAGGACCCGGCCATCGTCGCTCTCCTCAAGTGACAGCCCGTAAATCGGCGCGGCGACGTCTTCCTCAACCGCCTGCGGATCAGCGTTATTCACCACCGGCTCGTTGGCGGATTGGCGGGCGGGCGGGCGCTCTGGTTGCTGAGCGACCAAGGTCGATGCGGCGACAGCGACCGCCAACACGGCGGCAGCCATCAGCGAGGCCGGAAGAACTTCGTTGTTGGCCGGGTTATTGATCGAAGGGGACATCGGGGCTGCTCCGGTAGGGACGAGGGCACTACCTCGACCGAAAGCAACCGCCGTGCCGGTTTGTCAGCCGCCGGCCTCTTCGACCGCACGACGCAGCGAGTTCGACACCCGTTCGCAGGCCGCGGCGTATCCGGTCGTCCGGCGGAATGCCTCTTCACGGGGGTAGGGCGCGGCGACGTGGGCCTCGTCGATGATCCGCCCAGGCCGGGCCGCCATCACCACGATGCGCTGCGACAAGAAGACCGACTCGTAGACGCTGTGCGTCACGAAGAGCACGGTCCACCGCTGCTCGCCCCACAGCCGCAGCAGGTCGTCGTTGAGGCGTGTGCGGGTGATCTCGTCGAGGGCGGCGAAGGGCTCGTCCATCAGCAGCACCCGCGGCCGTGTCACCAGCGCCCGGGCGATGGCGACACGCATCTTCATGCCGCCGGAGAGTTCGCGGGGGTAGGCGTCGTGAAAGTCGGCGAGGCCCACCAGGGCGAGGGCCTCATCGACGCGGTCGCGGGCCGCCGCGCGGCTCTCACCCCGCAGGCGGAGCGGTAGGTAGACGTTCGCCCATACCCGCGACCAGGGGAGGAGCGTCGGCTCTTGGAAGACGAACGCCACGTCGCGTCCGCGCCCGGCGCGTCCCTCAGCGACGCCCGGCGCCCAATGGATGTCGCCCCTGGTCGGCTGCGAGAGCCCCGCCACGAGCCGCAGGGCCGTGCTCTTGCCGCAGCCCGAGGGCCCGACGAGCGAAACGAACTCCCCCTGCCCCACCGTCAGATCGAGCCCCGCCAGGGCCGTCGTGCCACCGAACGACTTGCCAACGCCGCGGAGTTGGACCAAGGGCTCGGGGGGTGGCGAGAGGGGCATGGTGCGGTTTTCGCGGCGGATTGGGCGGCTTTGCCGCCGCGGCGGGGTTGGCGTGACTTCTCATTTAGCCCCCGGTCGTTGACCGGGGGCTAAATGAGGATTGGAGGCAAAAATCCCGGCCCCGCGTCGCTTGGAACGATAGTCCGCCGGGGCCAGTGTGGTTAGGGTCGGGGGGAGCGCCCCGCCGGCCCCCGCTAGCAGTTCACAATTTCTTAATACTGTCTTCACATTCGCCCCCTACTCTATTCCCCAAGCCGGCGGGTGAGGACGCCCGGCGGCGCGAAAGTACCCTCCCGACCATGAGGACGATCCTCGGTGATGAAGTCAGGCGTTCGGTTCTGTGCCGCGGTGCTCGTTAGCCTCCCGATCCTTGCCGGCTGTGGCCGCCAGGAGAGCATCAAGATCGACGGGTCGAGCACCGTCTACCCGATCAGCGAGGCGGTCGCCGAGGAGTTCCGGGAGGAAAGGCCGGGCGTCCGCGTCACGGTCGGGCTCTCCGGCACGGGCGGCGGCTTCAAGAAGTTCACCGCCGGCGAGATCGACATCTGCGACGCGTCGCGCGGCATCAAGCCCGAAGAGGTCGAGGCCCTCGCCGCCGCCAAGGTCCCTTACACCGAGCTCTCGGTCGCCTTTGACGGGATCGCGATCGTCGTGAACCCCGAGAACGATTGGTGCGACACGCTCACGGTCGAGCAGTTGGCCTCAATCTGGCGGCCGCTCGATGACTCGCCCGTCATGAAGTGGAACGAGCTCAATCCCGAGTGGCCCGACGAGGAGATCAAGCTCTACGGCCCCGGCACCGACTCGGGGACCTTCGAGTACTTCACGGAAGTAATCGTCGGCGAGGCCAAGTCCTGCCGTAGCGACTTCGCGGCCAGCGAAGACGACAACGTCCTGGTGACCGGCGTCGCTGAGGACAAGTACTCGCTCGGCTACTTCGGCTTCGCCTACTACGCCGAGAACGAGGACAAGCTGAAGCTCATCGGCGTCGCTCAGGGCGAAGCCGAACCGGTGCGTCCTTCGCTCGAGACGATCCGCTCGAACGAGTACGCGCCGCTGTCGCGGCCACTGTACCTGTACGTCCGCAACGACCTGCTCACCAAGCCCGAGGGCCTGGAGTTCGTCGAGTTCTACCTCGACCAGGCCGGCAAGATGGCGGAAGAAGTCGGTTACGTCCCCGTGTCGGACGAGGTCGCGGCCGAGAACCAGAAGCGTTTCGAAGCCGCCAAGCCGGCTAAGTAGCACCACCGCCCTCAGCGAATCCTTTTTCGATGTCGATGGCTACGGAATCCGCCTCGCTCCCGCCCGGTTCGCCGGCGCTGGGCACGCCTGCCGACAGCCGCGTCGCACGCCGCGGTTGGGAGGCCGCTATCCACGTCTTCTTGGCGGCCTGCGCGGGCTTGTCGGTGCTGACGACGGTCGGCATCGTCGTGGTGCTGCTGGCCGAGTCGTTGCAGTTCTTCCGTGAGGTGTCGCCGATCGAGTTCCTCTTCGGGACCGAATGGGCGCCGCTGATCAAGCCGCAGCACTTCGGCATCCTGCCGCTGTTCTGCGGCACGCTGCTGGTGACCGGCGGGGCGATCTTGATCGCCGCGCCGCTGGGCCTCGGAGCCGCGATCTACCTTAGCGAGTACGCCCCCACCCCCGTGCGTGAGGTCGTGAAGCCGTTGCTAGAGGTCCTCGCCGGCATCCCGTCGGTCGTTTACGGCGTGCTGGCGGTGACGACGGTGTCGCCGATCGTCCGCGCGATCTTTCAATCGGACAGCATCTTCAACGCTTTGTCGGCGAGCATCGTGGTGGGGCTGATGATCCTGCCGACGATCATCTCGCTCAGCGAGGATGTGCTGCGAAGCGTGCCGCGCGACTTGCGGTCGGCGGCGTTCGCGCTGGGCGCCACGAAGTACGACGTCACCGTGAAGGTCGTCGTCCCGGCGGCGCTATCGGGCATCATGGCGTCGTTCCTCTTGGCGATTTCGCGGGCGATCGGCGAGACGATGGCCGTCACGCTCGCCGCCGGCGCCACGCCGCAGTTGACGCTCAACCCCCTGGAGAGCGTTCAAACGATGACCGCCTACATCGTCCAGGTCAGCAAGGGCGACACGCCCGCCGGTTCGATCGAGTACCGCACGATCTTCGCCGTCGGCCTGGCGCTGTTCTGCATCACGATGACGATCAACCTGATCGCCCAGTGGATCCTCAGCCGCATGCGGGAGCAGTACGAATGAGCCCCCAGGCCGATCCCAACTCGCTCGAAGCGCAGCGCAGCTATCTCGGCTCGAAGCTGTTCGGCTGGCTCTGCGCCCTAGCGACCGCGCTGTGCATCGCGGCGCTGGTGTGGTTGCTGGTGGATGTGCTGATGAACGGCCTGCCGTGGCTCAGCTGGACGCTGCTCACGTCGTACCCGTCGCGCGACCCGGCGAAGGCGGGCATCCTGCCGGCGCTGATGGGGAGCCTGTGGCTGATCGGCCTGACGGCGCTGTTCTCGATCCCCACCGGCGTCGGCGCCGCGGTCTACCTCGAAGAGTACGTCGCCTCGAGCTGGTGGAAGAAGCTCGTGCAGCTCAACATCTCGAACCTCGCCGGCGTGCCTTCGATCGTCTACGGCATCTTGGGCCTCGGCCTCTTTGTCCGCGGCATGGCCTTGGAGCGGAGCGTCATCGCCGGGGCTTTGACGCTGTCGCTGGTGGTGCTGCCGATCGTGATCCTCTCGACACAAGAAGCCCTGCGCGCTGTGCCGGGAACCATCCGCCAAGCGTCGTACGCGCTGGGCGCGACGCGTTGGCAGACGGTTTGGAGTCAGGTGCTGCCGGCGGCCCTGCCGGGCGTGATGACGGGCGTCATCCTCGCCATTGCGCGGGCGCTCGGCGAAGCGGCGCCGCTGGTGGCGATCGGCGCAGTGGCCTTCGTGGCCTTCGTGCCGCAATCGCTGAGCGACGAGTTCTCCGCGATGCCGCTGCAAATCTTTAACTGGGCCGAACGGCCGCAAGAAGAGTTCCACGGGCTGGCGTCGGCGGCGATCGTCGTGCTGCTCGCCGTGCTGATCGTGCTGAATACGGGCGCGGTGCTCGTTCGAGCCAAGTACGGCCGACGGATCAAGTGGTAAACCCAATGCCGATGGCTGAAGACCAACCAACCCCCTCGCAAGCGATGCCCGAAACCGTCGCCATCCGCCGCCCCAAGCCGACGCTCAGCGCGCCGGCGATCGACCCGATGCGGCCGAGCCGCTCGGCCGACGAGCTGGCGGACGCGCCCACGAAGATCAACGTCACGGACGTCGATTTCTTCTACGGGCCCAAGCAAGCGCTCTTCGGGATCGACCTGGTGGTCCCCGAGAAGTGCGTGACGGCGTTCATCGGCCCGTCGGGCTGCGGCAAGAGCACGCTCTTGCGGTGCATGAACCGCATGAACGACATGATCGACGAGGCGCGGGTCAAAGGTTCACTGACGCTCGACGGCCAAGACATCTACGCCCCGCGCGTCGACGTGGTTGAGTTGCGCAAGCGCGTCGGCATGGTCTTCCAGAAATCGAACCCCTTCCCGAAGTCGATCTTCGAGAACGTCGCTTACGGCCCGCGCGTCGCCGGCGAGCGGAACAAGGCCCGCCTCTACGAGATCACCGAGCGTTGCCTCCGCCACGCCGCTTTGTGGGACGAGGTGAAGGACCGTCTGGACGACTCGGCGCTGGCCCTCTCCGGCGGCCAGCAGCAGCGGCTCTGTATCGCCCGCGCTTTGGCGACCGAGCCGCAGGTGCTGCTGATGGACGAACCGGCCAGCGCGCTCGACCCGGCGAGCACCTCGAGGATCGAGGACCTGATCTTCGAACTCAAAGAGCAGTACACGATCGTCATCGTCACGCACAACATGCAGCAAGCGGCGCGCGTCAGCGATCAGACCGCCTTCTTCTTCGAGGGCAAGCTGATCGAGGCCGGCCCCACGACCGACCTCTTCACCAACCCCAAGAAGCGGCAGACCGAGGATTACATCACGGGGCGATTTGGGTAAAGCGGTTAGCTATTAGTCGTTAGCTGTTAGCTGACGGCTGGACACTCCACTTTTTGCTAACTGCTAACCGCTAACGACTAACCGCTTACAGCTCCCCCATGTCCATCCATCTAGAACGCGACCTCGACGCCCTCGAACAGGACCTGCTCGCGCAGTCGGCCCTGGTCGAAGAGATGATCCGCATGGCGTGCCACGGCCTCTGCGCGCGGAAGCTCGGGCTCTCCGAGGAGCTGCAAGCGCGCGAGCCGGAGATCAATCGCCGTGAGGTGTTGATCGAGGAAGAGTGCCTGAAGATCCTCGCTCTGCACCAACCGGTGGCGGTCGACCTGCGGCGTGTGGCGACGGTGCTAAAGACCAACGCGGACCTCGAACGGATCGCCGACCTGGCGGTCAACGTCGGCGAACGCAACGACGCGATCGCCTCTTACCCCGAGCTGCCGCTCCCCGACTTTCTCGATCGGATGGCCGAGGCGGTAATCGCGATGGTGCGCGACGCGCTCGACGCGTTCGTCGAGCTCGACGCCGCCGCCGCACGGCGGGTGCGTCGGCAGGACGACGAGATCGACAACCTCAACCGCCGGGTCATCGACCGCGTCTACGAGATCATCCGCGACTCGCCCCACTTGGTGGAGCCCGCACTGCACCTGTTCAGCGCGTCGCGGCACATCGAGCGGATCGGCGACCACGCCACGAATATCGCCGAGGACGTGATCTACCTGGTGGAGGGCGAGATCGCCCGCCACCGCCGCGATCCCAGCCCGATGGCTCCCCAGCAGCCCCCCGCTGAGTAGCCGACGCTCCGAGAGTTCGACACGCCATGCTTTCGACTCGCCGAGCCGCGACGACGCTAGAGAACCGCTGCGCTTGAACTCTTCAATTGCTTGACCTGGAGGCCCCCTGTGGTCACCGCCTACCCCGCTAACTATCCCACCGCTGCCCCGCTGCGAACCGCCGATCGAACGATGGCCAAGGCAAAGATCCTTGTTGTCGAAGACGACCGCTCCCTGGCGGACGTGCTCGAGTACAACCTCCGTCAGGACGGGTACGAGACCTACGTCGCCTACGACGGCCAGGACGGCCTCAACCAATCGAAGCTCCGCTCGCCGGACCTCGTGGTGCTCGACCTGATGCTGCCGATCATCGACGGGCTGGAGATCTGCCGCCGCATCCGCGCCGACCCGGTCACGAAGAAGCAGCTCGTGCTGATGCTCACCGCCAAGGGCGAGGAGACCGACCAAGTGGCGGGCTTCTCGGTCGGCGTCGATGACTATGTCGCCAAGCCGTTCAGCGTGCGGGTGCTGCTGGAGCGCATCAAGGCCCTGCTCCGCCGGGTCACCAGCCCCACCCAACCCGGCGACATCCTCGTCAGCCAGGGCGTCCTCGTCGACCGCGAACGCCACCGCGTCACGGCCAACGAAGAGGTGCTCGACCTGACGCCCAGCGAGTTCGGCCTGCTCGAGGCGCTGATCCGTCAACCGGGCCGCGTCTTCAGCCGCAGCGAACTGATCGATGCGGCGCTCGGCGGCGACTCGCTAGTGCTCGAACGGACGATCGACGTGCACGTCCGCGCGCTCCGCAAGAAGCTCGGCGACCACGCCGACCTTGTGGAGACCGTACGCGGCGTGGGCTATCGCTTCCGCGACCCGGCCGGTGTGCGTTGAGGTATCGCGCAGAGACGCGGAGACAGCAGAGAGTTGTGGCGAGCTGACCACGTTAGTGGCCGGTGGACTCACGCCAGGGCGCTAAGGCGCAAAGCGAAGACGCGAAGCGTCGTATTTTCCCCCTCCCTCTTTAGGGAGGGGTTAGGGGACGGTCGGCGGTATCCGGCGTATCCTCGCATCGTGTGCCTTTGCTCCTTGATAATCCAGTACACCAACCTCTATCCGATCGACACCTTTTACCCTCCCCTAGCCCCTCCCTAAAAAAAGGGAGGGGAACCAACAGCTCAGCTTCGCCTCACCAAGAAAGCCCCGCCCTCAATTCTCTTTGCGTCGTCGCGTCTTTGCGTGGTTCCACCGGCCACTAACGTGGTCGGCTCGCTATGGACTTCTCTGCGTCTCCGCGTCTCTGCGCGAGACATCACGGCTAATTCATGATCTTCCGCATATGAAACTCCGCCTCGCGCGCCGTGCGGCATTCGCGGGTCACGACGTGGGCGTCGATCCCCTCTTCGGCTAGGGATTGCTTCTTGCTCGTGGTCCACTCCCGCGCGCCGGCGGGGGAGAGCATGATGCCTGCCGTGGTGTAGTAGACGCGGCCTTTCTTGTAGGTAACGCTGACGACGTAGTGCGTCTGGTTGACATACGGGTCGGTGTAGGCGGACTGCATCTTCCGGCTGGTGAGGTGCCGCTGGACCTCCTTCTCGATCGCCGCGAAGTCGTCGCCGAAGTGCTTGACGAACAGCGGGTCGGGCGCGCGGGACGACTCCGCGGCGATCGCCGAGAGGGGCGGGGACTTGCGCATGTCGGCGAGGTACGCCTTGAACGCTTCGGGCTTACGCTCGATTAGGTAGTGCGTCAGCCCCCAGGCGACGCTGTAGCCGTGGGCGGTGAGGCTCGGCGCGGCGACGGTCGTCTTTACGAGGCCGCCGTTCGCGGGTTGCGTGCGTAGGAGGTCGTGCATCCGCAGGTCGTTGACCATGCCCGCTTCGCTCCACTTGACGGTGCGGGTCGGCAGTTCATCGCCGCCGGTGCGAGTCAGCGATGACTGGACCCGCAACGGGCAGAAGTACTCCGGGACGCCCTCGCTGAACCACTGCGGCCAGTCCGAAAGCCGGTGCTGAATCCCCGTGTTGTGCAGCAGCTGGTGGATCGCCTCGTGAGCGACGACGTAGGCGCCCTGCTTTAACGCGAACTCGGGCGCCGCATCGAACAGCTTGTCGTCCTCATACAACACGACGCGATTGCTGACGCCGTTGTAGTACGCGGCGAAATCCTCGGGCACCTTCATGATGGCGTCGAACGTCGTGCGGTTGGAGGTGATGATCACCACCATCGGCGCCTCCGGCCGCTGCGGCTTGACGCCCCAAGCGGCGAGCTGCTTCACCACGCCGGCGAGCATGCTCTGGAGGATCGACTTCGTGTGCAGGTAGTATGCCTCGGAGCAATCGTAAACGAAGAGGTAGTAGCCCGCCGACTCGAACTTGTACTTGTCGAAGCCCTCGGACTTGAGTTGTTCGATCAACTCTTCGCGCGTCGCGGCGACGAAGGGGCCCTCGCTAGGCTTCGTGTCGCTGCGAGCGACCGAAGTGAGCACGCCGCTGGGGAGCATCACGACGCGGTGGTCGCCGACCTCGCCGAGGACGCGGACGACGCGGCCGCTGTAGATCGCGAACTCGCTTGCGGGGGGCGTCGGTTGAACGCCGTCGGGGATCGCCAAGCCGCTATAGTCGCCCGTATTGGCCGGCGCGACTCGGGGCTTGTCGGCGTCGGACGACTCGGGCTCTTGAGCCACGCCGAGCGTAGCGGTGAGCAGGAGCAGCAGAGTGAACCAGCGTAACGGCATGGATTCAGCGCCTCGTGCGGTGGGGAGAGGCCTTCATTGTAGCTCCGAAGCGCGAGCGAATCGAACCTGCCTACGGTCGTTGTGAGAGCGATTCGATAACACCGCCCGCGGCTAGCGCCGACGGCTCATGCCTGGGCTGGCGGCTGGCACTTCGCGCACCAGAAGGTCGTGCGGCCCGCGTCGCCTTGGCGGCGGACGGTGATCGGGGCGCCGCAGACATAGCATGGCTGGCCCGTGCGGCCGTAGACCCAGTGGCGGCCGCCGTCATCGCGGAAGCGGGTCACGCGCCGGCCCGGTCCGCGGTTGATCCGCATCAAGCGGTGCGACTCGCGCAGGTAGTCGAGCAGCCGTTCGTCGCTCAACTCGCCGATGCGCGTCCAGGGATTGATGCGGGCGGCGAAGAGGGTCTCGCTCTTGTAGACGTTGCCGATCCCCGCCGCGATCGTCTGATTCATCACCGCCTCGCCGATCGGCGCCGCGTTGTGCACCCGCATCCGTGCCAGCGCCGAGCCGAGATCGACGTCCTCGCGCATCAGGTCGGGGCCGAGCCGTTGCAAGTAACCATTGCGGCGCAAGTGGGTTACGGTCACAAGTTCGAGCAGCTTCGGGCTGAAGCAGACGATCGTGTGTTCGTCCGTGGAGAGGGCCAGCGCGGCGCTGGAGGGCTTCTTGCGCCACGGCTCGCCTAGCGGGTAGACGTGGACCGATCCGTCCATGCCGAGGTGGATATGGACGACCCGTTCGTCGTCGAACGAGAGCATCAGGTGCTTGCCGCGGGCGTCGACCTCGGTGACGACATGGCCAACAAGCGAAGCGGCGTCGATCGGATCGACGGTCGTGCGATCCGAGCTGCTAGCGGCCTTCACCCGCCGCCCAGCAAGCACCGGTCGCACCGCGGCGGCGACGCGGTAGAGAGTGTCTCCTTCCGGCATCCGTGCGTTCCTGGGTGAGTCTCCATCTACAGGTATCGCACAGGGGTTCGGGGCGTCAATCCGCTGAGTGGTGGAGCGGTAGTCAGGGATCAGTAATCAGGAGTCAGGAAGGCAGGCCGGTACAAGCGCAGGCGCAGGTTCGGCTAGCGGACAATCGACGCGGAGCGTCGTTGATCCCCCTCCCTTGGACAACGTTATGCAGTTGCTATCACGAGCTTTTGTCGTTTGAGGACGCGGAGGGCGTTGAGGAGGAGCTTGGCTTGGACCCAGAGGTGGACGCGGTGAAGGCGTCGGACCCAGCTTGGCAGGGGGCCCAGGCCGCCGGCGAAGCTGGTGAGGTTGCCGAAGCAGCGTTCGATCGGGTCGCGGAAGGCGAGCACGGCTTGTCCGAAGGGACGGCGGAGCATCTCCAGGCAGTGCACACGGCTGGGCTCGTGGCGGCGATGCCCCAACGCCTGCCCCGGCCGCTGCTGCTGGGCGATGATCTGATGACGCGGCGAAGCCACGCGGTGCAGCGGGTTGCTGTCGTACTGACGGTCCCCCGTCACATAGCCCTCGCCCGGCAGCTCTTCGAGCAGCGGACGAGCGGCCGTCGCGTCGCCCGTGTTCATCGGCTCCACCCGCCACACCGAAGGGAGCGGGCCCTCGCCCCACACCACGTGCAGCTTGTAGCCCTTCGCGAAGCGGTTGGCCGCCCGCCCCACGCGCGCGTCGGGGTCCTTGCTGTAGGAACCGATCGGCAGCGGCTTGCTGTCGATCCGTTGCAACCACCAGCGCCGCGGGTCGCCCCCCAACGCCTGCTCCAGACGGCCCAGCAGCTCCCTCACGCCACGGCTCCGTAGCCGGCGGCTCATCGTCGATTGCGACGGGAACGGAACCGATAGCTGCGGCGGCCAGTTGTCGGGCTGGCAGGCCCAGCTGGTGGGCCGGTCGTGGACCACCGCCCATAAGAACACCGCCACGACCTCCGACGCCCGGTAAAACCCGCCCGACCAAGCGTTGTCCAGCCGCCTGGCAATCGCGTACAGTTGCTCCCAGAGTTCGCGTTCCATCTGGCTTCTCCCTTGGTTGGTCCCAAAAGAGATTCAGTAGAACGCGAACTCCCTTCGTTTAACCCCTGCTAGCAACTGCATAACGTTGTTGGAGGGAGGGGGACGCGGAGCTCGGCTTCGCCTCACCAAGATACGCACCTAGCGCCTCCTTCGCGCCTTGGCGGCTTTGCGTGAGTCCTCCGACCACTTGCATGGCCGGCTCGCCTCTAGCCGTCTGCGGTTCCGCGGCTCTGCGCGAGACTTCTGCTAGCGTTACCGCCGTTTTGTCTTGCCCAGTTTGACTCCGTTGCCGATAGTCAGTTGCAGGCATTCTTACCGTACTATCTGCGACCTCATCATGGCTGACGACCAATCCGTGGAAGGCCTCGACTTCGGCGACGCCGGTGACCCCGTGCGGATTCGGCGGTGGGAAGAGTCGGACATCCCGGCGCTGGTCGCTGTCCAGCGTGAGTGCTATCCGGGGATGGCCGAAGAGACCTATATGGACGAGCGGAAGCTGCGGATGCAGCTGGCCGCCTTCCCGGAGGGGCAGTTTCTCGCCGAGATCGACGGCCGCATCGTTGGCTACGCCAGCTCGTTGATCGTGATCCTCGACGACGAGTCGCCGTGGCACTCGTACGACGAGATCACGGGCGTCGGCACCTTCGGCACGCACGACCCGGCGGGTGATACGCTCTATGGCGCCGACATCGCGGTCGTGCCCGACTGGCGCGGCAAGGGTTTGGCGGCCCGACTCTACAAGCGTCGCAAGGCGCTGCTGACGCGGTTCAACTTGCGGCGCATGGTCGCGGGCGGTCGGCTGCCTGGGTACTCCGAGCACGCCAAGCGGCTCAAGCCGATCCAGTACGTCGAGGCCGTCAAACAGGGGCAGCTCCGCGACCAGGCCCTCTCGGCGCACCTCAAGGCGGGCTACACGGTGCGC
Source organism: Botrimarina mediterranea (assembly GCF_007753265.1). NCBI lineage: Bacteria > Pseudomonadati > Planctomycetota > Planctomycetia > Pirellulales > Lacipirellulaceae > Botrimarina > Botrimarina mediterranea. The sequence continues at coordinate 5,066,383 of NZ_CP036349.1, forward strand.
GGCATCCACTACGGGTACCTGCGCGACGGCGAGAGCATGAACTACGCCACATTCCTCGAGATGCCCAACCCGGAGTTCGACCCGGCGCGGCGGCTGATCGCGGGGGCGCCGATCCGCCGGCCGGTGCGGAAGATCCGCGTCTGCGCCTGCCAGTACCAACTGCGGCCGCTCACCGACTGGGCGCAGTTTGAGATGCAGGTCGAGTTCTTCGCCGACGCCGCGAAGGAGTTCCACTGCCACTTCTTGTTGCTGCCGGAGCTGTTCACGGTGCAGCTGTTCACGCTGCTGCCGTCGGATATCGACACGCACGAGGCGGTGCGCGAGATCGCGAAGATGCACGACCAGTACGTCGAGCTCTGCAAGCGGATGGCGGTCAAGCACGGGCTGTACTTTATCGCGGGTTCGCACCCGGTGATCGACGAGGAAGGCGACCTGCTCAACGTCGCGCACTTGTTCACGCCCAGCGGCGACGTCTACACGCAGCCCAAGCTGCACATGACGCCCAGCGAGCGCAACTACTACGACATGCAGCCCGGCGACGTGCTGCGGGTGTTCGACACGCCGCTGGGACGCATCGGGATTCTCGTCTGCTACGACATCGAGTTCCCCGAGCTGTCACGCCTGCTCATGAAGCAAGGCGTCGAGGTGCTCTTCGTACCGTTCGCCACGACCGAGCGCAAGGGCTACCACCGCGTCCGGCACTGCGCGCAGGCGAGGGCAATCGAAAACGTGATCTACGTGGTGCTCGCCGGCTGCGTCGGTAATCTGCCGCAGGTGAACAGCTTCTTGATCACGTACGGGCAGGCCGCCGTCTGCACGCCCTGCGATTTCTCGTTCCCCAAGGACGGCGTCCTTGCCGAGGGCGAGCCGAACAACGAGTCGGTCTGCATCGCCGAGCTCGACCTCAACGACCTGGCGATCCAGCGCGACATCGGCACCGTGCGCCCGCTGCAAGACCGCCGCGACGACCTCTATCAGGTGAGCAGTACGATGCGGATCGAGACGATCCAGGTGCGGTAAGCAGTTTTAACCACAGAGCCACAGAGAGCACGGAGGACGCACATAGTTCGCCTCTCTGTGCTGTCCTCAGCGCCCTCGTTGTCTCAGTGGTTAATTGAATGCAACCGATTGTGGGAGGCGTCTCCAGACGCCGATTACGGTTTCCTAGCCGAATACGGCATGGTGCGCGTAATCGGCGTCTGGAGACCCCTTCCACAAAGATGGGTCTCGCCAATCGAAGGATCGACCGCTCTCAAGCCACTTGCTGGGCTTCGGCGTAGGTTGGGAAATCGATATAGCCCTCGGCGTCGTGCGAGTAGTAGTCGGCGATCTCGGCGGGCGGGTTGAGGGGCCAGCCGTTGGCGAAGCGTTCGACAAGGTCGGGCGTTGCGATAAACGGCCGGCCGAAGCTGATGAGGTCGGCGTCGCCGCGGGCGATGGCGGCCTCGGCGGTCTCTTTCGTGTAGCCGGAGTTCCCCATCAGCGGGCCGCTGAAGACTTCGCGGAAATCGGCAAGCGTCATTGGCGGGCCGAAGTCGTGCGCGCCGCGATCAACGCCGTCGACCACGTGTAGGTAGGCGAGCCCGAAGCGATCGAGCAACTTCGCCGCCGCGGTGAACTGCTCGCGGTAGTCGGGCGACCCCATGTCGTTATAGACGCCGTTGGGCGACAGCCGCACGCCGACACGATTGGCGGGGAAGACCTCGGTGACGGCGGTCACGACTTCTTCGAGGAACCGCAAACGGTTCTCGACCGAGCTGCCGTATTGGTCGGTGCGGTGGTTGGTCTTCGACTGCAAGAACTGATCGATGAGGTAACCGTTCGCCGCATGGACTTCGACGCCATCGAACCCCGCGTCGCGGGCGCGCTGGGCAGCGCGGCGGTAGTCGGCGACGATGCCGGGGATCTCCTCGGTCTCCACCGCGCGGGGCGTCTCGTAGGGGAGCTTGCCGCTTGGCGTGCGTGCGGCATCGCCCTCGATCTTGATCGCCGACGGCGCGACGGGGAGCGAGCCGTCGTGGTACGACGAGTGCGATGAGCGCCCCATGTGCCAGAGCTGGTTGAAGATCACGCCGCCCGCATCGTGGACCTTGGCGACGAGCTTACGCCACCCGGCTTCGTGCTCGTCGGTATAGATGCCGGGGGACTGGGTCCAACCGTTGGCCTGCGGGCTGATGGTGGTCGCCTCGGTAACGATCAGGCCGGCGCCCGATCGTTGGACGTAGTACTCCGCCATCAGATCGTTCGGGATGCGCTCTTCGCCAGCGCGGGCGCGGGTCAGTGGCGCGAGGACGACGCGGTTGTTGAGCGGGAGGCCTTGGAGGTCCAGCGGTTGCAACAGGGGGCTAGTGGCCATGATGGCGGACTCCGGGGAGCTGGCGGGGGGTTTGCGGCTTGTGGATCGACCGCGGCGGGGGCGAGAGGATTGTGGCGTCGGCGGCCGGTTGCGGGTACCCTTCCAACTGGCGTCCGACGCCCTTCTCACCGCCCCGATACGCAGGAGCCCGCACCGATGTTCGCCCTCCGTCGCTTCGCCCTCGTCCTGGCCTTGCTGCTGGTCGCCGCCCCCACTTTGGCGGCGGAGCAGGCCCACATGGTCTTCTTCAAGCTCAACGACTCGTCGCCGAAGAGCCGCACGCACTTCGCAGGGCTCTGCCACAAGTACTTGGCGAAGATCCCGGGCATCACCTACTTCTCGGTCGGCGCCCTGGCGGACGACCTCGACCGCGACGTGAACGACAAGGACTTCGACATCGCCCTGCACGTAGTGTTCAAGGACCGCGCGGCGCACGACGTCTACGCGACGCACCCGCAGCACCTCAAGCTCATCGAGGTTGGCAAGCCGCTGTGGTCGAAGGTGCGGGTGTTCGACTCCGACCTCATCGCCCCCGAGACAGCGGCCGCGGCATCAGAGGAAGCGGCGCCGGCCGAGGAGGCCGCAGCCGCTGGCGAGTAGCACGAGCGTCACGGTCGTTGGCTCGGGAACAGCAACGGCGCTGAAACGCGCGGCGAAGGCGTCGCGCCAGACGGTGTAGTCGGCGGCGTCGACTTTCCCATCGTGGTTGCCGTCGGCGGGTTGGTCGCCCGTCGCGCCGTAGCTCGAACGCCAGACGCCGTTGTCAACTAGGTTGACGAGGCCGTCGCCGTTGTAATCGCCCGGCAATGGCGGCAGCACACCGCTGAGGGTGATCGTCGCCTCGACGCGGATACTGTCGATGTTGCGGTTGCCGAAGATCGGGACATTAGCGGTACCGAGCACGATGTTCGTGAAGTCGGCGCGACCGAAGCCGCTGCTGTCCACATAGATAAGCACGTCGGCCATCGTGCCGGTGGACGCGTCGTTGAGCGACGCGTCGAGCAGGGTCGCCGGTAAGGTTGGGGCGCCGCCGGAGCCGGTGAGGTCGAACGACTGAGCAATCTGGTCGGTCACGTCCACCGTGACAATCGACAAAACGGTCGCCTCGACGCGGGTGATCTCGTAATCGTACGAGTAGCTCTCGAGCCCCAGGTCGATCGACGTCGGCGAGGTCCAGAACTTCGACGTCTGGCCGCGATTGATCGTCTCGTCGAGAGACCAGCTGACGGGGTTCAACGCGCCGGCAAGCGCGGGGAGCAGCATCGCCAAGCAAAACGCCGTGACACGCATGGGCATCGTCTTCGCATCCGAGGGGACAAGCGGCGCCCGTCCGCCCGGCGTGCGCCCGACGCCACGATACTCCAGCCGCCCGTAGCGAGCCAGCTTTAGCCCGGACCGCTCCGTGAATGGCTTTTTCCGGTAGCCGAAATTTCTCCGGTTTATCGCCAAACGGGTGTAATCCCCAGGCCCCGCCAGCCGCTATTAAAACCAGAAGAGGCCAAGCGGACGGAATCGGGAGGCGCCCTTCAGATTCGCTGCATGATCTTTGCCGGCGTGCCCTGCCTGCCCTTAGGGCGCCCCGCAACGAGGAGTCCCGGCTTCGCCCGTCGCATGACGCGCGGGCGGCCGGGCGTCTCGATCCTCACCGCTGTCCGGCAATCGCCCGGCGGGCCTTGGATCGTAGCCGACCGCAATGGTCGTGCGCCGCGGCGTGGGCTATCTTGACGCCCACAGCGAGGGCCAAGGGGCTCTCGCCGCCGCTTCTCTCGCCTGTGCAGGAACGCTTGATGGGGACCCCTCGCCTCGCCGACGAGCCTCGTCTCTCTGATGAGCAAGTCGCCGCCCTCCGCGCCGAACACTACAACGCCACGATCACGCACTTCAGCCTGGTGAACGACAACCTCGTGCGGTTGCGGGTGCGGCTCGATAGCGGCGAGCCGCTCGGCTACGAACCGGGGCAGTACACGACGCTCGGCATGGGCAACTGGGAGCCACGCCACGAGCGGGCCGACCCCGACGAGCACGACGACAAGACCATCCGCCGGCTCGCCAAGCGTGCGTACTCGGTGAGCTGCCGCCTGCTTGAAGACGACGGCAGCGTCGCCGCCGCGGGGCCCGAGCACGAGCCGGAGTTCTACGTCGCCCTGGTGACCCAAGCCCCGAAGGCGCCGCCCGCGCTGACGCCGCGGCTCTTCCTGGCGAAGGTCGGCGACCGGCTCGAGATGGGCCCGCGCCCCAAGGGTCACTTCGTACTGGGCGATCTCAAGCCGACGGACAACGTCGTCTTTGCCGCGACCGGCACGGGCGAGGCGCCCCACAACGCGATGCTCGCCAAGCTCCTCGCCGCCGGGCACCAGGGCCGCATCGCCAGCATCTGCTGCGTGCGCTACCGTGCGGACCTCGGCTACTTGGCCGAGCACCACCGCCTAATGGAAGCGTATCCGCAGTACCGCTACATCCCGCTGACGACGCGCGAAAAAGAGAACCGCAACACGGGCGACCCGGGCTACACGGGCGCCGTCTATGTGCAGGACCTGCTCGCCGGCCCGACCGCGTCGGCGCAGCTCGGCTTCGACCTCGATCCGGCCAACACGAAGGTCTATCTCTGCGGCAACCCCGCGATGATCGGCATCCCCCACAAAGAAGGCCACCCCGACGGCCGTTACCCCTCACCCCGCGGCGCGGTCGAGGTCTTAGAAGGCATGGGCTTCAAAGCCGACGAGCCGAAGTCACCGGGGAACGTGCACTTTGAGAAGTACTGGTGAACAGGGAATGACCAATCCCCAAATCCCAATGACCAAATGCCGGGGAGATTCACCACCACGGACACGACGAACACGAAGGGAGCTACCGCTCCGCTCTATCCAGCCACCTTCCTCTACCGTAAGAGTGAGCTAGGGGGTTTGCAGCGGATATCGTTCGTCGTGTTCTTCGTGCCCGTCGTGGTAAATATTATCTAGGCCCTTCGCTGCCCTAGTCGCTCCGAAGCTATGTGGCCCGCCTCACACTCGTTGGTCCTTGAGGCTTGGTCCTTGGTCATTTCGCAGACTGAGGCGCCCAATCGGCTGTCGGCTTGCTATCTTTAGCGGCTCGCACCCCTAGGCTTCCTCCCGAGGCGGCGATGAACAAAGTGGTTTGGGGCCTCGTGCTCCTCTTGATCGTGCTGCACCAAGACGTGTGGTTCTGGAACGACACGCGGCTCGTGCTGGGAATCGTCCCGATTACGCTGCTGTGGCACGTGGGCATCTCGCTCGGCGCCGGGTTCACTTGGTGGCTGGCGACAAGGTACTGCTGGCCCGCCGATCTTGAAGAGACGCCCCCACAAGAGACGCTGCAGGAGGCCAAGCCGTGACCCAGCTCTATGTCATCGCGGGCTACCTGGCCGTCTTGATCACGCTCGGCGCCTTCGCCAGCCGGCTGTCGCGCGGCACGAGCAAGGACTACTTGCTCGCCAGCCACTCGATCGGGCCGGTGCTGCTGCTGCTCTCCGTCTTCGGCACAACGATGACGGCGTTCGCTCTGGTGGGTTCGACCGGCGAGTCGTTCAGCCGCGGGGTCGGCGTCTACGGCATGCTCGCCTCGTCCAGCGGCATCATCCATTCGCTCTGCTTCTTCGTGCTGGGCGTCAAGCTCTGGCAGTTCGGCCACAAGTATGGCTATCGCACGCAGGTGCAGTTCTTCCGCGACCGACTGGAGAGCGATCGCATCGGGCTGGTGCTGTTTCCGGTGCTGGTGGCGCTGGTGATCCCGTATCTGCTGATCGGCGTGATGGCGAGCGGCATTTTCATCAACGTCGTCACCCAAGGCCGCGTCGTCGATGGCGAGGTGCAGGGCGCGACGTTTGCCGAGGGGACGTTCCCGGCGTTCTTCGAGGACGGCTCGCTCAACGCCGAGACCGGCGAGCGCGACGGCTTCGCCGGCGCCACGGGCTCGAAGGGCGGCCTGCCGCGGCACATCGCTTCACTAGTGATCTGCACCGTCGTGCTCGGCTACGTCTTCTTTGGCGGCATGCGCGGGACGGCGTGGGCCAACGGGTTCCAGACCTCGGTCTTCATGGTGCTGGGCGTTGTGATGTTCTACTTGCTGACGCAGCAGCTCGGCGGCGAGGACAGCTTTGTCGCCAATCTCAAGAAACTCAGCGCCAGCATCCCCGACATCAAGCGTATCCGCGAAGGGAACATCTCGCCCACGAAGTTCTTCACCTACATGCTCGTGCCGCTGTCGGTGGGGATGTTCCCGCACCTCTTCCAGCACTGGCTGACGGCGAAGCGGGCTTCGACGTTCAAGCTGTCGGTCGTGATGCACCCGATCTTCATCATGATCGTCTGGGCGCCGTGCGTTCTGATGGGGGCGTGGGCCGCGGGGGCGCTGGTGAACGTGCCGCCGCCGGTCGCCGCCGACCCCAACAAAGTGCTCGCCTTCATGGTCCGCAGCACCGGCAGCGACCTGCTCGCAGGGCTGCTAACGGCGGGCGTGCTGGCGGCGATCATGTCGAGCCTCGATAGCCAGTTCCTTTGCTTGGGAACGATGTTCACGACCGACGTCGCCCAGCACTACGCGGGCAAGGACCGCTTCACCGACACGCAGGTGACGTGGATCGCCCGGGCGTTCATCGTCGCGATCGTCGCGGTGACGTACACGCTGAGTCTCTTCGAGCCCGGCGCCGTCTTCGCCTTGGGCGTATGGTGCTTCAGCGGCTTTGCGAGCCTGTTCCCGCTCTGCTTCGCCGCCCTCTACTGGCGGGGCCTCACTAAGTGGGGCGCCTACGCCAGCGTGCTGACGACGATCGCCGTGTGGTTCTACCTACTCGACGCGTCGGACTACGCCCGGGACGAGGCCTACGCGATCCCCGTCCCCCTCGGCGGCGCGACGTACGAGGTGATGCCCGTCGTGCCGATGTTCCTGGCGTCGACCTTCGCCCTGGTAGTGGTGTCGTTGCTGACGCCCAAGCCTTCGGAAGCGACTTTGGCGAAGTTCTTCCCCGTGAAGAATTGAATCACAAAGGCACGAAGGACACGAAGGACAACAACCACGATGAAGTCCATCGATGGATTCTGGCTCGTTGTTGATGAATACTTGGCATGCTGGAACGGTAGCTCCCTTCGTGTCCTTCGTGCCTTCGTGGTTCCCTACTTATGCGGATTGCCTACCTAGCCGCCGGCGCCGCAGGGATGTATTGCGGGAGTTGTTTGCACGACAACACGCTCGCCAACGCGCTGCGGGCGAAGGGCGAGGACGTGTTTCTCGTGCCGACCTACACGCCGCTGCGGACCGACGAGCCGAGCGCGCCGGTTGATCGCGTTTTCTTTGGCGGGGTGAACTCGTACCTCAAGCAGGTGTCGCCCTGGTTCCGCCGCGCGCCGCGGTGGCTGGAGAACCTTGTCGATAGCCAGTGGTTCCTCAAGTTCGCCACCAGCGGCGCGGGAAGCGTTGATCCGGCGAAGCTCGGAGCGCTCACGGTTTCGATGCTCCGGGGCGAGGAAGGGAACCAAGCCCGGCAACTCGATCAGCTCGTCGATTGGCTCGTCGATGAAGCGAAGCCCGACGTGGTGCACCTGTCGAACTCGATGCTGCTGGGGATGGCCCGACGAATCGCCCTGCGCTGCGGGCCGCCTGTGGTTTGTGCGTTGAGTGGTGAGGACCTGTTCCTCGAAGGGCTGACGGCGCCGCACTACGAAGAAGCCCGGGCGCTGCTACGGCAGCGGGCGGCGGAGGTCGCGGGGTTCACGGCGCTCAATGGGTACTACGCCGACTTCATGGCGGGGTACTTGGGGGTGGAGCGGGATAAGGTGCATGTGGTGCCGCATGGGTTGGATTTGGCGGGCGTGGTAGGGCGCGTTTACCGGGACGAACCCCCGGTCGATGACCGGGGGCTAAGTGCGGTGGGTGACGCGGATAGAGCACCGCTTCGTGTGGGGTACTTCGCGCGGGTTTGTCGGGAGAAGGGCTTGCACTTGCTGGTCGAGGCTTGCGAGCGGTTGGCGGAGCGGCGGCCCGATTTAGCGTTTGAGCTGCATGCCGGCGGCTACCTGGGCGCGGGGGATCGGAATTACCTTATCGACCTGCGGAAGAAGTCGGAGTTCGGGGCGCTCGCGGGGCGGTTCCGCTATCACGGCGAGCTCGATCGGGCCCAGAAGTACGCCCTGCTGGCGTCGCTGGACGTGTTCAGCACGCCGACGGTCTACGCCGAAGCCAAGGGGCTGCCGGCCCTGGAGGCGATGGCGGTGGGCGTGCCGGTGGTGCTGCCGGAGCACGGGTCGTTTCCGGAGATGGTCGCCACGACCGGCGGGGGCCTCCTCCACCGGCCACATGACCCAGAAGGCCTCTCAGAGGCTCTAGAACGGCTCCTGAGCGACCCTTCGGCGCGACGGGCCTTCGGACAGGCCGGAGCCGCAGCGGTGCGTGAGCGGTTCCATGCGGGCCGTATGGCGGACGAGACTTTGGCGGTGTATCGGGGGCTGGTGGGGAGCCGATAGAGGGTTAGAGGGGGAGCGTCTTGGCGAGGCTCCGCTGGCTTCCGCCCGCGGCTTCGACCCAACCAGATGGCTCTTCTTCCGTGGTTCGCAGCCGTAGCCGGCAGCCCGCGGCGACCCACCAAGCTGGTCCCCGCCCCAAAAACGCCCGCCCTGCCGCCCTTGTGCCCCCCGTCGATGCCGCTAAGATATGGGGCTCGACCGCTCCGGGAGCGGCCTTATGCGTCCATCCTGCACCCGCTAGTTACTGTTATGGCCTTCGGCAAAAAGCGTATCCGCCGCGCCCCCACCAAGCGTCGCAACAAGGTCAAGACGGTCCGCCAGGACCCGCTGTACGTCGATGGCGTGAAGCCGACGCCGATGTACGTGGACTATAAGGACATCGAGCTGCTCACCAAGCTTACCAACCGCCACGGCCGCATCGTCAGCCGTCGCAAGAGCGGCTGCCACGCCTCGAGCCAGCACGCGGTCGCCACGGCGATCAAGCGGGCTCGCTTCATGGCGCTGATGCCCTACATTGCCGACTGATTATCGGGCCGACTAATTGTCGGATAGTTGATTCAAGCAACTTTGGCCGTCGCTGGCGATGTTCAGCGGCGGCCAGTTGCATTTCTTGTGCAGGATTTTGAGCTATGCCCGCCCCCTTCCGCACACGCCGGATGGTCGAGTTCTCCGACACCGACATGGCGGGCATCATGCACTTCTCGGCCTTCTTCCGTTTTATGGAAAGCGCCGAGCACGCCCTGCTGCGGAGCCTGGGTCTCTCAGTCTTCGGCATCAATGACCCCGACGGCGGCGACGCCAAGATCAGCTTCCCGCGCGTCAGCGCCCGTTGCGACTTCCACAGCCCGGCGCGCTGCGAGGACGAGGTCGATATCGACGTGGTGGTCCAGAAGCTCGGCACGACGAGCGTCACCTACGGCTTTCACCTCTCCCGCAATGGCGAAGAGCTGGCCGTCGGCGAGATGACGAGCGTCTGCTGCCGCCTCCACGACGGCGCCAAGCCCCAACCGATCCCGATCCCCGCCGACATCGTCGCCCTCCTGCGCCGGTACGCTCAGTGAGGCGTTGGTTAGGAAAGGAGATAGGGGGATGTTGGTGATAGGGGGGATCGCGGAGCGATTCTCAACGTCCTGCGTAGGGTCCATCCTTCACCCGCAGTCACTTGCTCTCTGTTCTGAAGAGATTTGCGCGGGCAGCCGCTATGCGGCTGGCGCCTAATCTCCAAATAGCCAAGCGCGACGCAAGATGCGTTTGATTCTGATCAGCGAACGGCTCCGCCGTCCGCTTGCGATCCCCCCTATCACCAACATCCCCCCTATCTCCTTCCCTGCAAGCGACGCCAAAATAGAGGCATGCCTGATCTCGTCGTTCATCACCTCTCGAAAAGTTACCCCACGCCGGCGGAGCCGCTGGTGGTGCTGGATGGGGTTGAGTTGGAGTTGAGCCGGGGTGAGAGCCTGGCCGTCGTCGGACCGAGCGGTTCGGGGAAGAGCACACTGCTGGCGATTCTGGGAGCGCTCGATGAGCCCACGTCCGGGTCGGTGCAGATCGGCGGGGTCGATCCGTTTTCGCTTAGCGAACGCCAGCAGGCCCGGTTCAGAGCAAAGTCGATCGGCTTCGTCTTCCAGGACCACTACCTGCTGCCGCAGTGCACGGTGCTGGAGAATGTCCTCGCCCCGCTGTTGTCGGACGGCAAGGCGACCAGCGAAGACGCCGACCGGGCCGCCGAACTGCTGCGTCGCGTCGGGCTCGGTGAGCGGCTTACGCATCGGCCGGCCCAGCTCTCCGGCGGCGAGCGGCAACGGGCGGCGATCGCCCGGGCCTTGGTTCGCGACCCGCTGCTGCTGCTCGCCGACGAGCCAACGGGCGCCCTCGACGGCCGCAACGCCGACGCGGTCGCCGACGTTTTGCTCTCGATTCAGAGCGAGCGAGAAGGCATGCTAATCGCCGCCACCCATAGCCCCGAGTTCGCCGCCCGCATGGGCCGCACGGCACGCCTGTGCGAAGGACAGCTACTGTCTTAACGGAAAGCTGCTGGCCGACGGGAAGCAACCGGGGCCGGCGTGACGAATCTCACTCGTAGAAACCCGATCCGCGACAACTTCCTTAAAAATGGATGTCGATCAACTCGCCGTGGCTCTGCTGACCGACAAGCCCTCCCGCCGGGTGGCCGCCGCCGAAGAACTGGCGACGCTCGGCCCCGACGCCTCGCCCGCCGCGCTGGCGCTGGTGACCGCCTGTGGCAACCCCGCGCTGGTGGACCTCTGCATCGGGACGTTGGAAGAGCTAGGCCCGCCCCCGGTTGAGCAATTGCCCGAGCTCGCCAAGTTGGTGGCGTCGCCCGACGAGAACGTGGCGTACTGGGCGGCGACGATGCTCGGCCGGTCGGGCGAAGCCGCCACGCCGTTTCTCGCGCCGCTCGAGGAAACCGCGAAGAACGACGACGCCCTCAATGAGGTTCGCGAGCGCGCGGTGTGGGCGATCGGCAAACTCGGCGCCGACGCGAAGCCCGCCGAGGGGACGCTCCGTGCAATCGCCGAATCGGGACCCACGCCGCGCATCAAGCGACTCGCCTCAACCGCGCTGGCGAACCTGGGCGGCTAGCCCAAGCGACGGTTGGGCGCCGCGAACCTAGCCTTTTGGGTTCAACCTTTCGCAACAATCAAGCGAGCGACGCTTTGGCGAAGGGGCACTTCGGCGCGGCGGGATCTTCTTCGGGGAGCGGCGACGGCTGCGTGCTCAGCGGCAGGCGGATCGTGAAGCTGGCCCCCCCTTCGGGACGGTTCTCGACGGCCAAGACGCCGCCGTGCAGTTTTACGATGATGTCGCGGGCGATCGATAGGCCCTGACCGGTTCCCTTGCCGACCCCCTTGGTCGTGAAGAAGGGGTCGAAGATCTTCGCCAAGACCTCGTCGGGAACGCCCGGACCGGAATCCTCCACGACGAGATTCACGGTCTCCGCGTCGGCCCAGGTGCGGATCGTGATCTTGCCTGGCTCGGCCTCGCTGCCGTTGGCCTCGCCGATCGCGTCGGCGGCGTTGACGATCAGGTTCAAGAGCGCTTGGTTCAACTCGGCGACGTACACGTCGCAGGCAGGGAGGTCTTCGTCGAGTTGCAACTCGAGGTCCGCGACGCCCTTCCAGCGGTTTCGCGTAATTGTCACCGCGCTCTGCACACAGGTATTGACCGAACCGATCGACTTCAACTTCTCGCCGGGGTGCGAGAACTCCTTCATCGCCTTGACGATCTCGCTGACGCGGGCAATGCCGACGACGTTGTCGTTGATCGCATCCTGGATCGTAGAGGCGATCTTCTCGAGCTTCTCCGGCTGGGTCGCCGTGCCTCCGGCCGCGGCCTCGGCAAGCAATGGGAACGCCTCGCCGAGATACTGTGTGTTGGCGTTGATGAACTGCAACGGCGTGTTGATCTCGTGAGCGATGCCCGCGGCGAGGCGACCGATCGACTCAAGCTTCTCCGCCTGAGCCAGCCGGTTCTGTAGATCACGGCGTTCCGAAACGTCACGGAGAAAGCCCGTGTAGGCACGGCGGCCGTCCCACTCCATCACAGCGACCGACAACTCGATCGGGAAGAAGTCCATGTCGCCGCGGCGGGCGACCAGTTCGCGCGTTTGGCCGATGACGCTGCTGGCGCCGGTCTGCTCGTACTTGGCGATGTATTCGTGGTGGTGCTCACGGTCGTAGGAGCCCATCAACGTCGTCACCTCCGAGCCGATGAGCGAGCCGGGTTCGAGGCCGAACATCCGATGCGCGGAGGGGTTGGCCGAAAGGATCTTGCCCTGCCGGTCGATAACGACGATGCCGTCGGCGGCGGTCTGCAAGATCGCGTCGTTGAACCGTAGCGACTCGCGGAGCGACCGTGCGGTTTCCTCGGCCTTGACGTTCTTGGACTCAATCGCCCCACTGCGCGTCACCATCGCGTCGTAGGACTGGCGGATGGACTGGACCGCCGGCTCGAACACGAGCACCGCCACGAACGCCGTCAAGATCAGCGACGCGATGAGCAGTCCGATTCCGACACCGCTGTGCAGCTCGGTTCGGTTTACCGTCTCTGCGACGAACTGCCGCCCGACTTCTTCGACAAGCAGCAGGTAGTCGGCGTCGGCAGCCTCGGCTTCCGAGAGCGCTTTCTGCGGATCGACTTTGGCAAGACGCGCGAAGGCGGCGTCGAGCCGCATCAGCAGGGAGTCACGCTGGGCGGTGCTGTCGATGAGCGACGTTGCTAGTTGTGACTTTAGGCGCTCGTGACCTTGCACGAGCTCGTCGCGCACCCGCGTGTACTCCAAGCCAGAGGGCGTAGTGTCCGGTTGCAACGTTGCCGCCGGCATTGCGTCGATCGCGGAAGCCAAGCGTTGGCATTGCGTCACTTGGCCCAGCACCGTCTGGAAGATCATCGCGTCGCGGTTGCAAGCGTGCAGCGCCCATTCGAGCGAAGCAACCGAAGCGATGGAGAGACACACAATCGCCACCTTGCCGAGCAAGTAACGGCGACGGAGCGACGATGCGGGATCGAGGGCGTGGGGTAACATCGTGTTCGATTCGGCGTAACGACCGGCGGCATTCTTAGGGGAAGCAATGCCTAAACTTAGGTCGCGTAGCGATCCCCGCGTTAGAAGTCCAGCCTTCGGCGCGGAGCCTCTAACAGCAACGCGCTAGCGACGTGATTCCCGCAGTCGCGTGCGCTAGATGGTCGCTATCCACACAGCGAAATCCCTACTTCCGCGCCGTTCGCAAATCGGCCCTATCGGGAAACCGAAGGTGGTTTCCCACAGCGAAGACCGACTATAGGTCCAAACAATGAGACCTTAGGTGTAACGCACCCCTTGGTGCTCCGGCTCGAAGAACGCCGGGAGCAAAGAATCGACTCGCAACAAGCCCGCCCGGGTGAGGTGGATCGCGTCGTCGTCGAATGTCACGAGGCCGTCCCCCTCGTAGCGGGACCAGACGTCGGCCCACTCGTCGCGGATAGCGACGCCGAACTTCTCTTGGAAGTACGACGGCGCGATATGGCCTTTCTTCAGTTGCAGCACCATCTCACGCACCAGCGCCTGGTGCGGCGTAATCCGCAGCGCGCGGCCGAGCGGAAGCTGGCCCGCCTCGAGCGCGCCGAGGTACTGCTCCCACTCGGGGTGGTTCTGGTAGTGGACGCCCGATGCGTGGCCGAAGCTGGCGATGCCAGTGGCCAAGAGGTCGCTTCCGCGCCAGAGATTGTCGCGGTAGCTGAACTTCGTGCCTGGCTTCACCATCGTGTAAGCGCTCGACTGCTCGTAGCCGGCGTCGAGCAGCTGGTCGAAAGCCCAATCGAGCCAGTCGCGCTTCTGCTGCCACGGCGCGATCGGCGACTCTTCGCCGGCGAGCACGCCTTTGGAGATCACCGTGTTGAACGGCAGCTCCATCTGGTAGATCGTGACGCTCCCGGGGTTCATGTCGATCGCCCGGCGGACGGCGGCCTGCCACTTCTCGGTGGTGTCTCCCGCCATGCCGCTGATGAGGTCGATGTTGACACTGTCGAAGCCGGCGGCCTCGATCCAGGGCCAGGCACGGTCGATCTCCATCGATTCGTGCGCGCGGCCGTTGTCGCGGAGGATCTTGTCGTCGTAGTGCTCGACGCCCAGCGACAACCGCGTCACGCCAATCTCCTTGAGCGTGCCGACCTTCGCCTCGCTGAGCGTGCCGGGCTCGCACTCGAAGGTGACTTCCTCGGCGAGCGACCAGTCGATGTTCTCACGCAGACGATCGACGAGGCGTGTGAGCTGACGGCTCGACAAGAACGAGGGCGTCCCGCCGCCGAAGTAAACAAACCGGAACGGACGCCCCCCCATGACGGGCTGCTTGCTCACCAGCTCGATCTCTTTGGAGAGCGCGGCGAGATAACGCTCGACCTCCGCGGCGTTCTTGTCGGTGAAGACCTTGAAGTAACAGAACTTGCACCGCTTGCGACAGAACGGCAGGTGCAAGTAGAGCCCTAACGGCGTGTCAGCTAAAGGCGGCGACCCCAGCGCAGCCACCGCGTCCTCTACCGCCTCTTTCGACCACTGCGAGAAAGGAGGGTAGTTGCTGATGAAGTAGGAGCCGACTTCGGTCTTGGTCGCTTCGGACATGATTCGCCGCCGATTAAGTTAGCCGCAGATTGGCGCGGATGGGCGCGGATGATTATTGGTGATGATTGCGGGAGCGGATGACTCGCTTTACTTGGACTCTTGAGGTTCCGAAATTGATCACAAGGGCGAGCTCGTATCCTGTTGCCTTGAGATAGTTGAGGCTTTGGGCAAGGTGGGCGTCGGTTAGCCCGCTCGCGTGCTTAAGTTCGAGCACCAGACGATTCTCTACCAGTAGGTCGATCTGATAATCTCCAACGATAACGCCACGATAGAGAACCTTGACGGGCTTTTGCTGTTCGACAACTAACCCAGCCTCCCGCAATTCTATAGCAAGAGCGTTCTCATAAACCCGCTCAAGAAAGCCCACTCCCAACTCATTCGATACTTTGAATGCGGCGCCAATAACGGTCTCGGTAACTTCCTCAAGGGGCCATCTGCTTTCATCAGCGCTCATCTGCGGCTACTCCTTCTTGCCACCGAGGGCGTAGAGTCGGCCGTCGGTGTTGGGCATGAGGACCACGCCGTCCGCGGCAGCGGGGGAGGCGATGAATGCGCCGCCGAAGTCTTCTTCCCACACCGGGTCGCCCTTCACCGGATGCAGCAGCATCGCTTGACCGCGCGAGGTGGCGACAAGCGCCTTGCCGTCGCCGAGTAGTAGCGGCGAGGCGTCCACGCCGCTGCGGGTGCGCCAGTTCCAGAGCATGTCGCCGCTGTCGGGGTGGAGAGCGAAGACCACCTTGCTTTGGTTGACATAGACCACCGCGTCCTTCGTCACTGCGGCGGCGGTGCGGATGCCCTGCCGCGAACGCTGGTCGCGGTAGGTCCACTTCACAACGGGCTTGGCCGGGTCCGCGGCATCGACGGCGAGGAACGCGCCGGCTTCGGTGCCGAAAAAGGCCACGCTGCCCACCACCGCGGCCGTGTTGCCAGTGGGGTCGCCGATGTCGCAAGCGCCGGTCTCGTTACCCGTCTGGAGATCGAGCGTGTGCAACTTCCCATCACAGCCGGCGAGCAAGGCGTTCCCGCCGACGACCGTTGGCGTACACCGCAGCGGCGCGTCGATTGTGAAGCTCCACTTCTCCTTGCCCGTCGCCGCGTCGAGCACGTGGAGCGTGCCCGCCTCGGTGGGGACGAGCACCAGCGACTCGCCGCTAGCGAGCTTATGCACCAGCGGTCCGCCGTACATCTCCGACTCGGCGTCGAACGACCAGCGCTCGGCGCCGTCGGCGGTCGCGAGGCAAGCGACCACGCCGTTCATGTCGGGCACGTACAGCGCCTCGCCGTCCACCGCCGCCGGCGACGTGTATCCGTTCTCGCTCGCCACCCGCTTCCAAACCAGCGACCCGTCCGCGACACGAACCGCATGCATCGTCCCATCGAAATCGCCGAAGTAGGCCATGCCGTCGGCGACGACCGGCGTCGCTTCGAGCGAGGTCTCGCCCGCCTCGTAGGTCCACACGACCTGCGGCTCATCCGGCAATGACACGTCCGTGGCGCCAGTCGATTCGGCCCCGCCCCGAGCGAAGGGCCAATCGGCGTTGGCAACACTTCCTAAGAACAGAAAAGCAACGATCACGCAAAGGCGCGAAGGCGCAAAGGTTCTTACTTTCAGTTCCTTTGCGCCTTCGCGCCTTTGCGTGAGACTTCTAGAAGGCCGCTTCGTAAAGACGTTGGAAGTCATCTTCGCCCATTTCAACGGGGTTGAACGTACCCGTCCATTGACGGGCCGCGTCGGCCGCGAGTTGGGGGAGCGCTTCGCGGGCGACGCCGAGTTCTGCGATTCTACCCGCTAGGCCAAAGCGATGTCGCAAGGAGTCGAGGTGGTCGGCGAGCTGGCTAACGGGATTGCCGACCGGCTCGCCGGTTGCTGCGACCAATTCGGCGTAGGCCTGGGCGACTTCAGGGAGCCTCCCGTTGTGACGCACCACGTGCGGCAGCATCAGGCCCACGGCTTCTCCGTGCGGCAGGCCGAAAGCAGCGGTTAGCGGGTTGGCGGCGGCGTGGGCGCTGCCGAGCATCGAGGTCTCGATCGCGAGGCCCGCTATGCATGCGCCGAGCTGCACGTCGCCGCGACATTCCCTATTGTTAGGTTCGTCGATGAGCCGCTCTAGCCCCGTCGAAAGTAGCCGCCAGGCCGTGCGGCTGAAGTTGAGGGACATCTCGTTGCGTTTCTTCGTGACGAGCGTTTCGACGGCGTGGCTCAGCGCGTCGATGCCCGTCAGAGCCGTGACCCGTGGCGGCTGCGTCAGTGTTAGCTCGGGGTCGAGCACGGCGATACGGAACGCGGCACGCTTGTCGCCGCACGCCATTTTGACGTGGGTCTCGGCGTCGCTGATGAGGGCGAACGACTGGGCTTCGCTGCCGGTGCCGGCGGTCGTCGGCACAGCGATCATCGGCAGCATCGGCCCCGTGGCCTTGCCGACGCCCCAGTAGTCCTGCATCCGCCCGCCACACGAGTAGACGAAGTTGATCCCCTTGCAGCAGTCCATGCTGCTGCCGCCACCGACGGCGATGATCGCGTCGGGCCGATAGTCGCGCGCGACCTCGGCGCCGCGATCGACATTGTCGGTTGTGGGGTTCTCCTGCACGCCATCGAAGACGAGCGTCTCAACGCCCGCGGCATTCAGCAACTCAACACAACGTCCCGTGTGCCCTACCTGGATGATACCCGGATCCGACACCACCATCGCCCGCTTGACACCAAGCTCCGCCGTCAATGTGCCCAGCTCCGCCACTCGGCCGGGGCCGAAGACGATGCGAGTTGGGCAGTGGAAATCGAAGGGCTTCATGGAGGAACCACAGATGGACACAGATAAACACGGATAGGACAACATCTGTGTCCATTCGTGTTCATCTGTGGTTACTTATCAATTTGCTACCTGGAGAGCGCGGCTGCGGTAGAGGAACTCGATCAAGTTGCCCTCATGCGGTTGCAACCAATCCACCTGCGGCGTCGGAATTGGGCCGAGGTTCAGTCGGTCGATGTCGATCGAGTTGATTAACTCGCGGCGGAAGGATTCGTCGTTCGTGATCGCCGAGCAGATCAGCGTTGGGCCCATCGCGGCGAGCATCTTGTCTTGCGGGCACTCGACGACGTTCACCATCGGGAACATCTGCTCTTTGTTGCGGGTCTCGCTCTCGTGCGATGCGTGGTGCAGCACGACCGGGCGGAGGTAGGCGACCGGCGGGCGTTCAACGAGCCGGTCGCCGTATTGCTCGGTGACGTGCGTGACGCCGGGGGCTTTGGCGTCGTTTTCTATCGATCCCCAGATCGACTTGGCGGCGCCTTGGATCGTGAACGCGGCGAGGCCCGCCTGCGGGTCGTCGGGCGGGAGCACTTCGATCGGGCCGAGCTTCGCGGCGATCGCCTCGGCGATCGCCTTGGTGTGGCGCGACGCGTAAATGCTGCTGGCGTTGAGGCAACTGCGACCGCCGTTGCGGTAGACGCTGTCCGCCATCAGATCGACGTACTTCTCCCAATCATCGACGCAGTCGTCGCCGAAGATCACCTTCGAGTAGCCGGGGCCGTGGACCTGCACCTTCTCGTTGCCGGCGTACTGGGCAACGGTCTGCGGCCCGCCGAAGATCATCGCGCGGCGACAGCTCGACAGGATCGCTCCGCCGATGTCGGCGCCAGCGCCGTTGTAGAGGCAGAAGGCTTCGGGCGGGATGCCCGCCTCGGTCATCGCGGCGAAGACCCGGTACGGTGTCCATGGCTCGCTCGAACCGGGCTTCAGCACCAGGCCCATCTGCAGCGCGATCACCGGCAGCCACAGCGTGTGAACGCCGGGCGAGTTCGACGGCAACACGGCGCCGAGCGCGTCACACTCTGCCTGATAGCTCACGGTGACGCCCCGGTTCTCCTCGCCGTAGCCGCGAGCGAGGATGTCGAGCGACAGTCCGCGCGTCAGGCAGTCGAGGATGCGGTCGATGTTCTTCATCACGAACGCGTTCTTGCCGACGTTCGCCTGGCACATCGCGATCGGCATGCCCGTGGTCGCCGACTGAGTGCGGACGAAGTCCTGCGGCGATTGCTTTGTGTCGCCGATGGTGAGCGTTCCTGACTCGAACAGCTCGCCCGCCTTCTTGAGCCGATTCACCAACTGTGCCGGCGGAATGGCTTGCAGTGCCCGCCGCGCGTTCTTCGCCTTCTTCCCGTCGCGCTGGATGATGCCGCCGCCGACGCAATGCACGCGTGCGACCGGCTCGCCCGTGTAGAAGTGCTTGACCTCGTCCACCTCGAGCGACTCGTAGGGCTCGCCCCAGCGGATGGATTTCAGTTCGATCATTCTTAAACCACTATTGTTTGCTTCTTAATCAAGATTGTACGTCTAACGAATCCTGAAACGCTTGGAGCCAAGCGCGTGCTTCTTGGTCTATCAGTTGGATTTGCGCCAGACCCAATTCATCAACCAATTCGCACACTTGAGCCTCATTTCGAAAGTCGCCGACAGGTCCGCAGTAGAGTGGCGATTTTTCTTTGTTGCGGAATTCGGTCGAGTAACCGTTTCCTTTGAAGCTGAAGGCGATGTGAAACCAGAAGTACGCCTTGCTGGGATCCCTGAGTGGCCCTGGTTCAGCATACAATTCCGCTAGAGATTCTTGGGCTTCTTGCTCTCCGCTGATTGCCCAGGATTCCAATTCCTCCATGGCTTTACGCCTAGACTCTGAAGAGGGTTTGTCCGCATCAAGCCCATACTTTTCGAAGATGTGGCTTACGTCGCATACAGAGACCGCGGCAATTGCTCTTGAGCCAGCTGCCTTATTGCTGGGAGGCGGATACTTCGACAAATACCCGAGACGCTGCAACCACGCACCGATCCCCCCTCTCATTGATCTTGCTCCAAACTTTGCCCCCACGAGTTCAATACACACCCACGGTTGTCCCGCCCGCCAAGCGGCTGAACGGCCGGACTCCGCTGATGCCGTCCCAGGGGTACATGGCGTGGGGCGGTTCGCGTTCGCCCTCGTCGCGTTCGAGGAAGCCGGGGACGAAGAACTCTTTGGTGAGCGTTGTCAGCTTCGAGCGGCCCGTTTCGCCGTAGCCGACGACCTCGTCGGTCTTGTCGAAGTCGACGACCTCGAGCACCGCGCGCGGTTCGGGGGCGTGGTAGGTGATTTTGTAGCCGTTGGCTTTCGTGACGGGCTCGCTGCACGCCAGGCCCATCAGCGTGTTGCCGTAGGTGGGCGTCATGTAGACGCCGCTCTCCTCGGGCGGGCCACCGAAGAGCTCTTCGACGCAGAACTTCGTCCACTGCGGCGTGAACTCGGTGCCGCCGGAGAAGATGCCGGTGACGCCCGCCTCGGCGAGGCTCGTGCCGCGCTCTTCGAGTTCGAGGCAGAGGGCTTCGATCAGCTTCGGCGTGCCGAACATGCACCGGACGTCGTGCCCGGCGGTGAGGATCGTGATCGCCTGATCGATACAGTGCTTCTTGTAGTCGTTGGCGTGGTCGATCTGGCCTTTCTTGAGGCATTTGACGACCCAGCGCGGGTCGAGGTCGATACAGAAGCAGATGCCCCCGCGGTGCTGGGCGAGGTGCTCGACCGCCAGCCGCAACCGACGCGGACCGCTCGGTCCGAGCATCAGCCAGTTGCTCCCCGGCGGGAAGTACTTGTCGGGGAGCGTGTCGCTGAAGTTCGAATAGTCGGTCCTAAAATCATCGATCGCAATGCGGCTCTTGGGGATGCCCGTCGTGCCGCCGGTCTCGAAGACATAGATCGGTTTGTCCGCGTAGGCCTGGGGGACCCATCGCCGCACGGGCCCGCCGCGGAGCCATTCGTCCTCGAAGTCAGGGAACTTCTTGATGTCCTCGAAGCACTTCACCTCGGTGAGCGGATCAAACTTCAGCTCCTTCTTTTTTTCCAGCCAGAAGGGACACCCCGTCGATTCGTGGAAATGCCACTGCACGATCTCGACCGCATGGGCGTCGAGGGCGGCGCGGGCCTGGGCGACGGCGTCGTCCGAAGGCAGATCATCCGAAGAAACGGCGGGAGCGGCGGACATAGCGCACTACAGCGGGGCCAAAACGAACGAACAGACGTTCGCACGATAGAAGAGAGGCCCCCGGCCGGCAACCGACCGGGCAGACCGGGCGCGAGCCGTCATACCGAGTTCGAAGCCAGAAAGGGCTTCGTGCGAGCCGGGAGACGTGAGTCCCCGGAGGAACTCGGCCATTGACCTATTTGAAACGGCGTTTCACTCCGGGGGCTGACGCCACCCGGCTCGCATGGAATCGGCTTTTGAAACTCAGACCGAACCTTAGTCCTCTTGCTCTTCGTCGGCGGGGGCTGGTTGGCAGCCGCCGAGTTGGGCTAGCGCCTGGATGACGCCGTTGAGGTGGGCCAACCGCGGGCCGTAGCGATCGACGAACTCCGTCAGCAGGAAGTCGCCGTAGGCCATTTCCGAGCCGTTGTCTTTGACGTCTTCGGTAAGGCGGTCGAGGTAATCGACCTGCACCTCGCTAAGGACCTCGGCCGCTTCGCGGCAGTTCTCGGCGAGTTGCGGGTTGGCGTCGCGCCAGCGCTGCATCTCTTCCTGGCGGCGGCGCTGCTGAGAGGTGAGCGCGCCCACCAGCTCTTCTAGCAACTCGTTGGTGCGGTCCTGGGCGGCGAGAACGTCCCGCAGCAACTCCGTTTGCTCGTCTTGGGCGGTCACGTGGGTCGGGCGTTGGGCGCCGGTCGTCACGTCGAGCTGCGAAAAGAGGTGCGGCAACAGGCTTTTTTCGCTCATCAAACGGCGACGGCTACTAGAGGAAAGCGCGGCCGGCAGTGCGGCGGGGCTTGATTGGCTGGCTAGCGAGGCTGGCGACCCCCTGCGATGGGGGCCGGGCGCCGCCGTCGGCGCCTCGGGAGGCAGCGACAGCGATCCAGCCAGTCTACCGAGGCCCGTCGGGCCGATCCAGCATCCGGCGCGACGACTTGAGGTCATTCAAGAGCTTTTCTTGCCGCCAAACCAGCGGCGGCGCCGCTGGCGCCGATAGAACGGGTCGCAACGAAAACGCGGACGCCTAAAGCGGGTCGGTCCCGCGTCCCGATCTCTTTATCGGAGGGACGACGCCGCCACCGTGCTAGCGGGGCGTCCCTGCTGTGCCTGCTCCCGTGCCTGCCACCTCCGACGAGACTCCCGAGTGACGGCCCCTCGTGATCCGCGACCCGCTGCGTTTGGCTACCTCTTGGTGGTGGAGGACGACCTCCACGGCTACACCGGCGGCCTGCTGGTCGTCTGCGACCGTGGCCGGCCGCTCGAGTTCCATTGCACCGAGCCGGTCCAGCCGAGCCGAGCGCAGCAGATCCTGTTCGGGCCGACGCTACGCGACTTCGTCTGCGGCGAGCAGATCGGCGGCGCCCTGATTGGCAAGTGCAAACTGCCGCTCTCGGTGCTGCTGGTGCTCGACGAGCCGACCGCCGGCGCCGGGCGCGCTGCGGGGGTTGAGACAATCATCCTTAACGATGAAACGCCGATCAACGCGTCGCTCCCCGAATCGCTAGCGGCGCTCGCGGACGCCATCGACCCGGCCGAGCCCTTTGATCGTGTCCGCGAAGCGATCCGCGAGGCGCAACGCCTGGTGACCGGAGGCGACGAACGTGCCGCCGCATGACGCCGACACGCCGGCGGCGAGCGTGCAGGTCACGAGCTGGTCGTGCGATGAGCTTTCGCACTGCGTTTCTAGAGACCTAAGCGATGGCTGCGTGCGGCCGCTCGCGCCAACGCGTTCGTACAACGCCGCGTCGCTGCGTGGTCGCGTGCTCGACGTGCTGTCGATGCCGCGGCCGTCGCTCGCCATCAAGACGCACGGCGCGGTGCTGCCGGAGGGTCAGGCGTGGCTCGCCGGCAAGATGTCGCCAAGCCTGCCGCGCAAGCCCCGCACCGACGCCGCGGAAGCGACCGAACGCCCAGCGCGGCGCACCCCTGTGCGACCGCCGGCGGATATGGTGAAGCTTGAGGACCGCTTGATGTGCGTCTTGCAGCCGCCGATCGAAGCGTTGTTGCGGGCCGAATCGTTACCGCTGCCGTTCGATGCGTTCCCGTACCAGATGGAGGGGGTCGCCTTCCTGTGCCCGCGGACCCACGCCGTCGTGGCGGACGAGATGGGCCTCGGCAAGACGATGCAGTCGATCACCGCCATGCGGGTGCTCGCGCATCGTGGCGAAGCGCGGCGGGTGCTGCTGGTGTGCCCCAAGCCGTTGGTGACCAACTGGCGCCGCGAGCTGCGGCTGTGGGCGCCGGAGTTGTCGGTCACGATCGTCGAAGGCTCGCCGGCGCGGCGGGAGTTCGCCTGGCGAAACGATACCTCCGTGGT
Source organism: Botrimarina mediterranea (assembly GCF_007753265.1). Taxonomy (NCBI): domain Bacteria; kingdom Pseudomonadati; phylum Planctomycetota; class Planctomycetia; order Pirellulales; family Lacipirellulaceae; genus Botrimarina; species Botrimarina mediterranea. The sequence goes on from NZ_CP036349.1 coordinate 5,089,633, forward strand.
CACCCTTGTCGGCTACGAAACGCTGGTGCGCGACGCGGCGATCGCGGCCGAGCGGCCGTACGACCTCGTGCTGCTCGACGAGTCGCAACGCATCAAGAACCCTGGCAGCGCAACCAGCTCCGCCGTCCGCGCTTTGGTGCGGAGCCGCAGTTGGGCGCTGACGGGGACGCCGATCGAAAACTCGCTCGATGACCTCGTGGGCATCTTCGAGTTCGTCTCGCCGGGCCTGTTACGTCCGGGCATGACGCCGCGCGCTGTCGGCGACGCGGTGCGCGACAGCGTGATCCGACGCACGAAGGACCTCGTGCTCGACGACATGCCGCCGAAGATGATCCACGACGCGTCGATCGACCTCTCGCCCGAACAGTGGGAGACCTATCAACGCGCCGAAGACGAAGGGGTCATCCGCCTCCGTGAGCTGGACGGCGCCGAGGGACGCGAGCTTACCATCCACCATGTCTTCGAGCTCGTGCTGCGACTCAAGCAGGTCTGCAACTTCGACCCCGTGACCGGCGCGAGCGCGAAGCTCGACCGACTCGAAGCCGACCTCGAAGAGTGCGTCGCCTCGGGCCGCAAGGCGATCGTCTTCAGCCAGTGGGTCGATACGGTCGAGCGGATCGCCGAGCGACTCGGCAAGTCGGGCCTGCGTTACGAGACCGAGCAGTACCACGGCCGCGTGCCGCACAAGCGCCGCGACGCGGTGCTGGATCGTTTCAAGAACGATCCCAACTGCCCCGTGCTGTTGATGAGTTACGGCGCGGGGAGCGTGGGGCTCAACTTGCAGTTCGCCAGCTATGTGTTCCTCTTCGACCGCTGGTGGAATCCGGCCGTCGAGGACCAGGCGATCAACCGCGCGCACCGCATCGGCGCCGCGGGGCCGGTGACGGTGACGCGGATGCTCGCCACCGGGACGATCGAAGACCGGATCGATCAGGTGCTGCAACAGAAGCGAGAGCTGTTCGACGAGGTCTTCCGCGACGGCGTCGGCGCCGGCTCGGCGGGGCTATCGCGCGACGAGTTGTTTGCGTTGTTTCCGCTACGCGGGCCTTCGGCGCGCGGGGCGGCGTAAGGGTTTACGGTTTCGGGTTTTGAGTCGCTGGTGATTCACTCCGGCCGCTGACGCTCACGGCTCGCCTATCGCTCACCGGCGAGCCGTGAGCGTCAGCAACCAGAGGGCGCCACGAGCGAATATTTCCTCTGCGTAACCTTTTACTCAAGCGCAAACTCTTCCATCAGATCCGTTTAGCGAAGCTCGCGACGCACAGCCGGTCGCTATTCGCTCCCCGCCCATCGCGCTTGCCATTGACAGCGCGGTAATGCTTGAGGGCCCTCCCCCCGCATGCCGCCGCCGACCGCTCGGCGCGGCCCCGCCTCCTGCGGAACCAATGGTATGAACGCCACTACGTTTCTCGTGCTGCGCACCGCGCTGACGGTCGCTGCGTTTCCTGGCATGAGCATGGCGGGGAACTGCCTGTTGAATCCGGTGACGACCTACACCAACGGCATGCCGCTGGCGTCTTCGACCTCGATGCGGAGCCACAACGTCTACTGGCAGGGGGACCCCGAGCGCATCGGTGAGTGTGACGGGCGTTACAACTGCCCCTGCCTCAACGACCTGCATTGCCGCCGGACGCCGTACATCGGCGGCACGGAGCCTCGGCTGGGCCAAGTCGAGCGGTTGCCGGACGGGATGGAGGAAGAGACCGCCGTCGTGCTAGGCGTCGTGTCAATCGACCCCACGGCGCCGCCACGTCGAGAGCTGGCGCCCTTGCCTGCCGCGCCGGCGGCGCCTGCTGCGGAGGGCGGGGTGTGGATCGACGCCCTGCAATCTTTGCAGCGGAAGATCATGATCGACCCCGAGAGAGGCTACTAGTCACCCTCCGCAGGCGGCGAAGTTTCTCTAAATTCGCCAGTCGTCACCGCCAGACCAGCCTCCTGACCGGGCGCGTCACTTTCGCTTTACCCGCGCCGATCGTCATGCCGATGACGGAGACGGGAGGGCGAAACACGGGCTCGTGTTTTGCTTCAGGACAAAGGTCGTGGCAGGTCGACGGATCGGCCTGTCACGACCTTTTTTGCTGCGCGGGCCGAAACGAATCGCGCAGAGACGCGGAGTCGCAGAGGGACCAAGTCGAGCCGGCCACGTAAGTGGTCGGAGGACTCACGCAAAGGCGCGAAGTTTGAGTTTTCACGTTGTTGGCGGCTTTGCGCCTTGGCGTGAGACTTATTGTTCAAATTCCCGCGTCTCTGCGCGAGAACTACGGTCCGCACAGCGGACCCTACAAAGTGCCGAGGATCTGCTCGGCTTCTTTGCGTTCGACGAAGATGCCCTGGTCGCTCTTGAGGGCCGACTCGAGCAGACGCTTGGCGTTGGTTTTGTCGTCGCGCACGAGGAGGATCTTGGCGAGCAGGAAGCTGCCGTCGGGGCTCAGCGCGCCGCCTTGCAGGCCTTGGCGGAGTGCGGCGGTGGCGTTGCGGGCGTCGCCGTTCTGGAACAGGACCCAGGCGAGCGTGACGTTGATGTCCGGGTTGTTCTGGTTCAGTTGTTGGTTGAGCTGAGCGAACTGCAAGGCGCGGGCCTTGGCGCCTTCGGCCTCGGACTCCAAGAGCACCAGCGAGAGCTGGTTGAGCACGTCACGGTTCATCGGCGACAGAGACAGGGCGCGCATCAGGTACTGCTCGGCCGCCTTGTTGTCGCCAGCCATCCGGGCGGTGACGCCCGACAGCAGCCAGACGCTGTCAACGTTGGTGGCGACTTCGCGAGCCTTCTTGAGCACCGTCTCGGCCTTCTGCAACTGGTTGGCCTTCACGAGGGCCTGCGCGTAGGCGATCAGCGTCGTCTGGTCTGTGCCGCTCTCGCTGAACGCCTTCTCGAACGACTGCATGGCGCGGTCCGTCTTGCCGTTGCGGCTGTACATCAGCGCCGCTGAGACGTACGGGCTAGGCAACTCCTTGTTCAGCTCCTTGGCCTTCTTGAAAGCCGCGAAGCCCTCGGCGTCTTTGGCGTCGGTCTGGAACTGGAACAGCACCTGGCCGAGCCGCTGGTAGGCGCTGGGCTCTTCGGGGTCTTGCTCGATCCACTTGCGGAGGTCGCTCTCGGCCTGCTCCCAGTCTTGGCGACGCTCGCCGATGATGGCCCGGCCGCGGTAGGCGCGGATCTCGAACTGCCGCTTGCGCTTAGCGTTGGCGTCGTAGGACTGGATCATCGAGACGGCCTTGTCGAATAGGGCGTCGGCCTCGATGGTCCGCCCGCCGGCGAGGGCCTCTTCGGCGAGCAGCAGGTAGGGCTCCGGATCACCTGCCGAGTCCTCTTGGACGGCTTGCTCAAGAGCCGGCCGCACGCCAGCGGCGTTGCCCGACAGCAATTGCAGTTTGGCCATCAGCACGCCGACGGGCGGCAGCTTCGGGTCCTTCTGCACCGCTCGCTCGAGGAACGTGCGGGCCGAGAGCTGGTCGCGGTTGCGGAACCGTTGGATCGCCTCGGCGACGTCGCTGTAGCGGGCGTCGCTGGGGTTGCTGACGCTATCACCGATGAGGGCGGCGATGTCGATCGCCCCCATCGCGCCTTCGGCGGCTTCGGGCTGGGCCTGCTGAGCGACGGCTGCCCCTGACAGGACGAGGGCGGCGAAGCCCGCCGCAGCAGCGACGCGGAGCGGGAAGAAAACTCGGCTGACAGCGGACATGGGGTCCTCTTGAGGCAAGCCCTGGAAGGGTCGGGTGCTATCGCATGAAAAGTGATGGGATGCCGAGACTTAGGGCGGCTTCCGCCACCTAAGTCGCCGGTCGGCAGGACGGAGTTCCCCCCGTCTGGTGGTCACAGCTTACCGCAAGGTTGGACTTCGGGCACGGTGGTGGAACGGGCATTGCACATGAAAAGCCCGCCGCAGGGCGTATCGGCTGCCGAGTCGAGCGGTTATGCGGAGTTGGCAACCTCTCCAGGGGGGTGGCTAAATCCAGCGTTGACCCTGCCTTCAAATTGCGATAAACTTTTGTTCCACAAGTAGTTACGACACAAAGCAGGGCCCATCGGCCCCGCCGACGCTTGCGACGCAGCCGCGAGGCATGCGCTGAACCGTCCCCCCTCCGCCACACCGCCCGCCAGGGTGCGAGAGTGCGGGAGGGTCCGCCAGTTTGGCAGGTGAGCCTGGAGCTCCCTCCGCTACCGCAATCCCAGCGTCGCCTCCCTCTCCCCGCACACCGCTACTTAGTCCAGGCTCGCCATGGAGCTGCTCGAACGCATCTGGGAAACCCTCGGCACGATCATCAACGCGGTCCTCGGCCGCTTTGAACGGACCGTGACGGGCATCTTCGGCTCGGCCAACGCCCGCAACCTGCGGAAGCTGGACCCGAAAGTCGCGGCGATCAACGCCCTGGCGCCAAAGTACGCGGCGATGAGCGACGAGGAGCTGCGCGAGCAGACAGTGCTCTTCCGCAAGCGGCTGGAGCAAGGCGAGACGCTCGATGACCTGCTGGTCGAAGCGTTCGCCGTCTGCCGCGAGGCGGGCACGCGGTTCCTCGGCATGAAGCACTACGACGTGCAGCTGATCGGCGGCATGATCCTCCACTCGGGCGCCATCGCCGAGATGGTGACCGGTGAGGGCAAGACCCTCACCGCGACGCTGCCGGCGTATCTGAACGCGCTCGCCGGGAGCGTTCACGTCGTCACGGTGAACGACTACTTGGCCCGCCGCGACATGGAGTGGATGGGCCCGCTGTTCACGAACCTTGGCCTCACCGTCGGCGCGATCTACTCGGGGATGGAGCCCGACGAGCGTCAGGACGCCTACGCCTGCGACATCACCTACGGCACGAACAACGAGTTCGGCTTCGACTACCTGCGTGACAACATGCGTGTGGCGGCGCTCGGCGACGACCGCTTCCCGAAGCACGCGCAGCAGGCGCAAGGGAGGTTGCATTACGCGATCGTTGACGAGGTGGACAACATCCTCATCGACGAGGCGCGGACGCCGCTGATCATCTCGGGCCCGGCCCAAGACGACGTCACGAAGTACCAGAAAGCCGACCGCGTCGCCCGCGCGCTGAAGCCCGGCCTGCACTTCGAGGTTAAAGAGAAAGAGCACACGGCCAACCTCACCGAGGAAGGCGTCCGCGAGGCGGAGAAGCTCGCCGGCGTCGAGAGCTTCTACACGGCCGGCAACATGCAATGGCCGCACCTGATCGACAACTCGCTCAAGGCCCACCACCTCTACAAGCGCGACGTGAACTACGTTGTCGCCGACGGCCGCGTGGTGATCGTCGACGAGCACACGGGCCGCCTGATGGAAGGCCGCCAGTGGTCCGACGGCTTGCACCAGGCGGTCGAGGCCAAAGAAGGCGTCCAGATCAAGCAGGAGAACCAGACCCTCGCCACGATCACGCTGCAGAACTTCTTCAAGCAGTACAAGAAGCTCAGCGGCATGACGGGCACCGCCCTCACCGAGGCCGGAGAGTTCTGGCAGATCTACAAGCTCGACGTCATCGGCATCCCCACCAACCGGCCGATGCAACGCATCGAGTTCCCGGACGTGATCTACGGGACCGAAAAGGAGAAGTTCGAAGCGCTCGCCGACGAGATCGAGCGCGTCAACAAGCACACGACCGTCGAGCTGAAGAACGGCGAGTGGTTCATCGGCACGCTGATCAAGGAAACGGATACCGAGGTTGAGCTTCAGCTCGCCGCGAAGAAAGAGACCAAGACTTTTGAGAAGTCGAAGGTCAAGCACGTCCAGCTCCCCGGTCGGCCGATCCTCGTCGGCACCGTGTCGATCGAGAAGTCGGAACGGCTGTCGCGGCTACTCGAGCAACGCGGCGTCAAGCACGAGCTGCTCAACGCCAAGCAGCACAAGCGCGAGGCGGAGATCGTCTCGCAGGCCGGCCGGCTGGGCGTCGTCACGATCGCCACAAACATGGCGGGCCGTGGCACCGACATCGTCTTGGGAGGCAACCCCGAGACCATGGCGTGGGCCCGCCTGCAAGAGAAGTACGCCTCGCGCCTCGACGTGCCGAACGAAGAGTGGGACGAACTGGTCAAGTCGATCGACCAAGAGTTCGGCATGAAGACGCAGGGCAAGGAAGTCAAAGAGCTGGGCGGCCTCTACATCATCGGCACCGAACGCCACGAGGCGCGCCGCATCGACCTCCAGCTCCGCGGCCGTTCGGGCCGGCAGGGCGACCCCGGTTCGAGCCGGTTCTTCCTGTCGCTCGAAGACGACCTGCTGCGAATCTTCTTCGGCGATTGGGTCCGCAAGATGATGCAGTCGCTCGGCCTCAAGGACGGCGAGCCGATCGAGTCGGGCATGGTCCAACGCCGCATCGAAGGCGCTCAGAAGAAGCGCGAGGAGATGAACTTCGAGGCGCGGAAGAGCCTGCTCGAGTACGACGAGGTCATGAACTCGCAGCGGCAGCGCGTCTACGGCTACCGCCAGCAGATCCTCGACGGCGCCAACACCCGCGGCCTGCTGCTGGACATGATCCACGAGCAGATCGACCAGCGCCTCGACGTGCTGCTCGACGCGAAGTACGGCATCGAGTCGTTCTCCGCCGGCGCCGGCAAGGCGTTCGGCGTCGAGCTCGACCCGCGTGACTTCCGTAACCTGTCGTTCGAAGAGGCCGACCGCCTCGCCCACGACGAGGCCGAACGCCAAGCCGAGGCGCAGATCTTCGACGCCATCGAAGAGAACCTGCCGGCCGACGACGAGGCGGAATGGAACTGGGACGCGATCACCAAGTGGGCCAACGCCCGGTTCGGCCTCAACCTGCGTGACCGCGACCTCAAGAAGGTCGGCCGCGATCACCTCTCGACCGAACTGATCGAACGGGCCAACGAAGCGCTCGCCAAGGTCGATCTGTCGGGCGGCGAGCCGCTGCTGAAGCCGAGCTTCGGCGTTGATTCGGCGTGCGCCTGGATGCGCGACAAGTTCGGCGTGCTGCTCGACCCGGCGGAGCTCGCCCCGCTGGAGCCGGACCAGATCAAGCAGGTCGCTCACGAGCGTACCGAGCAGGCCTACGACGCCCGCGAGGCGGAGTACCCGGTCCTGGCGGCGATGTACCGCTTCGGCGCCAAGCAACAGACGCTCGACCGCGACGGGTTGGTCGATTGGTCGTCGCGCCGCTTCGGCGTCAACGTCTCGTTGGACGACCTCAAGAGCAAGCAACGCGAAGAGATCCGCCAGCAGCTCATCGAGTACAGCCGCGAGTCGAACGCCCATGCGGCGAAGGTCGCGGCGGACGCGCAGAGCCGCGTCGAGATGCTGTTCAAGTCGGCCGACTCGAAGGCGACGCTGGCGTCGATCGGCGGCGCCGAGGAGAAGCTCACCGAGTTCGCCGCTTGGCTCGAGAACGAGACGGGGGACGCGCTCGACACGGCGGCCTTCGCCAAGCTCACCCGCGCCGAAGCGACGCGCCTCGTGGACCGGATGGTCGAGGACCGCTACCGCCCCGAGATGCGTCGCATGGAGCGGCAGCTGTTGCTGCAAGTGCTCGATCAGGGTTGGAAGGAACACCTGCTGGCGATGGACCACCTGCGGTCGAGCGTCGGCCTGCGGGGCTACGCGCAAGTCGACCCGAAGGTCGAGTACAAGCGCGAAGGCATGCGGATGTTCGAGCAGATGTGGGACTCGGTCGGGGCCTACGTCACCGACCTGGTGTTCCGCATGGAGCAGCTCAACGAGGACTTCGTGTCGAACACCTGGGCCGAGGCGACCGCCAAGCACGAGTCGGCCAGCACGCTCAGCGAAGCCGCGAGCCAACAAGAGCAGCAGGCCGACCCGGACGACCCGACGCAGTCGCAGTCCGACGCCAAGCCCGAGCCGATCCGCAACCGCGACCAAAAAGTCGGCCGCAATGACCCGTGCCCCTGCGGCAGCGGGAAGAAGTACAAGCAGTGCTGCTTGCGGGCGGGGTCGGGTTCTGCTGCCTGAGGAAGGGAGCCGCAGATGGACGCAGATGAACACGGATGGCTTTCGCCTGAGAAAGCCAGACGACTAAGAAGAACAAATTACTTCCTATGCTTCATCTGCATCCTGCAAGGCCTCCTCGCTTGGAACGCTAGCCATTCGAAGTGGGAAGCGCTCGAGCGCCAGCGGCAATTTTACGAACAGCAGCAGCCCGTCTCTGTCCCACCAGCTGAGAATCTTCAGCCCGTCCCGCGCATCGACTTGCCGATCACCTGATATTCCGTCCTGTTAGACATCCGCGTTTATCTGCGTCCATCTGCGGCTCCTTCCTGAAATAGAGACAGCCGACCATGCCGATGCGATTCCGCCTTGCGACGCTGCTAACGATTGGGCCTCTGCTGGCGCTTGTCGTCGCCCTGGCTTCGTGGGTGATTGTTCTGCGGGCACAGTTGGTGGAGTTGGAGCAGCGCGTCACGGTGCTCGAATTGACGCCGCCACTGACTACAATGGCCGGAGACTACTCCGACGTAGGCGTCCATATCGACGTTGACCGGGCGATGCAATTGGACAACCTCTACGGCGCACCGCAGGTGAGAAGATGACTCCGACGAATCCGCCTGCCGACTCTACCGGCGTCGCCGTATCGGCCTTGCTCCCTCGTGACGAGATGATCGCGATCATCGAAGGGCAGCCGGCGGATAGTTCCTACGACGAGCTGTTGCGGGAACTCATCGCCGCCCGTGCCGTTGAGCGGGGCTTGGCGGATGTCGATGCGGGGCGGACGGTGAGCCACGAGGACGCGGTGGCGAGGGTCCGGTCGTGGCGAAAGTAGTCTGGTCCGAGGAAGCCCTCGACTGGATGCAGCTGATTGATAGCTACCTGGGAGAAGTTAGTCCTCAGGCAGCCGTCCGCACTCTCGAAGGGATTCTCCAGCAAGTCGAGATGCTCGGCGATCATCCTCGGATCGGCGGTCGCTTGCCGAAGTGGGACCCGCGCGAAGTGCGGTCCAAGCTCTACGGCAAGTACCAGATCATTTACGAAGTGGATGCGGATGACGGTGTTCGGGTGCTAGCCGTTATTCATGGCGCCATGGATATTCGTCGGATGCGGTTCTAGTCGACCGCGAATCGCTCTTCTCTCCGCCGCGGTGATTCTGCTACGAATCGTCTGTTGCGCTGCGCTTCGGTCGCGCGGGCGCGTCTTCGCCGATGGAGTGGCGTTATGTCCTTCTCTCGCTATCGCCTTTCGGCCGGCGTCCTTGCCGTGGGGCCGGCCCTGATCCTGTTCACTGGCTGCTCGGGCGGGGCGCCCACCGAAGGCGCCACGCAAGCCGCCGCGACGCCCGCGCCAGCAGCCGCGGCGCCATCGGCAACGCCGGCGGCTACGAGCGTCAGCAAGCCGGTCGCCGGCGCCGCGGCCCGTCCGGCGACGCCTAGCGTCGACCGCTACGCCAACTCGGCGCCCGCCGCGCCCGCCGCGAAGCCCGCCGTCGATTTTGATGGCGACGCGTTCAAGGCGGCCGTCGCCAACCAATCGGTTGTCGGCGATCGTTACTCGCGCTAAGTCGGTCGGAGGAGAGGGAATGTCTCGCCTGACGCGCTGGTCACTCAACGCCGCTTACGCCGGGGCGATCGCGGCGGCATCACCCGCCATCGCTTGGTCGGCGTGGCGAACCGGCAAGTACCGCGAAGGGTACGCCGAGAAGCTGCTGGGCCGTGTCCCCGTGCGGACGGGCGACCGGTCCTGCGTGTGGCTGCATGCGGTGAGCGTCGGCGAGGTGAACCTGCTCGGCGTGCTGATCGCCGAGCTGCGGCAGCGCCATCCCGATTGGGAGATCGTCGTCTCGACGACAACGAAGACGGGTTACGAACTCGCGCGGAAGAAGTACGGCGCCGCTCATACGGTGTTCTACTGCCCGCTCGATTTCTCATGGGCGGTGGACGAAGCGATGCGGCGTGTCCGGCCCGATCTGCTGCTGCTCGCCGAGCTCGAGCTGTGGCCCAACCTGATCGACGCCGCCAAGCGACACGGCGCGAAGGTCGCCATCGTCAACGGCCGGCTCAGCGAGAACAGCTACAACGGTTACCGCAAGGTGCGGCCGCTGGTGCAGCGGGCGCTGCGATCGGTGGACCTGCTTGCGATCCAAGACGTGCCGACGCGCGAGCGGTTTATCGACCTCGGCGCGAAGCGGCGCAACACGCACGTCACGGGGTCGCTCAAGTACGACGGGGCGGAGACGAATCGGGGCAACGCCCGGACGCGGGAACTGAAGCGCCTTGCCGGGTTCGGCGCGACCGAGACGGTGTGGCTCGCGGGGAGCACGCAGGCGCCAGAAGAAGCGATCTGTTTGCGGGTTTTCCGTGAGGCGATCGAGGAACACCCCGAGCTACGCCTCGTGCTCGTCCCCCGCCACCCCGAGCGCTTCGATGAGGTCGCCCGCCTGCTAAACGAGAGCGGTCTGGATTGGAAACGTCGCAGCCAACTGAATCCCTCGTCCCCCGTCCCTAGCCCCTCGATCCTTCTGATCGATACCGTCGGCGAACTCGGCGCGTGGTGGGGCACGGCCGACCTCGGCTTCGTCGGCGGCAGCCTCGGCAGCCGTGGCGGCCAGAACATGATCGAGCCCGCCGCCTACGGCGTGGCGACTTGCTTCGGCCCGAACACGAAAAACTTCCGCGACATCGTGGCCTCGCTCCTCAACGCCGACGGCGCGCGCGTCGTCGAGAACGAAGCGGCGCTGGAAGCGTTCGTCAATGCCTGCCTAGAGATGCCCGAAGAAGCGAAGGCGCTGGGCGAACGCGCCAGGGCGCTCGTCTCGACGCAACTCGGCGCCACAGCACGGACCGCCGATGCGATCGACAAACTGATGGGCGTAGCGGCGGCGCGGCAGCGAATGGCGGCATAGGGGAATGACGAAATCCGAATGACGAATGACGAACCTGCCGGTGGGTACATGCCGCCACCGGCAGGTTCGTCATTCGTCATTCGGATTTCGTCATTCTTGCTTCGCGCTTCGTCATTCCACCACATGCTCATGATCCCGGATATGGTCCGGGCAATAGCAGCACTGCCCCGCGCATTGTGAGCAGTAGCGGAAGGACGCCTTGGGCGCCATCGCGCTGGTGAGGCCGCAGACGCGGCACTCGTGGGCGACCTTCTCGGGCGCCTTGAGCGTCTTCGCTTTGTGTTGCATCCGGCGGTGGCCGTACTTGGCGTCTCGCCAGATATCGCGGCCGAAGAAGACCACGAAGTTGAAGACCGCGGCGAGCACCATCAGGCGGTCTGGCCACGTCCCCAAGACGAGCGTCAACAGATAGAAGAACCACTGGATCCGCGCTAGCCACTTGATCTTCACCGGCAGGATGAAGAACAGCATCATCTCGAAGTCAGGAAAGAGCCGGGCGAACGCCAGGAACATGCTCCCGTAGACGTACTCGTAAGTGAACGCGCCGGCGCCCGGCTGGATCGCCTCGGTGAGGAACGCAGCCGCGATGGTGGCGACGTAGCCGAGCAGCAAGAAGACGTTGAGACGGAAGGCGCCCCAGACGTTCTCGAGCGTCGTGCCGATCAGGTAGAAGAGATAGAAGTAGAAGAGGATCAGCAGCGGCCACTGCGAGAGCGGCGCGAGGAACGGGAACGTCGCCAGCCGCCACCACTCGCCGGCGAGCACCTCCGTGGGGATCAGCGACAGCCGCTCCGCGATCCGCATCCCGCGTCCGTTGTCCGCCAGCGGGCCCGCGTACTGGGCGAAGTAGACCATCACCTGGCCGAGAAGGAACCAGAGCGTGATATTCGGCAGGGCGTAGGGCCCCAGCCTCTTCTCCAGCCGGTTCAGAAGACTCATGCAGCGACGCGGGTTAGTGGGAAGCCGAAAGGAGACCCCAGCGTAACGGCGTGGGGGTGGGGGGCAAAGACGGCGAGCGTAGGCGAGCCGGGAGCGTCAGCGCCCGGAGCGCGCCGGGTACCCGCAACCCTCCGGGCGCTGACGCTGACGGCTCGCCTCAGGGCTCGCTGTCCGTCGCCCGCTGGGGCCTCTACAATCTTCGCATGGCCATCATCGAGATCCGCGGTTTGCGGAAGTCTTACCGCGTCTATCAAAAGCAGGAGGGGCTGCTCGCCTCGTTCCAGGGGTTGTTCCACCGTGAGTTCCGCGAAGTGGAGGCGGTCCGCGGCATCGACCTCGACGTCGAGGCGGGGGAGTTCGTCGCGTTCCTAGGCCCCAACGGCGCCGGCAAGACGACAACCCTCAAGCTACTGTCGGGAGTCATCAGTCCCACGGACGGCAAGGCGACCGTCATGGGCTTCACGCCGTGGGAGCGGGCCAACGAGTACCGCCGGCGGTTCGCGCTGGTGATGGGTCAGAAGAACCAGCTGTGGTGGGACCTGCCCGCGGCCGAGTCGTTCCGGCTCCATCAGCAGATCTACCGCTTGCCGCCCGACGAGTACGAGCGGACGACCGCCGAACTGACCGACCTCCTGGACGTGACGAAGCTCTTGAACCAGCCGGTGCGTGAACTGTCGCTCGGCGAGCGGATGAAGATGGAGCTGATCGCGGCGTTGCTGCACCGACCCGAGGTGCTGTTCCTTGACGAGCCGACGATCGGCCTCGACGTCGTCGCGCAGCACAACATCCAACAGTTCCTCAAGCACTATCAAGAAGAACGCGGAACGACGGTGCTGCTCACCAGCCACTACATGAAGGACATCGCCGCGCTGTGCCGACGGGTGGTGATCATCGCGCATGGACGGCTGATGTACGACGGGTCGCTGGCGGGGATCGTCGATCGGTTTAGCGGACATAAGGTCCTGACATTGCAGTTCGCCGATGATCAGATGCCGACCGACCTCGAGCGTTTTGGCGAATTGCTTACCGCCGAACCGCCGAAGGCGCGGATCAAGGTCGAGCGCGAGAAGATCGCCGCGGTGCTGTCGAGCGTGCTGGGGAGCTACCAGGTCGCCGACGTGAGCGTCGAAGACCCACCGCTGGAAGAAGTGATCGCGGAGATGTTCGCGACGGCGACGGATGTCAGCAACTCGCAAGAGTTGGCGAAGGTGTAACCGCCAAGACGCCAGGAGCGCCAGGGATCGCCAGGGTTAAAGGGCCCAGGGTTTGAAGGACAAAGCGTAAGGAAGTATGGAAACTACCCCCCTCCGAGCCCGTGATATTCTTGGTCCCGGGGGGGCGATCGCGCGGCGGCTGTCCAATTACGAGGACCGGCCGGAGCAGTTGGCGATGGCCGAGGCGGTGGAGGATGCGATTCGGCGGAAGCGGCATCTGATTGCCGAGGCGGGGACGGGCGTCGGAAAGAGCTTTGCCTATCTCGCGCCGGCGATTCTCGCCGCGACGGAGAACCAAGGCGAGCCGCAACCGCAGGCTTCCGCCAATGGCTCGGAGAAGCCGAAGAAGCAGCGTCGCGTTGTGATCTCGACGCACACCATCGCCTTGCAAGAGCAGCTGATCGCTAAGGACCTGCCGCTGTTGAACGCGGTCATCCCGCGGGAGTTCTCGGCGGTGTTGGTAAAAGGGCGGCGCAATTACGTCTCGCTACGGCGCCTCGACGCGGCCATGAACCGCGCCGGGACGCTGTTTGATCGGGACGAGCAGATTGCCGATTTGCGTGAGCTCAAGAAATGGTCGGCGGAGACCGGCGACGGCTCGCTGGCGGACCTTGCCCGTGCGCCCGACCCGGGCGTTTGGGACGAGGTGCAGAGCGACAGCAGCAATTGTCTGGGGCGCCGCTGCCCGACCTACGCCAAGTGCCACTACTACGCCGCCCGGCGGCGGATGCAGAACGCCCAGGTGCTGGTGGTCAACCACGCCCTCTTGTTCAGCGACATCGCGCTAAGGCAACAGGGGGCGAGTCTGCTGCCCGACTACGACATCGTCGTCCTCGACGAAGCGCACACGGTCGAAGCCGTCGCGGGTGATCACTTGGGGCTCGGCGTCTCGGCGGGGCAGGTCGAGTATTTACTCAACCGACTGTACAACGACCGCACGCAGAAGGGCTTGCTCGTTGGACCGAAACTATTTGAAGCACAACAGCAGGTCGACAATTGCCGGGCGGCGGCGGACGAGTTCTTCGGCGCGTTGTGGGAGTGGGGCGCACGGCAAGGGCCGCCCAATGGCCGCGTCAACAAGGCGGAGATTGTGGACGCCACGTTCGGCGCCGAGTTGCTCGTGCTCGCCCGCCGGCTAAAGCACGCGGCCGACAGCATCAAGAACGACGTCGAGCGGCAGGACTACATCGCCGCACACGACCGCCTCAACGGCCTCGCCGGCGCGATCGAGTCGTGGCGGACGCAGGCCGACGACGGCGCCGTCTATTGGATGGAGGCCCGCACGTCGCGCCGCGGCCAGCCGCGCGTGTCGCTCGGCGCGGCGCCGCTCGATATCGGCCCGGCGTTGCGTGAGCAGCTCTTCGATACGGTCTCGACGGTGGTGCTGACGAGCGCGACGCTTGCCGTCGGGGCGAGTAAGGGCGAGAGCCGAGTCAACCCGACCCTGGCCGGAGCGGGCGCCCGGGGCCCCGAGGTCGGGACGACTCGGCTCTCGGGTGACTCTCGCTTTGAGTTCTTTCAGTCGCGCATCGGTTTAACCCAGTGCGAGACGATCCAACTCGGGAGCCCTTTCAACTACGCCGAGCAGGCGCGGTTGGTGACACATGCCGACATGCCCGACCCGACGAAGGATCGCACCGCCTACGAGCGCGCCTGCGTGCGCCGCATCGAGCAACACGTCGCCGAGACTGACGGCCGGGCGTTCGTGCTGTTCACGAGCTACGAGCATCTGCGCCGCACCGCTAGCGCGTTGACGCCGTTCCTCGCCGAGTGGAACCTGCGGCTGTTGTCGCAAGCGGACGGCGTGCCGCGCAGCCAGATGGTCGAGGAGTTCAAGGCGAACCCGCGCAGCGTGCTGCTTGGGACCGACAGCTTCTGGCAAGGCGTCGATGTTCCTGGCGACGCCCTACAGATGGTGATCATCACCAAGCTGCCGTTCAGCGTCCCCGACAGGCCACTCCTGGAGGCCCGCCTCGAAGCGATCCGCGCCTCGGGAGGCAATCCCTTCAACGACTACCAACTCCCCGAGGCGGTGCTGAAGTTCAAGCAGGGTTTCGGCCGGCTGATCCGCACGAAGCGCGACCGCGGGACCGTTGTGGTGCTCGACCCGCGGATCGAGACGAAGTCGTACGGCCGTCTTTTCCTCGAAAGCCTGCCGGATTGCCGGCGCGAGAGCGGCGCCGCGTTGAAAGCCCGGTGAGCGGCGACTAGTTTCGAGGGGTGTTTTCGTGCTTCCCCCTGAGCCCGCCCCCCGATGCTGCCTCGATCGATCGCTGTACTTCTGGCTATCGTCGCTTGCCAGAGCCCTGCTCTGACGGCTGATAGCGAGTCGCCGAAGTCTCATGTTCGTGTCAATTTGGTCGGGTACCTGCCAGCGGACACGAAGGTCGCCGTCGTCTTCTCCCACGAGCGTGTCGAAGACGGCTTCGCTGTCGTCCACTCAGAGACTGGCGCATCCGTCTACGAGGGCAAGCTCGCTTCGTCTCCAGCACCGGGTTGGGGGAAGTTCGAACATTACTACGTCGCCGACTTTTCGAAGGTCACGGCGGAGGGTAACTACGAATTGCGGCTCGACTCGGGCGCCAGGTCAACAAGCTTTCGCATCGGCGACGACGCTTACGGCAACCATCAAGCCGACCTGCTGCTATTCATGCGGCAGCAGCGGTGCGGTTACAACCCGTACCTCGACATGGCGTGTCATCGACTCGACGGCCGCACGGCATACGGGCCACGGCCGGCGGAGTCGTTCATCGACGCCTCGGGCGGCTGGCACGACGCCGGGGACCAACTCAAGTACCTCATCACCAGCAGCTTCGCCACCGCCGCGATGCTGTTGGCGTACGAACTTGAGCCCGACAAGTTCGGCGACATCGTCGATGACATGGGGCGCCCGCGCGCGAACGGAATCGCGGACGTGCTCGACGAGGCCAAGTGGGGGCTCGACTGGATGCTCAAGCTCCATCCAACGCCCGATGAGCTCTACCACCAAGTCGCCGACGACCGCGACCACAACGGTTGGAAGTGGCCCAACGACGACTCGTCGGATTACGGCTGGGGGCCTAATAGCTACCGGGTCGCCTACGCCGCCGATGGTAAGCCGCAAGGCCTCGCCAAGTATCAGAGCAAATCGACCGGTATGGCGAACCTCGCCGGACGTTACGCGGCCGCGATGACGATGGCGGCGCGGATCTGGCGGACCGAGCTCGGCGATCATGTCTATGCGGCCCGCTGCCTGCAAGCGGCGAAGGAAGTTTACTCGCTCGGCAAGCGGCACGAGGGCTTCCAGCAGGGCAACTCCTACGGCGCGCCGTATCGCTACGAAGAGGACACGTGGGCCGACGACATGGAGTGGGGCGCCGCCGAGCTCTTTAAAGCAACGGGCGAAGTCGACTATCTCGACGACGCAAAGCGATACGCCGAGATCATCGGCGACACGTCGTGGATGCCGCTCGAGAAAGCAGGGCACTACCAGATGTACCCTTTCATCAATATCGGGCACTTTGCGCTCTATCCGCTTGTGGATAAGGAATTCCAAGGGAAGCTCGCCGGCTATTACCGCTCGGGTATCGACGCCACCGTCGCCCGGGCGGAGCAGAACGCCTTCGGTATTGGCGTGCCGTTCATCTGGTGCTCGAACAACCTAGCGACCGCCCTTGCAACACAAGTCTTGTTGTACGAACAAATGACGGGCGACAGGCAGCACCATGACCACCTGCTCGCGCAGCGAGACTGGCTATTGGGGCGCAACCCATGGGGAACTTCGATGTTCACCGGCATCCCGCGCGACGGCGAGCGGCCGATCGATGTGCACACGAGCCTGTGGAAGCTCGGCAAGATGGACGTGCCGGGCGGCCTCGTCGACGGTCCCGTCTACGCGGAGGTCTACAACTCGCTGAAGGGGTTGCACCTCGAGAACCCCGACGAGTTCGCCGAGTTCCAGAACGATTTCGTCGTCTACCATGACGACATCGGCGACTACTCGACCAACGAGCCAACGATGGATGGCACCGCCGGCGCCGTCTATTTGATGGCTCACTTCGGCACGCCCGACCCGACCTCGCCGCGACGCAGCGCGAGGCAAAAGCAACTCTCGATGTCGGAAGGTGGCGTTGTCCGCGGGCCGCGCGATGAGAAAAGACTGGCGATGGTTTTTACCGGCGGCTCGTACGGCGAAGGCGCCGTGACGATTCTCGACGCGCTGGAGAATCGGGGGCTGCGTGGTTCGTTCTTCGTAACGGGCGACTATCTCGCCATGGCCGATCAGGCGCCGATCCTGCGGCGGATGATCGATGGCGGCCACTATCTCGGCCCGCATTCGCACGCCCACTTGCTCTACGCCCCATGGGAAGACCGCAGCAGATCTCTCGTCACTGAGCGTGAGTTCAAAGAAGACCTCGAAGCGAATCTCGCCGAGTTGCGTAAGCTTGGCGCCTGCCAAACTTCGCCCGTCTACTTCATTCCGCCCTACGAGTACTACATCGATCAGCATTCGAAGTGGTCCGGCGAGATGGGCTGTGTGCTCTTCAACTTCACCCCCGGCAGCGGCTCGAACCGTGACTGGGCGCCCGAAAGCCACAGGTCATTCCGCCCCTCGAAGCAGATCGCCCAAGAGATCCTCGACTTTGAAGCGCGCGAACCCGACGGCCTCAACGGGTTCCTACTGCTGTTGCACCTTGGCAGCGATCGCAAGGACAAGATGCCGCCGCACGTCGGCCCGCTACTCGACGAGCTGATCGCCCGGGGGTATGCGTTCGCCCGCGTGGACGAGTTGCTCGGCAGCCCGCAAGCCGCCACGCCATGAGTCCTACGCTTCGTTACTCGTCGTCGGAGCCGATCGACGCCAGCCAGTTTATCGACGTGCTCGAGCGATCGGGGCTCGCCGCACGGCGTCCTGTGGACAGCCTCGCCACGATCGAAGGGATGCTCCGCGGCGCGAGCATTCTTGTCACCGTTTGGGACGTTGAACACTTGGTGGGCGTCAGTCGGGCGATCAGTGATTTCTCGTACTGCACGTACCTCTCCGACCTGGCCGTCGATGTCGCCTACCAGAAGCAAGGCATCGGCAAAGAACTGATCCGCCTCACGCACGAAGCGGCGGGGCCGAAGAGCTCGCTGATCCTCCTCGCCGCGCCGGCGGCGGTGGATTACTATCCACGCATCGGCATGACGCAACATAAGTCCTGCTGGACCCTGCCCCGCTGGGGCTGATCCTTTGCTGCGCAAACACCTCCATGCTCGCCGCCCGTGTGATTCCCTGCCTCGACGTGGACCGTGGTCGCGTTGTTAAAGGCACGAACTTCGTCAACCTCCGCGACGCGGGCGACCCCGTCGATGTCGCCAAGCGCTATGAGGCGGAGGGCGCCGACGAGCTGGTGTTCCTCGACATCACCGCCAGCCACGAGAGCCGCGACATCACGGCCGACATGGTCCGCAAGGTGGCCGAGGAGTGCTTCATGCCGTTCACCGTCGGCGGCGGTATCCGCACGCTCGACGACGTGCGGCGGTTGATCCAAGCCGGCGCCGAGAAGGTGAGCATCAACTCGGCCGCGGTCCACACGCCAGAACTGATTACCGAAGTGTCGCGGGCATTCGGCGCCTGCGCGACGGTCGTCAACATCGACCCGAAAAGAGTACGGAGGGACGGGGGACGGGGGACGGGGGACGAGGAGTTTTGGGAGGTGTTTGTTTCCGGTGGGCGCAAGCCGACGGGGCTGGAGGCGGTTGCTTGGGCTCAGGAGGTCGAGCGGCTCGGCGCCGGCGAGATCGTCCTCACCTGCATGGACGCCGACGGCACGAAGGACGGCTACGACCTCGAGATCACCCGCGCCGTCGCCGAAGCGGTGCGGATCCCGGTGGTCGCCAGCGGCGGCGCCGGCAAGCCCGAGCACCTCGCCGACGCGATCCTCGAAGGCAAAGCGTCGGCGGCTTTGGCGGCGAGCATCTTCCACTTCGGCGAGTACACAATCGCCGAGACGAAGCGCCTGATGGCGGACCGCGGCGTACCGGTGCGGATGCTGGCTTAGTTGAAAGTCTCGCGCAGAGACGCGGAGACGCAGAGGAGGTCAGTCGGCCTTCGCAACGTTGGCTTGCTTGATGCGTTCCTCCAGCCAGTGAGGCAAGCAAACATGAGCCAAGGCTGGACATCCGACATCGGCTCCAGTGTAGGAGATGAATCCTTCACTCTCCTGCCTGACATTGTGAAACGCTTCCCACGGGATGAAGAGTGGTGGATGCCCACACCGAAATATCCACAAGATGGAGATCCCTAATCCTTTGTCACAATCACAAAAGGCCAAACATGATCTGTAGTAGATCGAGCCAATCTTAGCGGAACGCATCCAATAACTTTTACCTTCCGGTGGGAACTCTTCGCGGTATCGTTGAGCCAGTGCAGACCACCCGCCTAAAGCTGAGCCAATGTAGGAAACTAAGATCCATAAGCAGATAAATAGCGGCAAGAAGAGAAAGAGCAAGAAAGTCTGTGGGCCTTCTGCATTCGCAAGAAGCATCGAAATTCCTTTCAGCTTGGCGCCTATAAGTGAACCTTCCTTCTCTGCGTCTCCGCGTCTCTGCGCGAAACCTCCGACGCCGTTCCTCCGACGACTTGCGTCGCCGGCTCGCCTAGGCGTCTCCCTGTTCGGCCATCGCGGCGTCGAACGCGATTGTGCTGGGGGCGAAGTCGATCTTCTTGACGAACTCGGCCGCGTCGCGGGCGCCGTGGTCGCGGTCCATGCCGCTGTCTTCCCACTCGACCGAGAGCGGGCCTTGGTAGCCGACAACGTTCAGCGCGCGGATGATCTCTTCGAAGTTGACGCCACCGTGGCCCGGTGAGCGGAAGTCCCAGCCGCGGCGGGGGTCGCTGAAATTGAGGTGGCTGGCGAGGATGCCGCTACGGCCGTTAAGCGTGACGATCGCGTCCTTCACGTGGCAGTGGTAGATGCGGTCCGGGAAGTAACGGATGAACTCGACCGGATCGACGCCCTGCCAGATCAGGTGGCTCGGATCGAAGTTAAAGCCGAACGCCTCACGCCGCCCGACCGCGTTGAGCGCGCGCTCAGCGGTGTAGATATCGAAGGCGATCTCGGTGGGATGCACTTCAAGCGCAAACTTCACGCCGCACTCGTCGAAGACATCGAGGATCGGATTCCACTGCTCGGCAAAGAACGCAAAGCCTTCCTCGATCATCGACTCGGGCACGGGGGGGAACGAGTAGAGGAACGGCCAGATCGACGAGCCCGTAAAGCCGTTCACGACCTTCACGCCGAAGCGCTGCGCCGCGCGGGCGGTTTGCTTCATCTCTTCGATGCAGCGCTGGTTGACCTTCACCGGGTCGCCGTCGCCCCACAGCCGCGGCGGGAGGATCGACTGGTGGCGGTGGTCGATCTGGTCGCAGACCGCCTGCCCGGCGAGGTGGTTGCTGATCGCGTGGCACTCGAGTCCGTAGCGGGCGAGCAGGTCGCGCTTCTCATCGACGTATCCCGGGTCGGCCATCGCCTTATCGACCTCGAAGTGGTCCCCCCAGCAGGCTAGCTCGAGCCCCTGGTAGCCAAAATCGGCCGCCTTCTGGCAGAGCGTCTCGAGCGGCAAGTCGGCCCACTGGCCGGTGAAGAGCGTGACAAGGCGCGGCATTTCGGTTCTCCAGATGGCTACCCGGTGGAATTGACGAATGACGAAGCCCGAATGACGAACCTGTCGGAGGGGGATAGCCCTGCCGACAGGTTCGTCAGTCGTCATTCGTGCTTCGTCATTGCCGCCGCTAGCCGTGCTAAAGTTATAATTATGAGCAATCGAAAAGGATCTGTAATCGCGGCGGTCAGCTTCTTCCTCACAGCGGCGGCTTCTGCCGGTCCGTCGGTGGAGATCACGAGCCTCGCGGCGCCGCACGGTACCGCGCCGCGGGAGTGGCTTCAACGGCTAGACGAGGCGGGGGCCGGTTCGACCCGGATCGTTTCAGGCGGGTCGGCCGAGCCGCGGATTGAGGAACTGGGCGAAACGCCGAGTGGGACGCCGTTGGTGAAGGTCTATGCGGTGCTGACGCGCGAAGGCCAGCTGGTGCTGCCGGGGTCGAATGGGCCCGAGCGATTCCGCGTCACCGACGGCGCGAAACTGAAAGAGTACTTTAACCGCTTGGCGTCGCGTGGCGCCGAGGCCGTCACCGTCCCGCGCGGCAAGTATGGCCTCACCGAAGCCGAGTTCACCGACCTCTTCACGCGGCTGCAGACGCCACTGCCGAAGCTGCCCGCAGGGGCGACGCTCGGCGACGCCGTCAACGCGGCGGAGCGCGCAGCGCGGTTGAAGATCGAGGTCGATGGCGCGGTGCGTGAAGTGCTTCGCACGAAGTCGGAAGTCGCGGCGACGACCGAGGGGCTGTCGGTTGGGACGGCGCTCGCCGCGGTGCTGAAGCAGGAGGGGCTTGCGCTGCGGCCCGAAGCCAGGGCGATTGGCGAGCCCCCGGTGTTAACCGGGGGTGGGCGCCGTGATCGATTCACACCCCCGGTTAACACCGGGGGCTCGCCGATGATTTTAAGGGTTGTTGCTTTGCGTGACGCTAAGGACCCTTGGCCCGTGGGTTACAAGCCCGAGGGGACGCCGACGCAGACGGCGCCGGGGTTGATGGAATTCCTGACCGTTGAGGTCGAGGGCTACACGCTCGCCGAGGCGTTCGAGGCGCTCGGCCCACGGGTGAAGTGGCAGGACAAGCCGCTGCCGATGGTTTGGGATCAGTTCGTGCTACGAACAAACGCGATCAACCCGGCGACTGTCGAGGTGCGATTTCCTAAGAAGCGCACGTTCTACAAGAGCCTGCTCGACAACTTGGCTTCGCAAGCGCGGCTGGGGCTCGACCTGCGAGTTGATGAAGCGGGGACGCCGTTTCTATGGCTTACGCGGTGAGCCCGTATCCCCTCCCCTTTAGGGAGGCCGTTCTCCAATCAAGTGGGGGGAGAGTCTGCTGTTGTCCGTGACGATCTTGATCTTATTTCCGAAGCAAGTCGTGACGGTACCTTGATCGCTCCTCCGCCGGACGCGTTTCACCCTCCCCTGGCCCCTCCCTGGAAGGGAGGGGGACAAAGGCCGGGCTTCGCTCGACATCAAACTGGGCCTCGACGACCACCGCGGCCACCCATCATCGCGCGCATGTCGCGGCCGGACATCTCGTCTTGGCCGCGGGCTTTGAGTTCGTCGTTGATCATCTTGCGAAACTCGCTGAATTGAGCGCGGGTCTGCGAAGGTATTCTGTCGAGCATCTGCTTGCGACGCGAGTCGCGCTCGGCCTCGGTCATCTGCCCTCGCCCGTCGGGCGGACCGCCAGGGCCAAGATCCGCATCATCGTCACGGGCGGCACGGTCGGCAATGATGTCGGAGGCGCGCCGGGCCGCTTCCTGCCGCAACTGTTCGGGAGTCTGGTTGAAGAACTCGTTCATACGTTCTTGCATCTGCTGTTGCATCTGAGGGCGCCCGCGCTCAAAGAACTGCCGACGCTGCTCGTCGGTGAGCGCTTCGATCTGTGCGCGGAACGCCGCGCGGTCGGCGTCGGTGGCGTTCGGAGAGAACATCACGTCGCGCTGCGCCTCGAGCGCCGCGACTGCGGGATCGACTCCGTCTCCGCGGAACGCCCACACGCCGAGTGCGATCAGCAAGAGAGCGACGATGACGATGGCGGATTTCTTTCTGTTGTCCATGATTGATTTTGCGAGGCTGGTTTCAACGCCTTCTGACGGATGATTCTTCGTAACGCCACCCGAGGCTAGCGCCTACGGCTCAAGATTGCGTCACTCTTCGGCAAGGACCATCGCATCGACGTGGCCGTCGAGGTACAGGAAGTTGCGCGAGCCGTCCTGTCCTTTCGGGCCGTGGACCGACTCGTAGTCGTAGACGATCCACACCTGTGTCGAGCTACGTTGCTCGCCGCTGCGGCGGTCGGCGAGCACTTGCGGGCGCGTCTTGCCGCCGAGGCGGTCACCGGGGTACTCGTAACTGGTTCCTTCGGTCTCGAAGTAGCCGATCTGACTCGTCTGGCCAAACATCGCCAACCATCTGGTGTCGTTGGCGTCGGCGTCAACTTGCAGGGCGCCGTCGCGGTGGAGGTCGTTCGGGCAGCGCCACAGGTCGGCCGAGTTCTCGGCGTAGTCGCCGATCACCTCGGGGAGCCCCGGCCTATCGAGCGGATTGACGGTTACCGGTAGTCGCGGCGAGTCGGGGAACGCCGGGTTTTTGCCTTGCGTTTGCAGGTACTGCTCGAAAGCCAAGCCGACCTGCCGCAGGTTGTTGCGGCACTCGGTGCGTCGGGCCGCGTTGCGCGCCGCCTGCACCGCTGGCAGGATCAGCGCGACGAGGATGTCGATGATGGCGATGACGACCAACAACTCGACCAGCGTGAAACCGTGACGGCGCATAATGAGCGGGACCCATGAGGCCTAAAGGGAGAGCGCGCGGCGTCGCTGCCGCCCGCCGACAGTTCAACCAGGATGACGTTCCTAGGCGCCGCGGAATTTTCGCCGTCGCTGCGTTTGTTAGATTGGGGTAGAAGGGGCGGTTCGGTGGCGGTGAGTCGTGCTTGCTACTAACGCGTCGGCACGACGCGACTCGCTGTCGCTCCGCTTCCGTTCCGCTATCCGAAAATCCGTAACCGCAATCGAATCCTCCCGATGCCCGCCCCCCTGCCCCACGTTTGGGGCGCTGTGACTGTCCCGCCCGGAACCTCGGTGGAGGTATCGCTCGCCGTCTCCGAAAGCTACTCCGGCCTGACGCTGCCGATCCCGGTCTTTGTGCGCCGCGGGTTGGAAGACGGGCCGGCGCTCTTCGTCACGGCGGCGCTGCACGGCGACGAGCTCAACGGCACGGGCGCCGTGCGGCAGCTGATCGGCGATCCGTCGCTGCAACTCCAGCGCGGCACGCTGATGCTGGCGCCGATCGTCAACCTGCTGGGGTTCGACCGCCATAGCCGCTACCTGCCCGACCGCCGCGACCTCAACCGCTGCTTCCCGGGCACCTACGGCGGCAGCCTCGCTAGCCGACTCGCGCGGATCTTGTTCGACGAGATCGTCGGCCGTTGCGACTACCTGATCGACCTGCATACCGCGGCGGTGCGGCGGACCAACTTCCCGAACGTACGCGCCGACCTCTCCGACCCGCGCGTCGCCGAGCTGGCGCGCGCCTTCGGCTCGGAGATCATTGTCGATGGTCAGGGGCCCGAGGGTTCGTTGCGACGCGAGGCGTGTCTCGTTGGTAAGCCGACGATCATTCTCGAAGGGGGCGAGGTCTGGAAGGTCGAGCCGACGGTCGTCGAGTACGCGGTGCGTGGCGTGAAGAACGTGCTGGCGTACTTGGGCATGATCGACCAACCGCCTGTGCCGCCGCCGTATCAAGTCGAGGTGCGCCGCACCGAATGGGTCCGCGCCGACCACGGCGGCTTCTTGCAGATGCACGTCGGCCCCGGCGACACCGTCCTCGCCGGCAGCCCCGTCGCCACGAACACGAGCCTCGTCGGCACTGTCATCGAACGACTCTACGCCAAGCATGACTCGATGGTGCTCGGCGTCGTGACGCTGCCGTCGATCGCGCCGGGCGACCCGATCTGCCACCTCGGCGTCCTCGAAGAGAGCCAGCCCGGCCCCGGCGCGCGGGGCATCGTCAAGACGCTCGGCAACCTGCCGTTCAGTCACCCGCTGAACCGCGTGCTTGGGGACTTGGCGACGAACCTGCTCGTTACTGACGAACCGCCCTACGACTCGGAGGATGACCTCGAGACGGACGAGGGGGTTGGGCATGAAGAAGACGTTTGAGCGGTAGTTGGTAGTTGGTTCGTGCGGGGCTCCGGTTCCTGACGGCCCTTTCCTCGGCGTTTCTCGCCGCTAGTGAAGTTTCTCCGAATCGGTTGGTAACACCCGCCGGCGGCCGCCGCTTCGTCGGTTAGAGACGAAACAAACGGTCGCCCTCACGGGCTCGGCAGACCCCGAAGACGACCTACCAACGCAATCTCGCTGCCAACCGGAGAAATCAATCATGTCGATCAAGAACCTTGCTCTCGCCTTCGCTGCCGCCTTCGCCCTGACCGGTCCGGCCTTCGCCGGCGACCTGATGGACGACCTCTCATCGATGGACGTGGCGTCGATCAACGACTCGGCCGCCGACGTCGAAGCGATCGACCTCGATGGCCTCGATATGGACCAGATGGCCGAAGAGGCCGGCGAAGATTCCGACGCGATCGAGGCCTGCTTCCGTCGCTTCGGCGGCAACCGTGGCGGCGGCTGGGGCCGCTGGGGAGGCCACCGCAACTTCGGCCACTTCAACTACGGCCGACACAACTACGGCCGCTATGTGAACTACGGCTACAACCACTGCTACCGCCCGCTGTACTCCTGCCAACCGGTCGTCACGACCTACACGCACTGCCTGCCGATGGTGACCAGCTACTGGGGTTGCTACTAAGCCGCGTGCCGGCCGCTCGCCCCGATCGCTTGATCGGCAGCGATCCGCCGAGCCCGGCCCCAACCGCCCGCAACCCGTGGCGAAGGTGCCTACGAAGCAGCGAAGCCCGGCGACGCCAACGCGTCGCCGGGCTTTTTTCGTTTGACTGTATCATTCTCTTGCTAGCAACGACGACGCATCATGCCGACGAAGATCACCGCCCAAAAGCCGATGGCGGCCGTCGTGGGCTCGGGAATGAGAATGGCTTTGGCAAGAACGGATTGCCCGCCGAAGTAGGCGCCCAACGAGCCAAGCGAGTACCCGTACTCGACGACCGCACCGACGGCCGGCAGCGGAGCGTTGATCGACATCACAATTAGCCCGCCAGGTTGGGGCGTCGGAGGCATGGGAACCGCGAAGGTCGCGGCGTCCAATCCGGGCTCGAGCAACCTTGGAAAATCGAGCCGAAAGCCGCCGAAGGTTGAGATCGCCAACACGTCGGCGACGGCGTGTGTGCCGCCCATGGCGAGCTCGAACCCCGCCGGCCCGTAGTCGTTCGCCCCGAACGAGGCCTCCTCGCTGACTCCGCTGAGGAGGCGCCTTTCAAACGACGTCAATCGCGGCAGCTCGGGACTCGCGACCCGCGACTCGCCGAACAACAAGGTCACGCTTCGCGGCGAATGGTAGCTCCGGATGCCAAACTCATCCGCCGGGCTGAGCATCGGCGGCGCAAACAGCGACGCCGCTCCGGTGCTCGGGTCGTAAGTCAGCTGGGGACCATCCGCGTAAGCTGCTGCGCCGTGGGTCGAGCTGATCGGATCGACGAAGAGCGTCCCGTCAGGAACCGGCCCCAGGTCCCAGAAGTAAGGCAGGCGTGGGGACGCGGGCGTAAGATCGGTGGTCGTATCGGACGCCCGTAAGCCCGACAGCGCCGTGGCCATGGCGCTCTGAAGACCGGCGCTTGCGTCGCTTGCGACGCAAGCAATCGCCATCGCGACACCCATCAATAGGCGGGACATCAACAAGACTCACAAGTCAGGACGCCCCCCGGCGAACTCTGCCTAACCGTTCCGATCGGCACTCTGCTGGCGCTTGGAACAGCAAAAAGAAGGGGCGTCACCGATTGCCTTCAGAACTACCGCTTCCCATCCGACACGGCCCACGCCCGTGGGTGATCGGTCCAGTACATCGCCGAGGGATCGACGCCGGCTTCGGCGACGTTGAGGCCTGGTTGGTCGGTCGTCGCTGCTTGTGGCGGCGTTGCGGGTGGGAACAGGACACCGAACATCAGCCAGGACATGGCCAGCGTCAGCGCGAGGTTCAGCGACTGGCCGCAGGCGTAGAGCACCAGGGGCTTGCCGCTGCGGAGCGGGCCGGCGAGTTGGCGGAAGTTGGTCTCCAGACCGATCGACGCGAACGCCAGCGCGAAGCACCAACCGCGGAGCGTCTTGGTGGCGCCGGTGAGCGTCGCCTTTGTCAACGCCGCGCCGTCGGGGTGCAGTTCGCTGAGCAGTGAGAAGGCGATCGAAGCGCCGAGGAAGCCCAAGATGAACTTGGGCATGCGCCGCCAGATTTCGGCAAGGGCGCCAGCGAACCCTGAGGGGGTGGCGAGCCCCCGATGTAAATCGGGGGTGTTGCTCGGCGCCTCCTTCCCCGACTCACGTCGGGGGCTCGCCAAAATGTTTGAATTCGATCGCTTGTCGACGACCGTCACCCAGTACGTCGCGACGCCGAGCGCCACCACGCCGATGAGCACGTTCTGGATCATCTTGATCGTCACGGCGGTATCCAATGCCGTCCGATCGTCCTTCGATGCGAGCATCGTTCCGGCCGCGCCGACGGCGCCGGTCGAGTCGATCGTGCCGCCGATCCACGCGCCGCCGACCGCCGGCGGCAGGTCCATCGCGCGGATCACCGGCGGCATCACGAGCATCATCACCACCGTGAACGCCATCGACAGGCCGATCGCCAGCGACAACTCCTCCTTCTTCGCTCGACAAGCGGCGGCCGTCGCGATGGCGGCCGACACGCCACACACCGACATGTCGGCCGACACGACCATATTGAGCGACGGCGACTCGATCCGCAGCACGCGCTGGCCGAACCAGAAGGTCGTGCAGAGCACAACGGGCGTGACGATCCACGCCACCGCGATGCCCGGCAGCCCCAGCGCCAAGAGCTTGCCAAGCAAGACCTCGGCGCCGAGCAGCACGAGGCCGACCTTCATGTACAGCTCGGTCCGCACCGCGGGGCGCACCCAATCGGGCAGGCCGATCGTGTTGGAGATTAGCAGCCCCAGCACGATCGCCCACAGCGGGTAGGCGAGGCCCCAGTAGTTGAAGGTCTTCTGCTCTTCGCCGAGATACGCGACCAGCGCGAGCAGGAAGACAGCGCCGAACGCCGGAAGGAAGCGTCGCAGCGGCGTCCCATCCGCCAGCCGTGACGCCGCGCCAAACGTGATCGCCAACACAGCCGCGGCGCCCGCGATGCCGAACGTTCTGACGCCGAACGCAGGGAGAGGCGAGATTTCCCAAGCGCCGGGTGTCGTGAGCCAGGGCTTCAAGACGCCGGCGTCGCCTCCCGCGGCAAGCACAGCGCCAAACGAGATGAGCAGTAGTAGCCCGCCGAACACGACGGCGAGCCAGTCTTCAGTGAGTTTGGGCATCAACGGGTCGATCTCGTGCGACAAGCTGCGTGGGGCGTCACGAATCCCGCCCCGTTACGGCAGGTCTTATCGCCGAACGCCGCTCGCTACAAGCGCCGCCAGACCCAACGCCAGGCACGCCGTTGACGGCTCCGGAACCGCGTTGCTCGCGGCCGTCGCGCCGTAGTTGTCGGCCCACTCGGCGTACTCGGTGGGCGTACCACCCTGGTCGCGCCAAACGGTGTAGTCGGCGGCGTCGACGACCAAGTCGCCGTTGAAGTCGCCGGCGAGGCCTTCGTCAGGAATCGTCACGAGCAACTCATAGCTAGCGGATTCGTCGTGGGCGCCGACGAAGTCGTAGTCAGGATAGCCCGATACGCCGAACGTCAACGTTCCATCCTCCGGCACAACGCCCTCGATCAGAGAGAGCCTGCCGTCGTACGAGGTGTCCAAGTCATGGTCGTCGTCGAAGGCGATCTGACTACCGAACTCGTTGAACCAAGCGAGCACGGTGTCGATGCCGGCGCCGGTCGGGTCGAGCGTCTCAACGGTAAACGCCTCGCCTGGAGTCAGGCCGGTGTAGGTAAAGAAGTCGACGTCACCGACTTGGAGCGCGTTGTTGATCTCAACATTGTAAGAGCCGTTCAGCCACTCGAAATCGTTGAAGCTATGATCATCGACGGCGCCGGGTGAGAGCATGCCCGAGATCGTGAAGTTATCGACTTCATCGCCGAAGAAATCGAACACCGTGACGTAGGCCTCGTAGTTGCCCGACTCGCTGTGCCCGCCGAAGAAGAACTCGTCGGGGTAGCCGGTCACCGCAAAGTCGATCGACCCGCTGTTGGTGGGGACGCCATAAAGAGCCGATGCATGACCGTCGCCGTAGGGGCTGGCGTCGTCGTCGTAGAATTCGATATCGCCAAAGAACCCGCGCGAGCCAACGATCGTGTCGGGGTTGGCGCCACCGGAGGAACCGAACTCGTCTTCGACGAGCAGCACACCCGGCGGCAGGATCGTCGCGGTAAAGAAATCTTCGTTGGGCTCTTCAGCAGTCGCCGTCGTGAGCGCCGCTGATGCGAGGACAGCGATCGCTGCCAGACCCACGAATGCACGTCCGATCGCCATTGCCTGTGTCTCCCGAAGAGTGGTGCTTCCGCCGATGCTCCCGAGGGAGCGATATGACGCCGGGCGGATTGTAACCCCACCAACTGGCAGCCGGGTATGAATATCGCGGGCTTTTTGTCGCACGTTAATTCCCTTGTCCGTTGGCGCCCCGTTTGCTCCATAGAGGAAACAACCCTAACAGGAGCAAGACATGCCCAAACCTCCCCGCGAACGATTCCAGGACATCCTCGAGACCTTTACTGTCGGGATGCTCGTTACCGAAGGGCCCGACAAAGTCCTCACGGCGCGACCGATGAATGTGGCGGCGATTGATTCCGACGCCGACATTTGGTTCTGCACCCAGGTCGATACTCCTAAGACGGACGACATTCAGAGCCACCCCGATGTGCTGGTCGCCTTCCAAGACTCGGGACGCTATTTGACTCTAAATGGTCCCGCAGAGATCAACCGTAGCCGTTCGAAGATCAATGAGCTCTGGAATGAATCATGGAAAGTCTGGTTTCCCGACGGCCCGGATGATCCCAAGCTAGCGCTTCTGCACGTCAAAGCGACACACGGGCAGTATTGGGACAACAGCTGGCTACAGGGCTTGAGCTACGCCATCCGCGCGGGCCAAGCCTACTGGCGGGGTGAAGAACCTGAGATCCCAGAGGACGTCAACGCGAAGGTTGAGCTGCCGTAAGCTGTGGAGTTCGTCCTAGGGACGGGTCTAACCATTCATCAAAGGAGGTGGGCCATGTCCCCACTCGGTCTGATTCTGCTGATCGTTCTTGTCATGCTCGTGCTCGGCGCGGCGCCGGCGTGGCCACACGCCCGGAACTGGGGCTACGGTCCCAGCGGGGGCTTGGGCCTCGTGCTGGTGATCGTGCTGATCCTGGTCTTGATGGGCCGGATCTAAGGTCGTGGGCGCCTTGTGAAATACCACGGAGCCACCGAGGGCACGGAGAAACGCACAGTGGGGGCTATCTCTATGTGTCCTCGGAGTCCTCGGTGGCTCAGTGGTTAACGAGCGCACAAGCAACCGATAGCGATATCGCGCTGACCCCATGCCGCCCGGAGCATCGCTTCCGGGCGGCTTTTCTTCTGCGCAGAAGCGTTAGGCCGCAGCAAAACCGAGCGATCACGCCCGACTAGAATCAACGCCAGCGCACGGCGGCCCTGTGCGGTGGCTAATTCGCTGAATGACGACAAGTCCGATCGGGTGAGGAATAACGTGCTTCAGACTTTCGTGCGAGTCTCGGCGATGGCTTGCCTGCTGGTGGTTGCATATGAAATGAACGGCGCGATCGCCAACCAGACGGCGATCAAG
Organism: Botrimarina mediterranea; assembly: GCF_007753265.1. Lineage (NCBI taxonomy): Bacteria > Pseudomonadati > Planctomycetota > Planctomycetia > Pirellulales > Lacipirellulaceae > Botrimarina > Botrimarina mediterranea. Next base: position 5,120,072 of record NZ_CP036349.1, read on the forward strand.
TTTCTTGTCGATAAGGGCGAGTACGCCAAGGCCGAGGCGCTGCTGCAAGCGCAGGTCGATGATGTTGCAGCGCCAATCACCGGCGACGCCGCTGTGCAGCTCGAAACCATCCGCCGCATGCGGCGGGAGTTTCCCCTCAGCAAAGCGGAGGTGCTGAATCAGGTCCGAGAGACGATTCCCGATGCAACCGCCGAGGACATCGAGCGCTGGACCGAGTCGGGCGACTTGCACCACCGGGTGATCGACGGCGACCTACGCTACTTCCGCCGCGGCGCGTCCAACCTGCCGCGGCTCAACGACGACGCCAAGCGGCGCCGCGACGCCGCGCTCGAAGCGCGGGGCGAGAAGCCCAAGCCGCGGTTCGACCTGCCGAGCGTGATCCGCGAAGTCTACGCCGAGCGCGAGCGCACCGGCGCCGACGAGGTTTATCCCGTTCATCACCACGTCACCTACACGGTGACGGTGAAGGACTCGTGCGACCGCGTCGTCCCGGGGGCGACGGTGCGGGCGTGGCTCCCGTTCCCGCAGGAGTATCGCCATCAATCGCAGGTGCGACTCGTCAGCAGTTCACCGGAGGTGAAGCACACCGCGCCGAATGGCTCGCCGCACCGCACCGTCTACTTCGAAGAGACAATTGGCGCCGATGCGAAGCCGCCGGAGCTGGCGGTCGAGTTTGATTTCGTCACCGCTGCGTACTGCCCCGACCTCGACCCCGCCGCCGTGAAGCCTTACGGCCAGGGCGGCGAGACTTACCGCCAATACACCGCCGAACGGTTGCCGCACATCGCGCTAACTTCCGAAGTCCGCCAACTCGCCGCCTCGATCGTCGGCGACGAGAGCAACCCGCTCCGCAAGGCGCAGCGGCTGTTCACCTGGGTCTCGAAGAACATCACCTGGATCGGCGAGATGGAGTACGGCGCCGTGCCGAGCCTGTCGCTCAAGGGCCTCACGATGCGCTGCGGCGATTGCGGCGTGCAGAACATCTCGTTCGTCACGCTCTGCCGCGCGGTCGGCGTGCCGGCGCGGTGGCAGTCGGGCTTCGGCACGAAGCCCGGCGAAGAGAACATGCACGACTGGGCCGAGTTCTATGTCGAGCCGTGGGGCTGGCTCCCGGTGGACGCTTCGTACGGGTTGCAGAAGTCGGATGACCCCAAGGTCCGCGACTTCTTCTGCGGCCACATGGACCCGTACCGGTTGATCGTGAACCTCGACTACGCCCGCCCGCTCGACCCGCCCGCCACAAGCCTCCGCGCCGAGCCGAACGACTTCCAGCGCGGAGAGATCGAGATCGACGGCCACAACCTGTACTTCGACGACTGGCGGTGGGACCTGAAGGTCGAGACGAAGCGGGTCGAGTGACACGACCCCCAAAAAGGGTGGCTCCCCAGGCGCCCCTCTAGGAGGCTCTGGAAGGCCCTTCTACGGCGTTCGGAAGGGAGGCTTGGGAAACCCTTAGCGAGGCGTCAAAACGCGTCTAACGACCCTCTACGCGGCTCTAAACGCCTGTCCACGACTAAGCCAGGGGGCGTCGGCGCGGGCCCCCTACCCCCCTCCGACAGAGGGGTCGGACCGGGGGCCGTCCGTGAACGTCTGAGCCGGGGGGGCGAGAATTTATTGTCGGCGGCGACCGTTAGAGATTTATCGCCTGACGAGTAGCGTTGATCAAAAGGACACGAACCGGGGGCTAAGGCCCCGCGGCTGATAAGTCTTTACCAGATCAGCCGGCACGCCTTAACGTCCGGTTCTTTCGCTACGATTCCAACTTGCGGCAACGTTGCAAAGAATCGCGAGCCCTCGGCTCAGACGCTGCGGTGGATCGAGCGTGTCTTGAGGCGGCTACTCTTTCGTGTCGTCGGCGGGCTCGAACACGAACTTGTAGCGGAGCATCTTGATCGTCGGCGGACCGCCGCCCGGGATCATTAGCGGAGTCTTACCCACGTAAACGCTGCCGGGCTTGAGTTCCATGGGCGAGCCCATTCGGTAGGGCATCGGCATCAAGACACGTGCCGGTTCGACGGCGACCCGCTTGGGCTTGTCGCCGGTCTCCTTCAGTTTCGTGAGATTGCCTAAATCGACTTCGTCGAAGCCCTCTTCAACCACCCGCGTCCACGCCTCGCCGCCAGGCGTGGGACGGTGTATCAGGCGTGGGTCGGCGGCTAAGAAGAAGAGCCCCTCTTTCGACTGCCGGATGTTTAACCACATCCCGGGGAGCCCCATGTGCGAGAACTGCCCATTGACGAGTTTGAGGTCGGCGACCTGCTCGGCCTCGTCACCCTCGCCATCCTCATCGGCCTTGTCACTCTCGTCGGCCTTGTCACTCTCGTCAGCTGAGTCGGTTTCAACGATCCGCCAAGCGACCCGGACGGCGCCGTTAATCGCCTTCACCATCCGCAACTCAACGGGCTCCGGCGCCCGCATGGCCGCCCCACCGCTGGGGGCTTCGACACGAAAGGTTTGTGAGTCGGGCAGGTGGTCGCTGGCGATCGCGCTGACGAAGTAATCGCCGGGGAACAACTCCTTCGTGGCGACGCCGCTCGACGACGTGGTCAGTTGCATCAGCGACGGACCGCCCCGCGCTGGTTGCGAGGGCCGGAGCGTTAGCCTGGCGCCCGCCAGCGGCTCGCCGTCGGCGCCGCGGATCGCGAAACGCGTCTTCACCAAGTCCTTGTCGCCTCGCTTCTCGGCGCGCAGTTCGCCGGCGTCGCGAACCGTCGTCGCGCCGCCTTGAATCTCGAACTCCTGAGAGGCGTAGGCCGGGTCGGTGAGCCGCAGCTTGACCGTCTCGTCGCGCGAGGAGTTTCGCGCCATGTAGGTGCAGAGGAACCAACCGTCCGCGAAGGGCTCGACGCGGGAATCACTCCCCAGTGGGGCAAGCGACTCGACAGGGACCGCGTCGCCCTTCTGATCGACCAAGCGGAAAGCGGCGGCCAGCAGCGTCTCGTCGGACGGCAGCCCGACGCCGCTGCCGAGTTGCTTGCGGACTTGGTCGTAGCGTTTCACGAACGCCGTCGGCCGCTCTTCGATCGCGCAGCGCTCGGCGATGCGACGCTGCAGCTCCGACGACTGCGCAGGGTACGCGTCGACAATCGCCGCGCGATGCTCCATGAACGCCTCCCGCGCCAAACGCCCTTCGCCGGCGCCGACAAGGCTCTTGGCGTACCAGTAAGCGATCCGTGCGTCCTCGGGCGCCAAGCGGTTGGCCTCGGCGAGCACGCCCGGGTCGGTGACCTCGTTGTCCCCCTTGAGGGCCTGGCCCTCGAACCACTCGAGCAGCAGCCGTTGCGCGCGGTTGTCGGCCGCGGGGCCCTCGATCGCGGTGTGAGCGGCGATCCGTGCGACCTTCGCTTGCGGCAAGCGGAGCGCCGCTCCGCCGACGCGGACGACCAAGTCATCCCCCTCGAACGCGACTTCGCCGACGACCTCGGCGCCCGAATGCAGGGTGACAAGCTGCTCGGCCCGCAACTCCGCGGCAACCAACACCGCCGTCAGCGACAAACAGCCCTGCACGAAGCCGCCCTGTACGAAGCGAAACATGGTCACACCACGGTTAAGCGGGAAGGGATCAAGTTGCCGCCCATCATAGCCATGCCGTCCAGCCCGCGCCGCAGATTTGAGGAAGACCCGGCTCATGTGGCCTGTCCCTCTCTAACGCGTGCGAGAGGTTGGAAGCGGTGCAAAGCGATGGAGTCGCTCACCGTGGAAGGCGTCGGAGGCGTCGCCGACCTGGGTGTGTTAAGCTTGAACGAGTCATCTCGGCTCCGCTAAAAGGATATGGCTCACAGGGTTTATCAGCATGATGTCTCGATCCGCCAAAGTCGCCGCCGTTTTCGCGTTGCTTCTCCAATCGGCGCTGGCGTTGGGCGCCGCGGCTGAAGAGGCGCCAAACATCGTCGTCATCGTCGCGGACGACCTCGGCTGGAACGACGTGGGCTACCACGGCAGCCCGATCCGCACGCCGCGTCTCGACGCGCTGGCGCGCGAGGGCGTCGAGCTCGATCGCTTCTACGTGTGCCCCATCTGCACGCCGACCCGCGCCGGGCTGATGACGGGCCGTTACCCGCACCGCTTCGGGATGCGCAACACGGTGATGGCGCCGTGGCGCGACTACGGCATTCCTGCCGACGAGGCTTGCCTGCCCGAGTTGCTTGCCGCCGCGGGCTACGAGCGCCGGGCGTGCGTCGGCAAGTGGCACCTGGGCCACGCGCGGCGAGCCCATCACCCGTTGTCACGCGGCTTCACGTCCTTCTACGGCCACTACAACGGCGCCATCGACTACTTCACGCACCTCCGCGAAGGAGAGCTCGATTGGCACCGCGGCTTTGAATCGAGCCGCGACGAGGGTTACACCACGACGTTGCTGGCCGACGAAGCGGTGCGGTTCATCGAGGCGTCCGACGGCGCCGCGCCCTTCCTGCTTTACTTGCCGTTCAACGCGCCCCACGCCCCGCTGCAAGCCGAGCCCGACGCGCTCGAAGCGTATGGCTTCGAGGAGGGCCAGAAGCGATTGCCCCATCGCGGCGAGTATGGCCGTCGGGGCCGCGGCGCCACAAAGCGAGCCACCTTCAGCGCGATGGTCACGGCGCTCGACACGGCGATCGGCCGCGTGCTCGACAGCCTCGAAGAGCGCGGACTCGCCGACAACACACTCGTCTGGGTCTTCAGCGACAACGGCGGTGAGGTGCAACTGGGCGGCAACAACAAACCACTCCGAGGCGCCAAGCACACGGTTTGGGAAGGCGGCGTCCGCGTTCCGGCGATCGTCCGCTGGCCCGCCAAGTTCGAAGGCGGCCGTCGCTCGACGGAGCTTGCCGCCTACGTCGATGTACTCCCCACGCTGCTCGCTGCCGCAAAGACCGACGATTCTACATCGCACCAACCGTTCGACGGCGTTGATCTCCTGCCAATGCTAACCGGCCAAGCCGCCGCGCCCGACCGCACAATTTACTTGGGCCAGAACGCCATCGTGAGCCAAGAGTGGAAACTCAAAGACGGCAAGCTCTTCGACCTCACCGACGACCCGAACGAGACAACCAACATCGCCGACGAGCACCCCAAGGTTGCAGCGGAACTATGCGAGGCGCTCAAGCGGTACGAAGCACTCGCCTCGAAGGAGCGAATGCCGGGGTACGCCGAAGGGCGGGAAGGGTTTGTGGCGCCGAAGGACTGGGCGATTGAACGATGAGTCCGTTCAGCCGCCAACGTTCAACGGCAGCGGGATGGTTGAACAGGAACACTAATCGACGCCGCTACGGAGTCGTTGAAGGCGCCTGAGCATTCATCAGGCTTCGCAGCGCTTGATTCACCGCTTCGCTGGTGGGGAATGCCTTCTCGACATCCTCGTCGAAAGCGACCGTACGCTCGATGGTGACCTTCACACCTTCTTTGCGGATCCGCTCGGCGTACTTGCCAACGGCTATGACCTCCATGTTCTCAAGGTCGTATTCCGGGCGCATGTCGTCGTCGAGGTCATCAGGCTTATCCATTTCCTTACTCTTAGCGGATTTGGTAGATAAGGCAATTGTGCTCGTTTGTAGGAGGCGTCTCCGACGCCGATTACGGTATCCATTCCGAATCGCTGTGGTGCGCGTAATCGGCGTCGGAGACGCCTCCTACAGGGAAGCAGCCCTGTCGCTTTGAAAGCTGATCGTCTAGCAGAACGCCAACAAAAAAAGGCGGGCCGACAACTGCCGGCCCGCCCTTGTCGTTTCTTGGCGCTCTTCGCGATGAATTTCTTCCCGAGCGGTTCTACTTCTTAATCCGCTTCACGAACTTCGGCCCGCCGTACACCGCGGCGCCGGCGAGTTGCTCTTCGATCCGCAGCAGCTGGTTGTACTTCGCCATGCGGTCGCTGCGGCTGGCGGAGCCCGTCTTGATCTGGCCCGTCGAGAGCGCGACGGCCAGGTCGGCGATCGTGCTGTCCTCGGTCTCGCCCGAGCGGTGCGATGCGATCGACGTGTAGCCGTTGTCGTGGGCGAGTTCGATGGCGTCGATCGTCTCGGTAAGCGTGCCGATCTGGTTCACCTTGATGAGGATGCTGTTGCCGATCCCTTCGTCGATGCCGCGCTGCAGGCGCGTGACGTTGGTGACGAAGAGGTCGTCGCCCACCAGCTGGCACTTGTCGCCGATCTTGTCGGAGAGGAGCTTCCAGCCTTCCCAGTCGTCTTCGCTGCAGCCGTCCTCGATCGAGCAGATCGGGTGCTTGTCGACCCACGAGGCCAAGAGATCGGTCATGCCGACCGGGTCGAGTTCCTTGCCGTCGATCGTGTAGACGCCCTTCTTCGTGTCGAAGAACTCGGTGGCGGCGCAGTCCATCGCGAACCAAACCTGCTCGCCGGGCTTGTAGCCGGCCTTCTCGATCGCGGTGAGGATCACGTCGAACGCCTCGGCGTTGGCGCCGAGGTTCGGGGCGAAGCCCCCCTCGTCGCCGACCGAGGTGCTCAGCTTCTTGTCGCTGAGGACCTTCTTGAGGTGGTGGAAAATCTCACATCCGCAACGCAGCGCTTCGCTGAAGTTGTCGAAGCCCAGCGGCATCACCATGAACTCTTGGATGTCGACCGAGTTGTCCGCGTGCGAGCCGCCGTTGAGGATGTTCATCATCGGCGCGGGCAGCAGCCGGGCGTTCGAGCCGCCCAGGTAGCGGAACAGCGGAAGGTCGCAGTAGTTGGCCGCGGCGCGGGCCGTGGCGAGCGACACGCCGAGGATCGCGTTGGCGCCAAGCTTCGACTTGTTGGCGGTGCCGTCGATCTCGATCATCCGCTGGTCGAGGCCGACCTGGTCGAGGGCGTCCATGCCGATCAGCTCGTCGGCGAGGATGTCGTTGACGTTCTCGACGGCCTTGAGGACGCCCTTGCCCATGTAGACCGACTTGTCGCCGTCACGCAGCTCGTTGGCCTCGTGGGCGCCGGTGCTTGCGCCGGACGGGACGGCGGCGGTGCCCTGCGAACCGTCGGACAGGGTCACGTCGCACTCGACGGTGGGGTTGCCGCGGCTGTCGAGGATCTGGCGGGCGTGGATGTCGACGATGGTGCTCATGGGAGGGCCTTGAGGCTTTGGGGTGAGGCTTGTTGGGCGGTGAGCCGGCTCGCCGTGCGAGCCCGGGGCCGCCTGAGGCCCCCCCGCTCGTCATCCGAACCCGCTGAGAGAGCCGCCATTCTAGGCCCCGGGCGCCCCCTGTCGAGCGGGCCAAAACCCGTAGAAAACTCCCCCCCAAGCGTTGCGCGGCACGTGATAGTCGGCCTCTTAGGCGGTAGCCCCTTTCCTAAGCTCTCCCTCGGGTTCGATCGGCATGGCTCTTCTGGTCTCAACGCAACGTTGTTTCGCCGCCATGGCATTGATGGTTGCCGTTGTCGTAAACCCCGCCTTCGCTAGTGAAGGTGCGTCTCTCGAGAAGCCCTCGTATCTCGATTTGACGACGATCGAGAATCCCGACCTGCTTCTCGACGGGTCTTGGGACTTCCCGGAATGGTCGGGGGAGCTCCAGCCGCCAGTTGTCACCTGGCCGGGACAGTCTGAACCGACCCCGCCGACCAAACCCATCCTCCCGGCCCACGTTCGACCCGCCGTCTCGCCGGCGACCGCGTCGGCTGTGGGTGGAGTGAACGACTTCGGGTTCGACCTCTTCCGCAACCTGCGAACGACCAAGAGCGACGACGACAACCTGCTGGTCTCGCCGATGAGCATCCAGAGCGCGTTCGGGATGACCTACGCCGGCTCCGCCGGGCGGACGGCTGCGGAGATGGAGGCGGTCTTTGGCTTTGACGCCGACACGCACGCCGGGCTCGGCGCGCTGATCCAAGACCTCAACGTCGAACGCGACGGGCGCGAGATGCGCGTCGTCAATCGCTTGTTCGCCAGCGAGCAGTTGCGGATGAAGGACGACTTTCTCGCCGTCACGCGCGACCAATACGGCGCGGCGGTCGAGCGGCTCGATTTCTTCAACAACCCCGATCCAGCTCGGCAGCACATCAACGGCTGGGTTGAGGACCAAACCAATGACCGTATCAAGAACTTGCTTCCCGACGGGTCCGTCTCGCGTGCCACCTCACTCGTGCTCGTGAACGCCCTCTATCTCAACAGCGACTGGAAGCACGGCTTCCACGAGTCGGCGACGCGGGACGAGGCGTTCTACCACGCCCATGGCGCAGTGAGTCTCGTACCCACGATGCACCAACGGAATAAGTTCCGCTACGGCGACTTCGACGGTTATCGGATGCTTGAGATGCCTTACGCCGGCGACGACTTGTCGATGGTGATCGCTCTGCCCGACGAGATCGACGGCCTCACAGCGCTGGAGTCAAGCTACTCTTCCGAACAGTTCGCGGCCGATATCGACGCGATGCGGACGAAAGAGGTTGTGGTGTCGCTGCCTAAATTCTCGTTCGAATCAACCGAGCGCCTCGACGATCCGCTCAAGCAGCTGGGCGTCGAAGCCGCGTTCAGTAGCGCCGATTTTTCCGACATGGCGGATGGCGGCTTTTCCATCGGCGGCGTCTACCACAAGACGTTCATCGACGTGAACGAGTCCGGAACCGAGGCAGCCGCGGCGACGGCGGTCACGGTCGTACTCACTTCCGCTTACCAGCCTTACGAGCCTCCGACGGTTTTCACCGTCGATCGCTCCTTCCTATTCGCGATCCGCGACACCCATACCGGCGCCGTGCTGTTCCTCGGCCGGATGGGCGATCCCACCGGCGGCGGTGGCGGGGGTCTTCGTCTCGCCGAGCTGACCGTCCCAGAACCGACGGGGTTCGTCCTGGCCGGACTCGTTCTGGCAGCGGCAGCAGGCCGCATGCGGAGTTAGGCCCGTCAGATCGGGACCCCGCATTCAAGGTAATGGGAGCCCCTCCCTGAGGGGCCTCCTGCGCCGTCTGGGTGGATAAATCCGCCGCCGACCGGGCGAACCTCTCTGGACAGACCCCGAGGAAACGTCCTAACCAGGGGCGCTGGGGGCGTCGCCTGTGATAATGGAGCGGCCGGCGCCCCGCAGTCCGCGCCGCCCCCCAGGATTGGCTCCCGTGATCGCACCGCTGCCGTGTTTCGTCCGTCCGCAATGGCTCGCCGCCTTGGCGATGGCGATCGCGGCTTGCCCGGCGTTGGCGTTTGTCCCTGCCGGCGGGACCGCTGCCGCCTCGCGCTGGCAGCTCCTTGCTAGTGGCGAGCCGGGCGTTGCGGGCGACCCCATTCAGCTCACTTGGAGCTTCGTCCCCGACGGCACAGCGGTCCGTCGCGCGGACAACCCCGCGGCAACCAAGTCGAGCGACCTCATCGCCAAGTTCGACGCCGCCTTCGGCGCCGGGCCGGGCGGATCGGACCTGACGCAGCGGCCGTGGTTCACCTACTTCGACCAAGCCTTCTCGCGCTGGAGTGAACTCTCGGGGGTCACCTACATCTACGAACCGAACGACACGGCGCAGCTGCACGGCTCGGGCGTCGGCCTGACCGGCGTCCGCGGCGACGTGCGGATCGGCGGCATCGGTATGGACGGCGTTGGCGGCACCCTCGCTTACAACTACTTCGCCACGGACGGCGGCGACATGGCGATCGACACCGACGACCTCGCCGGCATTCTTGGCGACAGCGCGAACGACTACCGCCTGCTCCGCAACACGATCATGCACGAGGCGGGGCACGGCCTCGGCCTCGACCACGCCACCAGCAGCAACGCCAACTTCCTGCTCGAGCCGACGATCGACTCCTCAATCGACGGCCCGCAACACGATGACTTGCGCGGCATCCACTGGTTCTACGGTGACGCGCTCGAGAAGGCGCCCGCCGGACGTAACGAAACCGCCGCGCTCGCTTCGCCGCTCGGCTATCTCGAAGTGGGCGCGCCACTAACCATCGGCGCTGGCGGCAACGGCGCCCTGATCGACCCGACGGAGACCGACTTCGTCAGCATCGCGAACGAGAACGACATCGACTTCTTCTCGTTCACGATCGATGAACCGACGCGACTGACGGTGTCGATGACGCCACGCGGCGCCACCTACAACCAGAGCGCCACCGTCTTTACCACCACGACCACCAACGACCTCTCGCTGGCCTTGTTCGCAACGGATGGCGTCACGCTGCTCGCCGAGGCCGCACTGGGCGCCGCGGGCGTCGTCGAAACAATCGCCGACTACGCGCTCCATGAAGCGGGGACCTACTTCGCCCGCGTCCGCGGCCCGATTGGGCCGACAGAGCAGGTGGTGCAGTTCTACCAGCTCGACCTGTCGGCGGCTTCGCTGCTGCCGCCTCTCTCGGGCGACTTCAACAGCGACGGGATCGTCGACGCCGCCGACTACACCATCTGGCGAGACCAAGACGGCCAATCGCTCGCCGCCTACACCGGCGCCGACCACACGGGCGATGGCCTCGTCGACGGCGCCGACTTCGCGCTGTGGCAGACGCACTACGGCCAGACGCTCAGCAGCCTTGGGGTCGCGGTTCCTGAGCCTACCGCATTGGTGTTGGCGTTCGTCGCGATGTGCCGCCCGCGCCGGCGGCAGCCTTATCTGTAGGAGGCGTCTCCGACGCCGTTTACGCGCACCACGCCGTCTCGGGATGGATACCGTAATCGGCGTCGGAGACGCCTCCTACAAGTCGCTACGCTTGCCTAACCAGTCCCCGATCAAAAAGATCACCAGCGTGCCGACGACCATCGTCATGTTGGCGTGCAGCGGATTCTGCAAGTAGGACGGCGCCTCGACCAAAGTTGAGAAGGTCATCCAGAGGATGACGAGCACGCCGATCACGGTAGCCGCCGCGGCGGAAAAATTCGTGGCCCGGCGTGAGAGGATGCTGAGCAAGAAGAGCCCCAGCACGCCGCCCGAGAAGACGCCGGCGAGCAGCCACCACGCATCGAGCGCGGACTCGGCGCCGATCAGCGCGTAGCTCACGGCTGCGCTGGCGACGCCCCAGAAGAGCGTCGCGAATCGCAGCGTTAGCAGCGATTCGCGGTCGCTCGCCTCGGGACGCAGGTACGGCTTGTAAAGATCACAGAGCGTGAGCGTCGCCATCGCGTTGAGGTTCGAGTCCATCGACGCCGCGAAGATCCCCGCCACCACGAGTCCCGCCCCGCCCGGCGGTAAACGCGTCGCGATGAAGTGCGGGAACACTTGGTCCGCAGCGATGTCTGAGGGCAACAACTCTGGCCGCTGCGAATACAGCACCCACAGCGCCGTCCCGATGAAGAAGAAGATCGCCGCCACCGGGACGTAGAGCGCCATCGTCAGATGCACGCCGCGGGACGCTTCGCGGTCGCTGCTCGCCGTCAGGTAGCGCTGCACGTAGCTCTGATCGACGCCGAGATTCCCCAGGTGCGTGACCATACCGAAGAGCAGCACCACCCACACCGTCGGTCCCGTCAGGTCGGGGCTCCAGCTGCCGAGCGAGAACTTGCCGGCCTCCCAGCCCTGCTCGACAACCGTGGCGACCCCGCCGTCGGTCTGACCGACGACGGCAAACAAGCAAAGCAGCGTGCCTCCCACCAGCGCCATGCTCTGCAACACGCCGAGCCAGATGACGGCCGACATGCCGCCGGCGAACGAGCAAAACGTCATCAGCCCCGCGGTCAGCGCGATCGTCGACGCGATCGACCAACCCGTCAGCGGCGCCACAACCAGCGCGAGCAGGTAGATGATCGTCCCGGTCCGCGCGAGCTGCGTCAGCAGGAAACAGACCGTGGCGTAAGTGCGTGCCCAGCGGCCGAATCGGTGCTCCAAGTGCTCGTACGCCGAAACGCTTTGGGAGCTCCGGAAGAACGGCACGAACCAATACGCGCCGATGACGCCGGCGATCGGCGCGGCGATGGAGAACACGAACGCGTTCCAGTCCGAACTGAAAGCCTTCCCGGGGTTCGCCAAGAACGAGATGCTGCTGACATACGAGCCGAACATCGACAGCCCGATCGCCCAACCCGGGAGCGACCGGCCCGCCGTCATGAACTCGTCGCTATCGACCGTGCGGCGGCTGAACCACACGCCGACCGCAAACACCACCGCCAAGTACGCGACGACAATCGACAGGTCGAGGTACGGGAGCTGGGGCATCGTCAATCGCGGCGCGTGAGGCTTGAGCTGTGTGGGCTGGCTGGCGTACCGAACACGGCTGGGATCAAAACCCGTAGGACTCAACCGCCGCCGACGCCAGTAGCCTAGACCGTAAGCTGCCCCGGCAACACGCCGAAAGCGGACCCCTTTCCCGCCGTTCTGCCGACGTGAGGGGCCGCCGCCGTTTCGTTCATCTCGACCCTGGCTTATCGCCGAATTAGCCTAGAAGCGCCGGGCGGCGTAGCGGTTCTCGACGGGGCTCGTGATCTCGAATGACCTTTCAACAGCGACTCAACCGGTGGTTCTGGCGCGGCGTCGGCGGCGACTCGCGGCCGGTCACCTACGACATCGACGCCGTGGCGCCCGCCCTCCGGCGGTTCGAGACGCCCGAGACCGTCGCGGCGATCCGCTCCGAACTGGTCGGCATCCTGCCAGACCGCCAGGACATCCCCAAGTACCACGAGATCGACCCCGGGCGGTCGCACCTCTCGACCGAGGCGGACGGCGCCGCGAGCTGGCGCGTCTTCATGCTCTACGCGATGGGCGCCAAGCCCGAAGCGAACCGTCGCCGCTGCCCACAAACGTGCGCGCTGCTCGACGCGACGCCGGACCTCTTCCAGGCGTTCTTCAGCATCCTCGAACCGCACAAGTCGGTCCCCGCCCACGAGAGCCCCTACGCGGGCTACTTGCGTTACCACCTGCCGTTGCTCGTGCCGACCGACAACCCGCCGCAGATGCGCGTGCGTGATTACTGGCATACGTGGCGGGAAGGCGAGGGCCTCCTCTTCTGCGACTACTGGGAACACGAAGTCGTCAACCACTCCGACCAAGTCCGTGTCGTGCTGATCATCGACATCTTCCGCCCGCTCCCCTTGGTGCGCGACCGAGTGAACCGCCTCGTGACGCGCACGTACTTGCGACGCCGCTACGGCAAGAAGATCGCCGAAGGCAAGGCGCCGGAGTTGTGAGCCGTCAGCGCTAGCCGCGGGTAGCGCCACAACCGACATCGCTTGCCGAGGACGGCAGCAGAGCAAGAACGCCATCGCTATCGCTACTTTATCAACTCAAAGTACAGCGGCAGTTAGACCGCGTGTGGCGCTTATTCCGCAAGAAGATCAATGCGGAGTTGATACCGGTGTCGTAAATCCTCGCGCGTAACGATATGTGCAAAAGGCACGCGATTTTCATCGCGGGCTTGTCAAGTGGATAGATCGCTCTAGTGTGCGACTGCGCACGTTGGCTTTTGGGCCCCTGTGCGCCGCAAATACCGTCGCTTAACGGGAGTTGGACGCCCTGCGTTGTTTCTTTAGACGCCGAGCGCATAGGGGTAGCTGGCCGTTCTGACGGCGACTAACGTCGCCGCTTCAAAGTAACCCGCCGCGTCGTACGCTGCTCTCGCGACGCACTGCCCCCATCCAATGAGGTGCGCCATGCGCCGCGCGATCCGCCTTGGCTTTACGCTTGTTGAACTCCTTGTCGTTATCGCCATCATCGGCATTCTGGTCGCCTTGCTGCTTCCTGCCGTGCAAGCGGCTCGCGAGGCGTCAAGGCGTTCGCAGTGCACAAGTCAATTGAAGCAATTCAGTCTCGCCGCCATGTCCTACCACGATCAGATCGGCGCGTTCCCCAGCGGACGCAGCGAGACCCGCCAGTTCGGCGTGTCGTGGGCCTTCGCGTTGTTGCCGCAGCTCGAAGAGACCGCCGTGCACGACGCATTCGTCGAAGGTGAGCGGGTCGATGCCGACGCCAACGCGGTCGCGATGCGGACACCGGTGACGGTCTTCAACTGCCCGAGCCGCCGCACGCCGACGGCCGACCGTGACTTCGACAATGACGACCACACGTCAGTCGTGCGTAAGGCCGGCGCGTCGGGCGACTACGCGGCCAACGCCGGTCGTCGGCTGCTGGTGGGACTCGCCGAAACGCCGGACGACTCGCGGCCGTTCGACTACCGCCTCGACCCGGCAGAGGCGGGCCCGATCTTCACCTACTCGAAGGTCGCGGCGCGGCGCGTCCTTGATGGCCTCTCCCACACGCTCGCGATCGGCGAACGCCACCTCGCGGTGGCTCCGGAAGGAACTCCCGAGGACAAACTCGATTACTGGGCGGGCGACACGGCATTCTTCGCGGCGGACAATCCAACGACGGTCCTCGGCGTTCCTTCGCACGGTCTGCGGGCAGAGGGCGTAAAATTGAATGATGGCGAGGTCTCTCGTGAATGCTTTGGCGGCCCACACCCCGGGGTGACGCTGTTCGCCTATCTCGACGGGCACGTCGAGCCGCTCTCCAACGACACGTCGAAGGAATCGCTCGCCAAGCTCGCATCGATCGCCGACGGAGAAGTGATTGAGGACGAGTGAGCAGCTACGCGGACCGCGGATCGGCGCTACGGCGGCGGGCTAGATCGGTCGTGCGGCGAGCCGTTGATCTGTTGCAACGAGTGACGACGGACGGCCCTCTCAACCAGTCGAGGCATGCAATTTGCTCCCGGCTGCTCGGTAGATTGCGACCACTTGTCGCTCCGCCGTAACGTACAGGAGCCGCTCGACATGCACCGTCTCGCACGATCCGCTTTAGCAGCCGCTGGTCTGGGTGCCGCCACAGTGGTCGCCATGCAGGCGATGGTGCGTCGCAGTCGCCGCATTGAGCTGGCCGGCAAGACCGCCATCATCACCGGTGGGTCGCGTGGCCTGGGCCTCGTGCTTGCGCGGGAGCTCGTCGATGCGGGCGTCCGGGTCGCTCTGCTCGCCCGCACCGACGCCGACTTGCTCAGCGCCGAGTCCGAACTGCGGCAACGGGGCGGCGTCGTGGAGACCTTCATCTGCGACGTCAGCGATCGGGCGCAAGTCGAAGCGGCCGTCCGCCAAGCCGAGGCGGCGCTGGGTCCGATCGACCTCTTGTTCAACGTCGCGGGGATCATCGAGGTCGGGCCGCTCGACGCGATGACCGAGGAAGACTTCCGCAAGTCGATGGATGTCAATTGTTGGGGCATCCTGCACACGACGCGCGCCGTGCTGCCCGGCATGCGCAAACGACGCTTTGGGCGGATCGTCAATATCGCCTCGATGGGCGGCAAGCGCGCCGTGCCGCACATGCTGCCCTACGCCGCCAGCAAGTTCGCCGCCGTCGGCCTCTCGAACGGCTTGCGCGCCGAACTCGCCAAGGACGGCATCCTCGTCAGCACGATCTGCCCCAGCCTGATGCGGACCGGCAGCCCGCGCAACGCGACCTTCAAAGGCCAGCACCGCAAGGAGTACGCCTGGTTCAGCATCGGCGACTCGCTACCGATCGCGTCGATGGACGCCCGGACGGCGGCCCGACAAACGATCGACGCCTGCCGCCACGGCGACGGCGAGGTCCTCCTCCGGGGTCCGCTGAACGTGGGCGTCACGCTCCAGTCGCTCTTCCCGAGCCTTACCCGCGAGTCGCTGGCCCTCGTGAACCGCTTCCTCCCCGAGATGGGCGGCATCGGCAAAGAGTCGGCGTATGGTTACGAGAGCTTTAGTGAGTGGTCCCCGTCCTTCCTCACGCAACTCACCGAAGCCGCCGCGAAACGCAACAACGAGTTACGACCGCGACCAGCCGACGCGACATAGTCCCTGATTACACTTCCCAACTAGTTGCCCACTTAGCCCCCGGTCATTGACCGGGGGCTAAGTGCAGGGGGCGTAGTTATATGCAAGGGTGGCCCCGACTATCGCGAGCGAAAAGGAATGCCTTTGTGATAAATTCCTTCGAGCGATTGTCGGGGGCGCAACACAGGAGGTGACCGAGACCCCATCGCTTCTTGTCGCTTCGCGACCACGACAGTCGTTCGAACTCGTCAAACGGCATGCTGGGTCGTCTGCTCACGATAGGCGGGGCCAACTAAGGGCAACTGCAACCGGAGGATAAAGAGTTGATACCAGATTCAATAAAGCTAGCATTGAGCGGCCAAAAGGGGGCCGTAGAGCGATCGTCGGACGATCTCCCGAAAGTGCCCGAATACTTGGACGTGCTCGGTCTCAGCGGTGATCAACAAGTACGAGAGTTCTTCCAGAATTACAATCTCTCCGGAGTTCTGAGCAATCGATCGCATGAGCTTCTCGACTTGTGCTCACCCACGTCACAGATCATCGAAGCGACCGACTTTGGTCGAGATACTTACGGAATCTCCGAGAACTTTGTGTGCCTCACCTCTGGAGAGGGCGAAGGCTTCATCCTTTACTCTAAGGTCGATGGCAAAGTCTACGATGTAGCGGTGAACCAACTCGACGAACTTGAAGCAGGCAAGATAAAAGCACGTTGGCAGTCATTTGTCGAATTGATCGAATGGTATCTGAGCTGACGCAACAGTTCACGCCCGCTGCGTCGCCGCTTCCTTCATCCGCTCCAACCACTCATCGCTCGGCGCCCCGTACGGCCGGAACTTCTCCGCTTGGCCCGTCTCGTCGTTGTAGAGCAGCGCGCGGTGCATCTGCAGGTCGCTGGCGGCGGGGCTGTCGATCAGGTGCGATGAGTCGGCCGCCGACATCTGCATCACCACCCGCAGCGCGAACTCGCGCATCGTTTGGCGGTCGAACAGCCGTCCGGCGCTGTTGTACGAGTCGCACCAGACGATCACATGGATGCCCAGCGCCGGGCCGTTCTTGAGGAGGTCGCCGAGCACCGCGTCGGGCTTCTTCGGTCCGTCGCTCGACATGCCGAAGCTGAAATCGTCTTCGCGCTTACGCAGTTCTCGGAAGCGACCCGCGTTGTGCAGCACGACATAGATCGGCGGGGGCGCAGGCGCGGAAGAGTCATCGAGCTTGGCCTCGCGCGCCGCTAGCTCTTCCGACAACTCGTTCATCGTCGCGGCGACGCCCGCTTGATCGACGATCTTCGCGTCGCCCGCCAGCGTGTCGCCGACGCGCTGCCAGACGCCCTCGGCTTCTTCGCCGGGACGCGAGCCGTCGAAGACGACCAGCCGGGCCGCCGGGTCGGCGGCGCCGAGCGAGACGACCGCCGTGGTCAGCATGCCGAGCGCCGCGCCCTCGTGGGGTCCGACGCACAACAGGTTGGCGCCGGGGTGGCGGCCTAACTCGACCGAGGTGGGCGGCTTGATCGCCACCGCGGCGCCGATCCAGGCGTGCGGCGTGCGGCCCGGCTTGAGCGGCGGGGCGGCGCCCGTCAGCAACGCTTCGAGCGGCACGTTCTTCAGCGGGTCGGCCGGCGCGTCCCCCTCGAAGACGATCGCCTCGGGCCGCGGCAGATCGAGTTCGTGCCGGTGCTCGTCGATGCGGTCGAGCTTGCCCGCGCGCTCGCGGTCGGGGAGCCAGACGACCTGAAACGGCTCGTTGGCGGTCACCATGCCGTTCTGCGCGTTGTAGATCGCCTCGCCCGGGCGGCTGAGGAACCGCGCGGCCGTGTTGCGTTCGTCGCTGAGAATGAGGTGGGCGTCCGCCTCGCTGCACTCCAACGCCACGCGGATCGCGATCTGCCCGAGCGTGCTGCGAGCGATCGAGTAGGCGCCGGCGAGCGTCTGCGTGCCGAGGATCACATGCATGCCGAACGCCCGCCCCTGCCGCACTAAGCGGTCCATCAGCAGCGAGGACTCTTGCGCGAGGCGGTCATCCTCAACGAACAGCTCTTGGAACTCGTCAACGATCAGCAGCACGCGCGGGACTTTTTCGTTGGGCCGCTTGAGCCGGTAGTCGGCGAGGTTCTGCACACCGGCGGAACGGAACTTCTCGCCGCGGACACGCAACTCTTCGTCGAGTCGCTCCAGCACGCTGAGGCCGAACTCGCGCTCGCTCTCGATCGCGATCACCCGCGCATGCGGCAAGCGGTGCGTGGCGTACGACTTGAACTCGACGCCCTTCTTAAAGTCGACAAGGTAGAACTCCACCTCGTCGGGGCTGAAGTGCATCGCCGCGCTGGTCACGAGCGCATGAAGGAACGTCGATTTGCCCGAGCCCGTCTTACCGGCGACCAAGAGGTGTTGCGACGTGCCCTTACCGAGCCGCACGTACTGCAGGTTCTTCGCGCCCGCGCGGCCCACGGGGATACGCAGCTCGTCGCCGCACTTCTCGGTCCACATCTGCCCGGCTGGGGGCTCGACGATCGTGAACGGCACCTCGACGCGGACCGCGTCCTTCGCCGCCTGACCGGCGCGCTTGAGGACTTCGATCTCACGCTCGATCGGCGGCTCGTTCGCTAACTCGAGCGGCAAGTGCTCGAGCGCCGGGCGCCGCCAGACGAACTGCCCGCCACCCCGCGTCTGAGGCTCCCAGTCGAGCCACGCAGCGTTCTCTTTGATCTCATCGAGTCGAAAGTCGGTCGGCATGCGGACGCCGCTATCGACGCCCAGCAGCGTGTAAACGCCGCACCGTGGCCCGCCCGTCACGAGGCTCACCAAGCGCCGGCCGGCGAGCTCGCTGAAGTTATTCGGGAAGCCCGCCGCGACGACGACCTGAAACGGCTCGGCCACCTCGCCCGCTTGGGCGTTGTACTCGTGGATCGTCTCGTACTCGCTCCGCAGGTACTTCTGCAGCACGGTCTCCATGTGATTGGTGAGCCGTCCGAGTTGTTCCTCGATGTCACGCGGCTGGCTCCAGATGCGGCCGTTGATGAGTTGCTCGTCGGCGTCCGCCAGGTGCATGAACGCCTGGAAGTTGTCGCCGAGACCCACCGGGTCGAGGATCGTGAACCGCACCTTGCCCGGCGGCATCGCGGTGAGGAGGCGGAGCATCATCGCGCGCAGCAGCTCAACGCCCTGCTTGCGGCCCTCGCCGCCGGCGGTAACCAGCAGCGTCGGGTGCTCGGCGAGGTTCATCAGCGCCGGCGCCTCGAGCCGCGTCTCTGGCGGGCGGAGGCGCTCGTCTTCCGACAGGCCGTGCTCGATCTCGGCGAGGTCGATGACCGTCTTGCCGAACGCGATCGCCTCAGGCGGCTCGCTCGGCGGGCGCCAGCCCTCGGCCCCGTCGCCGGTCGGCTTGGTTGGGTAGTCGGTCGTTGCGAAGTCAGGGAAGAGCCGCTGGCACTCGGCGCGCATGTCGCGCAACTCGGCGCGGACGTCGTCGTAGCTGGTGAGCCAGCGCTCGAACAACTGTTGCCAACCCGCCTCGTACTCCTCCTCGATCGTCTTCACGTCGGCGGCGTAGTCGGCGTCGATCTGGGCGACGCGCCCGTCACGACGGGCCGTCAGTTCCGAGACGCTCGACGTGTTCTCTTGATGAAGGTCGGCGAGCGACGCCTCGTGGCGGTCGCGCATCTCGGCGAGCTTCGCCGGGAAGTGCTGCTGGATCTGCGTCAGCTCCGCCGCGCTCTGCGCCGCGGCTTCGTCGATCTTCCGCTTCGCCCGTTCGGCGGCGGCCTTCTGGTCGGCGTCGCGCCGCTCGCGCAGCTCGATCAACTCGCGCTTGGCGCGCAAGCCGCCGAGCGTGTTCGTCGCATAGAGCTTCTGCTCGGCGTCGCCAAGCGCCGCCTTGGCGCCGGCGAAGCCTTCCTCGGTCTGCTTGCGGGCCTTCGACGCCAAGGCGAGGTAAGTCGCCGCCGAAGCCATCGCGGCGGCGCCCACACCGATCGCGTAGACGCGCCAGTCGGCCCAGCCAAACATCGTCGCGGCGATTGGCAGCAGCGCGCCGAGCACCAAAAGAAACACACCGCCGGGGAGCGGCCCGCCGAGCAGCCGTGGCAGCCACTGGTCATAGAGCGTTTGGGCGGCGTCGCGGGCGGCGTTGATCGCGGCGGCGAGATCCGCCTCGGCGGCGGCGCAGGTCGCGTCGTCAACCGCGGGTTTCTCGCCCTCCGCGGCGCCGATCTCCGTCTCGGGCGGAGCGACGCCGATCCGGTGCTCCGCTTGTCGAACGCCGCGACTGCGAGCGATCTCCACCGCTTCGGAGGCGATCGTGTCGAGTTCGCTGCGTAGCTGGGCCAAACGCTTCCGCAGGTCCTTCAACTTCTCCGGCGGCTTCTTTCGCGCCGCGTCGTAGAGTGTGAGGATCTCCCAGTTGGCTTCTTTCTTCTCGAGCTCCGCCTCCTTACGGACTCGCGCTGCGTAGGCCTCGGCCTTCGCGCGCCGCGACTTGTACTCGGCTTGAACGCGCGAGCGCTCGGCCTCGTACGAGGCGAGCAGCATCGACTTGCGGCCATCGGCGCCCGTGTCGATCCCTTCGCGCTCGACCCGGTTGGCCTCCTCGACGTCGCGGCGTCGCTTGTTGCGCCGCAGGGCGGCTTCCTTCAGCGCCTGATCGCGCGCCCGGCCGATGCGTTCTTCTTCGACGTGCCGCTCGGTCGCCGCGCGCCGCAGCGCCGCCATCAGTTCGATCTGGCGATGGGTCGAGAGCAGCGACAAGAGGATTGGCTCGTTGTGAGTTGGGATGCGTTTTGGTGGTGCGTTGCAATTAGCCCCGGTCATTGACCGGGGGCTAAATCGGCGTCGAGCGATCCGAGCACGCTACCAATTACTCTACCAGACCGCTAAGGACTCACCCCTCCAGGTCGCGCTGCGCCTCCTGGAGAAGGTTGCGCATCCGGCCGATCGCGTCCAGCGCAGACTTTACAATCGGCGCCATCGGTTCAATGTGCTCCTTGAACACGGCGGCGGAGACCTCGTCGTTCCAGTCCTCGGACGCCTCTTCCCAGGCGGCGTGGAGCTCTTTCATGCCGCGGACGAGCCGGCTGGCGCCCGTGTCGAGGTCGCAGGTCTTCATGGGTCGGCCCCGGTATCGGTTGGCGGCTTCTTTTCCGAAGTAGCGGCGGGCGGCGTCTCTTCGGCCGCCTCGCTGCTGGACTCACGAACCGCCGGGCCGCCGACCGAGCCGCTGATGTACTTCTCCAGCGACATGATCGTGCGGTCGAGCATCGCGACGACGCGCGGCGTGTCGAGTTCGACCATCGACCGCAGCTTGGCCATGCGGCCTTCGTACTCGTGCAGCTCGTGCCGGAGGGTGAACGCCCACTTGCGGACACGCTCCTGCTTCTCACGGCAGTACGCCAAGTGGGCTTCGGCCTTCTTGAGCGCCGCGCGCTCTTCGGCGCACGAGGGCTGTTCGTCGTTGATGGGGTACATCAAGCAGCGGTGCAGGTCGCTCTTCGCCTCGGTGACGCCGTCGTACGCCTTGCTGACGCGCATCTTCCAGTACGCGGGCCGGTCGTGCTCGACCCAATCCACCACCCGGCGGATCTCGCCGGCAAGCTCGTCGATCCCATCGTTGGACCGCTGCCCAAACTTCAACAGCTCGTCACGGACAAGCTGGATCGCGTCGAACGACCGGACCTGGGCGGGCATAGGAGTGGGAGGGACGAGAGGTTAGGGACGGGGGACGAGGGAAAGACGAAGCTGATAGTCCGGGGGAGTACGCCACAAACTCCCTCGTCCCCCGTCCCTCAGCCCCTCGTCCCAAAGCGTCAGCGCTGCTGCAGATACTCCTCGATCCGTTCTGCTTTGCGGATCAGGAACGGGGCGTGTTCGTTGGTGACTTCGATGTAGCGCTTGATCGCTTTGGCTTGCTGCTCGAAGTCCTCGACGAACTTCTTGTGCTCTTGGTCACGCCAGCTCGTGCCCAGGGCGTGCAGCTGTGCGCCGAGGGACGTCATGCGTTCCTCGAGCTCGCTGTTGAACCGCCGCAGGTTGTTGGCGAAGCGGCGCAGCTCGTTCGGGTCGACGATTGCTTGGGACATCGCGGGACGCGGGGGCTGGTGTAGTCGAGTGGGGAGCGGGTTCCGGGTCCACTCCGGGCGCTGACGCTTCCGGAGGAACTACGCTCGATTATACCACCACATCGACACGAGGCCCCGCTTACGCGGGCGTCGCGACGCCGGTCGAGGCGGCCATCATCGTTTCGCCCCTCGGCATGGGGGCTATTGCCGCCGGGCCCGCCGTGGCGAGCTTTTTCACGACTTCGTCGCGGGACTCGACCAAGAGGTCGATCGTCCGGCGGATCTGCTCCTCGCTGTGCGCCGAGGTGACGAAGAACCGCAACCGGGCGGCGGCCTCTTCTACCGCGGGGTGGAGGATCGGCTGGACGTTGACTCCGCGCTCGAACATGGCCATCGACATCGCCAACGCCATCCGCGAGTCGCCGGTGATGATCGGCACGATCGCCGTCCCCTTCGCCGGTCCCGTGTTGAAGCCCGCCTTCTTGGCGAGTGTCAGGAACAGCTCGGCGTTGGCGTGCAGCTTGGCGACACGCTCGGGCTCGGCGTCCAAGAGACGCAGCGCCGCGAGCGCCGCGCCGGTGTTCGCCGGCGACACGCCGCCGGAGAAGACGAATGTCGGCGCCGTGTACTTGAGGTACTCGATGATCTCGCGCTTCGCGGCGATGTAACCGCCGCAGCTGCCGAGGCCCTTGCTGATGGTGCCCATCCAGAGATCGACCCGCGCGGGGTCGACGTTCCAGAACTCGCTCATGCCCCGGCCCGTGGGGCCCATGGTGCCGATCGAGTGGGCCTCGTCGATCATCAGGTACGTCTTGTGCTTCTCCTTCAGCTCGACGAACGGTCGGATGTCGGCGTAGTCGCCGTCCATGCTGTAGACGCCCTCGATGACGATCAGCACCTTGCGGTACTCGTGACGGTACTGCTCGAGCAGCTTGCCGCACGCGACGGCGTCGTTGTGCGGGAAGGCCCGCCGCAGAGCGCCGGAGAGCTTGCAGCCCTGGATGATGCTGTTGTGCGCCAGCGCGTCGTGGAGAATCAGGTCGCCGGGGCCGAAGAGGTGGCCGATGACCGACTCGTTGGTGCAGTGGCCGCTCGCCATGACGATGGCGTCGTCCACGCCGATAAAGTCGGCGATTGCTTTCTCCAATTCGCGGTGGATCGTCTTCTCGCCCGACACGACGCGGCTCGCCGAGGTGCTCGCGCCGTACTGCTCGAGCGCTTGCTGCCCCGCGTCGATCACCGACGGCTCGGCCGACATGCCGAGGTAGTTGTAGCTGCAGAAGTTGATGTACTTCTTGCCGCCGATCGTGGTGGTGTCGTTGGTGATCCCTTCGTGCTGCGTGAAGTAAGGGTTCTTCAGGCCCGAGGCGGTCGCCAGCTCCATCGTCTGTTTGAGACGGCGGTACTCGGCCGACTCGGCGAAGATGTAATCACTGGCGGCCACTTCCTTCTTCGCCTTCGGCGTGGGCGATCCATTGCCGGAGACGCGATTCGCTTGGCCCGCCGGGGTTGGCGGCGGGAGGGTCGAACCTCTGCTGGACTCCCCCACACGATTTCCTTCGGGGGCCGAGTCGTTTCCCTCGGGCAGATTCAGCAGCACCCGGACCTGCTTGACGACGTCGCGGCAGGTCTCCATCGAGAGGATGGCTTCTTCGTTGAAGCGGCCGCCGAACTCTTGCTCCAGCGCCGCGACGATCTCCATCCGCTCGAGCGAGTCGAGCCCCATGCCGGCGATGTCGGTGTCGAGCGACAGGTTCGCGGCGCGCTCTTGGGCGACGCTGCGGACGACGGCCATGACGCGATCGACGATGCCGTCGCTCGACGCGGCGGCGCCTGCGGAAGTAGCGACTTCAACCTTCGCTTGCGGCTTAGCGGGCGCCTTCACCACGGGAGCATCGTCGTGATCTCGACGGCGGCGCTCGCGGTGGACCTCGACCGAGCCATCGGTCTTGCCAACAGCGACGACTTCGAGCTCACCCGCTTCGTAGGCGATGCGGCTGGCGTGGCGCTGGATCTTGCCGCTGGAGGTCTTGGGGATTGAGTTCGGCTTGATGAGCACCACTTCGCGCGGGCTCACCTCGTGAATCTTGCCGAGCTGGCTGCGGATCGCGGCGCAGACTTCGGCGAGGTCGGCGTCGCGGTCGCGCGGCGCCTCTTGAACGATGACGAGCTGCTCGGCGCCATCGACGCCCACCGACACCGCGGCGCCCGCGCCGACCGGCAGCGATTCGTGGGCCTCTTCGACCGTGCGCTCGATGTCCTGCGGGTAATGGTTAACGCCGCGGAGGATGATGAGGTCCTTGAGGCGGCCGTTGACGAACAACTCGGGCGTCCCATTGGCGCCAACATGGAAACAGCCGAGGTCGCCGGTGCGCATGAAGGGCCCGCGGCCGTCGGCCAGATGGGCGCCGAAGGTCTCGCGCGTCGCGTCCTCACGGCCCCAGTATCCTTGCGCGACGCTGGGCCCACGGACCCAGATCTCGCCGACGTTGCCCGGGAGTTGTTCGGCGAGCGTCTCGGGGTCGGTGATGACGACCTCTTGGTCGGGCGCACTGTGCCCCGAGCTGACCAACCGCACCGAACCCTCGGCGCCGGCTTCGACGGTCTCGGCGACGCCTTCGTTCATCTTGGCGGCGTCGAACGCGCGGATCGGCGGCGCGAGCCACTTGTCGCCGCCCGTGACCATCAGGGTCGCCTCGGCGAGGCCGTAGCACGGGTAGAACGCCTCGGGCCGGAAGCCGCACGGCGCGAACGCCTTGGTAAAGCGTTCGATCGTGTCGGCGCGGACGGGCTCGGCGCCGTTGAAGGCGATCTCCCACTGGCTGAGGTCGAGCGACTTCTTCTCGTCGGCGGTGATCCGTTCGACGCAGAGGTCGTAGGCGAAGTTGGGGCCGCCGCTGATCGACGCCCCTGTGTCGGACAACGCCCGCAGCCAGCGCAGCGGCTTCTGCAGGAAGTGGGTCGGCGTCATCACGTGCGTGGGCCGGCCGAAGTAGATCGGCTGGAGGATGCCGCCGATGAGGCCCATGTCGTGGTAGAGCGGCAGCCACGTGACGCCCATGCCGTCCGGCCGGGTCTGGTAAGACCGCGAGATCAGCTGGGTGTTGTGGAGCAGGTTGCCGTGGCTGACCATCACGCCCTTGGGCGCGCCGGTGCTGCCGGAGGTGTACTGGAGGAAGGCCAGTGTGAAGGGGTCGATCTCTGGATCGGTCCACTGAGCGGCCTCGGCCTCACCGAGCTCGCGGGTGCACTTCCACTCCAGCGCCGCGAGGTCGGGCGCGTCGGAGAAGACCGGCTCGATGCGGGCCAGGACGTCGTCGGTCGTCAGGCAGATCTGCGGCTGGCAGTCGCCGATGATCGAGCGGATGCGCTCGAGGTTGCGGTTCCGCCGCGGCGGGTAGGCGGGCACGGCGACGACGCCGGCGTAGAGGCAGCCGAAGAACGCCGCGATGAACTGCGGGCCCGACGGGTACAGCAAGAGGGCCTGCTGGCCCGCCATGCCGCGGCTCTGCAGGTAGCCGGCGATCGCCCGGGCGCGGGCGTCGAGCTGGGCGTAGGTCAGGTGCTCGCGCTGCTGCTCGCCATCGATGAGGAAGGTGAAAG
Organism: Botrimarina mediterranea; assembly: GCF_007753265.1. Classification (NCBI taxonomy): domain Bacteria; kingdom Pseudomonadati; phylum Planctomycetota; class Planctomycetia; order Pirellulales; family Lacipirellulaceae; genus Botrimarina; species Botrimarina mediterranea. The sequence goes on from NZ_CP036349.1 coordinate 5,145,328, forward strand.
CGCGCTGCTGACCCAGCGTGGTCGCCCGCTGACGCAGCAGGCCGACGAGGTCAACGATGTCGGGCGTGAGCCCGTAGTTGTACGTAGGATCGTAGTTCGACACGGGTTTCTCTTCGTGAGGACAGGCCTTGCCCCCCGCGCCTCGCGCAGGATCGGCAGTCGCTCGGAAGCCGCATTAAACTGGATGGGTTAGGTAATATCCAGCTACCCACTACGGCAACCCGCATCCTACGGAGAGCGTGCTAGCGGCTCATCGGGAGTGAATCGTCCGTTCTTACGCCCGATCCAGCGTCATGTTTGCTGCTAGCGGTGAGAAAGCGCCGAGCCAGCCGGCGCCGCCGGAGTAACCCGCAGACGTGCCGCAGGCGGCGGCCGAGGCCTTTCCCGTCGGGTCGGCCAGGCTGCTTGAGCCGTCGGCGCTAGCCGCGGGTGCGCACGGGTAGCCACTTACACCCGCGGCTATCGCCGACGGCTCATCAGGGGCCCACTGGGGACCAAGAAGCTGGCCGCTACTAACAAAAAAAAGGGCGGGCCGTTGGCGGCCCGCCCCTCGTGTTGTCGTCATGTCCGCTGGCGGTTCTTAGTGACGGAACTCGACACCAAGGTTCAGACCGTTGGTGAACAGGTCGCCCTTGCGGTCGTAGATGCCGAAGTCCGGGGCGTTCCAAGCCGTGGCGGTGCTGCCGCGGTGGATGTTGCCGACGAACTTCGCGGTGTAACCGGCTTGGAGCGAGATCGAATCCGCCAGGCGGTACTTGAGCTGAGCCCGCAGTTCGCCGATCGGCGAGAACTCGTCGAAGCGGTTGCCGTCGACGCTGGCGGTGGTCCGAGCCGTCGCCGAGCGGTTGAGGGCGCCGGGGATCGCCTCTTCGGCGAAGAGGCCGTACTGATCGACATCGACGATGTTGTAGCCGACCATGCCGCGGGCCTCGAGGCTGAAGTTCCAGGGGCCATCGACACGGGTCCAGCGAAGGCCCATCTGGGGGCCGACGATCTGGTTCTCGACGTCGGTATCGACCGAGGTGCGTCCGAGGATGCTCCCCAGGCCTTGGAAGTAGAAGTCGTCCTTGATCTGCAGGAAGCGGACGCCGTAGGTGAACCGCATGTCGTCGAACCGTCCTTGCTCCAGCTTGTGACGGGTCGAGATATCGTGCATCCGCATCAGCTCGACGCCATCGATCTCGGTCCGGTTACGGATCGTGACCTGGTCGAAGAAGATGTTGAACGTGTGGAGGTCGCCGAAGTTGTTGATGATCGCGATGATCTCACCCGGCTCGATGACGCCGTCGCCGTCGATGTCGGCGAGGACGCGGAAGGTGCCGGCCTGGCCGTTGCCGTCGAGGTCGTCGGCCAGACGCGTGTCGAGGTCGCCCGTGCCGTCGCCCTCGCCGTCGCCTTCCTCGACTTCCAGGACAATTCCCGCCAAGGCCGTATTGAAGGCGGCCAGGGCTTGTGACACCGCGGCGATTTCGGCATCGAGTTGGTTCGGCGGCACCATCCCGGCGTTGGCGTTGGCCAGCGCGTTCTGAGCGGCTTGCAGGGTAGCGACCGTGTTGAACACGTTAGCGGCCAAGAGATCGAGTACTTCGTTCTCCTCGTCTTCAAGCCCGTTAATGATCGTCTGGGTTTGGTTGACGTCAGCCAGAATGATATTGATTTGCTGCTGGAGGATGGTCTCGTTTGGGTCCACGGTCGGCGGGTCGCTGGCCTGCAGATTGTAGGTGCTGATTGCCGTGAGGGCGTCCTGGACGTTGACCACCGTAAAGCCGGGGTTGCCCGTGATGTCGAACGGCGAGGTGTCGTCCTCGAAGGCGCCGTAGTTGCCGATGTACATGATCGGGCCGGTCTGGGTGCCACCAGCGGCGCCGGACGAGTTGTTGAAGTAGTCGCGATAACCGTTCAGGAAGTCGGGGGTAGGCAGGTTGAAGTTGACCGCAACGCTGCCGAAGCCCAGGGCGAAGAGGTCGTTGGTCGGGCCGTCGCCGTCGCCCTCGCCGTCGCCGTCGTCGTCCTCGAGGTCGCCGAGGTAGTACGGGTCCGGACCGTAGACGGCCGTGCCCGATTGGCTGGTGTACGGAGAGGCTTCGCCGGCGCCCCAGGTGCCACCGGCGTTCGACTCGGGCCCGTCGAGGATTTCGACCATCCAGCCCTGTTCGCCGTCGCTGTAGCCGAACGAGTACCGCTCACCCCAAGCCCAACCGGCGTCAGGCATCGCGTCGCGGATGCTGTTACGGACTTGGTAGGGAGTGGGCTCACCGCCGACACGGACCGTGAGGTTGTTCGCGATATTGGCGGCGTCGGTATTGAAGGCCGTGATCGCGGCGCTGAGGTCGGCCACCGTTGTGAAGGTCGAGGTGTCGAACGGCGACTTGATATCGTCGGTCAGCGAGTCGGTGCCCCTGGTGTTCGCGATCACGAACTGGACGCCGGTGTAGCTGAGGTTCTCCGACAAGCTGTCGATGAAGTCGAGAGACTCGATCTGCTGCAACGCGCTGAGCGCCAGGTCGTTGCTGGGGGCGCGGTAGATCCGCTCGCTGTCGACCGTCTTGCCTTCCTGGCCGATCTCGACTCGCGGATTGTTCGTCGCCCAGTAGAGCTTGTCGATTGTGGCGAACCACCCCGCGGTGCGGTGCGGCATTTGGCCGTCGATGTCGAGTTCGACGGGCTCGAACCAACGGAGGTCGTTGTGTTCGACAATCGCCTTAGCCCCATAGGCGCCACCCTGGGCCCAGGTCGTAGCGGTTGGCGTCATGGCGCCACACAGGGCGGCGGCCAGCAGGCATTTACGCGAGGCGGACATCGGCTTCCTCAGCACGGGCTATTTCGCTCGGATGATCGCGAAGAGGGCGGGCGCGTCGCACTTGCGCGGCAGCGCCCGGTTCGGTCTGTGCTATTCGTATCGGTGAGGCCGGTCGCAACAGTTGAGGGGCAGTGGCAAACCTTGCCGGTTTTTTCGGTCGTACAGGCTGGCGCCGCTAGCGGCGCCATGAGTCATCGGCGCTAGCGCGGGTGGCAGCAGAGGAGGGGCTGAGGGGCTGAGGTTCTAAGGGGCTGAGGGAAAGACACGGGGGCCGCCTGCGCGGCCCCTTAGCCCCTTAGATCCTCAGCCCCTCGTCCCACCGGCCCGAGGGCCGACGGCTCACCCGGTCGTACTTTCCCGCTACCCCGTGGCCCTGAGGGTGGTAGAAATGGAGGTAGCCCCCTGCTCTTACTTGCCCCTTGAGGCCCTGCCGTGTTTATCCGCCGTCCGGGACGTTTTCTGCCGCTGTTGCTCTCCTTGGCGGCGGCTGCGCCGGTTTGGGGTCAGAAGCAGGCGGCGACCGCCGAGGCCCCCGCTAAGCCGCAAGCGGCGGGTGGGGATGACGAGTGGGTGCGGTCGCTAACGGACAAGGACGGCAGCGTTACGGCTCTTCAGACGGCGATTGGCCGCTATGAGGGGACGCCCCCCGGCGCCGCCGGGCCGGTGCGAGTGGACCTTGTGGGCGCCATCCATGTCGGCGACCGGGCCTATTACCGCGACCTCAACAAGCGGTTCGAGGGTTACGACGCGGTGCTCTTCGAGCTGGTCGCGCCGGAGGGGACCGTCGTCCCCAAGGGGGGCCGGGTCGGCAGCGACAACCCGCTCGGGGCCATGCAAAACGGCATGAAGGGGCTGCTGGACTTAGAACATCAATTGGAGATCGTCGACTACACCCGGCCCAACTTCGTCCATGCGGACATGTCGCCCGAGCAGCTGTTCTCCACGATGGAGGCCCGCGACGAGGGGTTCTTGAAGCTCTACTTCCGGATGATGGGCCAGGGGATCGCCGAGCAGACGAAGACCGCCTCGAAGGGTGAGTCGGCCGAGTTCGACCTGATGAAGGCGATGTTCTCGAAGGACCGTCCCCGGAGGATGAAGATGGCCCTCGCCGGGCAGCTGACCCAGCTGGACGGGCTGCTTACCAGCTTCGGCGGCGAGAAGGGGACCACCCTGATCCACGAGCGGAACCGCACCGCCCTGGACGTGCTCGACCGCGAAGTCGCCGCCGGGAAGAAGTCGTTCGCCGTCTTCTATGGCGCCGGGCACCTGACCGACATGGACAAGCATCTCCGCGAGCGCTTCGGCCTGCGGCAGACCGGCAAGCAATGGGTGACGGCTTGGGACTTGGCCGAGTAGGGGGCATCACGGGGGTCTCGGCCGCGGGCGGTAGCCAGCGGCCGCATCCCACCTCCGGCCGCTGGCTGGCGCCCGCGGCTAAGGCCGTGTGAGCCGTCAGCGCTAGCCGCAGGTGGCGCCGCCGTTGGACTCTTGAGCAACTGGCCACTTCCACCCGCGGCTAGCGCCGACGGCTCACGTAGAAACATGCGGTTGAGAGGCCTCGCCCTGGCCGAATGTGTCTGGTAGATTACGGGGCTCCCCTATTTACCCAGCTAGCTACCTCCAAGGAACCAGCGATGGCCAAGCCCAATCGCAAAGTGAAGAAGGCCAACCACGGCGCCCGCCCGGCTTGCAGCCGTCCGCGCAAGTCGCGTCGCCAGAAGGTGAAAACCTGATAGCGGGTCGTAACCACGCCGTTGCGTCGCTTTGACCTGAATCTGGGGTGTTTGCCGCCCCGCTCGACGGATCGCCCCTTGGCGGTTCGTTTCGCTTTTGCTTGCGTCCCCCATCCCTCGGATCGGAGGCCCCCGTGCCGGCCAAGGACCCGATACTCGACCCGAACTCGCTCGACTTCAGCCAGCAGGTCGCTGGCATCGAAGAGATCCGTCGTTTGATCCCTCAACGCGGCGCGATTGAGCAGCTGACGGCGGTCGTTTACGAGTGCCTCGAAACGAACACGGTCGCGGGCTACAAGGACATCACCGAGGACGAGTTCTGGGTCCCCGGGCACATGCCCGGCATGCCGCTGATGCCCGGTGTCATTATGTGCGAGGCGGCGGCGCAGCTGGCGTCGTACTTCACGCAGCGGTACGACCTCTTGGGCTGCGAGATGGTCGGCTTCGGCGGGCTCGACGAGGTCCGCTTCCGCGGTACCGTCGTGCCGGGTGACCGACTCGTGATCGCCAACCAGCTGATCCAGGCCCGCAAGGGACGCATGATCCGCAGCCGCTTCGAGTGCTTCGTGAAGGGCGGCCTCGTCTGCGAGGGCCAGCTGATCGGCATCCCGATCCCGGTCGAAGCCCTCCGCGCTGCGGGGTTGTAGGAAAGGGTTAGGAGTTGAGGGGCTAAGCGGCTGAGGGAAGACGGAGGAACGCCTGCGCGTTCCCTTAGCCCCTCATCCCCTTAGCCCCTCGCCCCTCCGCACAAGCGGTTTGCGGTTAGCATACAGACACCGCCCTGCCCCAGCGTTGAATCGCCTCCGTCCCGCCGTAGGCCCCGCATGCTCTTTCCGCTCTACGACCGCAACCCGCACGCCCGGCTGCCGATCGTCACGATCGCGCTGATCGTGGCCAACGTGTTCTGCTTCTGGGTGTCGGTCCAGAACGGGCCCGAGGGATTCGTCCGCGCGGTCTACGAGCGTGGCTTCGTGCCGCAGCGGCTAACGCGGCTCGACGACCCGGCGCCGGTCATTTCGCAGAACCAGATGCCGGGAAACCAGGTGCTCGTCGTGCAGCTCTCGACGAAGGCCGAAGAGGTTTACCCGACGCTGCTGACGATGATGTTCATGCATGGCGGCATCCTGCACCTGCTCTCGAACATGTGGATGCTGTGGGTCTTCGGCGACAACGTCGAGGACCGGCTCGGGCGGTTCGTCTACCCGTTTTTCTACATCGTCGGCGGCTTGCTGGGGACGCTCGCGCAGTGGGCGATCGACCCGATGAGCACGCAGCCGGTCATCGGCGCGTCGGGCGCGGTGGCGGCGGTGCTCGGCGCTTACGCGATCACCTTCCCAACAGCGAAAGTGCGGACGCTGATCTTCATCGGCATCCCGCTCCTGTTCGACCTGCCGGCACTGGTCGTGCTCGGCGGTTGGTTCTTGATCCAGATGCTGATGGGCGTCGAGGGCCTCGGCGCCCCGGCCGACGTGAACGCGTCGGTCGCCTTCTGGGCGCACATCGGCGGCTTCGTCGCCGGCCTGGTGCTGATGCCGCTGCTGACGATCGGCGCCCATCCCCCCGACAAAGACTGGCGGACCGAGAGCCGCGAGATGTTTGATTTTTAGAGGGGCTAGGGGTTGAGGGGCTGAGGGGCTAAGGGAAGGAATCGCCCTGATGCTCTGTCCCAAATCCCTTATCCCCTTAGCCCCTAGCCCCTCTCCTCATGGGCCGCCGCGCTGTTCGTAACGTTCACGAAGGTCTCGACCTCACCGGGAAGCTGTTGTCGTTCGATGACTTGCCGAACCCGTGGGAGAACGCGGCTTCGCTCTTCGACGTGGATCGTCCGCTCGAGATCGAGGTCGGCAGCGGCAAGGGGCTGTTCCTGCGCCGCGCGACGGCGGCGAACCCGGAGCACAACTTCTTGGGCATCGAGGTCGCCTTCAAGTACGCCCGCTTCGCCGCGGCGAACCTGTTGCGGGACGGTCGCACGAACGGCGTCATCGCGGCGTGCGACGCGCTGCGGGTGTTCCGTGAGCTCGTGCCCGACGCCTCGCTCGAAGCGGTGCACGTATACTTCCCCGACCCGTGGTGGAAGGCCCGGCACCGCAAGCGCCGCGTGCTGAACGAGGCGTTCCTTGCCGACGTCGGCCGCACGCTGCGCCCGGGGGGCGTGCTGCACTTCTGGACCGACGTCGAGGAGTACTACGTCTCGACGCTCGAGATCATCGACGCGATGCGCGCCGCGTCGCCTCGCTTGCCGCTGACGGGCCCGCACCCCGTGGAAGAACCCGAGAGCGAGCACGACCTCGACTTCCACACCCACTTCGAACGCCGCACGCGGAAGAACGGCGAGCCGGTGTACCGGTCGGAGTTCGTGAAGCTAGGCGGTTGAAGAACCGGGGGCTAAGGCCCCGCGGCTAATCGTGGCGGGCGCTCATCAGCCGCGGGGCCTTAGCCCCCGGTTCTGTAAACACCCCGCCCAGCCATGCTGTTGCTCCTCTAATTCCTGCCAAAAACTCCTCTCACTTCGTCTTAGGTTTTAGCCGCGCGGTGCGGTAAAATCAGCCCAAGATTCGGTCGTCGTCGGCGAAGAGCCGTTACGACACGGAGGCGAGCCGGGAGCGTCAGCGACCGGAGGGAAGCGGGCGCCGGGTGCCCTCCGGTCGCTGACGCTCCCGGCTCGCCGCGCTGATGCTTGGTCGTGCTGACGTTTGCTTGGTGACGCTGTCGCACTCAATCCTTGGAGTCGCTGCCATGCCGCGCTGGTCGCGTTTTGTTGCGTTCGCCCTTGCCGTTTGCCTCGCCGTCTGCCTGGGCAGCTCGGCTGTCGCGCAGGAGTTGTTCTCGGGCATCACCGGGCCGCTCTCGGTGCAACCCGTGCAGGACCGTGGCGTCGTGAACGTCCCCTACATCACGTGGGGGGGCGACGCGGCGACGTTCTACGCCAACGGCGGGCTCGAGACGACGGGCGACTCGATCTACGGCCGCTCGGGGCTGAAGCTCAAGCTCACCGCGGGCGACGACTTCGTCCAACAAGTGCGCGACTACGTCGGCGGCAAGACGCCGTTCCTCCGCGGCACGTTCAGCATGCTCGCCCAAGCGAGCGAGGTGATCGGCAAGGACCCGCGCACCAAGCCGGTCGTGATCCTGCAGCTCTCGTGGAGCGCCGGCGACCACATCGTCGCGCGGGAAGGCTTGAAGACGCTGAACGATCTCAAACGTTCAGGAAAGAAGGTTCGCGTCGCGTGTCAGCAAGGCGGACCGCACGTCGGCCTGCTTTATGACGCGCTCGCCGCGGCGCAGTTCACCAACGACGATGTTGAGATCGTCTTCGTCAAAGACCTCACCGGACCAAGCGGCGCGGCCGAGAAGTTCCGCAGCGACGCGTCGATCGACGCTTGCTGTGTGATCACGCCCGACATGATCGGCCTCACCGGCGGCCTCGACTCGAAGGGGACCGGCGCCGAAGGGACCGTCAGCGGCGCCCACGTGCTGGTCTCAACGCAGAACATGTCGCGCTCGATCGCCGACGTCTACGCGGTGCGGAGCGACTGGTTCAAGGCGAACCGGCCCTTCGTCGAGAAGTTCGTCGCCGGCTATCTGAGCGGCGCCGATGTGGTGAAACCCCTGCGTGACGGCTTCGAAGAGTCTCAGAAGCTGTCACCGGAGTACCGCAAGTTGCTCGCGATGTGCCAGACGATCTTCGGCGAAGAGGTGCTGCCAACGCTCGAGGTCGACGCGCACGGATTGCTGCTCGATTGCCGCTTCGTCAACCTGCCGGGCCAGATCGCGTTCTTCGAACAGTCGGGCAACCTCAACGGCTTCAACGCCAAGCTGGCTTCGTCCCTCGACCTAGCGACAAAGTGGGGTTACGCGAAGGGGCGATATGGGTTCGACCCCGCGGGGCTCGACTACCAGAAGATCGCAGTCATGGCGGGCGTCGCCTACGCCAAGCCCAAGATGATTGTCGAGGGCGAGGGCGTCGGCGAGTTCCTCGATGACGACCTCGACGAGAACACGATCGTCAGCTTCACGATCGCCTTCGAGCCCAACCAGACCGACTTCTCGGTCGATCGGTACGGCGCCGAGTTCGATCGGGCGCTGAAGTCGGCGAGCACCTTCGGCGGCGCGGCGGTCGTGATCCGCGGCCACAGCGACCCGACCAAGACGCTGGTGCAGCTTGTGAAGGCGGGACTGGAGAAAGGCATCCTCCGCCGCACCGGCACGCAGGGCGACTACCGCTACTTCATCAACTCGGGCGGCCAGTCGCGCGAGCTCGACCTCTCGCAGATGGACCAGATGGTGCAGCTGATTCAAACCGGCGCGTTCGAGGGCTCGGCCGACAGCCCCCAGCAGACGATGCAGGCGGCGCTAAACCTATCGCTCGCCCGCGCCGACGCGGTCCGCCAAGCGATCGCCGCCTACGCCCGCAAGCAAGACATCGCTGTCAACCTGTCGCAGCTGCAACCTGTGGGCGCCGGCATCTCCGACCCCGTGATCGCCAAGCCGACAAGCATGGCCGAGGCGAAGCAGAACATGCGCGTCGAGTTCCGGATCGTGAAGGTAAACCCGGAGGCGCTGCAGGAGTCGGATTTCGATTTCTGAGGGGATATGGGGACGGGGGCGCTTGCGGCTTAGCAGCGTTGCAGCACATGCGTCGCATGATCATGCAACCGCATCGCGAGGAGATATTGGGGATGGTCGATTGGTGCGCGGCGTAACAAGGAGACGCTTTGGTCCCCCTCCCTTTCAGGGAGGCCCTTCCTCGGGAAACGAGGGGGAGGGTGAAACGTTTCGGGCTGTGTTAGCTCTGTGTACCGAACTGCTCAAGAACCAATAGCTGTTTGAGCGAGGATGCGCTGGACGCCGCCGACCCTCCCCTAGCCCCTCCCTGAAAGGGAGGGGGATAAAGCGCTGAGCGAGCTTGCGATTTAACGAGTTGCGGCGAGCCGGCGACGTTAGTCGTCGGTGTGAACGACGAGTCGCTTTCCACTAAGTTCAACTTCCTCACAGCGAGCGAACCCAATGCACCGATGGTTGGCGGTTAGCTTCGCGATACTCACGGCGGCGTTGGCTTCCGCGGCAATAGCCGATGCGGGGCTGCACGTCGTGGTGATCCTCGACAACTCGGGCTCGATGGCCGAGCGGATGCCGGGGGGCGGGACGCGGATGGACGCGGCCAAGCGTTCGCTACAAACGGTGCTCGACCGCGCGCCTGCCGACGCGGAGGTGGGCGTGCTGCTGCTCAACCCGCCACGGGTCGGCCAGGATTGGCTGCTGGAGCTCGGGCCCGTCGATCCGGCAGCGACCCGACAAGCGATCGAGCGCGTGATGGCGGGCGGACCGACGCCGCTGGGCGGCGCGATGAAGACGGCGACCGACGCGCTGCTCGCCGCGCGCGAAGCAAACCGCTACGGCGACTACAAGCTGCTGGTGGTCTCCGACGGCGAGGCGACCGACGGCAATCTCGTTCAGCGCTATCTGCCCGAAGTACAAGCGCGCGGCGTGCTAGTGGACGTGATCGGCGTCTCGATGGCGCAGCAGCACAGCCTCGCCACCCGCGCGAATACCTACCGCAACGCCACGGACCCGGCGTCGCTCGAACAGGCGATCTCGGCGGTGGTGCTCGGCGAGACTTCGGGGCGTGCGCAGGACCTGTTCCAAGAGTCGGACTTCGAGGTCCTCGCCCCGATGCCGGCGGAGATCGCGGCCGCGTCGCTGACGGCGCTGGCGACTCAGCCCAACACGCCCTTGAACGGAACGGGGGTGGTTGCGAGGGGCGACGCCGCTAAGCCGCCAGCGCCTTGGCAAGCGGCTCCGAATCCACAACCGGCGCCCCAACCCAACGCGCCCGAGAACGGCGGCGGATTCTCCCGGCTGTTCATCTTCCTCGTGATCGCGTTCTTCATCGTCACCCGCCTGCTGTCCGCCAAGAAGAAATCCAACCGCTATCGCTAACGACTTCCCGTCATTTAGCCCCCGGTCATTGACCGGGGGCTAAATACAACCGCCACCGGCTCGATCCAAGACACCGTCATCGGCGTCTGGAGACGCCTCCTACAGCATCAGCTCTCCCCTACAAACCGTTGTCCAAAGCAAAACTCCTCGCCGTCGCGATCGTCTGGCTCGTCATCCTCGGGTTTGGGGTCGGCGTCTGGCGGTTCGTCTTTGCGCCGGCGGTCGCCAAGACCCAAGCGGAGCGTGAGGCCGAGGAGCGGCAGCGTGGCGGATCCGAAAGCCTGTACCGTTCGCAGGTTAAGCTCGCGCTGGATGGCTTCAGCGGCTACGCCGTGCTGCGTTCGCCGGAATTCGCCGAGGAGATGCGGAAGACGGGCGTCCGGCTGACGATCACCGACGACGGCGCCGACTACCCCGCACGGCTCGAAGCGCTGCGCCGGGGCGACGCCGATATGGCGGTGTTCACGATCGACGCCCTGGTGAAGACGAGCGCGGACGCGGGGCAACTGCCGGCAACGATCGTCGCGCTGCTCGACGAGACGGTCGGCGCCGACGCGATCGTCGCCTACAAGGAGACGATCCCCAACATCGACGCGCTCAATCACCCCGACACGCGGTTCGTGCTGACGCCCGACTCGCCGAGCGAGACGCTCGCGCGGGTGGTGATGTCGCGTTTCCAACTCGACCAGCTCGCCAGCGACCCGTTCACCAAGGTGAAGGACGCCGCGGCCGTGGTGGCGCGTTACAAGGACGCGCGGCCCGTCGATCGGTTGGCGTACGTGCTTTGGGAGCCGTACGTCACGCAGATGCTCAAGAACCCGAAGGTGCACGTTGTGGTCGATAGCTCGCGGTTCCCGGCGGCGATCACCGACGTGCTGGTGGCAAGCGACGATTTTGTAGCGAAGAACCGCGGCACGGTCGTCGATGTCGTGAAGGCTTACTTCCAAGCAAATTATGCGTTTCGCGAGGAGGCGGCGCGCGTCGAGCTCGTGAAACGCGACGCGGCCAAGAGCGGGACGAAGCTCACCAGCGAAGAGGCCGAGCGGCTGGTCGACGGCGTGTGGTGGAAGAACGCGCGCGAGAACCTCGCCCACATGGGGAAGGCCGACAGCGCGTCGCTGCCGCTCTTGGAAGACATGATCGCGTCGATCACGGCGGTGTTGATCGAGACGGGGGCGATCGCGGCCGACCCCACGGACGGCAATCCCAACTACCTCTATCTGGCGTCGGTGTGGGACGACCTGCAGGGGTTCCAGCCCGGCGCCTCGGGCGAGGAGGTCCGCGGCGTGCGGCTGCCGGCGCTCACCGACAAGCAGTGGAACGCGCTGACGGCGGTCGGCACGGCCCGGGCGCCGACGCTGGTCTTCGCAAGAGGGACCGACCGACTCACCGAGCGGAGTCAGTCGCAGCTCGACGCGCTCGCTGGCGTGCTCGCCTCGACCCGTTACTATGTCACGGTCCGCGGCAACGCGTCGCGGCAGGGAGACCTCGAGGCCAACAAGCGGCTCGCGTCGCAGCGGGCCAAAGCGGTCGAGAGCTACCTCGTCAGCCACGGCGTCGATAAAGACCGACTCCGCGCGATCGGCGTCGACCCCAGTGGCGAAACTTCGGTTACCTTCGTGTTGGGTGAGCCTTCCTATTGAGGACGCAATGCAGGAAAGGAGATAGGGGGATGAAGGGGGGATACGGGGGATGGTCTTCTGATTGGGCTAGTAGCTCGGCAAGAAAATCCTTCAACGGGAGTCCTTGTAGGAGGCGTCTCCGACGCCGATGACGCACCATGTCGAGTACGGCAAGGACACCGCAATCGGCGTCGGAGACGCCTCCTACAAGAGCACAAGCATGAAAAGGATCGCCATCCGGAATCACCCCGCCCCTGCAACGTCCATCCCCCTTATCTCCATTCATCCCCCTATCTACTTTCCTGCAATCCGCACACCACCAAGAAGAGTTGAGAACCGCGTCACCTGATGGACGAAGTTAAGAAGAAGGTGCTGCTCGACCTCTTCGTGTCCCCGTGGACGCTCGTCCCGACCGTGGCCGGCCTGAGTGCCTGGATGCTCTCTTGGGGCGCGGGGGGGAACCTGACGCTCAACCTGATCGGCCTCGCCGGGGTGCTGATCGGCGCGGGGGTCCAGGCTTCGCGGTTGATCTTTGGCGTCGAGAAGCTCACCGAGCAGGCGCACAACTACCAAGAGGCCAAGAAGCAGGCCGACCGCCGGGCTCATCTCGACGCCCTGGCGATGAAATTGACCCAAGATAGCGACGAGCGCGACGAAGAGTGTCTGCGGCGGTTGCGGGCTTTGCACGAGCTGTTCGAAGAGGACCCGCCCCGCAGCGCCGCGACGATCGCTATCCGCGACAACGTGCGGCGGCTGTTTGACGCATCCGTCCGGCACCTGGAATACTCGCACGAGCTATGGGAGAAATCGCGTAAGCTGCCCCCCGGCACGCGGGCGCCGCTGCTCGAACAACGCAGCGCCGCGGTGGACGAGGTGGTGCTGACGGTGAATCACCTGATGCGGACGGTCGAGCGCTACAACGCCCTGCAAGCCAAACGCGACAACAATGACAACGAGGACCTGGCTAAACTCCGTGAGGAACTCGACGCCACGATCGAAGTCGCCCGCCGCGCCGACGAGCGGATGGAGTCGCTAGGCGAGTCGCGGGTTTATGACGAGAAAGAGTTTGAGTAGGAGCTGTTAGCGATTCGTTGTTAGCGGTTAGCTATTCCAGGGCTAACTGCTTTCAAATCGCTAACGGCTAACAGCTAACCCCTAAAGGCTTCCTATGTTCCGAGCCATCGGCAAGTACGCCCGTGCGGTCTGGTACCTGGTCACGTTCCGCATCGACAAGGCGAGCGAGACGCTCCGCATGAACCCGGGGGTGGTCTCGGCGAACTACGACCGGATCATCCACGAGAAGCGCGCGCGGATCAATCAATACAAGGACGCGATCGCGGCAATGGTCGCCCAGGAGGAGACCAAGAAGCAGAAGCTCAAGGGCCTCACCGAAGAGATCCAACGGCTGGAGAAGCTCAAGGCGGGCGCGGCGGCGAAGGCGCAGCAGGTGGCCGCGCAGCACAACGGCGACCCCGAGGCGACGCGCAACGACCCCGAGTACCTGAAGTGCCAAGCGGCCTTCAAGGACTTTTCGAGCACCCTCGCCGAGAAACAGGCTCGCGTCGCGGAGATCGAGACGGACCTCGAGCAGTTGGTGGAGAACGTCAACCGCCACAAGGTGCAGATCCAAACGCAGATGCGCGACCTGGAGAAGCTGGCCGAGGAGAAGCACGACGCCGTCGCGACGATCCTTTCGGCAAAGGAAGAGAGAGAAATCGCCGACCTGATGTCGGGCATCGCCGACGACAAGACCAGCGAAGAGCTGCGTGAGTTGCGCGAACTACGGCAGAAGGCCTCGGCGGGGGCGCGGGTGAGCCGCGAGCTGGCGGGCCTCGACACCAAGCAGGCCGAGAACGACTTCCTGCAGTACGCGTCCGACAGCCAAGCGAACGACGAGTTCGACGCCCTCATCGGCATCGCACAGAAGCCCGACACGGATTCTCCCGCCGCGGATAAGACAAGAATCCCCGAAGGCTGACGAAGAGTCGTTTGAATTGCGGGAGGCGTCTCCAGACGCCGATTACGCGCACTACCCCGCATCGGAATGGATACCGTCATCGGGGTCTGGAGACCCCTCCCACAATCAATCTGGTCGTTGAACCCTCACCACCGCAGAATCCAATCCACGGTCCGCACAGCGGACCCTACCAGGAGAAGCCATGCGATCACTACTCGCTTGCTCACTCGTCCTCGTGGCCCTTGCCGGCTGCACTAAGCAGTCGACGACAACGCCTGGCGGCTCGTCTGCGACGCCGCCGAAGGACGCGCCGGTGCTCAGTCTTGCTTGGAGCGAATATCCGAGTTGGAGCGTTTTCGGCGTCGCTCATGAGAAGGGCCTGCTCAACAAGGCCGAGGGTGAGATGGGTTCGATCGAGAAAGAGCTAGGCGTTGACATCGTCCTGGTGCAGGCCGACTACGAGGCTTGCCTTAGCCAGTACGCCAATGGCACGGTGGACGCCGTCTGCATCACGAACATGGACGCGCTCGCCCCAGCGACGGGACGTGACTCGGTCGCGGTGCTGCCGACCTCGACCAGCGCCGGCGCCGACGCGTGCATCGCCGTCGGGATCGATTCGATCGAGGCGCTGAAGGGAACGCCGACCTACGGGCTGGAGAAGTCCGTTTCGCAATACGCCTTCGAGCGCGGGCTCGAGGTCGCCGGGCAGAACCCGGATGACTTCGAGTTCAAGAACATGGACCCGGCGAACGCCGCCCTCGCCATGCAGACGGGGGACGATGCGGTGAAGTCGATCATGGTGTGGAACCCGTTCGTGCTGCAGACGCTCCGCGACCGCGACGGCTCGAAGCGGATGTTCGACTCGAAAGACATCCCCGAAGAGATCATCGACATGGTCGTGGTCGGCAAGGACGCGCTCGGCAAGCCGGGCGCCGACAAGTGCGTCGAAGCCGTGCTGAAGGCGTTCTACGAAGTGAATAAGCAACTCGACGCCGCCGACACGCGCGAAGCGACGCTCAAAGCGCTGGGTGAGAAGTTCAGCAGCCTCGGCGCCGAGGACATGGAGATCGTCGTCCAAGAGACCAAGATGTACGCCACGCCCGACGCGGGGGTTGGCCTCTTCGAGAAGGAGGAGTTTCAAGGAACGACGATGCCCGCGGTGGTCGAGTTCTGTGTCACGCACGACATCGTTAGCGAGAAGCCGACAGTGGGCTTTGGTGACGCGGCGGCGCAGCTCAACTTTGATGCGTCGTATATGAAGGCGTACGACGCGAAGTGAACTTCGCGTGTCGCGCCGGGAATCCGTGTCCCTTATTTAGCCCCCGGTCAATGACCGGGGGCTAAGTGAAGGGGCGAATCGTCAATTCATCGTATGATCCGCCAACCGATCCGCCGCACGACGCGCGTCGCCCTCTTTGCCGTGGCCGTGGCGGCGCTGGTGGGGGGTTACGCATGGATGTCGCACCGGGCGCACGTCGCCAACCCGAAGAACAAGACGCTGCCCAACCTCTCGCAGTTCGTCGAGGGCTGGCAGCGGATGATCAACCACGAGGGGGGCATCGAGTTCTTCGAGGACGTGCGCGCGTCGGCGTGGCGGCTTGGCCTGGGCGTGGGCGGCGGCGTGCTGTTGGCGTTCGTTGTCGGATTGGCGATGGGGTGCTTCCCTGCCGTCGAGGCCCTCTTGCTGCCGCCGATCTCGTTCTTCGCCAAGATCCCGCCCACCGCGATGCTCGCGGTCTACTTCGTCTTTTTCGGCGTGACCGGCGTGCAGATCTTCGTCGCGCTGATCGCGTTCGGCATTTTCCCGACGCTGGCCCAGTCGATCGCTCAAGCGGCGCAGCAGGACGTCGATGAGCACACGATCAACAAGTCGTACACGCTCGGCGCGTCGCACTTCGAAGTGGTCTGGGAAGTGGTGCTGCGGCAGATCCTGCCAAGGATCATCGAGAACGCCCGGCTCTCGGTCGGCCCGGCGATGGTCTTCCTGATCGCGGCGGAGTTCGCGCTGGCGGATGTCGGCTTCGGCTACACGCTGCGGATGCAGTCGCGGCTGCAGAACATGAACGTCGTCTACACCTATCTGGCGATCCTGGCGGTCGCGGGGCTGGTGATCGACGGGGTGCTGATTCGGCTGAGGCGTTGGCTCTGTCCGTGGTTCAGGGCTTAGGGAATTACAACTGTAGGAGGCGTCTCCCGACGCCGATTACGTTGTCCTAGCCGAATCGGCATGGTGCGCGTAATCGGCGTCTGGAGACGCCTCCTACAAAGTAGCCCTACAACTCTCTCACCCGCACGCCGTCCGATACGCGGTCACTCGGGTGGATGACCACGGTGTCCCCCTCGGTGATCCCTTCGGTGATCTCGCAGAGGGTGTCGTTGCGGCGTCCGACGGTGACGGGCGTGAGTTTCGCGACGCCCTCCACGACCTTGAAGGCTGACCAGCGGTCGCCTTGACGGAACAGCGCGCTCGCGGGGACGGTGACGACGTCCTTCGCTTCGTCCGTGACTATGCGGGCTTCGACGCGGAAGCCGTCGCCCAGGTCGCGGCGCTGGTCGGGTGGGTCCACTAGGTCGATGATCGCGTTGACGCGTTGCTCTTCGACACCGAGCGACGAGACCTTGGTGAAGCCCGCCGGCTCGATCAGCCGCACGCGGCCTTCGAGCGGCCTGGCGCCTCCCCATCGTTCGAGGATCACCCGGTCGCCGGGCTGGATCGCCACCGCGTCACTCGACAACACATCAACCTCGACCTCCAGGTCCGAGGGCGCGCCGAGTTCGAGCAGCGGGGTGCCTGCCGTCACAACGGCGGAGCTTTCTTGGAAGACGCGTAAGACGCGCCCGTCGATCGGTGACCGGATAGGGAAGGCCCATTCTTCGACCTCGGACGGGCCGTTCTGTTGCGAGCGGATCAGCGCCGCCTTGGCTTGATCGAGCTCGAACTCGGCGATCTCCCGGGCGTACTGCGCGACACGGATCCCCTCGGCAGCCATCTTGTGACGCGTCTCGGCCGTCTCGAGCTCGCTCTGCGTCAGGCCGCCTCCGGAAGCGGCCTGACGGACTCGCATCATCTCCGACTCGGCGTTGTCGGCCTCGATCATCGCGCGTTCGATCTCGATCGCCGTCTTCGCCAGCAGCGCCTGCGCCGCGTGGACACGGGCCTCGGTCTGAGCGAGCGTCCGCGCGTCAAGCAACTCGGGGTCGCGCGGCTCGAGCACGGTGAGCACCGTCTTATCCGCTTCGACCGTGTCGCCGGGATCGAGGTCGATCCGCAAGAGCCGCCCCGACAGCGGCGCCGAGACGACGTACTTGTCCTTGATGCGTGTCTTGCCGTCCTCATCGACGGTGACGAGCACCGTGTCCCGTTTCGCCTGCGCCATCTCGACCGGCGTCGGCTCGGGCCAAAACGCGAGCACGAGACCCGCGACGACGAGCCCGCCGATGGTGAGGAAGAACGCTTTACCGAGCCAATTTTGCATTTTGTAACCGCCAAGACGCCAGGAGCGCCAAGGATCGCCAGGAATCTTATGGACGCATTGAAGGCCCTTTATGCCTGTTGTTCTTTCGCTACAAGGGTAAGAAGAGAAGAACACTACTCACCGCTAATCAGCACTAATGATTTCATCTCATTCGCCTTAATTAGCGGCAATAAGTGTTCCTGCTTCTTCCATCCTGGCGATCCTTGGCGCTCTTGGCGTCTTGGCGGTTCATCTTTTAGTCACGTGATTTAAGGACAGCGATAAGGTCGAGGTGGTCGAGGCTGCGTCGCACCAGGAGGCCGGAGACAGTTGAGGCGGCGAGGACCACCGAGGTTGCTACTCCGTAGGTTGATCGCTCCACCACCAGTGGGAAGCGGAACACCTCTTGGTCCACCATTGACGTCAGCCCCCAAGCGAAGCCGTAGCCCATCAGCCAGCCGAACGGCAGCGCCACAAGCGTCAAGAGGCCGAGCTCGCCCAAGAGGATCGTCGAGATCTCGCCGCGGGTGAAGCCCACCACGCGCAGCGTCGCCAGCTCGCGCGAGCGCTCGCTGAGGGCGATCCGGGCGCTGTTGTAGACAACGCCGACCGCGATCACGCAGGCGAAGAAGAGGTTGATCTTCTTCATGGTACCGAGGTTCTTCGCCATCGTGTCTTGAAAACTCTCCAAGGCGTTGCGTTTGACGGTAACGCTCGCCACCTTCGGGATCTCTTTGAGCTCTCGGAAGGTTTGCGATTCGTAGAGCGAGTCGGTCTGCAGGTAAGCCGCGTTGACGCGCGGCCCCTCGCCCATGAAGCGGTTGAGGTTGTCGAGCGTCGTGTAGGCGTTGAGTCCTTGGAGGTCGTCGATCAGCGAGACCACAGGCAGGTCGGCGTCGGGGCGTTTGCCTTCGAGCGTCTCGACCCGCACCGAGTCGCCGGGCTCGACGTCGAGCAGGGCCGCTAGTTTCCGCGATAGCATCAGCCCGCCACGCGGTGGTGCATAGACTGCGCCCGAGCTGTCTACCAGCCGCATCAGCTGGCCCTCTTCCGAGAGGCCCGACAGGGCCACGCGGCGTTGCCGTTGCCCGTTATGCAGCCGGGACGGCACGGTGCGTAGCGGTTCGGCGCGGAGCACGCCGGGGACGTTGCGGAACTCGTGCAGGATGTCGGGCGAGTCGGGCTCGATGGTCGCCGCCATCATATCGAACGCCTGCACGCGGAAGAATTGCTGCTCCATCGTGAAGTCGATCGCGTCTTGGACGAACTGCCCAACGACGATGATCGCCACACTCAAAGCAATGGCGAAGATCGAGATCACGCTCCGCATCGGGCGGCGTTCGAGCTGGCGGATGATCATCCGGGCGACGTTCGGCACGTACCGACCGAAGCCGATGCGTTCAAAGAACGTCGGCTTGAAGGACGCCGGCGGCTCGGGCCGCATCGCCTCGGCCGGGGCGACCCGCACGGCGCGCCAGATTGAGCCGATCGCGCCGAGCGTCGCCGCGCCGCCGGCCGCGGTGATGGCCGTGGCGATCACCGACGGCTTGATGACGATGATCAGCTCGGGGTACTGGTACACCTGCGCGATCATCTGCGTGAACACCCGCGCAAGGTACGCGCCGCCGGGGATGCCGATCGCGGCGCCGAGCAGGATGATCATCAGCACCAGCTTCAAGAAGTGCCAGCCGATCTGCACGTTCGAGTAGCCGAACGCCTTCAGCGCGGCGATCTGCTCGCGCTGCAGCGCGAGCACGCGGCTGAGCACGACGTTGAGGAGGAACGCGGCGACCGACAGGAAGATGGTCGGCGCCACGGTGCCGTGGACCTTGAGACCGTCGATGTCGCTGGTGAGCAAGAGGTGAGAGAGTTGGTCCTTGCGGCCGTACGCCCCGACGCCGCCGTAGGGCGCCAGCAGATTATCGACTTGGAAGATGACCTGTTCGAGATTGGCGTCGCGGGCTAAGCCGATCGACAAGTCATTGAAGGCGCCCTCCATGTTGAAGGCCATTTCGAGCGCCTCCTCCTGCATCCAGAAGACGCCAAAGCGCTTCGCGTCGGGCACGAGGTCTCCCGGCTTCACCATGAAGACGTACTCGGGCGACAGCACCACGCCGACGATGCGGAGCGTCTTCTTGCGGCCGTTGAGGATCGCCGTGACCGAATCGCCGACACGGAGGTTGTTGGCGTCGACAAATTTCTCGCTGGCGAGCACCTCGTCGTCACGCCCCGGAGCGAGCAACCGGCCGCGGCGCAAATAGATGCGATTCAGTGAAGGCTCGCGTCCCTCGGGTAGCGAGATCAACGTTCCGACAGCGGGTTCGTCGAGCCCCGGCACATCGAGGTTGACCCCCTCAACAAGGCGGGTTTCGACCCGCGTGACGCCCGGCAGGTCGGCGAGGCGCGTCCTCAATGAGTTCGGCGCTCGCTTCGCTTTGCCAAAGACATCCGCGAAATTGTGACGCTCATAGAACCGGTCACGCGTGGTCTCGAGCGACGCCAGCAGAGTGCGAGACTCGATCCAGGTGGCGATCCCCGCCGACACCACCAGCGCAATCATGATCGCCTGCCCGAGCATCCCGCGCAGGTCGCGTAGCAGCTTTCTATCGAGCGCGGAGATCATTTTGTGCACCACGAAGGCACGAAGGGGCACTAAGAAGAATGGGACGCGGATGCACGCAGATTTAATGGATGGAAAGAGATCAGGATCAGATAGCCGTAGGGTGGGTCGCGACCCACCAGCAGCGGAGCTTGTTTAGGGTTCTTGGTGGGTCATGACCTACCCTACATCTGTCTGTATGCTTCCTTTGTTCCTTCGTTACTTTGTGGTTCAAAAAAGCAGAACTACCACTCAAGCTCGCTGGCGGCGATCTTTGTTGCGTTGTGTTCTTCGCCGGCGATGCGGCCGTCGCTGATGTGGATGACGCGGTCGGCCATCTTGGCGATCACGGCGTTGTGGGTGATGACGGCGGTCGTGGCGCCGAGTTCGGCGTTGACGCGCTGGATCGCGTCGAGCACGAGGACGCCCGTATGAACGTCGAGCGCGCCGGTGGGTTCGTCGCAGAGGAGCACGTCGGGGCGTTTCGCTACGGCGCGGGCGATCGCCACGCGTTGCTGTTCGCCGCCCGACATCTGTGACGGGAAGTGATTCATCCGATCATCGAGGTCCACCAGCTTCAGAGCTTCGGTAGGATCGAGGGGGTTGGGGGAGATCTCGGTGATGAGGGCGACGTTCTCCCGCGCCGTGAGGCTCGGGATCAGGTTGTAGAATTGGAAGACGAAGCCGACGTGGTCGCGGCGGTAGCGGGTCAGCGCCGTGTCGTTGAATGCCGTCAGCTTTTCGCCGCGATAGAAAACATCGCCCGAGGTCGGCGCGTCGAGACCGCCGAGGATGTTGAGTAGCGTGCTCTTGCCACTCCCCGAGGGGCCGAGGAGGACGACGAACTCGCCCGGCCAGAGGTCGAGATCGACGCCGTTGAGTGCGTGGACTTCGATCTCGCCCATCTTGTAGGTCTTTATGACCGACCGGGCCGAGAAGACGGCCTGCTTCACGTCGCTGTCGGGCGCCTTGTCAGCGGGATTGCGAGCTGCCATGCGCTGCTAGAGCGGGGACGTTGGGGCCGGGGAGGTCGCTGTAGTATAACGGCGTGGGGGTGCGTCGGAACGACACGGCTCACAGCCCCCCGTCCCTAGCCCCTAGCCCCTCCCCAACATGCACCTCGGCGACTTCCAGCAGCTCATCCGCGACATGTACCACGAGAAGGACGTCGCCCGGGGCGTCGATGGGACGTTCATGTGGCTGATGGAAGAGGTCGGTGAGCTAGCAGCGGCTCTCCGAGAAGGCACGCTCGAAGAGCAGAAGGGCGAGTTCGCCGACGTCCTGGCGTGGCTCACCACGATCGCCAACGTCGCCGGTGTTGATCTCACCGAGGCGATCCAAGCGAAGTACGGCAGCGGGTGCCCCGGGTGCGGGCGCATGGCTTGCGTTTGCGCGGATTCAGAGAAGCCGTAGCCGGTAGACCTCGGCCTGTGGGGGGCGTCTCCCGACGCCGATTACGGTGTCCCGGCCGAACACGGCGCTGTGCGCGAAATCTGGGTCTGGAGACTCCTCCCGCAGCCAGGTTTACCGCCAATAAAAAAGCCCGTGGCTAGCGCGCTAGCCACGGGCGAATTCTCGTCTGTTATTTTACAACCTTACTCTTCGCTCACGACCTCTTCGCCGTTGCGCGAACCCATCGCCAGGTACACGTCCATGTCGATGTCGTCGGCGAGGCCGCGGACGCTGCCGTCGCCGAACACGAACATCGTGTTGCCCGGGTGGAAGCTGCCGAACGGCAGGTTGTTGTAACGGACCGACTTCTCCGCTCCCGCGGGGAGCGCGGGGCGGTCCTCTTCGAGGTGCAGCCGATAGTAGCCCACTTGGTCGAGGTCGGCGTTCGGCGGGATACGGCGGTCGAAGTTCTTCGCCGCGGAGACGGCCGTCTTCTGCTGCGGCCCGCGCGGCGGCCCCGGCGCCGAGGGCGTGTCGTTGGCGCTGTAGTAGCTGCCGAACGTCCAAGTGCGGAGCTGGTACCAGCGTTCGCCGGCCATCGCCGTTTTGCTGAGCCCGTCGATCGCCTTGCGGAGCGGCGTCAACGCGTCAACCACCATCAGCCCGTCCGTGTTCACCGGTCCGAAGTCTCCGCTGACGTTCGCCTCGTCGCCGACGCATTGGTCGCCACGGCTGCGGAGGCACTCGGTAACACCCGAGCGGCTGAAGTAAGACCCGAGCACGCCGGCGTACGACATCACACGGAAATCGTATTTGCGTCCGCGGACCTGCTCGACCTCTGGGTCGGTGGGGCACGTGTACTGCGAGATCGCCGTGCTGTTGGCGAGCTCGAGCGTCTCGGCGTCTTCGGCGTAATTCGTGTGAATGTCCGCGGAGACGGCGGCCTCTTCCATGAACGGCAGGATGTAGACCTGCCAGCCGAGG
Organism: Botrimarina mediterranea; assembly: GCF_007753265.1. Lineage (NCBI taxonomy): Bacteria > Pseudomonadati > Planctomycetota > Planctomycetia > Pirellulales > Lacipirellulaceae > Botrimarina > Botrimarina mediterranea. The sequence continues at coordinate 5,167,810 of NZ_CP036349.1, forward strand.
CCATTGAGCCGTTCGGCGGGAGAGTTCGACGACGCGGGCGGCAAGCCGTTGCGTGACGACTCGTAGTTCAGACAGGCGAGACCGATCTGCTTGAGGTTGTTCTGGCATTCCGAACGCCGCGCCGCCTCACGCGCCGCTTGCACCGCCGGGAGCAGCAGCGCAACGAGGATGCCAATGATGGCGACCACCACCAAGAGCTCCACGAGCGTGAAGCCGAACGCCTTTCGATTCGAAGTAGTCACAACAAGCCGTGCCTCAAAGGAAGAAAGGGCACGCAGTTTCCGGTGAAGAACAGACACACCGGGGCGGCCCCAACGCCTAGACTACAAAGACGACTCGCGGCCTTGGACCCCGAAGACGCTACTGATTTTGCTAGCTCGTGGAGACGGTGGGATGTCTCACGCAATGCCGCAACGATGCAAAGAGACGTGCTGTTCCGACCGCAAATTCGAGACGCGTTCGCGAGACCTTCCTGCGCTGTCCCGGGTTGACGCGGCTTCGCCAGTTCGCGCCACCCCCTCGATAGGTTCCAATCGAAGACCTCTCCGCCATCCGCAACCCGACTTCCGCCATCTCTCGCCGTGCCCAAGTTCCAACTCCAGAGCGACTTTCAGCCCGCCGGCGACCAGCCCGCGGCGATCAAGGCCCTCGTCGATGGCTTACGATCCGGCAAGCGTGAGCAGTGCCTCATGGGCGTCACCGGCAGCGGCAAGACGTTCACCATGGCGAACGTCATCCAGGAGCTGCAGCGGCCCGCGCTGGTTCTGTCACACAACAAGACGCTCGCCGCCCAGCTCTACAGCGAGTTCAAGGAGTTTTTTCCCAACAACGCGGTCAGCTACTTCGTCAGCTACTACGACTACTACCAGCCCGAGGCCTACATCCCTCAGCGGGACATCTACATCGAGAAGGACGCGTCGATCAATGAAGAGATCGACCGCATGCGGCTGGCGACGACCAGCTCGCTGGTGAGCCGGCAGGACGTGATCGTCGTGGCGAGCGTGTCGTGCATTTACGGCTTGGGTTCGCCGGACGACTACAAGGCGATGATGGTTGGACTTGCGGTCGGCGACATCGTCGATCGCGACGAAGTCTTGGCCAAGCTGATCGACATCCAGTACGACCGCAATGACACCGACCCGGAACGCGCCAAGTTTCGCGTCCGCGGCGACTCGGTCGAGATCTGGCCCGCCTACGAGGAGTTCGCCTACCGCATCGAGTTCTGGGGGGACGAGGTCGAGAAGCTGTCGATCATCAACCCCACCAGCGGCCAGGCGATCGACCACCTCCAGCAGATCTACATCTATCCGGCCAAGCACTTTGTGCTTCCCGAGGAGCGGATCGAAAAGGCGATCAATCAGATCAAGCTCGAGCTCTCGGGGCGCCTCGAGTTCTTCAAGAACGAGGGCAAGCTCCTCGAAGCCCAGCGTCTTTCCGCGCGGACGCGCTACGACATCGAGATGATGCTCGAAATGGGATATTGCCCGGGCATCGAGAACTACTCGGCGCCGCTGTCGGGCAAGGCGCCGGGCGATCCGCCGAATACGCTCTTTGACTTCTTTCCCAAGGACTACCTGCTGTTCGTCGATGAAAGCCACGCCACCGTCAGCCAGGTCGGCGCGATGTACAACGGCGACCGCGCGCGGAAGACGACGCTCGTCGAACATGGTTTCCGCCTCCCCAGCGCGCTTGACAACCGTCCGCTGAAGTTCGAGGAGTGGCAAGAGCGCGTGGGCCAGTGCGTCTATGTCTCGGCGACGCCGGCGGACTTCGAGCTGGAGCGTTGCGGCGGCGAAGTAGTCGAGCAGATCGTCCGCCCCACCGGTCTATTGGACCCAATCATTGAACTATCGCCCGCCCGGGGGCAGGTGCCGCACCTCTTGGAACAGATCAAGGAACGCGCCGCGAAGAGCGAGCGTGTGTTGGTGACGACGCTCACTAAGCGACTCGCTGAGGACCTGTCGGCCTACCTCACGGAGAAAGGCGTCCTCTGCAAATGGCTGCACTCTGAGCTTGACGCCTTCGAACGCGTCGAACTGTTGCGCGACTTGCGACTAGGGAAGTTCGACTGCCTTGTGGGCGTGAACCTGTTGCGGGAAGGCCTTGACCTGCCGGAGGTGTCGATGGTCGCCATCCTTGACGCCGACAAAGAGGGCTTCCTGCGGAGCGAGACTTCCCTGATGCAAACCATCGGCCGCGCGGCCCGTAACATCAACAGCAAGGTGATTCTTTACGCCGACAAGGTCACCAATAGCATGCAGAAGGCGATCGACGAGACCGAACGGCGCCGGACGCTGCAACAAGAGTACAACAAGGAGCACGGCATTACGCCTGAGACAATCAAGAAGGCGATCCGCCGCGGTATTGAGTCCGACGCTGCCGCCCATCAGCGCGCGAACGCCGCCGTGGGCCGCGACGACGAAACGCAGTACGTCACCGAGGAGTACATCAACGAGCTTGAAAAGGAGATGTACGACGCGGCCGACCAGATGGAGTTCGAACGCGCCGCGATCCTCCGCGACCGGATTGAGAAGATGCGTGAGTCGATCGGCCAGAGCATCAAGAGCGTCGAGGCGGGCATCAAGAGCGCCGGCAAAAACCGCAAAGGAAAACGCGGAGGTACGAAGAAGGCGAAGGTGCCACGGCCGAAGAAGGGCGTCTAGCGATCACTTCTCGCATCGCTACACATCAGCCTCAGCCGAGGGCGGCAGCCCAGGGCCGAACTACGAGAAGACTCGCGCAAAGCCGCCAAGGCGCAAAGCTGGCGTGGCGTTGACTGCTTCACTTCTGTTGCATTCACTCGGCGACGCAAACTAAACTATCAGCCATGGACACGACGCAGGACCTCCACGGTTTCAGCCAGTTCTTGGCGAATCGGCTCGCCGCTGGCGATAGCGCGCTCCCCGAGGAGATGATTGCCCTCTGGCGATCCGAGCACCCGTTGCCTACCGAGATTGCCCAGAGCGTTGACGCTTTGCAACTCAGCCTCGACGATCTCGAAGCCGGCCGCACCGAAGACTTTGATATCGCTAACGACGCCATCCGCCAGAGCCACGGCTGGCGCGCCAACTGATGGCGTACCAGCTCCGTTACACGGCGACGGCTGCAACGGAGTTGCGGGCGACTACCGACTGGATCGCCGAACGCGCCCCAGATACCGCCGAACAGTGGTTCGAAGGGTTTGTCGAGTTGCTCGCGACGCTACGGCTCAATGCCCTGGCACACGGTCGGCGCCGGAGAACTCGCTGGTGGATGTCGAAGTTCGGCAGGTCATTAATCGGACAGCAAGCCTCCGAATCAACCGCGCCCTCTACACCGTGACGAATGACACGGTCGTCATCCTCGGCATTCGACGGCCGGGGCAGCGACTGCTGACAAAGCGAGGCCTGCGGGGACGGCTGGCGGAGTAGGGGCTGTCCCACGCCTAGACGCCCAGTCGCAATTTAGGCCAGCTTCGCCGCTTCGCGCCTCCGCGACTTTGCGTGACGCCGCCGCTACAATCCGGCCTTGGATCGGACGCCCCCTTCCGAACCCCCCAAGGCCTCGTCATGCCCCGTTACCGCCACGCCCTGCCGCAGCTTGCCGGCCAGCCGATCCTGACCGACGGCGGGATGGAGACCGTCCTGATCTTTCAGGAAGGGATTGATCTGCCTTGCTTCGCGTCGTTCCCGGTGCTCGATAGCGAGGAAGGCCGGGCGCTGCTGACTCGTTATCTCGATCAACACCTCCAAATCGCTGACGGTCACGGCGTTGGGCTGCTGCTCGAATCGGCGACCTGGCGGGCGAGCCCCGATTGGGTCGCCCGCGTTACCGGCTCGCCCGACCCCACTGCCGGCATCAATCGTGCGGCGATCGATTTCTTGGCGGGCTATCGTGAGCAGAAGTCGCGCGAAATAACGCTGCCGATCAGCGGCGCCGTCGGCCCGCGGGGCGACGGCTACATTGCCGATTCTGCTATGACCGCCGACGAAGCGGCCGAGTACCACCGCACGCAGATCGAAACGCTCGCCGCCACGGAAGCGGACCTCGTCACCGCCTACACGCTCAACTACGTCGAGGAGGCGATCGGCGTCGCGCTCGCGGCGCGTGGCGCCGGGATACCCGTGGCGATCTCGCTCACCGTCGAGACCGATGGCCGACTGCCGACGGGCCAACCGCTCGACGAAGCGATCCAACAGGTTGACGAGGCGACGGGCGCCTCGCCCGCCTACTACATGGTCAACTGCGCGCACCCGACGCACTTTGCGGAGGTGCTCGATGGCTCAAAGCCTTGGACAAATCGCATCCACGGATTACGGGCCAACGCCTCGACGCTCAGCCACGCCGAGCTCGAGGCAATGACCGAACTCGACGACGGCGACCCGGACGACTTGGGGCGCCGCGTCGGTTCGTTGCGTGAGAGGCTGCCGCACCTGTCGGTGCTCGGCGGCTGTTGCGGGACCGATCATCGCCATATCGCCGCAATCGCCGCCGCGTGTTTCGGCTAAGTGATCGCTATAGCGCACTTCATTTTGCCGTAGCGTCTCGCGCAGAGACGCGGAGACGCAGAGGGTCGGCAGCGAAGACTCACGCAAAGCCGCTAAGGCGCAAAGACAAAGATTGGCAGAAGAAAGACCGCGACTGTAGACGAACGCGCACCTATGTGCCCTTCGCGACTTCGCGCCTTTGCGTGAGCCTTCAAGATCTTCAACTCTGCTGTCTCCGCGCCTCTGCGCGAGACGCTACGGCAAAACGAAGAGCGCTAGAAAGCATCACCACACGTACTCCACACCACCCGAGCCGATGTGCATCGCTTGGTAGTCGTTGACTTGCAGGTCGTATCCGCCGAAGAGGCGGGTCGAGGCGCCCATCTGCAGGTTGAGGCCGGTTCCCAAGAGGGCCCAGTCGCGGCCGAGGTCAACGCCTTGCACGGCGAAGCCGCCGCCGACGCCGGGTAGCGACGCGGTGAACGCTTGGTTGGTGTCGAGGAACTCGTGGACCCACGCGGCGCGCAGCTCGGGCGTTAGCGTCCGGCAGCAGGTCCGGGCGATGTCGGTCGAGATCCGCCCGCCGACGATGCTGCGCATCGAGTGCGAGTCCATCGCGTCGACGGTCAGGTTCGCCGGACCGGCGCCGTTCTCCGTGAAGCCTTCTTGGCCGATGTAGACGTACTGCAGCGCCGCGTAGGGCTGCGTCGTCCAGCCGGCGTGGCAGAACGAACGGCCCCGTTCTAAGTACGCCGTGGCTTGCCCGCCATCCACGTTCGCCTGCGCGACGCCGCCCACGGCGCCGACGCCGATGTTGCGGCTCGAGGCAGTGTGGTTGTAGCCGCCGCCGCCCAGCGCGATCCAGTAATCGCAGCCGTCAAAGCCGACGAGGTAGCCGCCGAAGTGGTAGCTCTCGAGTTCCGTTGACTGCGCGAGCGTGTCGCCGCTCAGTTGGCCCCACGCCGTGTTGCCCCAGAAGCCGGCCGCCCAGTTCTCGGCGATCGCTTTCTCGATGGCGAACTGCGTGCCGCCGAGGCCGTAGTCGAAGCCGTCGGCGTTGCCGTCGCCGTCGGCCGAGCCGCCCATGCCGTAGCCCGTCACCCACGCACGGTGGTTGGTCACGTTCGTCGGGTACGAGGAAGCAGCGCTCGCGCCGCCCGGCACGTACGACACCAGCATGAAATCGGCGCCTTGTTGGTCCGACGCGTCGGCGTAGCCCGAGCTCGACAGCGGGTCGCCGGGGGTCATCCGGCCACGCAGCCGCTGCGCTAGCTGCGAGAGATAAAACGTCGCGTGCTGCTGACTCGCGGTCAGCGACGAGCCGTAGATCGAACCCGTCAACTGGTCGAGCGACATCAGCACCTGCGATGTCGACATCGGCGACATCTGGTCGATTAGGCCCTGCAAGTCGTGCGGCGGGTGGTGGAGGTGGTCGAGGAACGAGCCCAGCGACCGCTGGTTGACGGTGTGGCCCAAGGTGTGGAAGTCCGCTTGGCTCGCCACAAGCGTGAAGAACGCCGTGTCGGACGTGTAACCAAGCACCGCGTCGAAGAACGCCAGGTCGTCGCTGATGCTATCGAACGTGCCGTTTACGTTGTGACCGGCTTGGAGGAATGTGTAGGTCGAGCCGGCGGTGTAGGCGGTCCCTGACGAGATCACCACCACCGTGCCGCCGTTGATGTTGAAGTCGACTGCCGTGATCAAGTCGTTGTTGACCCCGGCGGTAGTTCCGCCGTCATTGATCTCGATCTGGAGGGTGCTCCCGGGGTTAAACTCGGCGTCGTTGTTGACGGCAAGCGTGCCGATCGAGTTGCCCGGCCGCACCGTGCCGTTGGAGATAAACGAATTGAGGGTTCCAGTTCCGCCCAGGGCGCCGAGGCCGTTGACGGTCACTTCGGACGAGTGCGTGCCGTTGATGACGAGGGTTCCCGCGTTAACCTGCGTGGCGCTGCCGTAGGTGTTCGCGCCGCCTAGCACCAGCGTGCCCGCGCCGGTCTTGATGAGTCCGCCATCGCCGGAAATGTCGTCGGCCCAGGTGGAGGTCTGTCCGTTGGTGACCTCGACGTTCGCCGTCGTGCCGGTGTGGAGGTACAGGCCCGCGCCGGCGGTAGTGCCGTTGGAACCGGGAGACATGTTAAAGCCACCCTGGCCAGCCGTCACTTGCGAGCCGCTGACGCCTGAGTCAACGATGGTCAACGAGCCGCCCTGGCGGACGAAGATGGCGCCGCCCATGCCGTTGCCGCCGTTGCCGCCATCGCCGGCGCGGCCGCCGCTGCCGCCGCCAAAACCGCCGCTGCCGCCATCGCCGGCGCCGGCGCCGTCGCCGCCGCCGCCGCCGCCGCCCGCACCGAAACCGCCGTTGCCGCCATCGCTCAGACCGGCGCCGCCGCCGCCGCCGCCAAAGTCGCCGCCGGCGCTGCCCGATGAGAAATTGACAGCGGCCCCACCGCCGCCGCCGCCGTAGGTCTGGCCGTTGGTTCCCGGGATGGACGACGAGGACCCCGAGCCGCCCTCACCTCCTCCACCGCTGCCGGCGGATGAACCGGAAGCGTTGCCGCCCGGAGCGGAGACGCCACCGCCACCGCCACCGGCATCGCCAAACAAGTCACCCGTGCCGCCTGGGGCGCCGAACCCGCCACCGCCACCTCCGCCTGATGTAAAAGGTGCTGAGTCGCCACCATTGCCGCGGAAGCCGCCGCCGCCGCCGCCGCCGACCGCACTTGACGCCGGATCGCCGCCACTGCCCCCGGTAGCTTGATTGCCGGTAAAGGCAACGCCAGAGATCGTCACCGTCGCGCCGTCGTTGACGAACAGAGCCCCGCCGGCGCCGAGGCCGCCGCCGCCCGTTCCGCCGAACTGGCTACCGCCGCCCTTTCCGCCCTGCGCGTGGCCATTGCTGAGGTTCAGGTCGCTCACCTCTACCACGCCGCCGCCGATGAACAGCAGCGCGTGCTGGGTGCCGCCATCGACTGTGTTGCCGTTGCCGGTGATCGTGATGTTCTGGCCAGTGCCGAGGATCGGCGGCAAGTCGTTGGCGATGCTGATCGTTCCCAGCGACGAGCTAAACGCGATGCTGTGCGTCCCCGCGCCGGCCGTGTTGAGGTCGAGGATCGCCTGACGCAGCGAACCGGCGCCGGAGTCCGTTGCATTCGTCACGAAGTAATCCGCCGCCCAAGCCGGCGGCGCGCCCGCCGCCACGAGGGCCGCGATCGTCGCGGCGGGGACCATCCAGCGTTTGGCGCGCAACGCAAACAGCTCGCGGAAATTGATCGCCATCGTCGTGACTTCCCTAACTGGTTGGCCTGTGTGGTTAGGGACGCAAGTCGCTGACACCCACTGGCCCGAACGCTTCCCTGCGACACCGCTTCGCGAACCGATCGAACGGTGCGCTCGCTGCCAGGGGCGTTGTGGCGCAACGGCCCGCTGGCATAGGCATTGCCATCGTCCCCCCATCCGGGCGACCCCACTGACGAAATGGGGACCGGCAAAAACGAACGGCATGCGACGCGCTTGCGGAAATCCCCGCCGACTTTTCGTCAACTCGTCTCATGCCCCGCCATGAAGGACGGTCACGCGCCGCCGCGCGACGTGATATGCTAGGCGTTTCCCACTAGACGCCCTCTCCGCCGCGCGTTGCTTCGATGAACCTGCTACTCACTCGTTGGTTGCTAGCACTGCTCTCGTGCGCACTTGCACCGCTCGGTGCGCTCGCCGGCCCTTACACCGACCTCATCGTCTTCGGTGACAGCCTGTCGGACGTGGGCAACACGTTCTCATCGAGCATCGCCTCGCTGTTCATCGACACCGACGATTACATGGGCCGATTCTCTAACGGGCCGGTCTACGCCGAACGGCTCTCGATGGGCCTCGACCTCGGGACGCTCACGCGCGACGGCGTTGGCGGGGATAACTTCGCCTATGGCGGCGCCGAGACCAACGGCCCCGGCGGCCTTGAAGGGTGGTTCATCAACTCGCTCAGCGAGCAGGTAACTAGGTACCTCAATCGCATCGACGGCGCGACGCCCGACCCGCAGACGCTGTTCGTCGTGTTTATCGGAGCAAATGACTTTTTGCGTGCCGACGAGACCAACCCCGCGACGCCCGCGGGCGTCGTGCAGACGCAAATCAACCGCCTTATCAATGCCGGCGCTCGCCAGTTGCTCGGCGTGAACCTACCACTACTAGGGCTCACGCCCGACTACAGCGCAAACCCAAGCGAAGCCGCCACCAAGAGCAGCCTGGCAGCGACCTACAACGACGCGCTCGAGAATGTCTACTCGACCCTCGAAACCACGAATCCCGCCGTTACGATTCACCGGCTCGATGTCGAGTCGCTCTTCAGCAGCTATCTCGACAACGCCGCGTCGCTCGGTTTCACCAATACGGTCGATCGAGGACAGGACGTGCCGGGCAGCTCTTACGACCGCGCCCCGGGGTATGTCTTCTGGGACGGCGTCCACCCGACGCGCGAGGCCCACGCCCTGCTCGGCGAAGCGGCGATCCGAGCGGTCTTGCCCGAGGGCGATTACAACCGCGACGGCATGCTTAACGCCGCCGACTACGACGCCTGGCGAGCCGCTTACGGCACGACGTTCAACGCCTTTGCCGGGCAAACGCCGTCGCTCGCCGCCGACGGCAACGGCGACGGCCGCGTTGACGCCGCGGACTACACGCTATGGCGCGACCTGATGAGCGCCGCGGCGGTCGCCGTGCCGGAGCCGGCGGGGGTGTGGCTAGTTGTCGCAGCGCTCGCAGCGAGTTGGCGGCGGCGTTAGGTTGTGGGAGCCGAAGAACCGGACGCTAAGGCGTGCCGGCTGATGTTCTCAGGCAATGGCTTATCAGCCGCGGGGCCTTAGCCCCCGGTTTTGTACTCAAAGAACGCCACAGCCTATGCCCAAGCTCCGTACGCTGCGTCTCGCCACGCTGGACGACGCGATCGCCGAGATCGAGCGCCTGCGTGACCACGGCTACACGCCGCGTGGACGGTGGAGCCTGTCGCAGATGAGCGACCACCTGACCAAGGTGATGCGTGTGGGCATGGACGGCAGCATGCCACGGCTGCCTTGGCTAGCAAGAAAAATGGTCTGGCCGTTGGCGAGGTGGACGCTGTGGCGCGGCGCGATGATCTCGGGAGCGCCGGCTCCGAAGCCGGTCTTGCCGGCAGAAGCCCGCGACGACGAGTCGGCGATCGACCGGTGCCTCGCGACGCTCGCCGAGGCGCGCGACCGCCGCGAACCGATCCCGCCCTATGTCTTGTTGGATGGCCTGACGCTCGACGACTGGAAACGCCTGATGGTCATCCACGCGCAGCACCACCTCCGTTTCTTGGAACCGACGCCGACGCCAACGCCTCAAGTCGCCGCTCAGTCCACGCGCTCGAACCGCGCGTAGTTGGCGTTTCGGGCGCGGGCGTCGGATGTGCCGCGCCAGACGATCTCGGCGGCGGGGCGGTCGGGGTCGTCGACGTCGCTCTGGATGGCGGCGAGTTGGAACTCGCTCCAGCGCTGGCCGCCCTGATGACGGGCGAGGACGTTTTGCGGCACGGTCAGCTCGACCTCGTAACCGCCATCGACGCGGCGGGCGGCGCCCTTCACGCCCTTCATCTGCCGGCGGCTGCCGCGGTTGGCGAACGCGCGGACGGTCGCCTCGCCGTTCTCGTCGGGCGCCGTCACCGAGAACCGGTACGTGCCGCCGCGCTGCCGGGGGTCAGCCATCCGCTGCGAGTCGGGCCGGGCGTCGAGCAGCCACTGGAGGCGGTCGCCGGCGACGAGCTTCTCGTCCGTCACCTTCGCCGAGAAGATCAGCCGTTCATCGTCCTGCGCGACGGTGAACGCGAACGAGCCGTCCTTCGGCCCGGTCCAGTCTTGGATCTGGCCGATCAACAGCGGCTTCTCGGGCGTCTCGTAGGCGGGCTCGGGCCAGGGCTCGATCTCGCCGTCGAGCGTGAAGTCGCCGTCGTAGAACGGGCAGAGGTGGCGGCGGTCGATGATCACGGGGATCACCCGCTCGGCCGAGAGCGGCGCCCCGTCGCCCGTCGGCTTGCTGCGGACGATCGCCGTAAACGTGCCGCGTTGCAGCGACTCGAACGCGATCGGCTCGTCGAAGCGGATGCGGATGCGTTGCTCGTTGGATGACTTCTTGTCGGCGGCGATCTTGAGGCCGTCGGGCTCAACGGTTAGGCCCCGCAGTGGCAAGCCATCGATGCGGCCGGTCAACTCCACCGCCTCGGCGAACTCGTTGTCGAGCTTCACCGATAGTTCGCCCTCGGAGAAGCCGGTGTGGTCGTCGATCAAGATCGGCTCGACCTCGACACGGACCTGCCGCAAGAAAGCGCCGAAGCGCTTCGCGCTCTCCTCGGTCACCACGTCGGCGGGCAGGATGCCGTCGAGCCGCAGGTTCACCACGTGCGGGCCGTCGGGCTCCATCGTCAGCCACATAACGTGGTCGAACTCGCCGTACTCATTGCCGCGTAGTAGCGACCCGCCGCCAGTCGTCGCCAGCGCGTAGTACTGCTGCTCGTTGCGTTGGTACTGCGCGTAGTGGTGGACGTGCCCCGCGAAGACCGTGTGCGGCCGATCGACGAGCATCGCTTCGACCTTTTTCCAATTGGTCGGGTCCTCGTCGCCATTCGCGATCGCGCGCTCGGCGTAAGTCCACAACGGCTTGTGGAGGAAGACGAGCGTCCACCGCGCGTCGGCGTGATCGGCGAGGTCGGTCTTGATGAAGTCGAGTTGCTCTTCGCTGATGTGCTCGGGGCCCGGGTCCTCGCTACACAGCGCCAGGAAGTGGACGCCGCGGTAGTCGAACGAGTACCACTCGCGCCCGAACTGCTCGCGCCAACGCTTGTGCAGCTGTGGGTTGGTGACGTCGTGATTGCCGGCGACAAAGAAGAACCGCATCTCCATCTCGTCGATGAAGCCGAGGAACTCCTCCCACATCTCGTCGATCCGCTGGGGGTCCTCGGTGTAACCCTCGATGAGGTCGCCGACGGACATCACGAACTCGGGCCGCAGCAGGTTGAGCTTTCGCACCGCGTCCATCCAGATGCCTGGACGGTGTCCGCCGGTGCGGTCGGTCATGATCGCGATCTGAAACCGATCCGGATCATTGAGGTGCGGCTTGTCGGACCAAGGCTTAGGCCCTTCGATCGCGGGCAGCACCAGCGCTGAAGGGTACTTCGCCTGCGCGGCGGCGTCCTCCGCATGGTCGTGGTCGTGCCCTTCATGGGCGACCGCGACCGAGGCCAAGCAACCGAACATCGCCAACAAGAGTTTCTTCATCCGATGTCGTTCCGAGGGTTGCTGTCTGTCAGAAGCCGCGCCGCATCAACGGTAGGAGGCGTCTCCCGACGCCGATTACGGCCTCTTAGCCGCACACGGAATGGTGCGCGTAATCGGGGTCTGGAGACCCCTCCCACAAGGGCGCCTATCGGCGCCGCATCTCAAGCGACAGCGACCCTACGCGACACTCGCCACGTGTGCAACCATCGCTGCGCAAGGTCGCGCTAAGACTACGTTAAGAGCAATACACAACTTGATAAACAAGGACTCACGCCAAGGCGCGAATCTTTATGCAATGAGGTCGTCAACAACGCGGGCCGGCTCGACGCCCGTCAACTTCTGATCGAGCCCTCGGAGCGGGTAGATGAGCTTCTCGTGGTCGAAGCCCAGCAGCTTCAGCATCGTTGCGTGCAGGTCGCGCACCTCGACGGGGCGCGTCGTCGGACCGAAGCCGATCGGGTCGGTCTCGCCGTGCGAGTGCCCGCGCTTCACGCCGCCGCCGGCGAGCCAGATCGTGAACGTCTTGGCGTGGTGGTCGCGGCCGAGGAAAGCCATCTCTTGCCCGCCGCGGTTCTCACGCATCGGCGTGCGGCCGAACTCGCCGCCCCAGACGACAAGCGTCTCGTCGAGCAAGCCACGCTCTTCTAAGTCGGTGAGCAGCGCATGCACTGGCTTGTCGACTTGGCGGGCCTTCTTCGTCAGGCCCATGTCGATCGAGCCGTCCTCGCTGGTGCCGTGCGTGTCCCAACCCCAATCGAAGAGCTGCACGAACCGCACGCCGCGCTCGGCGAGCCGCCGTGCGAGGAGGCAGTTATTGGCGAAGCTCTCCTTGCCGGGCTCGGCGCCGTAGGCCTCGATCGTCGCCGGCGACTCGCTGGTGAGGCTCATCGCGTCGGACGCCTCGAGCTGCATCCGGCACGCCATCTCGTACTGCGCGATGCGGGTCAGCGTCTCGGGATCGCCCCACTCGTCGTGCGTGGTTTGGTTGACGCGATTGATCGCCTCAATCGTGCGGCGACGTAGATCGGCGTCGACGCCATCGGGGTTCGACAAAAACAGCACGGGGTCGCCGTGGCTGCGGCACTGCACGCCCTGGTAGACGCTCGGCAGGTAGCCGCTCCCCCACCCCGCCTGGCCCACGTCGGGGTTCTTCCCGCCCGAGAGCAACACGACAAAGCCCGGCAGGTTTTGGTTCTCGCTCCCCAGGCCGTACGTCACCCACGAGCCGATCGACGCGCTCCCCGAGCGCGGCGAGCCGGTGTGCACGAGGAGCTGTGCCGGCGCGTGGTTGAACTGGTCGGTCGTCATCGTGCGGATGAACGTGACGCGGTCCACCGACTTCTTGAACTCGGGCAGCCGATCGCTGACCCACTGCGCCGACTCGCCGCACTGCTCGAACGGGAACTGCGGCCCGAGCAGAACCGGCTCGCCGCGCAGGAACGCGAAGCGCTGCCCGGCGAGAAGTTCTGTCGGGCACTTCTGCCCGTCGAGCTTCTTCAGCTCGGGCTTGTGGTCGAACAACTCGAACTGGCTCGGCGCCCCCGCCATGTGCAGGTAGATGACCCGCTTCGCCTTCGCCGCGAAGTGCGGCTCGCGCGGCGCCCAGGGCTGCGACGGGTCGATCGTGATCGCTTGCGACGAAGCCTGCGCCCGCTCCGCGCCCAACCACAACGCCCCCAAGCCCGCCATCCCTCCGGCGAGGAAGTGGCGACGCGTAACGCGCTCGGCGTTCAGGCGGTGGAGGTGCTGGAGCGGATTCATGCGTTCCTCCCGTGGCGTACGCCTCGGGGATTTGTAGGGTGGGTCGTGACCCACCGAAGATTCTTCATGCGAGCCCCGCGGCGTAAGCCCAGGGAGTTGGATCAAGTTTACTTCGTTAACACCGCGTCGAGGTTCAGCACCACGTTCGCCACGACCGTCAGCGCGAAGCGTTCATCCGCGCCTTCGCGCGCCAGCGACTCTTCGTAGAGTTTCACCAATTCGTCAACGCTCTCCTTCGGCAACGCCCGCCCCGCCGCTTCTTCCGCGGCCCAAGCGATCCGCTCGGCAGGCGACGCGGCGGGGCGCGCGAGCATCCTGTCCGCAAGCCCTTCGGCAAGCTCGACGTACGCCGGGTCGTTGAGCGTCACCAGCGCTTGCAGCGGCGTGTTCGTTGTCGGCCGGCGGGCCGTGCATTGGTCGCGCGACGGGGCGTCGAACGCCACCAGGCTCGGGTACGCCGCGGTCCGCTTCCAGTAAGTATAGAGCGCTCGGCGGAACCGCTCGTCGCTCTTCTCCGTCTCCCAGGTCTGGTTGTTGTAGACGCTCCGCCAAACGCCCTCGGGCTGGAATGGCATCACCGGGGCGCCGCCGAGTTTGGCGTTGAAGCGCCCCGAGAGCACCAGCGCCTGGTCACGCACCATCTCGGCCCGCAGCCGACCGCGCGGCCCGCGGGCGAGCAGTCGGTTGGTCGAGTCGCGTTGCGCCAACTCCGCCGTTATGCGCGAGTCTTGGCGGTAAGTCGCCGACAGCACCAGCTCACGCAGCAGCGGCTTGATGCGCCAGCCCATCTCGTCACGGAACCGCGCCGCCAAGTCGTCGAGCAAGTCGGGGTGCGAGGGCTCGGCGCCGCTCGAACCGAAGTCGTCGAGCGTCTCGACGATGCCGGCGCCGAACAACTCGGCCCAAACCCGATTGACCATCACCCGCGCCGTCAACGGGTTGTCGCTCGAACCCATCCATTGCGCGAGGGCAAGGCGGTCGCCGGCCTTGCCCGGTAGCTCCTCGGGGACGGCCGGCTTCACCTCCTCGGTCGGCGACAGCCATGCGCCGCGGTCGAGCATAAAACTCTTGCGACGGAACGCGTCGGCTTGTTCGACAAGCACAGGCGCGGCCGTCGAGGGGATCGCCTTCCGCTGGGTGACGAGTTCGAGCTCCCGTTCGCGTAGCTTCCGCAACGCCTGGTCGCTCGCCAACGCGGCGACGGTGGCGTTGTCGGTCGTTGCAAGCCGGAAACGCTGCATCACCAGCGGCCCCTGGCCGTCGATGGCCATGTCGTGCTTGAGCTCGACGCGCAGGCGGTCCCCCTCGCCGAGCGTCACCGGTTTGTCGAGCACAAACACCGCCCACCGCGGTTTGCGCATCCGTGTGTAGGCGCCCCAACCCCCCGTGCTGTCGTTGATCGACTCCAGGGGGCTGAAGAACCCCTCGGCCTCGTCGGCAAGGACTTCGACGAAGAGCAACTCTTCCTCGGGCGTCTTGGTCGCTTCGTCGGCGCTGGGTTCCGTTGTCGCGCTGACCTTCTGCGTTCCTTCGTCCGCATTGTCCGCGCGATCGATCAGCACACGCAGCCGAGACAGGATGAAGCCATACTCGGGCAGCTTCAGCGCGGCGGCCGGGTCGAGCGGCGTCACGTCGATCCGCAGCGCGGCGATCGGCGCCGCCGGGGCGGCGCACTCGATCGTATGAATCGAGCGGTCCGTCACCGTTCCCACCGCGACGATCTCGGGTCGATTGTCACTAGCGCGAACTTCGAGCTGCGTCTCGCCGGTCGAAGCCGCCTTCTCGATCGATAGCGGACGCCACACGCCCTCGCGCTGCGCGGCGTTCCGCCCGAGCTCGTAGACCTGCTGGCGGACGCTCGATAGCTCGGCGTCGATCGCGGCGGCTTCGTCGTAACGTGTCGGGTCGCTCGGCACGGCGAGTTCCGGCCAGTCCTCGGTGAGGTCGGCGTCGCGCGTCGAGTTGAAGAACGCGGCGAAGCGGTAGTAGTCCGATTGCCAGAGCGGGTCGTAGGGATGATCGTGGCAACGGGCGCAGCCCATTGTCATGCCGAGGACGCCCTGCCAGGTCGTATCGACGCGATCGACTACCGCCGCCCAGCGGAACTCTTCGTCATCGGTCCCGCCCTCGACGTTCGTTTGGGTGTTGCGGTGCAGCGCGGTAGCGAGCCGGTCGGCGATCGTCGCCTGGTCGAGCAAGTCGCCCGCCGTCTGCTTGAGCAGGAACTCGTTGTAAGGCAGGTCCGCGTTGAACGCGCCCACGACCCAGTCGCGCCACGGCCAGATGTCGCGGTGCGGGTCGCGTTCGTAGCCCATCGTGTCGGCGTAGCGCGCGAGGTCGAGCCACACGCTCGCCCAGCGCTCGCCGAAGTGCGGCGAGGCAAGCAGCCGATCGACGGCACGCTCATACGCCCCCGGCGCCAAGTCGCTCTCGAACGCGACGCGTTCCGCCTCGATTGGCGGCAGCCCAACGAGGTCGAACGAAACGCGTCGCAACCATTGCGCGCGGTCGGCCTCGATGGCAGGCTCCAGCCCCTCGTTCTCAAGCTTCGCCAAAACAAAAGCATCAATACGCCTGCGGCCCCAGTCGGTGGCGGCAGCCCCCGGCAGCGCCGCAACGCGCTCCGGCGCGCGGAACGCCCAAGGCGCCTCCCACTTCGCGCCCTCCGCAACCCAACGGCGCAACGTCGCGACCTCGTCGTCGCTCAGCCGCCGCCCGTGCTCGGCCGGCGGCATCCGCATCTCGTCGTCAGGATCGGCGACACGATCGATCAAGTACGACGCCTCGACCTCGCCCGGCACGATCACCGCGTCGGTCGAGTCGGTCGGCGCCAGGGCCTTTTCGCGCGTCACCAGCGACAGCCCCGCGGCCTGCTTCACGCCGCCGTGGCACGCTAGGCAGTGCTGCACGAAGATCGGCCGCACCTCTTTGTTGAAGCTGATGGGGTCGTTAGAGGCGACGGGGACTGCGGGTTCTGGCCGCGGCTCGTCTGCCGCACTGAAGCCCACCGCCACGAAGACCCCTAGCGCAGCCGCGACAGCGCAGGCGACGGCCGGTCGGGTCGAGAGGGGCATGGCCTAGCGGGCGGACAAGGGGGAGGCGGCGGGGGGACTCGTCCCACGCCATCCCACCCATTTTACACGATCCGCCGCTGACTCACGCCTCGGAATGGCCACCCCGGCTTAAATCGCGCCGGGGGGTCTCGATGCAATCGGCAGCCCCCCTCCGCCCCCCGCGGCGGTTGGCCCACACCACGGCGCCGCCTAGGAGCGTCGTAAGCCACGCGGCGACGTAAGGTGACCTAGATGTCGCCTCCCCCTCTTCGAGCCGCTCTACGTGCCTCTCAGAGCCTCTGAGGGGGGTCTGGTGACCTCCGTCGCGCGGCGTCTCAATCGCGGCCGAACCCCGGTCCTTCACGGCCTGGGTTCGCGGCAGTTCCGGCTTCACCGGCGCCTCGTCCCGCACCCCCACGGCCGACTCCCGGACCGGGGGGGCGATCGTTTCGAAGACCCCGTCCGGCTCGGCGGGGACCGGCAGCGTCCGCACCCACGACTCGACCGCCAGAGCGGCGTCGCGGGCCGAGACCATGTCGCCGGTGTCCGCTGGACGGCTCGACGCGGCGAGGGCGACCGAAGGCGCCTCTTCCGCCCCGGCAGGCAGCAGGAGGGCCGCCAAGTCGATCATCCCGGCGCCGGGCGCCTCGACTCCCGCGGCGGGGGCGGGCGTCGCCGTAACCCGTTCCAGCGGGGCGGCCGCCGTGCGGGACCGCACCGTCTGGCTGTCGAGGCTTTCGGTCGCCGCCTGGGCGGCCTCGTCGCGGAACCATTCACGCAGCTTCGACAACAGCCGCGACCCGCCGCCGAGGCCGTCGGCTTCTTGGTTGAACTTGTAGGGCGAACCGTTGGCGTCGCCTTCGTCGCCGCGCGTCAACGATCCCTCGAGCGTCGGCGTCGCCGGCCCGGTGTTGGAGTCGGTCTGCGACCACGAACCCAGGTCCGTGTCCGTGACGCCGTCACCGTCGCCGTGGTAGGTATCAAACTCGTCGCCGATCCAGCCATCCGTGTTGGGACGGCCGTTGCCGACGAACGCCTCGCTCTTGTTCAGCAAGCGTTGCAGCGCTTCGGCGAACGCCGAGCGTTGATCCGCCGTCGTCAGCTCGCGGTCGGGCAAGGTGGCGAGAATCGCTTCGGTCAGCGCCGGGTCCAAGTTCACGAAGTCGCCGGCGGCGTCTCCGCTGAGCAGCGGCGTCGCAACTTGGCTTTGGTGAATCCCGCCCCAAACGACGGTCAGCCCGGCCCGGTCCACGGCGCTATCGGCCGACAATCGCACCGAAGTCGGGTCGCCCCGGAAGGACTCCGTCGTGGCGTTCAAGCCGCCCAGCACGAGGGAACCGCTCAGCGTGAATTGAGCATCGCCGCGCGTGACGACATTGGTGACGCCAGACGTCGAGAAGTCGATCGCCGGCAACTGCGAATCCGAGTCCAACTTCAACCAGCCCGTCGAAGCGATCGGCAGGTAGGTGAACGTCTCCTCCGCCGGCGCCTCGGGCGTCGACGCCGTCGTCGCGCTGAGCAACCGGCGGTCTTCGTTGCGCTCGAAGCGCAGCGCGCGGTAGTGGGGCGAACGGGGGTGCGTCATAGGGCGCCTTCCTTGCCGGACGCTACCGCCGGCGTGGACGTATGTTTATTCACCGATGACGATTGATCAAGAAAGACTTCGCGTTTGGTTTGGACGCGGGCGGCGTCTTCCACCTGGCCCATCCGTCCCAACAACTGAACCTGATTGGCGTACAGCATCGCCAGCAGCGTCGGTCCGGGCTCGTCCGACTTAGCGATCCGCTCTTCTTCCAGACGCACCGACTGGGCGAACGCGTCCGCCGCCTCGTCGAGCCGCCCGCTGTCCCGCAGGACGACGCCGCGGTTGTTCCACAGCGCCGCGAGGCTCCGAGTATAGCGGTCCGTCGAGGGGAACGCCTGCACCATCGCTTCTAGTTCAAGCTGCGCCCGATCGAACGCCGCGTCGGACCGGTGGCGTTTGCCGAGCCGCGCTAGCGACGCGCCTTCGCTCGCCAGGGCGACGGCCAGTTCGCTGCGGTGCCGCGGCACGAGCGGCGAATGCTCGACGAGCAGCGCCAACTCCGCCGCGGCGTCGCGGTACGCGTCCGACGCGTTGGCCCACTGCCCCCGATCGGCGGCGAGCGCGCCGCGGTTGCCTAGCGCTAGCGCCAGGTCGGCGCGATAGATGTCGTTTCTGGGATGGTCCTTGACCAAAGCCGACAGCTTCTCGACGGCCCGGTCACACTCTTGAGCGGCGCGGTCCGGGTCGGCTTGCCGCAAGAGCGTCGCCAGCGAGTTGTGCGCGACGGCGAGCCGTCGGGTGTGCCCGGTGTTTTTCGGATCGACGCGACGCGCGACGCCCAGCAGCTCGATCGCGTCTTCCAGACCGCGTCGCGCCGTGGCGACATCGGATTTCGCGACCGTCGCCGCGTCCGAAAGCGCCGCCGCCAAGTCGGCCATCAACGCCGGGTCGTTCGGCGATTCGTTGAGCAAGCTGCGCCGCAGATCGACCGCCCGACGCAACTCGGCTTCGGCGGCTTCGTTGTCGCCCTGTTGCGAAAGGAGCAGGCCGCGGTTGGTCAGGCAACGCGCGAGCCAGTTTGTCGCTTGGGCGTCGTTGGGCCGGTCGGCGATCAAGGCCTCCAACAACACGACCGCCTCGTCGTATTGCCGTCGGGCTTCGGCGAAATCGCCGAGCCCTTCCGCCGCCACGGCGGCGTGGACGCGAGTCTCGGCGACAGCCACCCCCAACCGGGGATCGCCTCCCCATTCCTCCAAGAAGTAATGGAAGTGCTCGAGGGTGTATTCAAGCGCTTCTTGCCGGACCTGCTCGGCGCCGGGTATCGAAGCGAGCTGGTCGCTAAAGTTCCCGCTGAAGTGCTTAAGCACCCCGAAGGCGTGCTCGTAGTTGCGCTCCGCATGCGCGCGGTGTATCTCCGACTCTTCGAGCGCCACCGCAACGAGCACGGCGCTAATGGTCGAGACCACCGCCACGACGCTCATCGCCGCCGCGGCAATCGCCACCATCTTGCGACGCCGACGCATCCACTTGCCGACACGGTCGGCCACGCTTGGCGGGCGCGCGATCGTCGGCCGGCCGTCGAGGAATCGCAGCAGGTCGTCGCGGAGCTCGCCGGCCGACGCGTAGCGTGTGTCGCGGTCTTTCTCCATCGCCCGCATCACGATGTTTTCGAGATCGACCGGGATGGCCGAGTTGTGCCGCCGTGGCAAGATCGGGTCGTCGCGCTCGAGGCTCTCCAGCAGCCGTACGCGGTCTTCGCCAGGGCACGCATGCTGCAACGTGAGCAGTTCGTAAAGCGAGGCGCCGAGCGCGTAGACGTCGGTGCGGCCATCGACTTGATCCGCGCGGCCGCGGGCCTGCTCGGGGCTCATGTAGCGCAGCGTGCCGACCACGTCGCCCGTCGCGGTGACGCCGAGGTCCGTCTGCATCCGCGCCAGGCCGAAGTCGGCGACCCACACCTTGCCCCGTTCGTCCAACAGCAGGTTCGAGGGCTTGATGTCGCGGTGCACCACGCCCAGGTCGTGCGCGTGCTGCAACGCGTCGGCCGCGTCGGCGGCGAGTCGCGCGGCGGCGAGGAAGAACGACGGCGACGCCGGGTCTTGCCCCAGCGTCGGCGGCGCTTCGCTCGGCGCGACGCTCATCGGCAGCGGCGTCAACGCCGAGAGCGTCCCTTCCGGCGCGGTCGTGGCGTCGGGCGACGAGCCCGCCCCCACCTGACGCCGCAACTCGGCGATCGCCTGGGCGAGGGTCTGCCCCTCGATGTACTGCATCGCGTAGTAGTGGACGCCCCGCTCCTGCCCGATCGCGAACACCGGCACGATGTTCGTGTGGTGCAATCCGGCGGCGGCTTGCGCCTCGTTGCGGAAGCGCGAGATCTGCCGCTGGTCGAGCACCGCGGCGAACGGCAGCACCTTCAGCGCCACGCGGCGGCGCAGCGATTGCTCCTGGGCCTCGTAGACAACGCCCATGCCCCCGCGGCCGACTTCGCGGACGATGTAGTAGTCGCCGATCGAACGCGGCGGGCGATCGCCGGCGGGATCGGACGCGCTCTTGCCGCCGCCATCGATCGCGACGCCGTTTCGAACGGGCCCGGTGAGGTCCCCCTCACGGTCGCGGGCCGACTCGACCGCGGCATGAATCGCGCGGACCCCGTCCAGGTAGCCGACGAGTTCGTCGCCACAGTCGCGGTAATGCTTCGCAAACTCTTCGGGCGAATCCGCGTCGCCACGCTGCAGCGCGGCGGCGTACTCGTCGAGGACGGCGATCAGCCGTTGATCGCTGTCCGAGACCTCCGCGAGTCCTACTTCGGCAGGCGCAGCGGCGAACGAACGCGTCGCGTCATCGAATCGTAAATGATCGGTCTTCATCCCTCCGACCCCTCGTCGAGCAGGCCGCGCAGCCGCTTGATGCCCCGCAGCCAGAGCATCCGCACCGCGCCGGACGAACGGCCCATCCGATCGCCGATCTCGGAAAAGTCGAGTCCCTCCTGATGCCGAAGGCGGATCACCTCACGGTAATCGTCCGGCAGCGAGTTGAGCATGTGCCCCAACGCGTCGGCGTTCTCGCGCCGCTGGATCGACGCCGACGGCGAATCCCCGACATGAGGCAGCTGCGAAGCGATCGCCGCGACCGACCGATCCCCCGGCCCTTGGGCGCGGTCGATCGAAACCTCACGCCGGACGTCGCGCTTCGCGGCCTTCAGATGCAGCTCGACCGCCCGCAGCAGGTTGTTCATGAGGATCCGCCGCAGCCAGCCCAAGAACTCCTCGGGGGTAGCGCCGCGGAAAGCGGGAAAGTCACGGTGGGCTTCGTAGAAGGTCTCCTGCACGACGTCCGACGAACTCACCCGCGCCCGCAGCCGATCGTCGAGCTGCGACGCGACCACGAGCTTCAGGTAGCTGGCATGCAGCTGCATGAGCTTACCGAGCGACGTCTCCGAGCCCCGCCGGGCGTCGGCTAACAGGTCAGCGGCGAGGGATCCAGAAGTGCTCGTCATGAGTAGCTTCGTTCAGGAAGACACAGGCTCCAGTGGGTAAAGGCCGGCTTCCAGTTTACTCGTCACGCGGATTTCCGTGACGGGTTTCTCCGGTTGCCGTTAAGTCGTTGCTTGCAATGCTGTTAGGAAGCGGACGAATCTCCCAAACGGCCCCCGCGGGCCCCCTTGCCGATGCCCGAAGGCCATACCCTGCACCGCGTCGCCTGCGACCACACCAAGCTGTTCGCCGGGCAGCGGCTGGCGGTTTCCAGTCCTCAAGGGCGATTCGCCGACGGCGCCAGCTGGCTAACCGGGCGGCGGCTCGACCGGGTCGAAGCGGTCGGTAAGCACATTTTCTACCACTGGACGCCCAAGCAGAGACGGTCACCAACGGGCGACCCCCCGAAAGCTCGGGGCGACATCCTCCACCTCCATTTGGGGCTCTACGGCAAGTTCCGCCTTCACCACCGCAAAGGCGCCGACCCCTGGCCCGAACCTCGCGGCGCTGTGCGATTGCGGGTTGTGGGCGACGCCGCGGCTTTCGACCTCAACGGCCCCAATCGGTGCGAACTACTCGACGCCGCCGGTTACCAACGAGCCGTCGAGCGGCTGGGGCCCGATACTCTGCGTGACGACGCCGATCCTGACCTGGCTTGGCGCCGCATCCAGCGCAGCAAGACGTCGATCGGCGCGCTGCTCATGAACCAAGAAGTGATCGCGGGCGTCGGTAACATCTACCGCTGCGAGACGCTCCACCTCCTCGGCATCCATCCCAACCGTCCCGGCAACCAAATCAAGCCCGAGGAGTTCGACGCCCTCTGGGACAAACTCATCGAGTTGATGCGGATCGGCGTGAAGCACAATCGCATCATCATCGCCGACCCTGCCGAGATCGGGAAACCTCGCAGTCGGATGACGCGCGACGAGCGGCTGCGAATCTACAAGAAGCCCACTTGCCCCGATTGCGGCGGCGGGATCGACGCTTGGACGATGGCGGGCAGGAAGGTGTTCGCCTGCTCGAACTGCCAGGAGTGAGGGCATGGACACAAGCGCGTCGATCGAGGAGGCCATCCTGTCGCTGCTCAGCCAGCGCGTCCCTGGCAAGACCATCTGTCCCTCCGAGCCCGCTCGCCAAGTCCGCCCCGACAATTGGCGGCGACTCATGGAAGCCACCAGAGCCGTCGCGGCCCAACTTGCAAGCCAGGGACGAATCGAAGTGACACAGCGTGGCCAGGTCATCGATATCACTTCGGCGCGGGGACCCGTGCGCCTGCGGCTGCCGCGGGAATAGACTTACCCGCTTGTGCAAAGCCGTGTCGCGGTGTCCCTTAGAAGCCGATGGTGAACACCCAATCACCCGCCGACCCCTTCGCCGCGTTCCACGAGCCGACCCGCACGTGGTTCGCCGAGGCCTTCCCCGCGCCGACCCGCGCCCAGCAACTCGCTTGGCCGGCGATCGCGTCGGGCGAGAGCACGCTGCTGCTCGCGCCGACGGGCTCGGGCAAAACGCTCGCGGCGTTCTTGGCGGCGCTCGATCGGTTGATGTTCACTCCACGGGCGAGCAGCAATTCATCTGCAGGAGGCGCCTCCGACGCCGATAACGCGCTCCATTCCGTCCGACGACGCAGCGCGAAATCCGCGTCTGGAGACGCCTCCCACAACAAGACGAAGCCGAAGCGCGGCGTCCGCGTCCTCTACATCTCGCCCCTCAAAGCGCTCGGCGTCGATATCGACCGCAACCTCCGCGCCCCGATCGCCGGCATGCGCGCCGTTGCGGGTCGCTTGGGCGCCGACTACCACGAGCCCACCGTCGCCATCCGCACCGGCGACACCGACCAACGCGAACGGGCCCGCATCCTCCGCGATCCCCCCGACGTATTGATTACGACGCCCGAGTCGCTCTACCTGATGCTCACGGGCAAGGCGCGCGAGATCCTCACCAGCGTGGAGACCGTCATCATCGACGAGATCCACGTGATGGTCCCCACCAAGCGCGGCGTCCACCTCTTCCTAACGCTTGAGCGATTAGAACGCTTACGCCGCCTTGAGAGCCCCCGACACAAGTCGGGGGAGGAAGCGCACCAACCGCTCCAACGCATCGGCCTCTCCGCCACGCAACGCCCGCTCGACGAGATCGCCCGCCTCCTCGGCGGCGCCGAAGCGACGACCAACCCCGACGAGCCCGTCCGCCCGCGGCCGGTGCGGATCGTCGACGCCACCGAGCCGAAGCGTTTCGAGCTGCGCGTCGAGATGCCCGTCGAAGAGATGGCGAAGCAACTCGCGCCGAAGTACGAGCAACTGGGTGGCAGCGTCGGCGGCGCCGACGACGCTTGGCCGAGTATGGCCGCCAACCTGAACGGCGCTAGTCCGAATGGCGAACCGCCCCGCGACCCGCCACGATTCGACGGCGCGGCGATGGCGCCTTCGGCGCCGAGCATCTGGCCCGCGATCCACCCGCGGCTCTTGGAGCTGATCCGCGCGCACCGCTCGACGATGATCTTCGTCAACAGCCGGCGACTCGCCGAACGCCTGGCGTCGGCGATCAACGAGTTGGCGAACGAAGAACTCCAAGCGAAGCACGCCGAAGCCGTCGAGAACGGCGCGACGCCCGAACATTTCTCGCCCGTAGAAATCTGCCTCGCTCACCACGGCAGCATCTCCAAAGAAGCCCGGGCCGACATCGAGGACCGTCTCAAACGCGGCGCGCTACCGGCGATTGTTGCGACGAGTTCCTTGGAACTCGGCATCGACATGGGCGCGGTGGATCTCGTGATCCAGATCGAAGCCCCGCCGACCATCGCTTCGGGCATCCAGCGCATCGGCCGCAGCGGCCGCGGCGTGAACCTCCTATCGAGCGGCGTCATCTTCCCTAAGTACCGCGGCGACCTTCTAGCCTGCGCCGGCGCAACGGGACGGATGCTCAAAGGACATGTCGAAGAGACCTTTTACCCACGCAACCCGCTCGACTTGCTGGCCCAACAACTCGTCGCGATGGTCGATGAGGACGGCACGGGAGTCGACGAACTCTACTGCACGGTCCGCGGCGCCGCGCCGTACGCCGATCTACCACGCACGTCATTCGAAGGCGTGCTCGACTTGCTCTCGGGCCGTTACCCCTCCGACGAGTTCGCCGAGCTGCGCCCGCGGCTCACTTGGGACCGTCTCGGTGGAACGGTGTCGCCGCGCAAGGGCGCGCAGCGGCTCGCGATCCTCAACGGCGGCACGATTCCTGATCGCGGTTTGTATGGTGTGTTCCTCGTCGGCGACGGCCCGGGCGGCACGGGCGGCAGCCGCGTCGGCGAACTCGACGAGGAGATGGTTTTTGAGACCCACCCCGGCGACATCTTCTTGCTCGGCGCGAGCAGTTGGCGCGTCCTCGAAATCACCAAGGACCGCGTCCTCGTGGCGCCGGCGCCGGGCGAGCCGGGCAAGATGCCCTTCTGGCGCGGCGAGGGCCCAGGACGGCCGCTCGAGTTCGGCAAGGCGATCGGCGAGCTCGCCCGTGAACTGACGCAGACGCTCCGCAAGGACGGTGACGACGCGGCGACCGACCGCCTCGTCGCTAAGCACGCGCTCGATAACGAAGCGGCGACGCATCTCGTCCGCTACTTGCAAGACCAGGCCGACGCCACCGGCGAGCCGCCGACCGACCGCTCGATCATCATCGAGGCGTTTCTCGACGAGATCGGCGACTGGCGCATCTGCATCCTCTCCCCCTTCGGCGCGCGGGTCCACGCGCCGTGGGCCATCGCCGTCGCCGCGCGGCTACGCGAAGAAGAACTCGGCGAGGTCGATTACAGCTGGACCGACGACGGCATGATCTTTCGTTTGCCCGAATCGCCCCAGCCGCCGCCGACTGAGCTCTTCCTGCCGCGCGCCGATGAGGTCGAGGACCGCGTCACGTCGCAGCTCGGCTCGACGGCGATGTTCGCCGCGAGATTCCGAGAGAACGCCGCCCGCGCGCTGCTGCTGCCCAAGCAACAGCCCGGCAAACGGCAGCCGCTCTGGATGCAGCGCCGCAAGTCGGCCGACCTGCTCGCCGTAGCGTCGCGTTACCCCAGCTTCCCGATCCTGCTCGAGACGTACCGCGAATGCCTGCGTGACGTGTTTGACCTGCCGGGGCTCGTATCGCTGCTGCGCGACGTTGAGAGGCGGGTCGTGCGGGTCGAGACCGTCGAGTCGCAACAGCCGTCGCCCTTCGCGTCGTCGCTGCTCTTCAACTACGTCGGCAATTTTATTTACGAAGGCGACGCGCCACTCGCCGAACGCCGCGCGGCCGCGCTCGCGCTCGACCACGCCCAGTTGCGTGAGCTCTTGGGCGGCGCCGAGCTGCGTGAGCTGCTCGACGGCGACACCATCGATCAGCTCGGGCTCGAACTCCAAAAGCTCGCCGACCCCTACTGCCGCCACATCGACGCGGTGCACGACCTACTACTCTCGCTCGGCGACCTGACGGCCGACGAGCTCTGGGCGCGCTGCGACCACGAAGCGGTGACGCGTAGCGACCTCGAGACGTGGCTCGCCGAGCTAAACGACACCCGCCGCATTATCGCGGTGCGGATCGCCGGCGAAGCGCGCTACGCCGCCAGCGAAGACGCAGCCCGTCTCCGCGACGCCCTTGGCGTCAACCCGCCCGCTGGTCTGCCCGGGGCGTTTCTGGAACGTGTCGCCGATCCCGTCGGCGATCTCGTGTCGCGCTACGCAAGAACGCACGCGCCGTTCTCCGCCGCCGACGTGGCCCGGCGACTCGGCCTCGGCGAGGCTGTAGTCCGGGCGGCGCTCGAACGCTTGCGTGACGTCGGCCGCGTCGTCGAAGGCGAGTTTGTCCCCGGCCGTCGCGGCCGTGAGTGGTGCGACGCCACGGTGCTCCGCACCATCAAACGCCGATCGCTCGCCAAGCTCCGCAAGGAGGTCGAAGCCGTCCCGCCCGAGGCGCTCGCGCGGTTCCTCCCCGTGTGGCAAGGCGTCACGCAGCCGCGCAAGGGGCTCGACGGCGTCCTCGACGCGATCGAACAACTCCAAGGCGCGCCGCTCCCAGCGAGTGACCTCGAGCGCGAGGTTCTGCCGAGCCGCGTCAAGGAGTACCGCGCGGGGTTGCTCGACGAGCTCTTCCTCGCCGGCGAGATCGTCTGGCAAGGCGTCGATAGCCTCGGGCAGAGCGACGGCCGCATCGCGCTCTACCTGACGGATCAGTACGCTCTGCTTGGCAGACTTCCAATTCCCGCCGACGACACCGAAGACGCCCTCGAACGCAAGGTGCGCGAATTGCTCGCCGAGCGTGGGGCGCTCTTCTTCGACGAGATCGCCCGCGCGACCAAAGAGTTCCCCAATGACGTGCTCGCGGCGTTGTGGCGCCTCGTGTGGCGCGGCGAAGTGACCAACGACACGCTAGCGCCGCTTCGGGCGCTGGTTGCTCAATCGGCGAGCGCGTCCAAGGAAGTCGTCGGCGCCAACTCCAAGCGTGGGCGCACCGGCTTCCGTTCGCGTCGGCGGCAACGCATCCCCGGCGCCGACGGGCGCTGGTCACTGCTCGCCCGCTTCCACGGCGGCGTCACTTCGACCGAGCGTCTCGCCGCCCTCGCCGCACAGCTCGTCGAACGCCACGGCGTGCTGACGCGCGACCAGATCGCCCGCGAGCAAATCGAAGGGGGCTTCTCCGCCGTTTACCCCGTGCTCAAGGCGATGGAGGAAGCGGGCAAGGTGCGCCGCGGTTACTTCGTCGATGGGCAAGGGGGCGCCCAGTTCGCCGCGCCGGGCGCCGATGAACTCTTGCGTTCGCGCCCGCGCGAAGACGAGCCGCCGACCTTCGTGCTAGCCGCGACCGACCCGGCCAACCCGTACGGCGTCGCCCTCCCGTGGCCCCCGCCGCCCGGCGGCGACGAAGCCGGCAAACCCCAGCGCGCCGCCGGTTGCCGGGTCGTGCTCTGCGACGGGCAGGCGCTCGGTTACCTCAACAAGACGGGCCAGTCACTCACGACGTTCCTCGCCGAAGCCGAGCCCGACCGCGGGTACCAAGCGCTGCAACTCGCCAAAGCCCTCGCCGCCCGCGCGCGAGAGCAGCGTTCCATCCTGCTCACCAAAATCGATGGCGGTTCGGCGATCGCCTCGCCGCTCGCGCCGGTGCTAGCAAAGGCCGGCTTCGTCGCCACCACCCGCGGCATGCTCTGCCGCAGCGAGTTCATGGCGGGAACGAAGCGCGTCCCCTACGGCGCGAAGCCCAAATCGTCTTGAGCCGTCGGCGCTAGCCGCGGGTTGTGTACCGTTCCGTGGCGCCACCCGCGGCTAGCGCCGACGGCTCACATTTGCGCTGCTAGCGGCGCCGCCATCGCCCTCGCTGTTGGAGCAATCCTCAAGGTCTCGCCAACCGGACCCGATCACAGAGGGATAGGACGCGTCGCCTGCGGCGCCCCTGCGCCTTCTGTCTCCCGAGGATCGGGACCGAGCCATGACCGACCCGTACGTTACGTTCGACACGTTCTCCCTCGGGGACAACGCGGCTGAGCCCGCCCCCGCGCCGGCCGCCCCGCGTCCGTCGCTGCTAGCGAAGCTGCCGCGCGTCGCGCCGACTTCGACGCCGACGCGTCCGAAGCCGATCCAGCGCTTCGACGCCGCCGAGTCGCCCTTGCATGGCGTGCACCTCGGCGAGTCGGGCGCCGATCTAGCCATGGCGGGTTCGGCAATCGGCGTGAGCCCAGTCGAGCGCCGCCCGTCGCCGACCAATCCCGCGGCGACGCTCCGCATCGATACGGTGTCCCCGACGTCCTTCGACGACGAAGAGCCCGCCGCCAGCCGGCCTTCACCGGCGCCCATCGCAACCGCTCAACTGGCAGCGCAGCCGACCGCCGAGGTCGTCGTCGATGACCCCTGGGCTTCGTGGCTGCTGAACCTCGAATCGGCGATCGTTCCTTATTCGCGCGTCATCGTGCTCGCCGCGGTGATCGCCGCGATGGGCCTGACGGTCGTGCTCCTGCGCGGGGGCACGAAGACGACTTCCGACGTGAACGTCGCGCCGCAAGTCTCGACCGATGGCGCCGACGACTCGCTGGTCTCGGCGAGCGTCTTTGGTTCGTCGGCGAATAGCACTGCTTCGTCGTGGCCCACGTCTGTCGCGACACAGCCCGCCGGCGATCTGCGTCCCATCGACGCGCCGTCCAGCGCGACGCCCTCGACGTCGATGGCGACCACCACGACGCCGATCGCCTCGGCCGCGGGCCCCGCTTCGGCATGGCGTGGACCCGCTGGCGCGAAACTCACGGGCCAAGTCCTCCCGGCGGATGATAACCACGTCGAAGTCGCCGAAGTCCCCGCCTACCCGCCGACAACGACCCGATGACCAGCACCGACCGCGCGTTCATCGCCGCTCTGCAGAAAGCCAACGCCACGGCGCCGGCGCTCGGCGGGCCGCATTTCGCCGCGCCGGCGACGCCCCCCGCCGCTAAATCGATCGCCGCCAAGCCGATCGCCACGAAGCAGGCCGCGCCGCTGTCGCAGCACCTGGCGCGACGCCGCACGCCCGCGCTCGCGCCGGCGGCGCCGACCTCCGCGCCTGCGGCAAACGGTCCGTTTGCCGCCGCGCTCGAAGTTGAGACGCTGAGCTGGCCCGCGGTCGCGCAGCAGCTCGCCCACGCCGGGCGTGAAGGACTCGTCGAGTTGCTCTCGACCCTCGCACACCGTAAGCCCGAGGCGGCGCCCCAGGTCGCGATCGTAGGCGCCAAGCCCAGCGTCGGCGCCACGACGCTGCTCCTCGCCCTGGCCCGCGTCGTCGGCAGCGTCGGTGGCTCGACCGCGATCCTTGATCTCACCGCCGATGGCGCTGCGTCGCAACTCGGCGTCCGTCGGGGCGCCCAGCCGCGGGCGGCTTCGATCGATGACCTCGCCATCCATAGCCGCGAGGACCAGCTGTCGGTCATCGCCCTCGGCTCAAGTGCGACCACGACCTCCGTCGCTGACGCTTGCGCGCGGCTAGCGGCGTCGCACGAGCTGGTGCTCATCGACGCGGGCGGCCCTCACAGCGCCGCGTCGCTGCGGGACTCCGGCGTGCAGACGCTGCTCGCCGACACGACGCCGTTCGACGAGCGAGCGATCGCCGCCGCGCAAGCCGAGCTCGCCGCTCTGGATATCGCCGGGGTCGTCGAGACCTTTGCTCCCTTCGCCTGACGCCTCGCGCGTCGGACCACCGGTTCCACTATGTACCTGGATTACTGGCAACTCGCCGCGATGCCGTTCGACCCGGGGAGCGCCGACGGGGCGTTCTACTTCCCGGGCGAGGCGCACGAAGGCGCGCTGTCGAAGCTGCTCTACGCGGTGCGGCAGGGCCGAGCCGCCGCGGCGCTCGCGGGCCCCAGCGGCGTCGGTAAGACGCTGTTGGTGAACCGCCTGGCGGCTGCGCTCGAAGCGGACGGTGTGCGGCTCGCGCACGTTGTCTTCCCCGAGATGTCGAGCCGCGACCTGTTGGCTTACCTCGCCGAACGCCTCGGCGCGCCGGCCGTCTCGACCTCGCCGACCGGGACGATCGAAGAATCGGTCCGCCGCCTCGAAGCGCTCGCCAAGGCGAACGCCGGCTCGGGCGAGCGGCAGCTGGTCGTCATCGACGAGGCCCACCTGCTCGAAGACTGCGGCGCGCTCGAAACCCTGCGGCTGATCACGAACTTCCGCAGCGGCTCCTCAGCGGCGTTCACGCTGCTCTTGGTGGGCCAGATGGGCCTGCTGTCGGCTGTCTCACGGAAGCCGACGCTCGATGAACGGCTCGACGTAAAAACACTGCTCCGCGCTTTCACCGCCGACGAGACCGCCGCGTACGTCCGCCATCGCCTGACGGCCGCCGGCGCGACGCGCGACCTGTTTAGCGCCGAGGCACTGCGTCAGCTGCACGTGCTGACCGGAGGCTACGCCCGCCGCATCGACCGGCTGTGTGACTTGGCGTTGGTGGTCGGCTTCGCCGAGCAGAAGCCCCAAGTGGGGCCCGTCGAACTCAACGCCGTGCACCGCGAATTAGTGGCGGTGGGGACGTAGGGTCCGCTGGGCGGACCGTAACTCGTGGCATGAAGTCGTAGCCGACTCTCCTGCGGTGAATCTTTCGTGCGGTCCGCACAGCGGACCCTACGAGTTCGTGGCACTAGTCGCGGGGGGCGCCACGATCAACACCTCCACGGACGCGACTTATCAGCCGCGGGGCCTTAGCCCCCGGTTCGTGTGATCGCCGTCGCTATCCGAAACGTTTGGCTACGCAACTCGTGCGGTCCGCCCAGCGGACCCTACCAAGAGCGCGAGCATCATTAGGACGCTGGTCGGTTCCGGCACGCTCGTGCTCTGGGGAATCGATGCGCCGTAGTTCGCCGCCCAGACGTCGTAGCCGGCCTGCGTGTCGTCGGGCGAGTTGCCGTCACGCCAGACCGTGTAGTCCGCGGCGTCGACGCGGCCGTCGTTGTTGTAGTCGCCGGCCAAAGCGGCGGCGATCACTTCAAACGAGATCGGGACCTGCACCAGACTGTTCTCCGCGGCTTGGCTCAACGACGAGATCGTCAGCATGCCGGAGCGCAGCCCGAGCGTGGAGGTGTCAAGCGAAAGGTCGTAGCTGAGCCCGGCCGACAACGCCGCGGCGACCCCCGCGAACGCGCCGGTGATCGAGCCCGAGGTCGAGATCGAGAAGTCGAGCTCGTCGGCGCCGACCGCTGCGACGACGTCGGCGTCGTTCGTGACCGTCAGCCCGAGGGCAAACTCTTCGCCTTGCTCAAGCGTGAGAGGAATCTCGTCGAGCGCGTAGCCGAGCACGGCAGGGAGCTGGTAATCGGCGATCACCGGCAGGTGGTCGCTGAAGTCGTGCAGCGCGTTGAGCACCGCCGCCGGCTGCGAGCGGCCGACAAACGTGTTGTTGATCCGCTGGTTGTAGGACACGCCGTCGTTGCCGAACGCTTGGTACGAGTGCTCGAGCCCCGACATCCCGGTTGAGGTCGGGCCGATATAGCTGAGGCCCTCGCCGTCGAGCAGGCTCGACGTGACGAGTTGCAAGTCAAAACGGTCGTCGTTGCCGCCGGTGGCGCCGCCGTCGCCGATCGATGTCGTGCGGGTCGATTGCGTCAGGTGCTGCGCGTTCGCCGCACTCGGCCACGACAACAACGCGAGCGGGTCGAAGGCTTCGCCATTTCCGGACGCCGTCAGGTTGAGGTAGGTCGACTCGTTGTTGCTGTAGATATTGAAGTCGCCTGAGTAAACGATGTTGACGCCGGCGCCGAGGGCGTCCGCGTTGTTGCGAAGACGCTCAGCCTCTTCCGCACGTAGGTTGCGATCAGCCGCAGCGCTTCCGGCCTTGAGGTGGCTGACGTAGTTGTAGAACGTGGCGTCACTGGACGTGTAACCAACGGGCTGGAACTCCAGTCGACGCGTTGGACGCGGGCCGGTCGTGAAGACATTGACGTTCGCCTCTAGCGACACCGACGCCGAGTCGTACACGGCGGCAATCAAGTCGTTGCCCGATCCCGAGATGGCTACCTGGTACGAACTCACTCCGAAGAGATCGTTCAACGCGTCGGCCAATTGGCTGGCGGTCGAGACGCCGGCGGCAATCGTCCGCTGCTCTTGCAGCCCGATGACATCGGGCCGCTTGGCTATGCCGTTGCGGGGGGTAGTCGCAATCGCCTCGAAGACGGTCCGGGCGAGAGCCAAGTCCGTCGAGTCGAACGGCTTGTCAAGCGTGTTGTAGGTGACAACGCGGAGCTGCGCCGACGCCACGACAGGCGCCAACAGCGCGCAGAGAACGGCCACTCGAATCACTTGAGACATACCCGCCACGCTAACCACGGATCACTGAAACAGGAAGCAAACAACAAAGAAAAGGCGGGGCGACGAATCGCCCCGCCTCGATTGGACTCAACAACGACAACCCGGCCGAAGCCGAAGACCTCAGCGACAGGTCTTAACGGCGGCGGGCGGCGAAGAGGCCAGCCGCAGCCGACAGGAGGACCGCCAGCGACGTCGGTTCGGGAACCGAGACAGCCGGCGGCGTCGACGTGGCGCCGTAGTTATCGGCCCATGCGTCGTAGCCCGTTTGGCTGCTGTCGGGGGAATTGCCGTCACGCCAGACGGTGTAGTCAGCGGCGTCAACCTTGCCGTCGCTGTTGTAGTCGCCGGTCAGACCCGCAGCCTCGCTGAGGAGGATGTTGTCGAAAGCGAAATACTCGTCGCCGCCGTCCGAGACGCCATTGATCGTCAAAGTGAGCGTCGAGCCCGATCCAACCAACGCGGTCGTATAGGTAGCGAAGTCCGCGATCAATTGCTCCTCAACGAGCGAGCCGTCACCCGTAGTGACCACGAGTGGGTCCTTCGGCGGGTTGAACTCGGCCGTGTCGAAGGAGCCGTCAAGGTAGGCGCGGACATCCTCGGGACCACTGGCGAAGTTCACCGAGATGATGCCATCTTGAGGGGTGGTGTCGCCGTTGGTGCCGTCGTCGTCCGGGTGATAATCAATCACGCCCGGGGTCGGTCCGAAGTCAATCAGGTCTTGCCACTCGGCGGGAGTGAAGAACGTGTTCGTGAATCGATCAACAAACGTGCCGTCGTCCATTGTCCATGAGTAGAACGGACCCGTCTTGCCTTGGACACGAAAGGCAAGCTGTGAAGGGCCGCCATCGATCGAGTAGTTGAACTCGTACAAGTCGGCCTCTTCGAAGTCGCCGAGCATGCCCATGTCGATCGACATGACTAGGTTCGAGCGGCCTGATATATCGAATGACATGGACGCCGAAACTGCGCCCGACCCATCGGGGTTGTTGCTGTTGACTGTATCGACGCCCAAAACGAAGTCATCCGTCTTGAATTCGGAAACAAAGCCCGCCGTGTCGCCCGGGAACCCATCTAGAGACTCGTCGACAACACCGAAGGGAAGGTTGTCCGCGTCGGCGGTGCTCACCTCACCCCAGCGGTCGAAGATCGACCCCGAACCAGTTCCAAAGGTGCCACGTGGGCGGCCCGTGCCGTCGTTATTCGGGGTGAAGGTCAGCCCGGTCGAGCTGAATCCGCCGTTGGTCGCGCCGCCGTCGAAGTCCTCGCCGGCAAAGGGGGTCTGGGCGCCCGCCGCAAGCGGCAACGCCAACACAGCAGCCAGTGCGGCCGACTTCGCAAGAGTGAACGTCATGGTCAATCCCTGAGGTAGAAATAGCTCAGCAGGAAACGGGCTGATGGGGGGAACGAAAAGCGGCGGACCGCTTCTAAGGCAGGAGCAATCGGAGGGAGGTCTGTTCCAGAGAAGGGCGGCGACGCCGCGGCCGACTCCAAGAGACGCGTTTGCTACGAATCGGTGGGCCAAATCTGCTAGGACACCGCCGTGCGTCCCGATCGTTGCGGAGCCCACCCTGCCCAGTCTGAAAGCCCTCCTGGGCCTATTACCTGTGGCGGTGAACTATTCCGTGCCGCATCACGAAGCGATTTGGACTCCGCGGAACGGCCTTGCGGCACGGCGCGTGGAGCATCTGGATAGTAACTAAGGCCAGCACAAAACGCGACGCCCTAGTCGGCAAATTCATCAAATCTTGTCGAACCGACCCGCGGTGTCCTCTCCCCCGCCGCCCCCGTACTCCCCCGCTCCAGCACGGCGTCGAGAAGTTAAGATGGCGGGATGGCCGACTCCCCCCCTAGCCTGCCCCTCGCCGATGGCGCCGTCACCCTCGACGCCGACCGCCGGCGTCGATGTGGTTATCCCGAAGTGGTTTACGGCGAAGGCAAGCCGCCTGAGGCGATCGCCGCTGTCTTTGCCGCCCTGCTCAGCCGGGGCGAGCCGGCCCTGGCGACCCGGGTCGATCCCGCCGCCGCGGCGCTGCTGCTAGAGCGGTTCCCCTCCGCCCGGCACAACGCGATCGCCCGGACCGTCAACGCCACCGCCCAAGGTGTAGCCCCGGCTGAACCTATCGGCCGAGTCGCTGTCATCACCGCCGGGACGACCGACCTCCCGGTCGCCGAAGAGGCGGCCGAGACGCTCCTCTGGATGGGTCTGGCCGTCACCCGCGTCAACGACGTGGGCGTCGCCGGCCCGCACCGTTTGCGCGAACGGCTCGCCGAGTTCGAGTCCGCCGACGCGATCGTCGTCGCCGCCGGCATGGAG
Source organism: Botrimarina mediterranea (assembly GCF_007753265.1). Classification (NCBI taxonomy): domain Bacteria; kingdom Pseudomonadati; phylum Planctomycetota; class Planctomycetia; order Pirellulales; family Lacipirellulaceae; genus Botrimarina; species Botrimarina mediterranea. The sequence goes on from NZ_CP036349.1 coordinate 5,202,463, forward strand.
GGCGCCCTGCCGAGCGTCGTCGCGGGCTATGTCTCATCCCCGGTGATCGCCGTCCCGACGAGCGTCGGGTACGGCGCCAACCTCGGCGGCGTCGCGGCGCTCTTGTCGATGCTCAACAGCTGCGCGTCGAACGTCGCGGTGGTGAACATCGACGCGGGCTTCAAGGCGGGTTACATGGCGGGCCTGATTGCCTCTCAGAAACACGTCGCCTTACGCCAACAAGAGGCGCCCAAGTGATCGACGTCACGCACGACCCACTCCCCGCGCTCCGAGATCGCCTCGCGACCTCGCACAAAGGCGACTACGGCCGCGCGCTGGTGGTGGGCGGTTCGCTCGGCATGGCCGGCGCGCCGGCGCTCGCGGGCATGGCTTGCCTCCGCTCGGGCGCGGGCCTCGTGAGCGTCGCGACGCCGCGCTGCGTGCAGGCGACGGTCGCCTCGTTCTGCGCGGCGTACATGACGCAGCCGTTGGCGGACGATGGCGAACGCCTCGTCGATAAAGCCGGGCAAGCCGTCGCGAAACTCCTCGAAGACGCCGACGCCGCCGCCATTGGCCCCGGCCTCGGCCGCAGTGATGCGATTAACTCGTTGGTGGGAGCGATGTGGACGCTTCCCACGCCGATGGTCGTCGATGCCGATGCCCTCAACTCGCTGGCGCTGATGGGCTCGAGCCGCGCCGCTCCCGCTGGCCCGCGCGTCCTGACGCCGCACGCCGGCGAGTTCGCGCGGCTCAGCGGCTCGCCGCTTAGCGACCCCAACCACCCCGAAGAACGCCGCGACCGCACCGCCGAACTCGTCCAATCGCTCGGCGGCGATCAAACCGTTGTCCTTCTCAAGGGCGCTCATACCATCATCACGGATGGCGATCGCTACGCGGTCAACGCCACGGGCAACCCCGGCATGGCGACCGGCGGGACCGGCGACGTCCTCACCGGCGTCATCACGGCGCTGCTCGCCCAAGGCCTCGACGCCTTCGCCGCGGCCCGGCTCGCCGCCCACGTCCACGGGTTGGCGGGCGACCTCGCAGCGGCGAAGCTAGGCGTCATCGCCCTCACCGCCACCGACCTCCTCGATTACCTGCCCGAAGCCTGGAATCAAACGACGAAGCTAACCCAACTCAGCGCCGATATCTGAGGAGGGCCGCACACCGCGACGCGTTCCCCCTTATCCCCTAGCCCCTTCAGCCCCTAACCCCTCGTCCCTCCCCCGTTGCACATCACCCGCCATCTCGCCGACCTCCCAGCCGACGCCCGGGGCGGCGCCGTGGCGATCGGTAATTTCGATGGCGTCCATCGGGGCCACGCGAAGATCGCCGAGCGGCTCGTCGCCCGCGCGCGGGAGATCGAAGGACCGGCGGTGGTCTTCACTTTCGACCCGCATCCCGTGCGGGTGCTGCGCCCCCACGAGTACCCGCCGCCGCTCACGTGGACCGAGCGGAAGGCCGAGCTGCTGACGAAGCTCGGCGTCGATCACGTCGTCGCCTACCCCACTGACGAAGCGCTGCTGCGACTCACCACGCGCGAGTTCTTCGATCTCGTGCTCCGCGAGTCGATGGCCGCCAAGGCGCTCGTCGAAGGCCCGAACTTCTTCTTCGGTCACAACCGTGAAGGGGACGTCGCGCTCCTCGGCAAGTTCGCCGCCGAGGCGGGCATGAGCCTCGACGTCGTCGAGCCGAACAGCGAAGGGGGTGAGCTGGTAAGCAGCTCGCGTATCCGCCGCCTCATCGGCGAAACAGGCGACGTGGGCCGCGCGCTGACGATGCTCACGGCGCCCTATCGCATCCGCGGCATCGTCACCCACGGCGCCGGCCGCGGCGCGAAGATCGGCTTCCCCACCGCCAACCTCGAAGGCATCGACACGATCCTCCCCGCCGAGGGCGTCTACGCCGGCGTCGGCAGGCTCGTCGGTCGCGACGGCCCCATGGGCGTTTGGCCCGCCGCGATCAACATCGGCCCCAACCCCACCTTCGGCGAGGTCCACGCCAAGGTCGAGGCCCACCTCATCGGTTGCGACGAAACCGTCTACGGCCGCCCGGTAGAAGTTGACTTCCTCGACCGCTTACGCGACATCCGGACTTTCGCCTCCGCCGACGAACTAGTCGAGCAGGTAAAGAAAGATGTCGCCGCGACTCAGACCATCGTTACCAAAAACTATTAACCACAGAGCCACGGAGGGCACGGAGGACAACACAGAGTAAATGAATGACAAATGACCAAGCCCCAATGACCAATGTTTGGAGTTGGCGCTTTTCATTGGTCATTGGAATTTGCTCATTGGTCATTCCTCAGTGTCCTCTGTGCCTCCGTGGTAAAACCGAACTACGAAAGACATGCCCATCGACTGGACCCCGCTCCGCAAGCTCGTCGCTGAGTGCGACTCGTTCGCGCTCACGTCGCACACCCGCGCCGATTGCGACGCCGTCGGCAGCGAGCTGGGCCTACTGTACGCGCTGGAGTCGCTCGGCAAGCGGGTGCGGATCATCAACGCCGACGCGCCGCCGGAGCACATCCGTTTTATTGATGTCGAGGGCCGCGTCGAGGTATTGGGCGAGGGCGTCACCGTCGAAGACGTTCATCAGGCCGACGCGCACATCGTCTGCGACACCAGCGCGTGGGGGCAACTCGGCGCCATGGCGGACGTGATCCGCTCGTCGCCTGCGCAGCGCCTCGTCATCGACCACCATCAGAGCGGCGACGACCTCGGCGCCACGGTCCTCAAGGACGACACGGCAGAAGCGACGGGCCGGCTGATCGTCGAGGCAATGGACGCCCTCAAAGTCCCCATCTCGCCCAAGGCGGCGATGCCCCTCTTCGCGGCGATCGCCACCGACACGGGCTGGTTCCGCTTCCCGTCGGTGACGCCGATCACCTACCGCACCATCGCCCGCCTGATGGAAGCCGGCGCCAACCCCACCGAGCTCTTTCAGCAACTCTACGACCGCAACACGGCCGCCCGAGTACGGCTGCACGGTCGCATCATGGAGAGCATCGCTCTCGAACTCGACGGCCGCGTCGCGTTCGGACAAGCGACCGACGAGGACTTCCAGGCGACTGGCGCCGCGCAGGCAGACACCGAGGACGTGGTCAATCGCCTCTTGAGCGTCGAGGGCGTTGAGGTCGCGGTGCTGCTAGCGAACATGGAGCCGGGCCTCATCAAGGCGAGCCTCCGCAGCCGCACCATCGTCGATGTGCGTCCCGTGGCGGAAAAGTTCGGCGGCGGCGGCCACGCCAAAGCGGCCGGCGTCCGCTATCGCGGCACAATCGCCGAAGCCAAGGCCGCGCTGCTAGCAGCGATCGTCGAACAGTTTCACGATTGAGAACGGCGAGCCGTAAGCGTCAGCGCCCGGAGTACGCCTGGTACCCGCTTCACGCCGGGCGCTGACCAGGATTATGCAAGGGCTAGCACGGTCCGATGGCGAAGAGGGAGTCCGCGTCCCATTCTGCATGGAGAGATTCTATTCCTTGCAGGGGGAGACGATCCGATGGAACGCGAACTCTGGCGGTTATTGTACCGTTTGGTGAAACAGTTGGACGTGGGATGGGGGAGTTGGAGGTACTCCACCGGCGACATCGTGGTGGTTTACCTGTGGGCGGTGGTCCACGACCGCCCCACCGCCTGGGCCGCGTGCCCCGAGAACTGGCCCACCGACCTCTGCCCTCAACCTTTGCCGACGCAAGGCACGCTGAGCCGACGCTTGCGTAAGCCCGCTTGCGTGCTGCTGCTGACGGCCGTGGAGCAGCGGCTGATCGGGCTGCTGAACCTGGGCCAGGGGATCGTCAAGAAGATCGATGGCAAGGCGCTCGCGGTGAGTCTGGTGAGCAAGGACCCCGACGCGGGCTACGGCCGTGGCGCCGGGGGCAAGCAGCTGGGCTACAAGCTGCATGTGATCTGGGGCGATGGGCCGATGCCGCTGGCCTGGGACCTCTCACCGATGAACGTCAGCGAGAAACGCGTGGCCCGCTGGTTGATCGAAGGGCTTGCCGGCGGCGGTTACCTGCTGGCGGACACCGAGTACGACGCCAACCCGCTCTACGACGCGGCCCAAGCCGAAGGGTTTCAGCTGGTGGCGAAGAAACGCAAGGGGAAAGGCTTGGGCCACCAACGACATTCGCCCAGTCGGCTGCGGAGCATCGAGCTGTTGGGGACGGCGTTCGGGGCGGCTCTCTACCGCCAGCGGACGGCGATCGAGACCTCCTTCGGGACGCTGGTCACCTTCGGCGGCGGGCTCGCCTCGCTCCCCGCCTGGGTCCGACGCTTCCACCGCGTCCGACACTGGGTCCAGGCCAAGCTCCTTATCGCCGGAACCCGCTCGCTCGCAAAGAACCCTCAGCTACTAGTTGCATAATCCTGTGACGCTTACGGCTCGCCGCCGATTGTTCAGTTCCTCACCACCCGCCGCNCGCGTGGCCCGCTGGTTGATCGAAGGGCTTGCCGGCGGCGGTTACCTGCTGGCGGACACCGAGTACGACGCCAACCCGCTCTACGACGCGGCCCAAGCCGAAGGGTTTCAGCTGGTGGCGAAGAAACGCAAGGGGAAAGGCTTGGGCCACCAACGACATTCGCCCAGTCGGCTGCGGAGCATCGAGCTGTTGGGGACGGCGTTCGGGGCGGCTCTCTACCGCCAGCGGACGGCGATCGAGACCTCCTTCGGGACGCTGGTCACCTTCGGCGGCGGGCTCGCCTCGCTCCCCGCCTGGGTCCGACGCTTCCACCGCGTCCGACACTGGGTCCAGGCCAAGCTCCTTATCGCCGGAACCCGCTCGCTCGCAAAGAACCCTCAGCTACTAGTTGCATAATCCTGTGACGCTTACGGCTCGCCTGCCTTTGCCATCGCAACCGTTAAAGTTTCGCGCGCCGCCGCGCCGACCACAGACGATGAGCCCCTGTCCTCTCGTCCCTGAGTCGTCCCGCTATGTGGTGCCGCCACTGCCAGCAAGACACGCCCGCCATCGGCCTGCCCGGCGCGAGCGGCCCGCGCTGTAGCCGCTGCCAACGCACGCCGCCGCCGGCGAGCGAATCGCAGCCGACAGCGAACGCTAACTCGTATGGCGACGACGATGGCGACGAGGCCCGCCGCGCGATCTACCGCACGCTGCGCTCGGCCCACGCCACTGTCTCCGCCGGTGAGGCGTCACGCACTTTCCGCACCGACATCGCCCACACACCCCTGAGCGAAGCGCTCGCGGCGCCGCATCGCGCGCCGGTGCGGCGGGTCGAACACCGCGCTGCGCCGCCGGTGACGCCGATGCCAGCCCGAGCGGCGTTCTCGACGCGCGGTCAGGTGCTCGCCTGGTTGCTCGCATCGACGGGCGCCGCCTGTATCGGCCTCGGTATCGGCCTCGGCGCGTGGTCGCTTATCGGTGGACAAGAAGACCTCTGGAATCCCGCGGTCGCCGCGGCGCTCGGCGGTCAGGGCCTGTTGATCGTCGGCCTGCTGCAGCTGCTCTCGTCGCTGTGGAACGCGGCCCGCCACGCCGCCGGCAAGCTGTCGCTGATGCACGACGAGCTACGCCGCCTCCGCCGCACGACCGAAGAGTCCGCCGCCCGCCACAGTCCGTCCGCCGCGTCGTACTTCGCCGACCTGGCGCGCGAAGCGCCCGCCGAGATGCTGCTAGGAAACCTCCGCGGTCAACTCGACCACCTCGCCTCACGGCTGCGGTAAGAAGAGTTAGCCGCCGATGGACGCAGATGAACGCGGATGCGTCATGGTAGGTTGACTCAACTCACCAAGACGCATCCGCGTTTATCTGCGGCTGCTTTCCCGTCACGCGGTGTTCGGCTTCGGCCGTCGTGTCACTCGTTATGGGCAAATGAAGCTCGTAGCTATGGTACCAGCCGAGCACTCGAGATAACGCGGGACTGACAAGATTGTCCCCTCTACTAGCCACCACGAGACTTGACGATGGACCAGGATGCCATTGATACGTTGGCTGGGCTGATGGTGCTTAGCGGTATCGCCGCATTTCTTCTTGTGTACGTTGCCGGGAGCTGGAAGGCGTTCGACAAAGCCCGGGAGCCCGGATGGAGTTGCTTGATTCCGATCTACAACTACTACGCGATGTGCAAGATCGGAGGCAAATCAGGTTGGTGGGTCTTCCTTCTGGTAATCCCAATTGTCGGCCTTTTTGCGCTGGCTGCAATTTCGATGGGGGTCAGCAGGAACTACGGAAAGAGCGAGCTCTTCGGCTTGGGTCTGGCGTTTCTTCCGTTCATCTTCTGGCCGATCCTTGGCTTCGATAAATCGGTTTACCAAGGTCCACGGCGCGTCTAGGACAACGGAGTTGCTATCGACTTCGAGTGTGTCGAGTCGAGTATCTGTCGCCGTTGCCCTTTCGTGTCGCGGTCTCGCACACGGATAAAGGCCGATGCCCCTTGGCGAGTTGACTCAACTCGCCAAGCGACATCCGCGTCTATCTGCGTTTATCTGCGGCTACTCCCCCGTCACGCGGCGTTCGATCTCCGCGACCACGTCGTCGAGCTTCAGCCGTACCTGCTCGAGCGTGTCGCGGTCGCGCATCGTGACCGTGTTGTCTTGCAGCGTTTGACCATCGACCGTGATGCAGTAGGGCGTGCCCGCTTCGTCTTGGCGGCGGTAGCGGCGGCCCACGGCGCCCTTCTCGTCGTAGAACGCCGGGAACTTCTTCTTGATCGCCCGGTAGAGGTCCTGGGCGACCTCGGGCATGCCGTCCTTCTTCACCAGCGGGAAGACGGCCGCCTTGATCGGGGCGATCCGCGGGTGGAACTTCATCACCACGCGCGTCTGGTCCTCGCCCTTGTCGTCAGGCGCGGTGTCCTCGGTGTAGGCCTCGCACAGCAGCGCGAGCACGCCACGGTCGGCGCCGGCGGAGGGCTCGATCACATGCGGCGTGAACCGCTCGTTGGTCATGTCGTCGCGGTACGTCAGGTCGCGGCCCGAGCCCTTGTGGACCGGTTTGCCGTCCTCGCCGAGCTGCAGCGTGAGCGGACAACTATTCGGGTCGAGCTTGCCCTCCATGTGGCTGCGGAGGTCGAAGTCGCCACGGTGCGCGATCCCCTCGAGTTCGCCATACTCGCCCTCGGGGAGGAAGGGGAAGGCGTACTCGATGTCGGCCGTGCCGGTGCTGTAGTGCGAGAGTTCGTCCGGGTGGTGATCGCGGAGGATCAGCCGGTCGCCGGCGAGGCCGATCTCTTGCCACCACTTCATCCGGCGGTCACGCCAGTACTTGTACCAGTCGGCCGACTGGCTGGGGTGACAGAAGAACTCGATCTCCATCTGCTCGAACTCGCGCGAACGGAACGTGAAGTTCCGCGGCGTGATCTCGTTGCGGAAAGACTTTCCGATCTGCGCGATGCCCACCGGCACCTTTACTCGAGAGCTGTCGATGACGTTCTTGAAGTTGACGAAGATGCCCTGCGCCGTTTCGGGACGCAGAAATGCCCGGCCCTCTTCGCCGGCGAGCGCGCCGATCGTCGTCGGGAACATCAGGTTGAAGTCCCGCGGATCGGTGAACGTGCCGAGCTCGCTCGCCTCGGGCGCGAGCGCCTTGGTGAAGTCGGCGAGGTCGATCTTGTCGAGCGTCGTCAACGGGCCGTCCCAAGCGAGCTGGTCGGCGTCCTTCGAGCGGATTTTGAAGTGCTTCAGCGCACGCCGTTCGATCTCGGGGCCTTCATCCTCGGCGACAGTGGTGACGAAAATCTTCTCGCCCTTCGCCTCGACCCAACGGCCGCGCACCTGGTCGTAGCGGTAACGCTTCTTGGTCTCGCGGCAGTCGACCATCTTGTCGACGAACAAGTCGAAGTGGCCCGAGCACTTCCACACTTGCGGATGCATGATGATCGTGCAGTCGAGGCCCGTCATCTCGTACGGGCTCGGCGCGCCGGGGAGCGTCGCCAGATCGTCGTGCGCGCTAACCATGTCGCGCCACCACGCCTCTTTGACGTTGCGTTTCAGCTCGACGCCCAGCGGGCCGTAGTCCCAGAAGCCGTTGAGCCCGCCGTAGATCTCGCTCGACTGGAAGAGGATGCCGCGCCGGCGGCAGAGCGAGACCAGCTTTTCCATTTCCATGGGAGGGCGCTTCGCTTGTGAGAGGTGAGGCTTGAGGCGTGAGGAAGTAGTAATCCCCTCCCCCTTGTGGGGAGGGGGACTAAGTAGACCCGCCAGTCTAGCGGAGCGTTCGCGCCGGCTAGAGGGGGGCCCACTCGGCTAAAGGGGGGTAAGCCGGCCGTCGGTCGGGTTGTAGACCGGGACCACGTCGAGGGCGTCGATGGCTGCACATCTTGCCAGGTCGGCCTCCATGCCGATCGCCAGCAGGTTCTTGGCGCCGGCCGTGTCGTGAAGTTCGAGCGTGAACTGCTCGCTGGGCTTGCGGCCGAGGGCCCGGGCGGTGGTGAGCAGCTCTTGCCATTCGCCGAGCACCTGACGGGCCTGATCATTCAGTTCACGGGGGCCGCGGGTCAGCAGCTCGCTGCCGATCGCCCCGGCGGCGAGCTGGTCTTCGCGCGTGACGTGCCCGTTGGTCCCCGCGCAGAGCAGATGCACCGCCTCGTCCGCGGCGATGGCGTCCACCACGGCCGACAGGTTCACCGCCGCTCCGACGACGACCTTCGCCGCCAGCCGTGCGTGCTGCAAAGCGCGAGTGCCGTTAGTGGTCGTGAAGAAGACGCGACGGTCAAAAACCTCGTCCGGCGTGAACTCCGCCGGCGAGTTCCCCAAGTCGAACCCCTCAATCCGCGTGCAATGCCGCTCGCCTGCCAGCACCAGCTCGGCACGGTCCAGGCCCTCCACCGCGCGGACCACGTCGCCAACCTCCAAAAATGCCGTCACGTCCCGCGCCCCAGAAGCCAGAGCCTGGCAGATCGTCGTGGACGCCCGCAACAGGTCGATGACGACCACCGTCGCGCCGGCGAGGTCGGTCTCGGCGACAAACTGCGGCAAGTAATGGACGGAGAGGCTGTTGGGCACGGAATTCGGTGGCTACGCAGGTGATTTCGAAGCTTCTGAATGACGAAGCACGAATGACGAACCTGCCGGAGGGACGTGCCGCTGCCGGCAGGTTCGTCATTCGTCATTCGGATTTCGTCATTCTCTTCCAACTTCCCCCCCCTTGGCGATCCCTGGCGCTCATGGCGTCTTGGCGGTTAAACTGGGCAGCCTCCCACGGTTCTTGTGTCGTGCCCTTCCCCTGTAGCCGCCCCTGCCATGTCCAACGTTGCCGCTGTCGACAAGTCCGGCGACCGGGTGCGGCGGATGTTTGGCGAAATCGCCCCGCGGTACGACCTGCTGAACCACCTGCTCAGCGGCAACGTCGATCGCTACTGGCGCTGGCGGACGACGCGGATCGTTCCTCCGGCGACGACCGGACCGCTGGCGGACGCGCCGATCCTCGACTTGTGCACAGGGACGGGCGACCTCGCTTTGGCGTACGACCGCGCCGCCAGAGGCAAGCTCCGCATCACGGCCGCCGACTTCTGTCCCGAGATGCTCCAGCTCGGCAAGGCCAAAGGCGCCAAACGCGGGCTCAACGACCGTATCGAATGGGTCGAAGCCGACGCCAACTCGCTGCCGTTCGCTAGCGACACTTACCAACTCGTCACGGCCGCGTTCGGCCTGCGGAACGTCAGCGACACCGACGCCGGCCTGCGCGAGATGACCCGCGTCTGCCGCCGCGGCGGCAAGGTTGCGGTGCTCGAGTTCACCACCCCGCGCTGGCAACCTTTCAAAGCGTTCTACGGCTGGTACTTCCGCAACGTCCTGCCACGCATCGGCCAAGCCGTGATGCGCAACAGCACCGCCGCGTACGAGTATCTCCCCGAGAGCGTCAAAGGATTCTACGAGTACGAACAACTAACCGAGCGCATGACCTCTGCGGGCTTGGCGAATGTTCGCTACCACCCACTAACCCTCGGCATCGCAACCTTGTACGTCGGGGAAAAGAAGTGAACCACAAAGGAACAAAGTAACGAAGGAAACGATCCATCAAGCCTTCCTTTGTTCCTTCGTTCCTTTGTGGTTGATTTGCAAGAAGTAATGAGTGAACTCCCAATCATCGTTGGAATCACCGGCGCGAGCGGCGCGGCTTATGCCGTGCGGCTGGTGGATGTGCTACTTCGCGCGGGGCGAGACGTGCATCTGGCGATCAGCCCCAGTGGCGCCGCCGTGATCGAGCAAGAGCTGGGCGTGAAGCTCGACCTCAACGACTTCGATGCAGCATCGATCGCCCCGCATAAATTCCCCCTGCTCCTTCGATCTGAGCCGGTGGCGCAAGCCCTCGGTGCGCCCCACGAACCAACGTCCCAACGCGGAACCCTTTCATACTACCACCACCAAAACTTCATGGCCCCGATGGCCAGCGGCTCGTTCCTCTCGGCCGGAATGGCGATCGTCCCGTGCAGCGGCACGACGCTCTCGGCCATCGCCTGCGGCTCGGCGAGCAACCTGATCCAGCGCGCCGCCGAGGTGCATCTCAAAGAACGCCGCCCGCTGGTGCTCGTCCCGCGCGAGACGCCAGTCTCGCTGACGCACATCGACAACATGCGCCGCGCCGCCGAAGCCGGCGCCGTGATCCTGCCGGCGTCCCCGGGCTGGTACCACGGCGTGACGCAGATCGCCGACTTGGTCGATTTCGTCGTCGCACGGATCTGCGACCAACTCGGCGTACGGAACGCATTGATGAAACGCTGGGGGGAAGAGCCCCGGAGGGGCGACAGCGCGTAGCCAGTGGCGCAAGCCCCTGGTAACGGCGACGACGAATTCAAAGCCCCGGAGGGGCGACAGCAACGACGCAATCAATAGTGCTGTCGCCCCTCCGGGGCTCCAACGAGAAACCACCCGCTTTCCAGGGGCTTGCGCCCCTAGCTACGCGCTGCCGCCCCTGCGGGGCTTTTGATGTTCAAGACCGTCTCCCACCTCCTGTCGCTCATCCGCTTCAGCCACACGCTGTTCGCGCTGCCGTTCGCGCTGTTGGCGGCGCTGATGGCTTGGACGCTTACGGCCGACAAACTACTTGAAGGCTTGGGTAAACCTTACGTTACAACTGAATCAGGCGGTCAGATCAGAATCGCTTACAGGCCAGAGATGGCAATCAATGGCATGAGAATGCCGGATGAGATTGCTCACTTATCGATGGTTGGATTTATAGACACTGCTTTGAAGCAGCTTGTCGGCATCCTCCTCTGCATGGTCTTCGCCCGCAGCGCCGCGATGGCGTTCAACCGGCTGGTGGACCGCAAGCTCGACGCCGCGAATCCGCGCACCGCGAGGCGCCACCTACCGGCAGGCATTCTGAGCGTTGGGGCTGTCACGGCATTCACCCTACTAAGTTCACTCGGCTTCATCGCCAGCACACTGCTGTTCCTCCCCAACTGGCTGCCGCTCGCTCTCAGCGTCCCCGTGCTCGCCTGGCTGTGCGGTTACAGCTACGCGAAGCGGTTCACGTCGCTGGCACATTTCTGGCTCGGGGCGGCGCTGGGGATGTCGCCGATTGCGGCTTGGATCGCGATCCGCGGCGAGGCGGTGATGGCTGATCCGCTTGATCTGCTGCCTGCCGCGGTGCTTGGCGCCGCGGTGCTGGCTTGGGTCGGCGGCTTCGACATCCTTTACGCCTGCCAGGACTACGAGTACGACAAGTCGGTCGGCCTGCGGAGCGTCCCCGCTAAGCTCGGCGTCCGCGGCGCCCTGCGGCTCGCTGCGGCTTGCCACGCCGTCGCCGTCGTGCTGCTAGCCCTCGTGCCGCTGGTCTACCCACCCTTCGGCGTGGTCTACTGGTGCGGCGTCGCCGCCGTAGCGGGCCTGCTCGTCTACGAGCACTCGCTAGTGCGACCCGACGACCTCGCGCGCGTCAACCAAGCGTTCTTCCACGTCAACGCCGTGATCAGCCTCGGCCTGCTCGCGGTTGGAACGCTAGACCTAATAATTTAAAAACAGGAACCACAGATGAACGCGGATCAACACAGATAGTCCCGCCGCTATCCCATCCGTGTGCATCTGTGTTCATCTGTGGTTCCAAATGAATGAGTAAGAGATGCTCCGAACTTCCTCCGAAGTCCTAAAACCTATCCGCGACAAGGTCGAAGCCGGCGAGCGGCTGACCTTTGACGATGGCCTCTTGCTCGAGTCGCCCGAGGTTCCGCTGCCGGAGCTGGGCGAGCTGGCGAACCTCGTGCGCGAGCGCAAGAACGGCAACGCCGGCTACTACAACATCAACACGCACCTCAACGCGACCAACATCTGCGTTTATCGGTGCTCGTTCTGTGCGTTCCGCAGCGACCTCCGCGAGGCGAAGGGCTACTGGATGCAGGACGACGCGATCCTCGAGCGCGGCGCCGAGGCCGTCGCCAACGGCTGCACCGAGATGCACATCGTCGGCGGCCTGCACCACCAGGCGAAGTACGACTGGTACCGCAAGGTGATCAGCCTGCTGCGCGACAACTGCCCGTCGCTGCACCTCAAGGCGTGGACGCCGGTCGAGATCGACTGGTTTGCGCGGCTCACCAAGAAGTCGATCCGCTGGGTCCTTGAGGACCTGCGCGAGGCGGGTCTCGGCAGCCTGCCCGGCGGCGGCGCCGAGATTTTCCATCCGGAGATCCGCCGGCAAATCTGCGAGCACAAGGCCGACACCCGCCGTTGGTTCGAGACCCATCGTACGGCCCACGAGCTGGGGCTGCGTTCGAACTGCACGATGCTCTACGGCCACATCGAAGAGCCTCGCCACCGCATCGACCACCTCGTCCGCCTGCGCGAGCTGCAAGACGAGACGAACGGTTTCCAGACCTACATCCCGCTCGCGTTCCACCCCGAGAACAACAAGCTCGGCATCGAACACAACATCAAGAAGCCCTCGGCGCTGATGGACCTGCGGCAGATGGCGGTCGCGCGGCTGATGCTCGACAACATCGACCACATCAAGGCTTACTGGATCATGCTCGGCGTCGGCACCGCGCAGCTCGCCCTCTCCTACGGCGCCGACGACATCGACGGCACCGTGCGCCACGAGTTGATCTACCACGACGCCGGCGCCACGACGCCCGAGGTAATGAGCGTCGAAGACATCGAACGCCTCATCCGCGAAGCAGGCCGCGAGCCGATCGAGCGCGACACGCTCTACCGCCGTGTCGACCGTACGGCCGCAGGGTTCACGCTCGGCGAGAAGATCACGGCGGGCGTTTAGTTAGTAGGTCTGGCTGTGCCTGACGATCTACCCCACAACGATTGGCAGGGCGTCAGGCACAGCCTGACCTACTTCACTCAAGTTACATCACGACAATCATCGGGGTCTTCAACGAACCCACTTAATTCGTCCACTGACGTGATGAATCCCGTAACTTCGTCACCCGAAATGAGTTCGGAGCGTTCATCAATGGACAGAATCCTGAGCAGCTCCCATATCACCTCATCGCCTTCCGCCCCTTCGTACGAAAAGGGGTGCTGCGAATGGATCGCAGCTCGAACGTTTTCCTTCGACTCGGCAAGAAAATAGTAGGCCGACACATCAATCGAACCTGTTGGCTTGCCGGCGACGACGGCCCGCTGCACGACAATGGCATAGTAGTTCTTCATTCAGGACCCCCTAACGCCGACCGATTCGAGACGGCAATAGTAGGCCGGACCCTGCGCTGATTTCGGCCGACCTACTCTATTCCGCAATCCGCAATCCGAACTCCGCAATCAAGTCACCAACCCCTTCGTCACCATCATAAACACGTCCTCGAGCGTCGGCTCCTTGTCGGCGAACGACACCAACCCCACCTGCCCCGCGGCGAGCGTCTGCATCAGCCGGGCGACGTCCGTCTCCCCGCCGCTGTACTCGATCGTCACGCCGCGCGGGCCCTCTTGCAGCGAGCGCACGTGCGGGTCGCTCCGCACCAGGCTCACGCCCGCCGCCGGGTCGCCGGTGAAGCGGATCTCGAGCCGCCGGTGCTGCTGGATCTTGCGGTAGACGCTCTCGATCGGCCCGTGCAGCAGCAGCTTGCCGCGTTCGATGATACCGATGCTCGTGCAGATGTCGGCCAGCTCGGTGAGGATGTGGCTGGAGATGAGGATCGTCTTCCCCATCTTCCGCAGCTCCTTGAGCAGCGCCTTCACCTCGAGCCGCGCGCGCGGGTCGAGGCCGCTGGCCGGTTCGTCGAGGATCAGCACCGGCGGGTCGTGGACGAGTGTCTTCGCCAAACACAACCGCTGCTTCATGCCGCGCGACAGGCCGTTGACGTAGTCGTCGCGTTTGTGTGTCAGGTCCAATAGTTCGAGCACGTCGCCGATGATCGCCTTCCGCTGATTGCGTGGCACCTCGTAGGCGACGGCGAAGAAGTCGAGGAACTCCCACACCTTCATGCCGTCGTACACGCCGAACATGTCGGGCATGTAACCGATGCTCCGCCGCACGGCGATCGGGTCGTCGGTGACACTGTGCCCCGCGACGGTCGCCTCGCCGTGCGTCGGTCGCAAGAGCGTGGCGAGGAATCGAATGGTCGTGCTCTTGCCGGCGCCATTGGGGCCGATGAAGCCGAAGAGTTCCCCCTTGCCGATCGACAGGTTAAGGTTCTCAACCGCGACAAAGTCGCCGTAGTGCTTGCCGAAGTTGCGGATCTCGATCATGCGCTTGTTTTAGACTTTAAGAATGGGACGCAGATTTACGGGGATTGAATGGATTGACGAGGATGACGCTTGAAATCTAATCCAACGGAATCCGTTACATCCGCGTAAATCCGCGTCCCATTCTTAGAGGCTCAGTTAACGTCCAGGGGACCATTGATGTCTTGCCGCGGCGCCGGCAGCGGGCCGTAGCCGAGGGCGCCGACGACGAGCGTCGCCCCCTTCTTCTGCGAAGCGCTCGGCGTCACCTCCAGGCCCGGCATCACCTGCGACACCCGCGCCACGACGCGCCGTTCGCCGGGCTCGAAGTGCTTCGGGTCGAGCGCCAGCCGCAACAGGTTGTCGAGGTTGAGCCGCGCTGGGGCGTCGTCATCGCGGAGTTTCGCGGCGGCGCGGCGCTGTTCGACGAAGGGCAGCTCGCCACCGCTCGTTGAAGCCGTCGGCAGGAAGACGACGTTCGCCACGCTCCCGGGTTCCAAGTCCCCGAGCCAACACCCCTCGAGGTGCGGCTCGCCCTTGAGTCCGTCCGGCCGGCCAACGACGACCACGTCCTCCAGGAGCCAACCCGTGCGGTTCTCGAGCCGCGGCCCGCCGCTGGGGTTCTTCGCCAGGCGAATCGCGCCCGGCGTGCTCGACCCGGCGATGCTCGCGGCGCCGACGTCGAACATCTCTTCGCTACGCACGAACTCCGTCGTCGCCGACGACGCCGCCAAGTCGCGGAGCCGCGTTTTGTCCTGGCGCACGAACGCCACAATCGACGGCGTGCTTACCATCGAGTCTTTCTCATCGCGCTCACGGCTCGGGAACGGCGCGGCGACGGTGGGGGCGTCGAACTCGAGCTCATAGATCGTCGACAGCGAGCTGTAGAGCGCCGTGTAACGCGTCAGCAAGCCCCGCGGCGTGTCGGGTTGCAATTCCAGAACGCCGATCTCCGTTTGCGCCCGCACGAACCCGATGTCGAGCTGCGCCTGCTGGATGACGACCCAGCCGGCGGCGAGCGCGATCAGCGGCGCGGCGACCCACGCCAACTCGGGCCGGCGAATCGCGGCGAAGAAGCCCCAGTTGGCGGGCACCAGGACGAAGAGATACACGGCCAAGCAACCGATGACGAAGCTCGCCCCGGGGACCGACACGCCCGCCGACTCGCGGAGCGTCGCCCGCACGGCGCTCGACACGGCGCCAAAGTCATTGGTCGCGCCAGCGCCGCCGGGCACGGGCGCCGGCTTGAGGTTGGCGAACTCGATCGCCTCACCGGAGGAATTGTAAATCGACGCCGCCTCGTCGTCGGCAGCGAGCGTCAGCGCAAGTTGCTCGGGATCGGCGTGGGTGTCGCGCACGAATCCCCGCCAGCCCGTGTTGCGGAGCGGGTCGAGACGCACCGGCTCGCCCTCGGCCCAGACGACCGCGATCGGCGAGGCTTCTGGCTCTTCGCCTTCGACCTCCTCCAACCCATAGTCGTTAAAAGCCGGGTCGCGCGGCACGAAGCGTCGCGGCGGGCGGCGCAAGACAGCGGCGTTGAAGAAGTTGTCGTAGCCCTTCGACCACCTGAGCAGCCGGCGATCGGCAAGTTGCATCGCGGTGACGACGACGCGACCGCGACCGACGCGGCGCTCCACCAGCAGCCCCGCCGTGCCACGCACGGGCTGCGCGCCGTCGGCGAGCACGAGGGCGACGCCGGACCAAGCACCCTCCTTGTTCAGCGGCGAGCCGCGGTCGCCGATGGAAAAGCCCTGCTCTAGTTCGTTGAGCCGCTTGGCGGTGATCTCCTCGGCGCCATCGGCCATCGCCGGCAGCAGCGGCTCCAAGAAGCTGCCGCGCAATTGGTCAAGCGAGTCGGGCCCATTGATGACGAGCTGCCCGCCCCAGTTGAGCCAGTCGATCAACGCCTCCCGTTGCGCCGGCTGCAGCGACTCGGGATCGACCTCGTCCCAGACCACGTACGCGATCGACGTCCAAGCGAGCGCGTTGTCGGGAAGCGCCACCTCGCCCGAAGGCACGTCGGCCGGCACGGCGACGACGCGGTAGTTCTTGTCCGCCTTCAGACGGCCCTTGGCGCCGTCGATCGCCGTCGGGTCGATCGCGCTGGGGAGCGTCGCCGTCACCGAACGGAGCGAATCCATGAACGCGTAACGCTGCGGCTCCTTCGCCAGCACCACGAGGTGGTACTGATGGTCCGCCAACGGCCGCAGGGCCGGGGTCACGTCTTGCAGCTGGGAGTCGGTGCGGCGCTGGCGGACGATCGAACGCAGGTAGGGCGTCTCGCCCCCCGTCGGTGGGCAATAGAAGAGGGCGTCCACCGTCTTCCGCGACTCGCGGGCGACGACCAGCGGCCGCCGGCTGACGAGCCGCAGCGGAGACCCCTGGGTGTCGAACGAGGCGTTGTCCTTGCCGACCACCTCGTAGCTGACTGTGCCGTCAAAGTCCTCGGCGTTGGCCTTGGCGGGCTGGAGCACCGCGTTCCAGTGGCCGGGCTTAGCGAACAAAGCGGCGGCCCCCTCTCCGGCAGACCCCTCTCCGGCAGACCCCTCTCCGGCAGGCAGCGTCCGGGCCGGTTCCAGCACCAGCGGCCGGCGGCGTTGCTCTTCCTCGAGCCGCTTCTCCTCCAGGGCGATCTTCTCGGCCCGCTCCTTGGCGAGCCGGGCGGCCTTCTCGGCGGGCGTCTCGCTGCGGCAGCTGCACCCCCCCGACTGCAAAGCAGCGATCGCCAGCAGCAGCGTCACGACCCACCAGCGGCGGCGGCCAGCCGACCACCAGCGGCAGCAAGCGGGGCGGTCGAGGCGGTCGGGGCAGTTTGCCATCAGCTTCGCGGTCAATTGGCTTCTAGGTCTCGCTCTCGTGCCGTCGCCGCGCCGGCGCCTGCTTTTGCTTAGGGACGTAACTCGTTTCGCAAGTGCGTATTATAAGCGATCGCCAATCGGCCCCCGAATCGTTTTAGCCACTAATCGCCACAATCCGCGGGCGAACCAGGCACGCTGCTCCCGGCGGTAGAGCCAATCCCGCGCGAGTTTCCTTGCATCTCGTTGGCCGGATCGCTAGTTTGCAGATAGCCGTGGGGTCGCCATTTGCTTAGCGATCTCACGGCCAGCTCATCAACCAATGCCGTAGCGACTCAGATCAACGACTGGGATCGAGCTGCGATCGATGGCAGCCGAAGCGTTGCGTACGAAGGCTCCACAACACTTGGCGTGACGGGGAAGAGGCAACCTACTCCCTTATCCGCCTAACGTCTTCGCAGGTCTAACTTCATCGCAAGTTAGTAGCGCCCCTCCGGCGCGCCCGCGGCTGACGCTGTTGGAGAGCAGTTACCATGGGCATTAAAGTCGAGTGTTCCAACGGGCACACTTTCAAGGTCAAAGACAAGTACGCCGGCCGGAAGGGCCTCTGCCCTCGCTGTCAGGTCGTCGTCTTGGTGCCTGACCTGTTGACTTCCCAGGAAACCGAAGCCAGCTACCGACGGGCGGTCGCCGAGGAGGTCCGCGCCCACAACGCGTCACCCGCCGACTACGCCTCCTCGGTCCTCGACGACGCGTTGCACGACGACGCCAGCAGCAGCGGCAGCCTGCTGGGCTCGTCAGTGATTCGCCACCACACCAAGTGCAAGTGCGGCCATGCCGTGCCGATGTGGTTCGCGAAGTGCCCCGCCTGCGGGAACTACATGCCGCAGCGCTAGCTAGCACCAGGTGGAGCTCGTTCGTGACTTCGCCGTTCGACTGCTGTGGCGGTCGATGAGCCGCTTTGCTACGGTCCCGCCGCTTGCCGGCGTGCGCCGAGGTTCCGCCTCTTGCGCCGGCGCCCCGACTCCGAGCCTCCGGCAGGGCCCGCGCTCTATGCGACTTTCGACACCGACTCCGCTCGTCCTTCTCGCCGCCGTCGCTATGACGGGCTGCCAGTCTGGCGGTCCGCGGATGGCTGGACTGAATCCGTTCTATCAACCGGAACGGACCACCTACGTCGTCGCCGCCAAGCGGATGGACGAGATCCGTAAGCTCGCCGAGAAGTCCACCGGCGAAGACACCCCCGATCAGCAGACGATCGTTCAGGACTTGGTCAAGCCGCTCGAGAAAGAAACCGATCCGCTCGTGCGGCAGGCGACTCTCGAAACGGCCGCCAAGTTCAACACAACGCTCGCCGGCAAGACGTTGATCGCCGGCCTCTCGGACGAGAGCCCCTTCGTGCGCGAAGCGGCCTGCCGCCTACTCGCCAGCCGCCCGACCGCGGGCGCGGTCGAGCCGCTCACAGGCGTTGTTCGACAAGACGAGTCCTTCGACGTCCGCGTCGCTGCGGCACAGGCGCTAGAACCCAACGGCGCCAAACCCGAACAACTGCTTGCGCTATTGGAAGACCCGAATCCCGCGATGCAACTGGTCGGCGTCGAAGCGATGCGCAACGCCACCGGCAAAGACTACGGCGGCGATGTCGCCGCCTACGTTGCGCTAGCACGCGGCGAAGCCCCGCCCGCGCGAGAGCCGACCTCTGTCGCTGCTCGCGTTCCTGACTGGGTTCCCTTCTTCTAGCGCGCCGCTTTTCCCGGTCTGCTCAAACCACGCCATCGACGCGGTAGGCAGGCTCGCGCACTCCGCCGCGCTGAATTACGGCGTGCGACAATCCGCGACGGTTGAATGACTGTCGTCAGAGGACGCTCCGTCCGATACCCCAAGCTAGGCGCGTCAGACCTTGCGCCCAGTGGAGCCGTTGTCGGCTTTACTGCTAGCAGAGTCAGCGGACTAGCGTCGCATCAAAGTGGGGGCTGCGGGCCGATGCATTTCACCGAACGCTTTGCGCCGGTCGGTCAGGTTTTCCGTTTCGCGGCGTCGCGTCGCGTCGTTCGTGCCGTGCTAGCGGTCGCGCTCGCACCGTCGTGGGCGATGGCGGTCGAAGGCCCCGTGCTGGCGACGCCTCACCAGGACTTGGCCGACGTCGTTCCGCTTAAAGTCCTAGACGAGATCGACCTCTCCGGCGCAACGCCGAAGATCGCGTCGAAGCCATCGCTCAGCTGGCGTCCGGCGACAAGCGAGCCCCAACCGGCGCCTGCCGCTGCTACGAAGGCAGCCGCGCCAAGCACGCCCGATGCGAAAGAGCCGAAGCAGCTCGAAACCGAGCCGCACCTGAAGCCCCTCGTGACGGCCCCAACGCTGGTCGCCCCACAAGTCCGTGAGACGCAGCCGGCGCCACCCGCCTCCCCGACGCCCGGCAACAACACATCCCCCGCGGAGGAGTCGGCGCCTCTCGACGATCAGGACGCCGAGGACTCCGAGGAGGTCGATTCGATCAAGGCCGCTGACGCGCCGATGCTGCCGCTGCGCGCCCACCGCCCTTCGCCCGGGACCGCAGCGGCGACGCCGGCCGCCCCGCTTACAGATCGGGGCCCCGCCAACAAAGGCCTCGCCGATAAGGGCCCGGTCGCAACACTGGCGCCGGTCGAAAAGCCGACGTTCCAGCCCTTCGTCGAGCCCCCCAACGACAAGCAGGTCGCCGACAAGCCAGTCACCCCAAAGCCCGCTGCACCCAAGCCCGCAGCGGCCCCAACCACGCAAGCCGCTGCACAGCCACAGCCTCAAGCTGAACCGCAAGCCCAACAACAAGCGCCGACGCGCCCGCTCGCCGCGGCGCCCGCCGTCGCTCCGCCGCAGGCGATCCAGCCGCCAGCGCCGCTCAGTCGCAACATGCGTAACCTGCGTTCGCGACTCCGAACGGTGCTTTCGTTCTACTACCGCAAGCCGCTCAACACGGTCGAGCACGACCCGTGGGAGTTGATGCACGCGATGCTGGGCTACGAACTGCACAGCCGCGTGCGTGACGGCGGCCCCAACGGCCCCTACATGACGCTGGTGGGTCATCTCTGCTTCAACCGCCCGTCGAAGCGGCAGCAGCTGATGATCATCAACCGCGACGGCAAGCTCGAGGCAGAGGTCGGTGTCGGCGTGCAGGGGCACCGAGGCCAGTTCCTGGCCATGCTCGCCCAGTGCAACGTGAGCCCCGATTACCCGATCCGAGTCGGCGGCAAGGAGTTCACGATCAGCGACCTGATCGAGTCCGAACAGCGCAGCTGCTACGCCAAGACCGAGCTGACGTTCAAGCTGATCGGCCTGGGGCACTACTTGGCGTCGGACGCCACCTGGGTCAACGACCAGGGCGAGACCTGGGACATCCCGCGGCTGATCAAAGAAGAACGCACCCAGCCGATCCGTGGCGCCGCGTGCGGCGGCACCCACCGGTTGACGGGCCTGAGTCTGGCTTACCGCCGGCGCGAGGCCCGTGGCGAGCCGCTCGACGGCGAATACGCCGAGGCGGCACGCTTCGTGAACCAGTACCAAGCCTACGCCTTCCAACTACAGAACGAGGACGGCAGCCTCAGCACCGAGTGGTTTGCGGGCCGCGGCGCCGAGGAAGACCTCGAGCGCCGGCTCCGCACAACGGGGCATATCCTCGAATGGCTTGCCTACACCCAGAATGACGAAGAGTTACAGTCGTACCGCACCGTCCGCGCCGTGAACTACCTCACCGAGCTACTGGCGAGCAACGCCGACAAGGACTGGCATCTGGGCTCGATCGGCCACGCGCTTCACGCCCTGGTGCTGTACGACAAGCGGGTCTTCCGGCCGCACGACACCGAGAACGCCCAGGTCCTCGCCGCCGTTGACCCGACGGGGAGCCTGTACCGCGAGTACCCGATTTATCGTGGCGTGATGCGCAACAGCCCGCCGCAGCCGTCCGGCTTCCTGGGGCTGTTCGGCCCGTCGAGGTCGTCGAACAACCGGCGGTAGCGGTTCGAAAGAGCATGGTTCGAGTTTGCTATGGTGGCGATTCACCGGTGTGACTCGAAGCGAGCCGCGCTCTCGGATTGATTGCCCCGACTCGGATCGGGTATGGTTGGCTGGTGGAACGGAGCGGCTTCCCGGCGCGGGATTTGCCCGCGTTCCGCGCGGGTCGTTCGCTCTGGCGACCCCACGGACGTGAGTCGGCTACCAAGATCGAATGGCGCCCCCGAGAGCTACCGCACCCCGTCGGTTCACGCCCCAACTCGAGGGCTTCTGCGCCGCTGCGTCGGGTCTCGCCGACCAGCACTCGGCCGACGCCATCCTGTTCCTCGCCGAACGGCCCATCGATTGGGCCAAGCTCCAAGAAGCTTTTGGCAGCCGCACGCTGCTGGTGGCGGCGGACTCCGAGGACCAGCTGGCGGGCGCCCACGACGACGACAACGGCCCCGGATTCGACACGATCCTCCTGGGCATGAATGACGCCCCGGTCTTCGAGCGGCTCACCCAGGCCCTCCTCGAAGCGGTCGCGGACGAGCTGCTGGAGCCCGGCTCCAAGGTCGTCACTCTCTACAGCAGCTACGACCCGGGCGTCATCGATTCACTCAGCCTGATCCACCTCGACGAGCACCTCGGCCGCCTCACCGTGCGCGACTTGCGGCGGATCGAGACCAAGATCCCGATGGAGACCATCCGCGCGGTCATCGACTTGGCGGTCGAGATCGGCCGCGAAGGGCGTGAGGGGAAGCCGATCGGCACGCTGATGGTCGTTGGCGACCACAAGCGCACGCTCGAACTGTCGAAGCCGATGGGCTTCGACCCGGTGAAGGGCTACCCCGCGTCGGAACGCAGCATCTCGGACGCCAAGGTCCGCGACGGCGTCAAAGAGATCGCCCAGATGGACGGCGCTTTCATCATCTCAGCAAACGGCACGGTGGTGGCCGCCGCCCAGCACATCACCGCCCCGGCCTCGACCGACATCACGCTGTCCAAGGGCCTCGGCGCCCGCCACTGGACCGCCGCGCAGATCACCAAGGCGACCGAAGCCATCGCCGTCGCGGTGAGCAGTTCGGGCGGCACCGTGCGTGTCTTCCAAGGGGGCGAGGTCGTCCTCCGCATCGAGCCGCTCGAACGGGCGATGACCTGGCGCGAGTTCGAGTCCGAGCACGACGGCGACAAAGAAAAGGCCGCCGCGACCGCCGACGCCAAGAAGCCGACCGAGAAGAAGGCCTCGAAGGTGCGGTCGAAGACGCCCCGCGGCAAGGCCGCCAAGGCGGCCGCCGAGACCAAGCCCGACGACGCCGCTGCCGACGCGGGCGGGTGAATGAGTGGAGGCGTCGCTTGTGGGACGCTCTGGTCGATAGGGTGCGCCGAATCGGCGTCGGAGACGCCTCCTACAGGTTCGTCACCACGCAAACGTCTCCCCCGTCAGCCGCTCGTACGCCTCGACGTACTTGGCCCGCGTCCGCTGGACGATGTCGTCCGGTAGCATTGGCGGCGGGCTCTCTCGGTCCCAATCGGACTGTAGCAGCCAGTCGCGCACGAACTGCTTGTCGAACGAGGGCTGCGCCCCGCCTGGTTGGTACCTGTCGGCGGGCCAGAAGCGGCTGCTGTCGGGCGTCAGTAGCTCATCGATCAGCAACAGCTCGCCGTCGGGCGTTTGGCCGAACTCGAACTTCGTGTCCGCGATGAGCAGGCCGCACGTCGCGGCGTGCTCGGCGCCGGCTGAGTAGATCGCTAGCGTCGCGTCGCGGAGCTGCCTAGCCAAGCCTTCGCCCAGGTCTCGCTGCATGCGGTCGTAGGAGACGTTCTCGTCGTGCTCGCCCAACTCGGCCTTGGTGGCCGGGGTGAAGATCGGCTCGGGGAGGCGGTCGCTCTCCACCAGCCCGGCCGGCAACGCGACGCCGCAGACGGCGCCGCCCGACCGGTACTCGTTCCAGCCCGACCCCGAAAGATAGCCGCGGGCGACGCACTCGAACGGCACGACGCTTGTCTTGCGGCACAGCATCGACCGGCCGGCGAGCCGCTCGAGATTGGCGCCCTCGGGAAGCCGCATCGCCTCGACGTCGCAGGTCACGAGGTGATGGCCCACCGGCGCCGCGACGCCGAGGCGGCCGAACCAGAACCGGCTGAGCTGCGTCAGGACGCGGCCCTTGTCGGGGATCGCCGTCGGCAACACCCAGTCGAAGGCGCTGATGCGGTCGCTCGCCACGAGGAGGACATGCTCGCCAAGGTCATAAACGTCGCGAACTTTTCCGCGGCGGGGTTCGTAGCCGGGCAGGTCGGAGGAAGACACGGGGGCGGAGAGGCTGGAGGTTGGAGCCTAGAGGATGGGAAGACACGCACGGCTTCCCGCGGGGCGGTTGTTACTGTGGTATCCGCCTACTAACGTATTTGCTAGACAGCACTTGCGCAGGCGCCCCGGCGGGGCCGACCCGCGAGTCCCCCTGCCGCTGCCCGCCCCGCCGAGAATTGGCCCACCTTCGCCCATAGAGTTCGCCCCGATGGGCCTGATGCGGTTTGTCGCCGACGACCAAAGCCTGCTGACCGAAGACAGGCTTGCGCGGGCCTACGTCGCCGGCATCGATGAGGGTCCGACCTTCGGACGCACCATCCTCAGCGGCAACCAGATCGTCGTCGAACGCCCCGAGGACTCCTCGGGCAGCTTCTCGATCCCCTGGCCAATCCCGGGGCATGGCGACTGGCTGGTGGGCACGTCGTCGCTCATGGAGCGCGAGAAGCCTTACCATCTCGAGGTCGAGCTCGCACGCGGCCTAGTGTTCCGCCTCCGCGACCAGCTCGCCGCCTGGGAGATGCTCGGACTCCGCACGACCGAGTCCGTGTTGGGGGCGATCCGCGACGCGACGCGCAACGTCGGCCGCGCCGCGGTGTCGCAGTCCGTCGACCCCGCCTCCGCGGCCGTGCGGGCACGGACCGCTCTGAAGATCGCGGCCGATGCTTGCTGCCAGCTAGCGGAACTCTACGCCGAGCAAGCGCTCGCCATGCGGATGCAGGATGGCCAGCGACTCACGACCCTCTTGGGAGTGCGGCTGGGAGACCGGGCGCCGCGCGGCACGAAGGCCCGCAAGATCGCCGAGACCTTCAACCTCGCCAACGTGTCGGCCGGCTGGGGCGTCATCGAACCGAGCGAGGGCCGCCGCGACTGGACCGACATCGACAAGCCGCTCGAGTGGGCGCGATCGTCGGGCATGCGGGTCTGCCTCGGGCCGCTGCTGGAGTTCGACGACAAGCTCGTCCCCGACTGGGCCTACCTCTGGGAGGGCGACGTCGAGACGCTCACCACCCTCATGCTCGGCCACGTCCGCGCCACCGTCCAGCGCTACCGCGGCAAGGTCCAGCTCTGGCACATCGCCTCGAAGATCAACCGCGACCGGGTCCTGTCACTCTCCGACGAGCAGCGGCTGCAGATCGTCGCGAGCGCCGTGCGGCTCGTGCGGCAACTCGACCCTTCGACGCCCGTCGTCGTCGGCGTTGAGCAACCGTGGGGCGAGTACCGCGCCACCAAGCCCACCGAACTTTCGCCGCTCGACTTCGCTGACGCGCTCGAACGCGCCGACCTCGGCATCGCCGGCTTCGACCTGGAGATGAACATCGGCTACCGGCCGTTCGGGACCGAACTCCGCAACCCGCTGGCCTTCAGCCGGCTCGTGGACCTGTGGAACATGCGGCTTGAGTCGCCGCTGATGCTGTCGATCGCCTTCCCTAGTGACACGCTCGAAGACCCCGCGGCGGACTCGCGTTTCGAAGTCGTTGCTGCGAACGAAGAGGACAAGCTACTCACGCCCGACTTCCAAGCCGAGTGGGCGCGGCGCCGGCTGCCAATGCTGATCGCCAAGAACGCGGTGCAGGTGGTCGTCTGGTCACAACTGACCGACAGCGGCCCGCACCGCTTGCCAAATGGCGGGCTCTACCATCGCACGAAAGCGGAGAACCCGATCGTCGGGGTGCTCAAAGACCTGCGCAAGCGATTGCTGCACTAGCTGAATGGCGAGCCGGCGATGTTCGTCGCCGGCTCGCCTCAAAGTCACTTCGCGTGCGGCCGCGGCGGCGTACGCCAAGTCTCTTCGTCGAACCGCGCGTGAACGGTTTGCTCGGCGGCCGTATCGCCGTCGCAGCGTGGACCGCACCACACGGCGTCGTGGGTCGTGGCGTGGTTGTGCAGCCGCGGGCAGCCCGACTCGCTGACCACCACGTGGGCCGCTTCGGGCGACAGTCCGCACAGCCTCAGGGCGCCACCCCGTTCGATGAGACGGTCGCACAGCGCGCCGAGCTCGTGCCCCAGCTTGCTGCCATACACCGCGTCGGCGTGTGCGTCGGCGTTGAACTCAACGACCAAGCGGTAAACGAACTGGCTCCGGGCGATCTCCCACAACCGATCGCCTACGCCGCACGGCTCGCCGCTAAGCTCGACACGAACGAACAACCAGTTGGGTCCACGCTCTACGACTTCGCAACGGCAGGTTGGCGCCAACGTGGCCGCGCCAGGGGCTTTCTCGATAACGCTCATAACGCACCTCCGCCTGGAGTGAACGCGCCGGTACAGACCTCAAGCGCGCTGGGACGAGTGTCGCTGCATGGGTGATCCCGCGCAACGTGCAACCGAAGACCTGCCTCCGCGGGAGGTGTCTCCAGTGAAAGGAACCGCCGTTCGCTCTATCTCAACGATAGCGCTTCGGCGCGCCCTAATTCAAGCGCAACCGACGCGACTTTTCGGCGCAGCGAACTTTGGCGAGCTGTTCCATCCCTTCGAAAGTTCAAAACGTTCGCCAACACTGCACTGCTGGCGCCCAGCTTGATCGTTACCGGCTCATGCGCCGAGCATCGGGACGATCGTTTCGCGGGCCGTGAGAATCGCTTCGGCGATCTTGCTCGGGTCCTTGCCGCCGGCTTGGGCCAGGTCGGGACGCCCGCCGCCGCCGCCGCCGACCGCCTTCGCCACCGGGCCGATCCACTTGCCGGCGCTGACGCCGCGGTCTTGGAGGTCCTTGGTAATCCCGGCAATGAGCGTGACCTTGTCGTCTCCTTCGGCGGATGCGAGCAGCACCGCGGCGGGCTGCGTCTTTTGGCGCACCGCGTCGATCAACTGCCGCATCAACGGCGCCGCGACGCCCGGCGTCTCGGCGATGAGGATCGTCACGCCGTTGATGACCTCGGCCTTCGCCAAGAGCGAGTCGGCGTCGAGCGGGCCGGCCGCGTCACGCTGCTTCACCTGCGCTTCGAGCTTCTCGATCTCCGCCATCAGCGCGGCACAACGCGGGGCGACCTCCGCCGGAGCGACCGATAGTTGCCGCGCGGCGTCCATCAACGCGGCTCGCCGCTTGGCGTAAGTGTCGAGCTTGGCGCCACGCAGCTGCGCCTCCTCGGCCTTCACCGCCCCGCCGCCCGAAAGTTTCTTCTTGAGCACCCGTTGCCGCGCGAGCAGTCGGCCAACCGCTTCGACAACGGTCTCTTGCTGCACGCCGAGCGTCTTCGCCGTTTCAGCGAGCGCGGCTTCGACTTCCTTGCGGTTCGCTTCGGCACGCTCACCAGTCAGCGCCGTGATGCGGCGTGTGCCGGCGGAGACGCCTTCTTCCGAAAGCAGCTCGAAGACGCCCACCTGGCCGGTGCTGGTGAGGTGCGTACCGCCGCATAGCTCGCGGCTGAACGATGAGCCATCGGCGAGCGGGCCCATCGAGACCATCCGCACCGGGTCGGGATACTTTTCGCCGAAGAGCATCATCGCGCCTTGCTTGCGCGCGTCGGCGAGCGGCAGTGTCTCGCACTGCACGGCGCCGGCGGCGGCGACACAGGCTTCGACGTCGGCTTCGATCGTCGCCAGTTGCTCGGGCTCGACGGCCGAGAGGTTCGTGAAGTCGAACCGCAGCCAGTCGGCGTCGACCTTCGATCCCTGCTGCTGCGCGTGCGAGCCGAGCGTCTTCTGTAGCGCCCAATGCAACAGGTGCGTGGCCGAGTGTGCGCGGCGGATCGCGTCGCGACGCGAGGTATCGACGATGGCCTTCGCCTTCACGCCCTCGCGGACAACGCCCGACTTCAGATGCCCGAGGTGGACGAACAGGTTGCCGTCCTTCTGCGTGTCTTGCACGGTGAACTCGAAGCCATCGCCCTTGATGACGCCGATGTCACCCACCTGACCGCCGCTCTCGCCGTAGAACGGCGTCTGGTCGAGAACGAGGCGCACGGGGTTCTCGTGGCCGATCTCTTCCATCGTGTCGCACAGGCGATCGTCCGGCGCGACGCCCGCGACGATCCCGACCACGGTGACGTCGGCTTCGGTCTTGTCGTAGCCGAGGAACTTCGTCGAGTGGACGGCTTGCTTGAGCGAGTCGATCGGTCCCTTCGCGCCCATCACGGTATGAACGAGCTTACCAGAGGCTTCGCTGTGCCCCTCCATCGCCCGTTTGTAGCCGTCCCAGTCGAACGCCAAGTTGTGCTCGGCGGCGAGGCTTTCGAACAACTCGGGCGGCACGCCGAAGGTCTGGTACAGCTCGGCCGCGACGCCGCCATCGACCGTCGTGCGGTTGCCCTGGCGCATGTCGTCGAAGACGCGCTCGATGCGATTAAGGCCGCCGTCGATCGTGCCGAAGAAGTTCGACTCTTCTTTCTGGATGACGTCGGCGACGCGCTTGGAGGTTTCCAGCAGCTCGGGGTAAACCGACTTGGTCAACTCGGCGACCATCGGCACGAGCTTGTGCAGAAACGGCTCGTGCACGCCGATCTGATGCCCGTCGAGCACCGCGCGGCGGAGCAGCCGTTTAACAACGTATTTCTCTTTGTTCGGGCCGGGGTAGACGTTCTCGTGGACGGCGAAAGTACACGCGCGGACGTGGTCGGCGATGCGTCGGAGGCGGCGGCCGTCTTCGCTAGTAAGCTCATACTTGGCGCCGCACACCTCGGCTGCGGCCTGCACCAGCGGGAAGAGCGAGTCGATGTGGTAGTTCGTCGGCACGCCCTGCAGCACCGCGGCGGTGCGCTCGAGGCCCATGCCGGTGTCGATGTTCTTACTCGGCAGCGGCTGGAGGTTGTTCGGCGGGTCGCCGACGCGGTTGAACTGCGTAAAGACGAGGTTCCAGATCTCCAGCGGCTCGGCGAAGCCACCCTCGGCGAGTGGCGCCGTGTAGTAGATCTCGCTGCACGGGCCGCAGACGCCGTCGGGCCCCTGGCTGGGGGCGCTGGCGGGCCAGAAGTTCTCGTCCTCTTCCTCGAAGCTGATCCGCGACATCGGTAGGCCGATCTCTTCGTTCCAGATCTTCGCGGCCTCTTTGTCGTCCTTGTAGACCGTCACCGAGAGCTGTGCGCTGGGCAGCCCCAGCCAGCGCTTGTCGGTCAGAAACTCCCACGCCCAGTGGATGGCGTCCCGCTTGAAGTAGTCGCCGAAGCTGAAGTTGCCCAGCATCTCGAAGAACGTGTGGTGCCGCGGCGTGCGGCCGACGTTGTCGATGTCGCCCGTGCGGAGGCACTTCTGGCAGGTCGCAGCGCGCGTGTACTCGAGCTTCACTTTGCCAAGGAAGTGGTCCTTGAACTGGTTCATCCCCGCCGGGGTGAACAGCACCGAGGGGTCCCAAGTCGGCACCAGAACGTCGCTGGCGACGCGCGTGTGGCCCTTGGACTCAAAGAACGCTAGGTACTTCTCGCGGAGCTCGTCGGTTTTCATTGGGGAGCAGGCAGTCGGCAGTGGGCAGTGGGCAGAAACGCCGCCAAGCCGGACAGTCTACCGGATCGATCCCCCTTTCCGCGACGGGGACCACCTACGAAGTGAAATCACCAATGACCAAGCCCCAATGACCAATGAGGAGCTTCCGCTCCGCCCGCATTGGTCATTGGGACTTGGTCATTGGGATTTCCGTTACCCCGGCAGCCGGAAAACGCTTTCGGTCTTCACGATCGCGCAGTCGTCAGGGAAGGTGTGCAACGCCCGGACCCGTAACGAGCGGTCACGGGACTGGATATCGACGAAGCTGAGGGCGCCCATCGAGAGGCCGGCTCGGCCGCTGGCTTCGAAGCGGTGCAGGAGGCCATTGCTATCGCCCCCTTCGCCCAAGGGGAGCGCGCCCCCCTGGAGGTTCATCAGGTCGAACTCGTGCTGGTAGGCGTACAACGCCTCCGAAGACGCCGTCTCGAGCGCCAGCGAGGTCTCGTAGACGATGCCGCCCCGGCACTCGACGCGGTCACTCCGCTCGCCTTCCACGCGGTGCGACATCAACCGCCGACGCTGTGGCAGCGGCTGGTGTGACGACGCGCACACCTCGGTCAGCGTCAGGCCACGGTGACGCCAGTGGACGACATGCCCGGCGCTGGTGATGGCGACGATCGCCTCGTAGCCGTCGGCCTCGGGGTCGATTTCGCCACTCACGCCAGCAGGGGCTACCCCGTCGCTGGCGGCGATCGATCGCGGCGGCGGCGCCACCTTGCCGCGTTCCAGCCGCTTCTGCGCAAAGACCTCGAACAGCTCCGGGTGGAGCGCTCGGCCGTAGAGCTGCATCACGAGCTCGGCGATCTTTGGACGGACTGACAGCACGACCCGGGCCTTCGGTAAGTAGCTTTGGAAATGGACGAAGCGTCGCGTTCGACAAGGAACACGACGCCTCTTTCAATACAACGCGGGCCCGCAATCATTGCCGGAGCTAAGCCGACCATTGCGTGATCGTCGGTTGGTCCTCCGTGCCCGCTGCCTCGATTATACCTTCGACGCGAAGAGGTCAAAGAGAGAAACGCGAAGGTCGCAGAAGTCGAAAAATGCGGCTTGACTTTTATGCCGAAGGGAACCCGATCTCCTCAGACGACGAACACTACCGACGAATCAGAAGAGAGAACCACAAAGGAACGAAGGAACAAAGGCTCTGTTTGAGAATCGGTTTGCTTCCGAGCAAGAAAACTTCGTTCCTTTGTTCCTTGGTGGTTCAAAAACTGATCGCGTTGAATCCAGCAATAAGCCTTATCGCTTGTGTCCACGATCCGACTCGCATACCGCTTGCTCCACGACGCCTACGGCCCGCAAGGCTGGTGGCCTGCGGCGACTCGCTCCGGTGTTGCTGACGCGTGGGAGATCGCGGTCGGCGCGGTGCTGGTGCAGCACACTTCGTGGAAGAACGTCGTGCGGGCGATCGCGAATCTTGAATCAGCCGGCGCCATGTCGTTCACGGCGATTGACGCGATCGAACCTGAAGCGCTCGCGCAGATCATCCGCTCCGCCGGCCCGCCGAATGTCAAAGCGAAGCGGCTCAAGGCGTTTGCTAGGTTCCTCGTCGAATCGCACGGCGGTTCGATGGACGCGTTGCTCGATGGCGTGGTTGATCGCAAGATCGCCCTCGAACGCCGCTCGCAGCTGCTGGGCGTTCACGGCGTCGGGCCCGAGACGGCCGACGCGATCCTGCTCTACGCCGGCGGCGCGCCGCTCTTCGTCGTGGACGCCTACAAGCGCCGCGTCATGCGCCGGCATGGTTGGGGCGACTCGACGGCGAAGTACGACGAGGTCGCCGCCTTCTGGCGCAAGCGATTGCCGAACGACGTCAAAACTTACGCCGAGACGCACGCGCTGCTGGTGCGTGTCGGCATCGAGCATTGCCATGCTTCGAGAGCGAAGTGCGAGGGTTGCCCGCTGCAAGCACTGCTGCCAAACAGCGGGCCGCTCGAATAGCGAGTCACTCAAAGATCGCCGGCTCGCCTGCTAGCTACAGACCGGTAACTGGCATGGCCGCACTTCGGCCATTCGCCTACTTTCCGCCGCAAAGTGGTTCTGCGCGCTTTCAGTTCGGCGCGCTCTCAACTGGCTCACTCAGCTCAAACGATCCCCGATGAGCACGATCCGCCCCCTCGCTACGATCGCCGTGCTAGCCGTGCTCGGCGTGTTTCTGGCGCGCAAGATCAACGAAGGCCCACCCCCCGTTGCGTTCAACAGCGAGTGGAACGGCGCCGAGATCACGAGCGAAGAGCCGCCCGCCTGGGACGGAGGTGCTTCCGGCTCGACACCCGACACGACGCTCGCTGCGCGGACGGCGCCGAGTTGGGCCGATTCGGCCCCAGCCGCGGTGGAGACCAAACCAGAAGCCGCCGCGTCTGGGTTCCCCGCGATGCCCGCGATGCCTAGCGGCGATACGCCTGCGACAACGCCGCCGCAGCCGACGCTTCCGACGTCGAACAGCCAACCCACGGCTAACCACCAAGCGTTAGCCCTCCCGGCGTCGATCCCCACAGCCCAATACGGCAAGGACGCAACGACCGTCACATCGCCCACCATCAACGGCCGCGTCCCATCGATGCAGGCCGTGCAGGACAGCGCGACCAGGCCTGAGCCATCGCAAGTTGCCGAAGCTCCCGAGTCACCGTTCCCGACGACGGAGACTTTGTCGTCCGCACCGACTCCACCGGAAGCAACTCTGACAGAAGCAACCGCGTCCCCAACGACGCGACCGACAGCGACGGTTCCCCCCGCCGCGCCCGGCTTCGCCGCCGCGTGGCAGGCGGTCGAGATGGCGCTAGAGCGCGACGAGCTGACCCGCGCGCACCGGATGCTCTCGCAGTGGCGCGCCGAGCCGGGTCTCTCTGCCGAAGAGTACGCCAAGGTTGAGGACCTCTTGAGCCAGCTCGCGGGGTCGGTTGTCTACTCGAACGAGCACCGGCTTGAGCCTGCTTATGTCGTCCAGCCGGGCGAGACGCTCGCGACGATCGCCGAGGATTACGACGTCCCTTGGCAACTCTTGGCGAAGATCAACGGTTTAGAGACCGTTGACGCCGTCCAGCCGGGCCAGCAACTCAAAGTGATCCGTGGCCCCTTCAATGCCGAGGTGGACCTCGCGCGGGGTGAAGTCGTGCTGCTGCTCGACGACCGCTACGCCGGTCGCTTCCCGGTCCAGGTCGAAGGCCAGGCGCCGACCAGCGGCGAGTGGCGCGTCGGCCAGAAGCGCCTCGACGCCCCCAATCAGCCCGTGGTTGGTGAGGGCCAGAAAGTCGTCCTCGAGAACCCGACGGGCGAGCAGGTCGAGCTCAGCGCCGGCCCGACGCCGCCGCTGGGCGCTCGTGGCCGCCTGACGATCGCCTCCAACGACATGGCCGACCTCTACGACATCCTGTCGGTGGGTTCGGCGGTGACCGTAAGAAGGTGAGAGTTGCGTTGAAGGGGAGGGATTCCGCAATCGGTCAAAGGGCTTGTCGACATGGGTGTACGGCGGTTTCTATTCGGATTGCTGGCCGTCCTGGCGGCGGCGTCTGGGTGCCGGGGGTATGACGCCCTCTTTGGGGTGCTGGGAAACCATTACACTGACGAGGGTGGCAACGTCTTCGACAAGCAGCATCACTTCGAGAGCCGCGTTGAGGCGATGCAGCGTGAGGGCGTCCGTTAGTTCCCTCCCCCGATTAACATCGGGGGCTCGCCTGCCCCTAGCCCCTAGTCCCTAGCCCCTTTCCCCTCCCCGATGTACGACCGCGACGCGCTCGCCAAGCTGATCAAGAACGCCGCCCTCGAGTTCGGCGACTTCACGCTCGCCTCGGGCAAGAAGGCGTCCTACTACCTCGACTGCCGTCGCGTGACGCTCGACGCCCGGGGCGCTCGACTCATCGGCGAGGGGATGATCGACCTCATCGGCGAGATGCGTTTGAAGATGGGTCAAGGACCCAAGCTCGTGGGCGGCATGGCCATCGGCGCCGACCCGATCACCGCCGCGATCCTCACCACCGCCGGCATCAAAGGCTACTCGCTCCGCGGCGTCATGGTCCGCAAAGAACCGAAGGAGCACGGCAAAGGGAAGCAGGTCGAAGGCCCTTATAGCTCGGGCGAATCGCTCGTCATCGTCGAAGACGTCGTGACAACCGGCGCGTCGAGCCTCAAGGCCATCGAGCTGTGCGAAGCCGAGGGGCTCAAGGTCGAGCGCGTGCTGGCGATCGTCGATCGCCTCGAAGGCGGCCGCGAGGCGTTTAAGGCCGCGGGCTACGAACTGACGACGCTGTTCACGGTTGAGGACCTTGGGGTGAGGCGTTAGTTAAGAGGCGCTAGGCGCTAGTTCTCGGACGCCTGCTCAACAACTAGCGCCTAGCGCCTTCCAATTTGCGCCTCAATGGAAACGAGCCTCCACCAACAGCTTAAAGCCCACTACGCCGGCGACGACGGCGAGGTCGAGGTGCGGCGTGGGCGCTACCGCATCGACGCGGTGCGCGGCGACCTGCTGATCGAAGTCCAACACGCAGGGCTCGCCGCCATCCGCGATAAGATCCGCACGCTCTGCGAAGAACACCGAGTGCTCGTGGTCAAGCCGATCGTCGCCAGGCGGCGGATCATCAAGCTCGACCGTCCCGGCGGCGAGATCGTCAGCCAGCGATGGAGCCCCAAGCGCGGCGCGACCTACGACTTGTTCGATGACTTGGTCCACTTCACACGGACGTTCCCCCACCCGCGGCTCACGATCGAGACGCCGCTGGTAGAAGTCGTAGAGGTCCGCTGCCCCGGCCACGGCCGTAAACGGCGTTGGCGGGCCAACGATCACGTCGTCGAGGACCAGCGGCTGTCGAGCGTCGGCGCGGTCATGCGTTTCACGAAGGCGGCGGACCTCTGGCAGTTGGTCCCCGGCAAACTGCCCAAAGAGTTCGACACCGCCGAACTCGCCACGGCGATGGGCGCCCCACGCTGGCTCGCCCAACGCGCCGCCTACGCCCTGCGAGAAATGGGCGCCGTCCGCCAAATCGGCAAACGCGGCGGAGCATGGCTCTACGAGCGCGTGGGCCGCCCCCGCCGCCGCAAAGCGGCCTAGCCTTCAGGCGCGAGCCGTGGAGTCCCTGCCCCCGGCGCAGCGGGTACTAGCTCACTTCTTAGTAAAGAGTCGCAGGGCAGCTGGCGCCCGCTGACTAGCGACTCTGCTGGCGACTCTGGAGGCACTGAAAAGTCGGTACCCACCTCTGCCGTGGGCGGGACGCCATGGCTCCCAGCGGCTCGCTGCGCAAGCGTCTCGGGGTTGCCGCCCCCCGCCTTCTCCCCGTAGGTTGCTCGATTCGCCCTAGCTTCGCGAGTTTGCTCCCCCGCCCCGCATGTCCGACGTTCTGCAACACCTTCAACGCGGCCCCCTGTTCCAGCTCACGGGTGTCCGCATCGCCGGGACGGGGAGCTGCGTGCCCGACTTGGTTGTCACGAACGAAGACCTAGGGCGCCTCGGCTGCGACCCCGAGTGGATTTCGCAGCGGACCGGCATCCACGAGCGCCGCCACGCCCCGCCGGGGCTCTCGACCAGCCACCTCGCCGCCGGCGCCGCACGGCAAGCGATCGCCGCGGCGGAAATCGATCCGGCCGACATCGACCTGATCCTCCTGGCGACGTTTACACCCGATCGGTTGTTGCCACAGACCGCCACCGCGGTGCAGCAGCAGCTCGGCCTCAAGTGCCCCGCGATGGACCTTGTAGCGGCTTGTGCGGGGTTCATGTACGCCCTGATCACCGGCGCGCAGTTCGTCGCGACGGGGTCGATGCGGAACGTGTTGGTGATCGGCGCCGACACCAACACGCGCGTCCTCAATCCCGACGACAAGAAGACCTTCCCGCTCTTCGGGGACGGCGCCGGCGCGGTGATCCTGACGCGTGGTAGTTCTGAGCAGGGCCTGCTCGCCGCGACGCTCGGCGCCGATGGCGGCGGGACCGACCTGCTGACGCGGCGCGTCGGCGGCGTCGAACGGCCCTTCTCGCTCGACTGCCCGGCGGAGCCTGGTGTTGAGGGGGGCATCCCGTGGCTGATGGAGATGGACGGCCGGCCCGTTTTCAAATGGGCCGTGCGTCTGCTTGAGGACACCTTCGAACACGTCCTCACCGCCGCGGGCCGCGACAAAGAAGCGGTCAAGCTCTGGCTCTTGCATCAAGCGAACGCCCGCATCCTCGACGCGGCGACCGACTCGATGGGCGTGCCGCGCGAGCGCGTCGTCAAACACCTCGACCGCTACGGCAACACGTCGGCGGGATCGATCCCGATCGCCCTCGACGAATCGGTTCGTGCGGGCCTCGTCAAGTCAGGCGATGAGTTGATGATGTGCGGCTTCGGCGCCGGCCTCTCCTGGGGCACGGCACTTTGGAAGTGGTGATTCAGTATTTTTGAACCACGAAGGAACGAAGGAACAAAGGAGGACGACGAAGGCGTTTCATTATTTGATTTCCTTCGTTCCTTAGTTCCTTTGTGGTGAATCCTTTTTAGAACAAGTAGCACGCATGAAGAAGCTGCCGACTCGCGATAAGGTCAAGGTTGCCGACACCTGGAACCTCGACTCGCTCTTCGCCACCGACGCCGCGTGGGAGAAGGCGTTTGTCGTTTGGGAGAAGCAGATCTCCAAGTACGCCGCCTTTAAGGGGAAGCTCGCGGAGCCGGCGGAGCTCGCCAAGTGCTTCAAGTTCGACGGCAAGTTCGACCGCGATGGCGAGCGGCTCGGCTACTACGCGATGCTGAAGACCACCGAGGACCAGGCCAACAGCGATTACCAGGCGATGGTCGGCCGCTTGCAGAACGCCGCCAGCCGCGCCGCGCAGGCCGCGAGCTACATCCGCCCGGAAATCCTCTCGCTCTCCGACGCGAAGCTCAAGAAGCTTATGGCCGCCAAGGAGTTGGCGCCGTACAAGCTCAAGCTCGAGCGCATGGCGCGCTACAAGCCGCACACGCTCAGCGACGGCGAAGAGCGCCTGCTGGCGATGCAGACCGAGATGGCGGGCTCGCCGGGCCAGATCTTCCGCCAGCTCACCGACGCCGACCTCAAGTTTGGCGAAGTCGAGGACGAGCAGGGCAAGAAGGCCGAGCTCAACCAGTCGAGCTTCAGCGTCTTCCTGCATTCTCCCAGCCGCAAAGTCCGCAAGGCCGCGTTCCACCAGTTCTACGAAGAGTTCGCCGACCACGAGAACGCGCTCGCCGCGTCGCTCAAGGGATCGATCCTCACCGACGTTTACTACGCGCAAGCGCGGAACTACCCGTCGGCGCGCGAGGCGTCGCTGTTCAGCGACAACGTGCCCGTGAGCGTTTACGACAACCTCGTCAGCGCGGTGCGGTCGAAGCTGCCGGCGGTCCACAAGTACTTCGAGCTGCGTCGCCGCAAGATGAAGCTCAAGGACCTCCACCACTACGACACCTACGTGCCGATCTTGTCAGAACTCGACAAGCGGCACACCTGGGACCAAGCCGTGAAGGCGGTGATCGCCTCGCTCGAACCGCTCGGCAAGGAGTACGGCGACGTCCTCAAGAAGGGCCTTACCACCGCGCGGTGGTGCGACCGGTATCCCAACAAGGGGAAGAACTCCGGCGCGTTCTCGGCCGGTTCGTACGACGGGCTGCCGTACATCTTGATGAACTACCAGCCAGACGTGCTCGACCACGTCTTCACGCTGACGCACGAGGCGGGCCACTCGATGCACAGCTGGTACTCGTCGAAGTCCCAGCCCTTCGAGTACTACAGCTACACCATTTTCGTCGCCGAAGTGGCCAGCACGTTCAACGAGCAGCTGCTGAGCCGCTACTTAATGGAGAACGCCAAGAGCGACGAGGAGCGCGCCTACCTGATCAACCGCGACATCGACGCCATCCGCGGCACGATCATCCGTCAGACGATGTTCGCCGAGTTCGAGCACCGCACGCACGCGATGGCCGAGGCGGGCGAGCCGCTCACCCTGGAGTCGTTCCGCAAGGTCTACCGCGAGCTGCTCGACGCGTACTTCGGCGAGCAGTTCGTCGTCGATGATTGTCTAGAACTGGAGTGCTTGCGGATCCCGCACTTCTACAACGCGTTCTACGTCTATAAGTACGCGACGGGCCTCTCGGCAGCGATCGCGCTGTCGCAGCGTGTGCTGACCGGCGGCGATCCGGCGCTCGACGCGTACCTCGGCTTCCTCAAGGGCGGTTGCAGCAAGCACCCGCTCGACCTCTTGCGAGACGCCGGAGTCGATATGGAGAGCCCCGAGCCCGTGCAGACGGCGCTCGATCACTTCGAGAACCTCGTCGATCAACTGGATGGGCTCTTGTAGGGTCCGCTGTGCGGACCGTTCTCACCGGGCTCGTAGTACGCGATGGCATGCGTATGCGTAAGGCCACCCGCGGCTAGCGCCGACGGCTCATGTTGCTGCGCAAGCAATTTTGACGGCGAGCCGGGGACGTTAGTCGTGGCGACCGTTCCGCACAGCGGACCCTGCGATAAGCGTCAACAGCAGAAGCGCTGACGAGGGCTCGGGGATATCAACGCGGACGATGTCTTGCAAGTAAGCGGCGCCGGCGCGGAGGCCGAAGTCGCTGTCGAACGAAGAGCCGACGATCATCGTGCCGTTCTCGTAGGCCAGCGAAATGCCGAGGTTGTCGCCCTGCTCGCGGTCAATCAGCACGAGCCGGCCGATCTCAAGACCGGTGGCCACGTCGTAGGCGTAGACCGCGCCGGTAACGATGCCGTCAGCCGTGGCGCTACTGGCGCCGACCAATGCGAGGCCGTCCTCAATCGCCACCGAGACGCCGAAGTTGAACCCCATGGCGCCGTCACCGGGAGTGAGAACATGCAACTCGTCACCGGTCGTGGCGTCGAACAGATACGCGGCGCCAGTCCCGCCGTTGCCGCGCGAAGCGCCCACCAGAGCAACGTTGTCGTCCAGTGCGATTGACTCGCCGAAGCGGTCCCCGGCCGTGGCGTTGCTCGGCGTGGACTTGGCTAGTTGCGAGCCGGTGGTCCAGTCAAAGAAGTAAACCGAACCTGTGCCGAGTGGCGTGCCATCATCAAGTCGCGACGTAACTGCCGCGATAGATTCGTCGAGCGCGGTTGCGTAGCCAAACTGAGCGGAGGCTGTTAAATCTCCAGGCGCGAACTTGTGAAGCTGCACCCCCGTCATGGCGTTGAAGAAATAGGCGGCGCCACTGGCGTTGCCAAAGTCATCGTCGCCAGGAGCGCCAATGAGGGCGTGAATCCCAGCAGTGTCTAGCGAGTCTCCAAAGCGGTCCCCGGCGGCGCCATCAGCTGCGACTAACTTGTTCACCTGCTCGCCAGAGCGATTGTAGACGTAGGCGGCGCCAGCGCCATCGTGGCCGTTGAAGGCTCCGACTAGCGAGTATGGTCTGCCAATCGCGACCGCATCGCCGAAGCGATCGCCCGCGAGCCCGTCGGATGGGACCAACTCGGGTCCGAACATCCCCGTGGCAATGTTGAACGTATACACCGAGCCGGAACCGATCCCACTATCGCTGCCGCCCAGGCGGGTCCCAACGATCGCGGTCGCCCCGTCGGTATCCACTGCGGCGCCGAAGTTGAATCCCGGGGACGGCACGGGCTCGGTGAGCTGATTGCCCCAGAACTCAAGAGTGAGAGTCGCCGCCGGCGCAACGGCGGCAGCTGCCAGGGCCCCTGCTACAAAAGAAAGCCGTAGCCCGGCGAGAAGGACGGCGATGGTGCGGCTCATTAGGCGACTCGAACGTGTTCCGGGAAGAGCGATCGATCAGCGGCTCTAGAGTGAGTTTGTACGGATTACGCGGGCAGGTCAAACACTAGGCGGACCCGCCCGCCGGGCCCGAGAGCCCGCGGAGCTGGGCCTTGGCTTCACGGATCGGCCTGCTGAATGGCTTCGCTACGCCGGCGGCGGATTCTTCCCTCCGCGGGAAACCGCTGGCCGCTCGGACACTCTTCCCGTTCGGGAAAGCCGCCAGTGCCCGCCTGGGAAAGGTGCAAGCGGCCCGAGTTCTGGTTAGACTGCAAGCTTGCCGCCGCTGGCCGGCCCCGCTGGGGGTATGCGCCGTCGGGCGGCTGGCGGAAGGGCGCGGGCCCGCTCCGCCCCCGGAACATCCCACCGCGAAGAGGGCAAAACGCCATGTCGATCGTCGCCGACGCCGTCAAAAGCGGTTTCATGCCGATCAACACCGAGCTGGAGGTCAACAAGCTCTTCCGTGCCTGCGTTAAGTACGAGGCGAGCGATCTCCACCTGAAAGTCGGCAAACCCCCCTTGGTCCGCGTCGGCGGCACCATCCGTGAGCTGCAGCGCGGACCGATCAGCGACGAGGAGATGGTCAGTCTCCTCTTGCCGCTGATGAACGACCGCAACCGCAAGATCTTCGAGCGTGACGGCGGCGCCGACTTCGCCCACACGGTGAAGGTGGACGAGACCACGTGGCGGTTCCGTGTGAATCTGCTGCAGCAGCTCGGGCACATGGGCCTGGTGGCGAGGCGCGTCAACGCCTTCATCCCCAACTTTGAGGGGCTGTACCTCCCCCCCACGATGAAGGACCTCTGCGTCTACGACCAAGGGATGATCCTGCTGGCGGGCGTTACGGGCTCGGGCAAGTCGACCACGATCGGCTCGATGCTCAATTGGATCAACGCCAACTACCGCAAGCACATCCTCACGCTCGAAGACCCGATCGAGTTCGTCTTCACCGAGGACAAGTGCCTGATCAACCAGCGTGAGATCGGCTTCGATGTCATCGACTTCGAGGTCGGGATGAAGCACGCGGTTCGTGAAGACCCGGACATCATCCTGGTCGGCGAAATGCGTGACAAAGAGACGTTCATGACGGCGATCCACGCCGCGGAGACGGGTCACCTCGTGTTCGGGACGATCCACGCCTCGAGCGCGCCGTCGACGATCGGCCGTATCCTCGACCTCTTCCCGCAGGAGATGCACCCCGCGCTGCGCAGCGCGATCGCCTTCAACATGAAGGGGATTGTCGCCCAGAAGCTGCTCAAGAGCATCAAGCCGGGCGTGTCGCGGGTGCCGACGGTCGAGATCATGAATTTCACGCCGACGATCCGCAAACTTATCCTCGAAGAGCAAGACGAGAAGCTCGGCGACGCGATCCGCATCGGCGCCGAGGACGGCATGCAGGACTTCACGCAGAGCCTCAAGGGCCTCGTGGACAAAGAACTGATCGACCGTGAGACGGCGATGGAGGTCGCGCCCAACCGCGAGGCCCTCAAGATGGCCCTCAAGGGCATCTCCGTGAACCAGGGCGGCATCCTTTAATTCACAACCTTCCCTGTAGCGTTCTTTCGATAAGGCAACCGAGTTGATGGCATCGGGAATGGTTCGAGTCAGTTGGCGGCGCGCGGCGCTCGCGATGGCGTTTGCCGTGGGTTTGACGTTTGGCGTCGGCGTGGCCTCTGCGCAAGTGGGGCTCGGCGAAGTCTTAGAGACCCAGAACATCCGTAACGAGATGGCCGGTGGCGGCCGCGATGAGCGCGGCGCCAATCAAGCCAATGACCAAGCGGCGGACGCCGCCCCGCCGGCCGACGGCGCCGACGGCGATCTGCCCGCTGTCGCCCGCACGGGCATCGACAAGTGGGACGACACTCACTCGATCTTCCGTCAGCGTGAGGCGTCACTGAACTGGCTGAAGATGCTGCCGGTCGCGCTGCTGCTACTCGTCTGGGTCCGCTCCGCCGACTGGATCAATCGCGACGCCCAGATCTTCAACCTCAACCACAACGCCTGGAACCCGGCGATCGTCGCGCCGTTCGTCATTGCCTTTGTCGTGATGCTGCTGATCCCGAACTACGTGATCGGGATCATCCTGCTGTCGCTGGCTTGGCTTGTGCCGTTCGTCGCTTACGCGGTCCACCACAACAAATCGGTCGAACCGCACCAGTCGGTCTTCACCGGCAGCTGGTTCCGTCACCAAGTCTCCGAAGCGGGCGCCTTGGTGGGCCTCAAGATCGGCTCGGAGAAGAAGGCCGACTACCTCCGCGGCCCCGAGGTGGACCTTGTCGCGCAGGGGGGCGACGAACGCACCAACCAAGCGAACCTGCTCACCGCCCGGCAGTCGCCCGGCTACGTGCACGTCAAAGAACTGGTCGCCGACATGGTCACCCGCGGCTCGGCGCGCGTGCTGCTCGATTACTCGGCCGAGGTCGTCACCGCGCGGCACATGATCGACGGCGTCTGGCACAACGGCGAGCCCCGCGACCGCGAGTCGGGCGACGTCATGCTCGCCGTGATGAAGCAACTGGCGAACCTCAACGTCTCGGAGCGGCGCAAGAAGCAGGACGGCGAGTTCGGCGCCACCTACCAAAACAAGAAGTACGCCTGCGAGCTCACCAGCCAAGGCGTCAAGACCGGCGAACGCGTCATCGTCACGCTCCACGGCAGCACCAAGCAATCGGGCATCAAGACGCTCGAGCAGCTCGGCATGCGGGAGAAGCTCCGCGACCAGTGGCTGGAGATCATGAACGCCGACCGCGGTCTGGTCGTCATGTCGGCGATGCCCGAGGGCGGCCTGACAACGATGTTCGACGTGGCGCTGCTGGACTGCGACCGCCTGATGCGCGACTTCGTCGCCATCGAGGACGCGGCCGCCCCCGAGACCGAGATCGAGAACGTCCCGGCGAGCTTCTACGACGCCGCGAAGGGCGATTCGCCCTCCCAGCTGATCCCCAGCCTCTCGCGCAAGTACCCGAACGTCTGGGTGGTCCGCGACTTCGTCGACGCCGAGACCGCTAAGCTGTTGATGGAGGAGATTGACCTCGACCGCCTTGTCGTCACGTCGTGCCACGCCCAGGACGCCGCCGAGGCGTGCCTGCGGATGTTGCAGAAAAAGACGCCCCACAAGGAGTTCGCCCGCGAACTCATCGGCGTGCTCAACACGCGTCTGATCCGCAAGCTCTGCACCGGTTGCCGCGTCGAGTACGAGGCCACCCCGGCGCTACTGAAAAAGCTCGGCATCCCGGCGGGCAAAGTGACGAAGTTCTACCGCGTCCCCAAGGGCGAGGAGATCGAGAAGCCGTGCAAGGTCTGCTCGGGCCTGGGCTACCGCGGCCGGACCGCGATCTTCGAGCTCTTGCAGCCCGACGACCAGTTCCGCCAGAAGCTGCTCAAGGAACCGAAGATCGACGTGCTGCGCAAGGCCGCCCGCGCCGCCGGCATGCGGACCCTCCAAGAAGAGGGAATCCTCCTCGTGGCCAAGGGAGTCACCTCCCTCCAAGAACTGCAACGCGTCCTCTCCGGCTCCTAGCCCCCCCACGCCAAGAAGGCCTCTAGCCTCTAGCCTCTAGCCTCTAGCCTCTCCCAATGTTCTACGCCATCGCCGGCATCATCTTCTTCGCCACGCTCGCGATGATGGTGCAGCACGGCATCTGGAGCAACCTGGTCAACCTGCTGGCGATCGTCATTGGCGGGATCACGGCCTTCGGCGTCCATCAGCCGCTGGTCGTGATGATCGACGAGCGCACCGACGGCTCGTACACCTACCTGCTCGACTTCTTCGTGCTGTGGTTGGTGTTCGCGATCGTCGTGGGCGTTCTGAAGCTCGTCGCCGGTTACCTGTCGAAGAACCGGGTGAACTTCCCCGATCAAGTCGACAACTTCGGCGGCGCGGCGCTGGCGGCGTTCGCCGGGTATGTGATGATGTGCTTCGCGATGTCCACGTTCCACGCGGCGCCGCTCGGCTACGACGTGCTCAGCAGCGCCTACGAGTACGGGGACTCGCCCGAAGCGGCCGAGTCGGCGATGGCGGATAAGTTCGCCCCGATGGCGCCGACGATCGCTTGGCTGCGATTGTGCGACTCCGTGCTCGCTCCCGAGGCCTTCGGCGGCGCGGGCTTTAGCTCCAAGATCTTCGTCGCCGAGCACGGCAAGCACCGCAAGGCGTACGCCGCGGCGGACACGGCGATCATGAAGCGGGGCTGATTCTCTCCGCCCCCTTCCCTCATTCGCAGCAGCTCCGCCTTACCGACTCAAGCAAAGATTCAAGCCTGGCATGGATGATCGGCCCCAATCGATAACCGGCGGTATGGGTCTCTCCGACACGCTCGACGACGAAGTGGTCGCCTACCGGCCGGTCAGTTCGCTGGCGGTGATCGGCGCCGTCCTTGCGGCGGCGTCGCTGCTCGCGCTGGCGACGCCGTGGCTGGCCTTTTTGCCCGCCGTGGCGGCGGTCTTGTGCGGCGTGGCCGCCCATCGGGTGCGACGCGACCCCGACGCGCAGAGCGGCCAGGGGATCGCCATGGCGGGGCTCGCCCTCTCGCTGCTGGTCCTCGGCGCGCTGCTCGCGCAGCGGCCCATGACGCAGCGGCTCCATATGGCGTCCGCCACCGCCGTCGCCGATCGGTTTATCGAGCTGATCGCCGAGGAGGACCTCGTCGGCGCCGTGGAGCTGATGGTCCCTTACGCCGACCGCCGACCGACTCCCGAGCTGGCCAAGGTTCTCTACGAAGGCAACGAAGAGGCGAAGCAGCGGCTGGACGATTTCGCCGCAAAGGACGCCGTACAGCGCGTCGCCGGGGGCGAAACGCCCCGGCTGAGTGGGCCCAACGTTATCGGCAGCCTGTCGTTCCGGCGGGTCGTCGCGTACCTGCGGTACGACGTCCCCGCACGTGCCGGCAAAGAGGCCGCGACCGTTCAGGTCGAACTCGAGCGTTCCCCGTCGGGAAGGCCCGGAGCCGTCGCTTGGCGGGTCACCGGTTTCGACTTCCCTCCCCCCGCCCCGGCCGGCGGCTGAGATAAACTGCGGCGACTTTGCCGGCTGGCCTTTGCGCGGTCGTCGGGTCTCACCGACCGGCGTTTCGGTATATCCCGCAAAGCTTCTCATCTTACGCCCGTTATCACCGCTTTTCGCGGTTCGCGGCGGCTCTGGACGTACACGTCCCCGACTCT
Organism: Botrimarina mediterranea; assembly: GCF_007753265.1. Classification (NCBI taxonomy): domain Bacteria; kingdom Pseudomonadati; phylum Planctomycetota; class Planctomycetia; order Pirellulales; family Lacipirellulaceae; genus Botrimarina; species Botrimarina mediterranea. Next base: position 5,246,359 of record NZ_CP036349.1, read on the forward strand.
GCGCGTCGATTAACACGATCGATCAGGCGAACCAATTCGGGCCGAGCGACGTGCGGTGCGTCGTCCGGCGATCGCACTTCCCGTTCGCTCGCCAACTCGAACGGACGCGAGCTTTCCCCCCAGAAGGAGCTGATGGTAATGACTCTGCGATGGACCATGGGCGTTGCTCTGGTCGCCTTCGGTGGCGCGACCGCGTCCGCCGAAACGGCGATCGAGTCGGCGTTCGACTACCAGTTGATTTGTTGTGAAGAGACGACCGGCTGCTGCGACGAGCCATCGTGCGGCTGTGCGGACCCGAGCTGTGGCTGTGACGATGGCTTTGCTTGTGCTTCCGACTGCGGTTGCGATCCGTCGTGCGGATTGGGCGGCGGCTGCGGCGACGCCTGCGGTTGCGGCTCGACGTGCGGCCTGTTGGGCGACTGCTGCCTGGGCGACCCCTGGACGCTCCAGGGTTACCTCGACCCGTGCGGCTGCAGCCCGATTACGTTCGGCGGTTGGACCCAGATCGGTTTCCACACGCAGAACACCCGCTTCTCGCGTGACGACAACGACGCCTTCGCGTTCAACGACCACCCCGGCCGCCTGAACCTGCACCAGCAGTGGTTCTACGCCGAGAAGGTCGCCGAGGCGCCTTGCTGCGGCGTCGACTGGGGCTTCCGCGCCGACCTGATGTACGGCACCGACGCGATCAAGACCCAGTCGTTCGGCAACCCGGCCGGCTCGTGGGACTTCCAGAACGGCTGGGACGAGGGCGCCGGCTACGGCTGGGCCATGCCGCAGCTGTACGGCGAAGTCGCCTGGGGCGATTGGTCGGTGAAGGTCGGCCACTTCTTCACGCTGATCGGTTACGAAGTCGTTACCGCCCCGGATAACTTCTTCTACAGCCACGCGTTCACGATGTTCAACAGCGAGCCGTTCACGCACACCGGCGCCATCGCGACCTACAACGGTTTCGACGACGTCACGCTGTACGGCGGTTGGACCGCGGGCTGGGACACGGGCTTCGACAGCTTCAACGACGGCAGCAACTTCCTCGGTGGTTTCAGCACCGGCCTCACCGACGACATCACCTTCACCTACATGCTGACCGCCGGCAACTTCGGCAAGCGCAGTGCGGGTGGTGACGGCTACAGCCACTCGGTGGTGGTGGACTTCGCCCTGACCGACGACCTGAACTACGTCCTGCAGTCGGACCTGGTGGACATCGACGACCAGAACGGCAACGTGACGGCGAACGATCAGGTCGGCATCAACCAGTACCTGTTCTACACGATGAACGACTGCTGGGCCGTTGGCGCCCGGCTCGAGTGGTGGAAGACCGACGGCTTCTCGTACCAAGAGATGACCTACGGCCTCAACTACCGCCCGCACGCCAACGTCGTGATCCGCCCCGAGATCCGCTACGACTGGACCGCCAGCGACGCCGCCGCCAACAACGTCGGCTTCGCGGACGCCGAAGAGTTCAACAGCGCTAAGTTCGGCATGGACGCGATCTTCACGTTCTGATCCGAGCGACGCTGCGAGCAGTGAGCTAACGACCGCGGGCCGTCCGAAAGGGCGGCCCGCGGCTTTTTTGTTTCAGGGGGTCAGCAGTTAGGGGTCAGTGGTCAGGATTTACAGAGCGAAGCGTAGGCGAGCCGGGAGCGTCAGCGACCGGAGTGAAGCGAGATTCCGTCGCAACTCCGGTCGCTGACGCTCCCGGCTCGCTGACTCCTAACTTCTGACCCCTGTCTACTGACTCCTGCCACAGCGCCTTACGATACGCGTTCCCCCCCCCAGGAACCCGATCCCGAGAACAGGCGCTCTCCATGTCCACAGCCATTGACTCCGGCCCCACCCATCCCGGCCCGCTCAGTTCCCTCGAGCGCCGCGTGCTAGGCGTTCTCGTCGAGAAGGCGAAGACCACGCCCGACGCCTATCCGTTGTCGCTCAACGCGCTGCGAACGGGGTGCAACCAGAAGAACAACCGCTACCCACAGATGGAGCTCGACGACGATCAGGTCGAGCGCGCCGCCGACTCGTTGCGGCAGAAGGGGGCGCTGACGCTCGTTCAAGGCGACTCGCGCGTCGAGCGTTATCGCCACCGGATGTACGAGTGGCTGGGCGTTGAGAAGGCCGAGCTGGCCGTGGTGGCGGAGTTGTTGCTCCGCGGCGCGCAGACCGTGGGCGACCTCCGCGGCCGTGCGGCGCGGATGGAGCCCATCCCCGGGCTCTCTGAGCTGACGCCGATCGTCGATGCGCTCGTCGCCAAGGGCTTCGTTGAGTACCTCAGCCCCCCCGGCCGTGGCGCGGTGGTGACGCACACGTTCTATTCCGAGAACGAACGCGACAAGGTGTGTCGGGAGTTTGGCGTCGGAGGCGCGACCCCGGTAGCGTCGCGACAGGCTGTGGCGGCGCCCGCGGCTAGCGCCGACGGCTCACAAGGTGGGCCAGCCGATACCCGTCCGGCGACGGGAGGCGATTGGGAGCTGGAGCTGCTGACGCTCCGGGAAGAATTGACCACCCAGATCAGCGAACTCCGGAACGAGGTCGAGCGGCTGCGGCAGCGCGTCGAGGGTTGAACTAGGCTAGCGGTGTGAGCACCGAAAAAGTCGGCGAGCCCCCGATGTTCATTGGGGGTGGAACCGGGTACCCGCTTCGCACCCCCGATTAACATCGGGGGCTCGCCTTCGAGTCGCCACGCATGCCCTCACCGACCCCCGACAACTCGCCCCCGCCGCCCGGCGCCTCTTTGGCGGCGTGGCTGCGGCGGTGGCTGGTGTGGCTGCTGTTGGGGTCGTACGTCCTGGCGGCTCTCGTCCCCGCGCCGGGGACCTGGCTGACGGGCCTCCGCAGCGGGGAGGGCGTCAGCTTCTCGCTCGTGATGGTCGGCGTCTTGCTGCTGACCGGGGCGATGGCGGTCAACGTCGGCAAGCTGCGGGAATTGCCCCGTCACCCAGTAGCCCTTCTGACGGCCCTAGCGGGCGTTTGGGGGCCTCCTGTCGTGGTGGTGGCACTTTGGTCGATCCTCGCGCCGGCGTGCCTTCCTGGGCCCCTGGCGGCCTCCCTGGGGGCCGGTATGGCCTTCGCCGGGGCGATGCCCGTCGCCAACTCCGCCGTCGCCTGGACGCACCAGTCGGGCGGCAGCCTGGCGTGGGCCCTGGGCCTCGTCGTGCTGTCGATCTGCCTCTGCCCCTGGGTGACGCCGCTGGTGCTCGGGCTGATGGGCCAGACCCTCGCCGGCGCCAGCGCCGCCGAGGCCGACCTGCTCGTCTCGCGGTTCAGCGGGGCGGTGTTCGTCGTCTGGGTGCTCGTGCCGACCCTGCTCGGGCTCGGGCTTCACGCCGCCCTGGGCGGCCGCCGCGTCGAGAAGCTCGCCCCGCGGCTCACCATCGCCTCGGCGGCGGCGCTGCTGCTGTTGAACTACGCCAACGCCGCGACGGCCCTCCCGAACGTACTCGCTGAGCCTGACTGGCGGTTATTGGGGACGACACTCGTCGCGGCCGTGACGCTGCCAGTCGCCGGCGCCGCGGTGGCGTGGCCGCTGTCGCTGCTAGGGCGGGTGTCGAGGCGCGGCCGCGTGGCGTGGGCCTACTCGCTAGGGATGAAGAACACGGGGCTCGCGCTGGGGCTCGTGGGCGCGACGCTCGGCGACCAACCCGTCGCGATCCTGGTGATCCTCGCCGTAACGCTGATGCAACACGTCGTCGCGGGAGCGGTGCATGCGATTGCAGCACGCAGCGAGGGTTAACGTCCAAGGCTCCGATCGAACGCACGACGGGGGTCCCACAGCGTCTTGGTCATCGTTCGCGGCGCGCTCCCACGACCTGCATCGAGGGCTCTCGATGCAACGGGTTGGTTGACGCTTCTCGCATCGCCTCAGCCGCAGGCGGCAGCCCGCGGCGGCCCCTCGGACCGACTTACGGCGCCGGCGTCTGCACAATCACCACCCAAGGCCCGCGCGGGTCTTCGCCCAACGTCTTAGGCGCCACCTCCGCGACAGCGCCGAGGTACTTCAACCCGGGTCGACCGAGGATGTCGTCGTACGAACCGAGGAAATTGCCGCGCGTCGCGCTGCGGCTATTGGCGGTCGCGGTCAGCAGACTCTCGCTGAGCCGCACCGGGTCGCTCGGCCGGCTGTAGGACGACAGCTCCCGATGGTGCAGCACCAGCCCTTTGCGAAGGTCGTCTTCGATGTCGTCGGCGCCGGTATCCGCCAGCAGGATCTCGTGGCCGCCGGTCGCCTCGAGCTCGTTGAACTCGGCGAAATCGCCTAGCGACGACGAGATCGCCAGCACCCCGATCACCCGTTGCCGCCCGGCCTCTTGTGAGTCGCCGTAGATCGGCACGGAGAACGCCACTTTCAGATCACCCTTCGCGGTGGTGCTGCCATAGACCGCCGAGCGGTGCGGCTCGCGCAGCGGTTGGATGTCGTCCTCCTCGATGTCGTCCGGCAGGTTGGTCCCTTGGCCGTGGAAGTAGTCGCGGATGGCGTAACGCTGACCCATCGAGGCCGGCGAGTACGGCGCCCGAGCGACTTGCAAGCCCTTGGCGTCGGTGACGAACCAGCTGCTAGAGCGGAAGCCGAGCTTCTCGTCGCCGCGGCTGCGTTGATCGACGATCCATTGCTGAAGCGGGTGTTGGCGGTCCCCGAGCGCGGGCGCGTCGGGCGCGTTGGGCCCCTGCCCTGTCAGCCAGCCTTGCAGACGGGGGTCGTCCGCCGCCGACTGGAGGATCTGAATACGCCGGTCGATGGCGATCGAAAGCTCTCGCGCCGTCAGGCCGGCGACCGACTCGAGCTTCTCGGCCACCAGCGCCGGGTTCCCCGTCGATGGCAACAACCACACCGCCAGCACCGCCGCGCAGGCCGCCGCGGCCGCCATCGTCGCCACCAGCCAGCCGAACCGCTTGCCCGGCGTCGCCAACGCCGCGCTGCCGATGAGGGTGCGGTTGAGGCGAGCGCTGGTTTCTTGCGTATCGATGCGGTCGGGATGTGTCTCGGCGCGGCTGAGGCGACGCTCCACAGCGCCATCGACCTTGAGCCGCGTGACGCGTTCCGCCAGATGGGCGCCAACCGCAAACGGCGCGAGCGCCTCGGCCACTTCGAGCGGCGTCTGCGGGCGGTCCTTGGGGTCCTTAGCGAGCATCCGCTCGACCAGGGCGGTTAGCTCGCGCGGCGCGCCGCAGGCGGGCCGCAGCGGCGGGATCGGCGCGGTGGCGTGGGCGCGTTCGGGCTTGAGGTCGGACCTCGAGAACGGCGGCTCACCCATCAGCAGGCAGTAGAGCGTGCAGCCGAGGCTGTAGATGTCGGCCCGGATATCGACCGACGTGGTGCGCCACTGCTCGGGGGGCATGTAGTAGGCCGTCCCCATTCCGCCGCGGTCGAAGCGGGTGAGCCGTTCCTCGTCGCCACCGACCAGCAGCGCGAGCCCCAGGTCCATCAGCTTCACCACCGCCAGCTTCCTCGCCGATGAGAGCGGGGCGCCAGAACTGCGGTAGCTGCCGCTCTCGCCGACTTGCAGGTGCGGGCTGCTGGTGAGCGCCACCATCAGGTTCGACGGCTTCACGTCGCGATGAACGAGGCCCTGCTCGTGCAGATGCTCGAGGCCCAGCGCCGCTTGCCGGGCGATCTCGCAGGCGTCGGCCACCGGCAGCGGCCCCTCGGCGTCGAGCAGCCGATCGACGCTGACGCCATCGACGTACTCCATCACGAGGTAGTGCTCGTAATCGTCGGGGCTCGACGAGTCGATCGCCACCACAAGGTTCGGGTGCTCCAGCGCCCCGGTCGCGCGGACCTCTTGGTAGAACCGCCGCACGACCGAGTCGCCGCCCGCTTCCACAAGGTCGGGGCGGATGATTTTCACGGCCCGCGGGCGGTCGAACTGCGCGTGGCGGGCCTTGTAGACGTTGCCCATGCCGCCGGCGCCGATCAGCTCCAAGAGCTCGTAATTGCCGATCCGCCGCTGCCGCACAGCGGTCGCCGAATCAGAGGGCGATCGCCGCCGGGTCGAAGCGCTCCCCGACTGAGCCGCGTACTCGGTGAGGCCCATCGTCCGCGGCAGGACGCTCCATTCGCGCGGCGGCTGGTCGTTGAACTCTTCGTCCGGGCTGCGACGCGGGAGCGTTGGCGAACGGCCCGTGTAGAGCACTTCGTAGAGCTCCGCCGAGCCGATGCCGCGGAGTTCGCAGGCGCCGTGGGCGTGGAGCCAAACGCCGTCGAGCACGCCGTCCTCGATCAGCGCCGCCGTGGTGCGCGAGACGAGGATCTGCCCGCCCTGGGCGTGGTCGGCGAGGCGCGAGGCGTAATCGACCGCCCGGCCGACGAAGTTGTCGGGGTCGTGCGGATCGGGCTGCGGCGCCCCGGCGTGCATGCCAATGCGGACCTCGGCGGTGGGGGCGTCTTCGCCGGCGTTGATCGGCGTTTCGTGGTGGGCACGCACCACGTCGATTGCCCAGCGCGTCGCCCGGGCTGTGTCCGGGAACACCAGGAAATGCCCATCGCCGGCGGTCGAGACGACACGCCCCTCCGCGGCCGCCAAGCCCGCCTCGATCAGCGCCCGATGCGGCTGCAACACCCGCTCGACGTAAGCCGCGTCACGCGCCGCCGCATCGCCGCCCGGCATCCGGCCCTTGAGCGCCACGGAGCCCACCAGGTCGGTGAACACAAACGTGGTGAGCTGGGCCATGGCTACGAGTGAGTTCTAGAGATGGCGACGCCGGTCGTGGGTGGAATCTTAAGCGATCAAGCGGCCGCTGTGCGAATGATCAATGACCAAATGCTTCGAATGACCAATGACCAACGACCAAGCCCCAATGACCAATGCTGCTGCGCAGCTCGGGGCGGCAGCCCCCTCATTGGTCATTGGGGCTTGGTCATTGCGGCTTCTAAAAAACAAGGGCTGGCGACGCCGAAATGCGTCGCCAGCCCGTGGGTTGGTTATCTCAACAAGAACGGCGTCATGCGCCGCGTTGCGATTGGATAAGTTCGTTCAGCTCCTGCTGGAGGAATTGGGAATGGTTTCGCGGGATGCGTGCGGCGACGTCGCCGGCGCTTAGCAAAGTTCCTGATCAGCCCGCGCCGTGCTTCGGCTCTGAGCGGGCGGCTGCAAACCCTCTCGCAGGGAGAGGACGCCGGGCGGCTTTTTCAGGGCCACCGGGCAGGCGAGCACGCCTCGGTGAAGGTCGCGGTTGATCGGGCGCCTCGCGGCGCCGTCGGTCGCCGTCACGCCCGACGTTACAGGCGGCACACAGCCCCTTGCGAGGGCTACCGGCCGCAGGAACACGGACGAAAACAAACGAACGAGCGGTTATCGGTTCTCCAGGATCAGGTGTGATGAGAGGCGGCGAACCCACAGCGAGGGACGCTTCCCCTCCTGATACGCAATCACGGTCGAGGCAGTTCCACTCCGTGAGGAGATGGCTCCAGGATCGCCGCAGCGAGTCGCCGGAGTTGCGAAGAGCGAGCTGGCCAGCCCTCCCTCTTCCTGTCGTCTCGACAAGTGTTGTGTTACTCCTCTTGGACGAGGCGAGTCAAAGCAATTTGGCTCAATTTCGAGCCTAGCTCAGAAGTTTTCCCAACGGCGGGTCGGCGCATGCCGATCGGCGAAAATCTGCCGTTTTCGGCCTCCGGAATAGCGCGCGGCGCCCCGGACGAACCCCTTCCAGCCGCACGACCGCGCCCCGCCGTCCGGCCAACCGCGACAACCCCTGCAAACCCCCCGCAAAGCGGCTGTTTCGCTAGGCCGGATGCTCGCCGAATCGGGCCGCCGGCGGTTAATCTGGGGATTATGGCGAAGAGACGCCGCCATCGAACCGCACACCATTCGTACCCCGGTCTACCACCGCATTTAGCCCCCGGTCATTGACCGGGGGCTAAGTCGGTAGCCGGGGGCCAAATAGAGACCCCTATGACGAAGCCCCTCACGCTGCTGATCGCTCTCGCCGCGTCGCTTGCCGCCGTGACGACGCAAGCCGGCACGATCGACCTACGGCTCGACGTCAACTACACCGGCGCCAACCCCTCCGCGGGCGGCACGTGGAAGCTGTTCGCGAAGACCGACGAGTTCGGCCTCTTCTCGCTCACCGCGCCGCTGTCGGGCATCAACGCCTCGGTCACCAACGAGCTACCACGCGGCCGCGTTAACGGCAGCGCCACCAACAACGCGGGCTTCTCGCTCGAAATCAATCGGGACCGCGGCTCCTACCGCCAGCTCACCTACAACCAACAAATCACCCCCGCCGGCGCCGGCCAGCAAGGCGTTTTCTACGGCGTCGGCACGCTCGACAACGGCTCGCCCAACTTCCCCGGGCGCGTGGCAAACACCAATTTCCTCGGCCCCAACATCACATCGCTCACCAGCGTTCAAGACGTGCCGTGGGCGTTGGAAGACCCGCTATGGGCGACGGGCGTCACCGTCGCCAGCGGCTCCTTCGCCGCCGGCGCCACGCCCGCGTTCGCAACGGCAACGGGTGAACTTCAAGGTTCACTGCTCACGAGCATCGGCTCAATCTCCACACCGGGCGATACGACGCTCGAGAACACGATCAACACTTCGGTCCGCACCAACCTGGGCTTCGGCGTTGCGACGGGCGATTACACCGGCGATGGCCGCGTCGACGCCGCGGACTACACGTTCTGGCGGGACAGGCTGAACCAAACCGTCCCCGCCCTCACCAGCGCCGATGGCAATGGCGACGGGGTCGTCAACGGGGCCGACTGGAACGTCTGGCGTAACAACTACGGGACGGTTTCGGCCCCGGCGGCCGCCGTTTCGATCCCCGAACCTGCTAGCGTCTTTTTGACGGGTTTTTCCTTACTGCTGCTCGCACGCCGTCGCAGAGCTAGCTGCGGGCGGCGGGGAAATGCGAAACTCTTTGGAGGGATTGCTTGACAGTTCGGGGGATTCCGAACATATTCGATGCTGATCGGGGGTCCGCCCCCGAGGACTTGTCCCAGCGATCCGCCGCGATCGCCCTTGCCGCTCGGCAGTCGAAGCCGGCCCCCTGGCCGAACGACTCGATTCCTTGCGAGAAGGGTTTTGCCTCAAGCTTTTTTGGGGTGAATAGGCCTTCGCGGGGCACAGGGCTCTTTCCTGACAGCGCCCATTCGCCCTGGTGAATCGGCAATTGTGAGGATAGCGCAAAAAACTCACCAATTTCGGACAACAAGCTTGAAAGGGGTCGCGACGCCGAGTTGAATACGCGTAAGGACGGCCCCGGAGGTTTTCCTTGCTCAACCGACAACAGACGGTCGCCTCAATCGAGGGACGTCCTAAGGCCGAGCACGACACCAAACGAAGAGACACCAAACTAACGGCTACGCGGCACGGACGAGTTCTCACCGCTGACCAACGTCGGTTCGCTGACTAAAGTCGGTTGATGAGCATCCCAGCAGTAGGACACTGCTAACAGCGATTGGCGACTGGTCCGGGTGACTGGTCACCGGCGCCGCAGTTCAGATCCCGATTGTCGATTTTCCTTTCTTTGAGTTTTCCGCAGGGCTAGAGCAACTTCCCGCTCGGCAACTCTGGTAAATCTCATTTCTCAAGTGGGTGGAGAGAAACGAATGTCCTGGAAGAGCATTGCTTGTGTTGCCGCACTCGGCGCCATGGCGGCGCCGGCTCTGGCGCTACCGACCATTGAAGTTGTCGATAACGGCAGCGGCATGGGTTCGATCAACATCATCACGACGGACGCCGGTTCGATCGGCGCCGAAATCGCCCTTGAGCTGACGGGCGCGACCCTGACGGGCGCCACGATCAACTCGGCGGTCTTCGACACCGCCAACCCTGGCGACAACCCGTACATCGCTGGTTCGCCGATCGCCGGCGACACCACGGGCCTGGGCCTCGACCTGCCCAACAACCGCCTGTTCGCCTCGTACGGCTCGGGCGACGTCGCTGCCGGCAGCCACAAGCTGCTCGACTTCACGTACACCGGCACCGGCACCGGCACCGCCTTCGGTGTGGTGGGCTCGGTTGGCCTACTCGAAGAAGGTCTAAACACCGGTGCGGTGGACCTTGGCAGTGGTCCTGATCCTCTCGCCGGTGACTTTGATGGAAGTGGCGCCGTTGGTGACGGCGACCTCACCCTTCTGCTCTCGAACTGGGGCGCCGCGGTTCCGCCAGTTCCCGCTGGTTGGACTGGTACGCAGCCGACCGCTCCGGGCGTCGGCGACGATGAGTTGACCGGCCTGCTCAGCACTTGGGGTCAGAGCAGCTCGTCCGCTGTCGCTGTTCCTGAACCGACCGCCGCTCTGCTTGGCTTGATCGGTGTTGCGTGCCTGAGCTTCCGTCGCTCGGCCTGAAGTCTATTTGTTGCCATCGGCGATGGCCCCTTCGCGGGCCGTCGCTTCGATGGCAGGGAATGAAATGCATTACTAGGGAGATGGGTTGCTAATGCCGCAGTGAGTGTGACACCAAGTCCACTATCTCATTAAGAGTTTAACTTCAGCTATATCCGAGACGATCTCGGGCATTCCCAAGCACGCAATTCACTCAAGAATACAAGAGCAAAACAACCATGCGTAAAATCCTTCTCGCTGCATTGTTCACTGTGACGGCTACGGTCGCCAACGCCGCCATCATCGGCGGCGGTCCCCAAGTTGTTCAACGCACTGTTGGCGGCGCCCCCGCCGGCACTGTTGTCAACGCCATCCAGATCAGCTTCGACGAGCAGCTTTTCGGTCAGCAGATGGTAGTTCAGCTGGATAGCGGTTCGATCTTCCAGCAGGCGACCTTCGGCGGAGAGACGGCGCCGAATGACGCGCTTATCGGCGCTTTCCCGGATGTCGAGGCCGATACGTTTGTCTCGATTGGTGGTCTCACGCTGAATACGTCGTCCAGCACGCTAGTCGTCGGTGGTTCGACGGAACTCGGCATGAACGGCCCCAAGCAGATCGATACCGCTGGTATTAACATCGCCTGGGCTCCTTCTCCGGGCGTGGTGATCCCCAGCGGCACCGATTTCCCGATCGCTCAGGTTACCCTGTCTGGCGACGCCAACGGCAGCGTATTCCTGTTCAGCAACTCGGGCGGTACCGGGCAGATCTTTGAAGGATCTGTTCGCAACGGTGTCGTCAGCTTCATCCCCGAGCCCACCACCTGCGTGCTCGCCGGTCTGGCTCTGGTTGGCTTCGCGGCTCGCCGTCGCGTCTGAGTTGACGCTGCTCTCGTAGCAGCTCGATAAAAGTTGAAAACGACAAAGAGGCCCGTGGGTTTGACCCGCGGGCCTCTTTTGTTTTTTGGCTTGCTGACTTTGCGGTCTGGGGGGACCTGCCGGGTGATGGGTGGTTCCGCGGGCTGGCGGGCGGGCGGGCGTCGATCCAGTCTTCGGGAGACCGTCCGATCGTAGCGGTGGCGCCGGCTGTGCTAGCGGGTGCTGCGTGGCG